>JAKQIY010000080.1 GCA_029561455.1 bacterium
GCTCCATTGGTCTGCCAGTTGGCTGTCCATCCTGTAATACTATCTATAACGTTGTTAGTGTCTAATTGATACACACTTGGCTTTTCAAATGTGAGGCTGCCTATGCTACTGTTTATGGTTAGTGAATTGGTAGCAGTATCGAGAGTAAATGAAGATGCACCCGTAAACAACAGTTGTAGATCGGCAGGGTTGCCGCCGGGTTTTACAATGAAGTACATCTTTATTCCGTTTTGGTTGCTGCTGAACATCAGGTCAATGTTAGCATACAGGTCGGTAGTAACAAGGCGTTTGTTCCCGTGCACCTTTGTTATACCCTCGGGGCATTGGGGCAGAAAATAATTCAGATAATCTCTGGTTTCTTCCATCGGGTATGTTTTTGCCGTTGAATTAGCTTTCTCAAAACTCAAATCAATCCGGTGCAGGGTGTCGCTGGTACTGTCAACAGCGTCAACATGGGCAAATACAAAACTGCAAGCGGTATCTGTAAAATAAAACGCGGGTGATGAACCGATGGTATAATATTTAATTTCCGGTATCAGGGTGTCGTTCGTATTGATCAGTTGTCCTTTGTTGCAATAATACGAAAAACTGCCTGCCGGTGTTTCGCCATTATAATCCGCAGGCGTAATTATTTCTTTTTCAACATATTTAATTGTGAGGTATTCAAAATTACCGGCAGCGCCTTCCGGAACCCTGCTTTCACCTGTAACAATAATATTACCGTTAGTGTCGATAGCTATGTTCGTAGCCCTGTCATCCCGGTGGGCATCGCCATCACCCTGAATGGTCCATAACAAATTACCGGCGCTGTTGTATTTTATTGTCAAATAGTTGGTACTATCACTTTCAGATGAGCAGGAGCCTGCAATATAAATATTTCCTGTCGCATCTATTGCCATTGCAGCGGCCTCATCATCGTTGTTTAATGTGTCATTATAAGTCTGTGTCCATTGCAAGGTTCCGCTGCTGTTGTATTTTATTGTTACTATGTTTTTACCCTCATTTATTGTGCCTGATGTGCCTGTAACATATACATTTCCATTGGCGTCAACTTTTATTCCGGTAGCAATATCATTTATATTGTTACCATTATATGTACATTCCCACGCAAGATTCAGGCTGGAATTAAGTTTTATAATATCATAGTTGTATCCTTGTCCGCTAACCGGCACTGCGCCTGCAATGTAAATATTTCCGACGGCATCACATACCATATCATTCACCTGGTCAATACCCGAACTTGAACCGGTGGCGCTGATCATGTCACCCACAAAAGTACCGCCTGTGCTATAGGTAATAATCCCGATTTTATAGGTAGTGCTGTTGGTCTGTACCAAACCCGTAGCGATAATGTTTGAGCCCTTTATGGCGATTTTGGCCCCGCCGTCATTCAGGTGTGCCGTGTAATCGTAAATACCTGTCCATTGCTGGACGCCGCTGCTGTTATACTTTACTATTACCATGTCGGTATTTCCACTTGAGTTGAAACTGGCGCCTGTAATATAAACATTGCCGCTGCCATCTGTAAGAATATCGGCTCCCGAATCGTACAAGCCTGCGGTTCCGTTGTAGGTAGTAAGCCATTGTTGTATACCCGAACTGTTATATTTGATAACCACAGCATCTGAATTTGTGGTCAGTGTCATAACAGTACCTGTAATATAAACATTGCCTGATGCATCAACATAAAGGGCTACCGCCATATCGTCTCCGTTTCCCGTGCCGTTATATTGCTGTATCCATTGCAGTACTCCCGTCGCATTATACTTTGCCGCCAATATATCCAGGTTGTCTGATGCGTTCAGCGTAGCGCCTGCTATATACACATTTCCCGAAGCGTCGGTTTTTACGACATTTTTATAAAAAAAATTCTGTGATCCCCTTGTGGTTGCCCAATCCTGAAAAACTTTCAGCTCACTTTGTGCAGTGGTTATCACAGGCAAACAAAACAAACAAAGCATTGTAATATTTGAAATAAATTTCATTGCTTTCATAAATCTGAGGTTAATATTTTGTTACACCTTCCACTGTCGCAGTCCAGATTTGCTCCTTTGGCGCATAATTTATTTTTGATTTTCCCTGGCGGGGGATTTCAAAAATAAGGCATGGTTTCATGATTTTTTTATATCTTTGCCTAAGCTTCCTTGTGTTGCGTTAAGAATTATTGTTAATTAGCGTTGCGATATTTTTTAAGCCCGCATGGAGGCTTTTTTATTTATAGAAACTTATCTTAGTAATTCCCGGGAAATAGTAATGAATAAAACTTGTGTAAAAATACAAAATATTTTCCGAAAAGCAAGGAATTATTTAATTATTTTTTATGTAACTATTCACCCCATATAAAATATCATAAGAAATTCTACATGGCTTGCTATATGCTTGTCATTCACAATGTTATATTTTTTCTCGAATTAAAAAAGATTCCTCACGCTGTTCGGAATGACAATTCAATTTTGGAGGGTATAGGGAGGAGGAACGCAGCGGGGCGCAAAGCGC
>JAKQIY010000083.1 GCA_029561455.1 bacterium
GCGCTTGCATCATTGCCACGATCTTTAGATCGTGGAATAGCCTAACCCCTCACCCAGGCTTTAGCCTAAAAATGTATATTTGACTAAAGTCATTGTTTTTATTTATATTAATCCACGACATGAATGTCGTGGCAATGATAATGGAGTGTTTGTAGTCCCGGCTTTAGCCGGATTGATGAAATACCGCCTGTAGGCCGGACTACGAACGAATAACGCCGGGGTTGCTCCTGCCCACCCTGTCATTGCGACAAGTGAAGCGGGGAGAATCCTGCCCTTGCGCCTGAACAGTGCCGATACAGATCGCGCCGGAGTTCCCTTTGCCTACCATGCTGGCGCTTGCATCATTGCCACGATCTTTAGATCGTGGAACAGCCTAACCCCTCACCCAGGCTTTAGCCTAAAATATATATGACTAAAGTCATTGTTTTTATTGATATTAATCCACGACATGAATGTCGTGGCAATGATAACGGAGGGTTTGTAGTATCGGCTTTAGCCGGATTCATGAATACCGCCTGAAGGCGGGACTATGAACGAATAACGCCGGGGTTGCTCCTACCCTCCCTGTCATTGCGACATACGGAGCGGGGAGAATCCTGCCACTGTGCCTGAACCGCCCCCCACAGCATAAAATAATTAACAAAAGGGGATTGTACCAGTGAAAATGTAAAATATTTGTTGCATATTTCCGCAAAATTTAATTAATTTACCTGCCATTCGATATGGATTTTATTACACGGGTACGGCGGGAGTTTGTTGTATATTATATGATGTAAAATTTTTGTACTGGTTTGAAATGGTATGGCTATTGTTAATGAAAGAAACATTATACAGTCAAATCCAAAATTAATGGAGCAAGCACAGGCAACATTCAATTTTAGTAAACAGTTTACAATTTTATAAAAAAAAATTTGCTATATGGAAATAATTTCAACTATTGGAAGATAAAATTATGTTAGGGAAAAAACATTTGGACGAAAGCAAAGATGAGACAGTACAATTGGGCCAAAGTGACAACCGAAATACTAAAAATGAAAAAGATTCTATAGAAACTACTTTTTCAATAAGCCTTGCCCGATCTTTATTAAATGTATTAGAAATAACTCGTCCCAATTTATTCGGATTTGGTCTACTAAATCTTGAATTTTTACTACCTTGGAAAAGAGAAGAGCGACGCAAAACGTTAGAAGAAAAAAAATTATCTCTAGTAAAAAATTTACTTGAATCAAATATTGACCCAAAAGTTTTTGACATTCTTTTACAAAACGAAATAGACCGTATGTTAAAAGTTAAATTTGGTACCGCCTTTTTATTAATTACTGTGTTTTTTTCAATTGTTTCTTATTCAATTGTAATATTAGATGGTATTCTTAAATGGAATGTTTCACAAATTGCAATTACATCATTAATAATTGAAACACCAATACAATTTGTAGGCCTTTTATATATTATTGCTCGAAACTTATTCCCTCAAATTACTAATAGAAATAATGATTTAACTAATAAATATGAAGATGATTAAACAAATTAGGACGTTTTTTATTTTTATGGAGCAATGTTCCGTTAGAAACCAAATTGAAAATATTATAAATCGTTGAAAAAGTAATGTTTATAAAAATTAAAAAATTGCCTAATAATACTAAAAGTAATTGATGTTTTCCAAATCTGGTAAAAAAGAATGAACAAAAAAAGTGGTGAATTTGAGATAAATGTTGGAGATAAACTTGTTTAATGCCGATCAACCAATTCTTACGTCTAAAGATGACATTTTAGGCAGGAAAAATTTTGCATACAATTTAGCCGATACAATAACAAGTTATAAAGATAAAAACAACATCGTTATTGGACTTTATGGTGAATGGGGTTCAGGCAAAACTTCACTTTTAAATCTAATTACTGAAAGAATAAATTTAAAAACAAAAAATTCAAAACATAAACCCATAATAATCAAGTTTAATCCATGGAATTTTTCAGAACAAAATCAATTAATAACTCAATTTTTTTACATTTTATCTTTATCATTGAAAAGAAAAGATAATTCAACCAAAATTAAAAACATTGGTGAAAAGATAGAAGATTACTCACAAATAATAGAACCCTTATCACTTATTCCTGTTGTAGGGCAATATTCAACACTTGCTAAAATTTTCACAAAATTGACAGGAAGTTCAATTAAGAAGTGGGGAAAAAGTAAAGAAAAAACAATTGACGATATTAGAGATGAATTAAATAAACTCCTTTGTACAATAAATAGAAAAATTATAGTCATTATTGATGATATCGATCGTTTAACACCAATTGAGATAAGACAAATATTTCAATTAGTAAAAAAACTAGGTGATTTTCCTAATACTATTTATATTCTTTCTTTTGATAAAAATGTAGTATTAAAAGCATTTGAAGATACATTTAAAGGATTTGAGAAAGAGTATTTGGAAAAGATAATTCAAATACCAATTGAAATTCCTCAAATTTCTAAAGCAGAGATATACAAGTTATTTTTTAATAAACTTGAGCAAATAATTGTTGATATCCCTGAAGACATATTCGATTCTAACCATATGAGCAATATCTTTCACGATGGGTTGAAATATTTTTTTAATAATTTGCGTGATGTAAATAGATTTACAAATACATTATCTTTTAATTTTTCATTAATAAAAGGCAAAGTTAATCCAGTGGATTTTATTGCTATAACAGCTTTACAAATTTTTTTACCCAATATTTATTATCATATAAGAGATAACAAGGAATTATACATTGAATCAGATCAGTCACGAGATAATAATCAATTACTTAATGAACATCCAAATTTGAAAGAATTCAATGATATTATAAGTACTGTAAATAATTTCCCACATGATAAATTGATTGATTTTTTAACCAGATTATTTCCAAGTCTGGGGGTTGTATTCAATAGAATTAATTATAATTATGATTCTTTTAATGAAAAAAGAAAAAAAGGAAGAATATGTTGTACGGAGATGTTTGATATTTATTTTACTTTAACAATCCATAAAAATCAAATAACTCTGATTGAGATGAAATCGATATTATCAAAGGCAAATAGTTATAAATTATTTTCTGATTCACTGATTTTAATTACAGAAAAAGAAAAAATTTTATATTTTTTAGATTCATTAGGGGATTACACAAAAGATAAAAATTATATACCAGATGAAAATATTAGTACAATTATAAATGTCCTCATGAATCTTGGTGATACATTTCCTGAACAAGATTTTGATTTGTTCACTCATAGCACATCAATGGATATTTTTCGAATAATACATCAATTATGTCTTCGTTTTAAGGATCATGAAAATAGATACAACTTAATTAAAAATGCAATAGAACAAGTAAAAGATAGTATCTATACAATAGTTTATGCAGTTAATATACTTGAAAAACAACAGGATAAAAATAACCCAAATAAAGACCTTAATTCAATTGACGAAATGATAGTAACATCAGAACAATTTGAATTATTGAAATTACTTTCTTTAGAGAAAATTGAAAAATGGGCGGCGGATGGTCGTCTTTTAAAACATAGGAATTTTGTTACTATTTTATTCTATTGGAAAGACTGGGCAGGTATTGATGTAATAAATCAATATGTTAAGAATTTGATAAAAGACAAATATAGTTTAATTCTATTTATCACTTCTTTTTTAAATAAATCAAAAAGTTATGGAATGTCAGATTATACAGGTAAGGAAAATTTGAGTATTAATTTAAAAAGTTTTGAAGAATTTATTGATATTAAGCTAATTGAACCACAAATAAGAAAAATTTACAACTCTAAGAAATTTGAAGGTCTTAGTGAGGTACAAATTAAAGCTATTAATCTTTTTATTGATACACTTGATGGAAAAATAAATTATGAATGGTAAAATTAATTTAAAAAATAAAAATTTCTCCCTCCCCTCTCCTGCCCTTCCAGAATCATCCCCAAAAAAATCCCAATAATTCCAAATTCTCTCACTTTTCTCTTGACAAACTTCTACAAATGTAGTATATTCTACTACACATGTAGAAGTAACGGAGAAAACCAATGAAACTATCCGATGCCGAATGGCAGATCATGAATGCGCTGTGGAAAAAGCATCCCGCAACGGCGCGGGAACTGATGGAACAGATGCCCGCCGATAACGACTGGGCTTATACCACGGTAAAAACCATGTTGACGCGGCTTATCAGCAAAGACGCGGTGAGCGAGCACAAACGCGGCAACACCAGCGTGTACGAGCCGCTGGTCTCGCAGCAAAAAGCCCGCTCCAGCGCCCTCAAATCCCTGTTCGAAAAAGCGCTGGACGGCGCCCTGGAACCGGTGATGCACTATCTCGTCGAGGAGAGAAAACTCTCGGAAAAAGAACGCCGCAAACTCATCCAAATCCTGGAAGCAATGGACAAACCGGGAGAGGAGGAAGAAAATGAACCTCATTAATAATATTGCCCACCTGTGGTGGCAGTGGATGGGCGCCATGCTCTGGCAGGCGAGCCTGCTGGTCATTGTTATTTCCTTGCTGGATTATTTTTTATTCAAACACGTCTGGCCACCGGTGCGTTACGCCGTGTGGATACTGGTACTGGTCAAGCTGTTCATTCCCCCGGACTGGTCGCTTGCCACTGCGATTGTCCCTAAAATCCAGCCGCTGGTGCAAAAACAGATTGCGGAAAAATGGCTGGCTCCTTCCAGCGAAACGTCAATACAGAATACCACAGCGGATATGGCCGCACCCGCTGCAACCGACGCCAAAGCGGAACCTGGGCAAGGCATCCCCTCGCTGCCCTTCAGCAATATCGCGGCAGCAGCCCCGGTTGCCGCCGCGCCGGTCTGGCAGGTATACGCCATGTTCGCCTGGCTGCTGGGCATGCTCATCTTTGCCGCACTGCTGCTCGGCAAAATCGCGCAGCTCTGTAAATGGCACCTTATGCAACAGGAGCGGGAAAACATTCCGGTCTGGTTCCACGAAATTCTCACCCGCACCGCGGCGCGCCTCAACCTGGACAAGCTGCCGGCCATCGTCTATTCCGACAAAGCCGTTACCCCGGCGGTGTATGGCCTGTTCAATCCCGTCTTGCTGCTGCCGCTGCATTATTTCGACACTCTCACGGAACAGGAAGCGGAACACGTGCTGCTGCACGAACTGGCGCATCTCAAGCGCGGCGATCTGTGGATCAACGCCCTGTGCCTGTTGGCGCAGATCGTCTACTGGTTCAATCCCCTGCTGGTGTGGGCCAGAAAGCAGCTCAGGCACATCGGCGAACTCTGTTGCGATATGACCGTCGCCAATATTCTGAAAGAGAAAACCACGCACTACCGGCAAACCCTGTTGAACACTGCGCGCGTCATGCTCACCGAATCCCTCGATCCTGGCATGGGACTGCTGGGCGTGTTTGAAGAACCGTTTCGGCTGGTAAACCGCCTCAAATGGCTGGAAAAGAACACCTGGAAAGACCGCAAGCTGATGATCGTTATAGCGGCCATGGTTTTCATTTTCATGGCCGGATTCATCCTGCCGATGGGCAGCCAGGGCAAACAGGCAAAATCCGCCGCCGAACAGACGGAACAGCTAACAGATAAAGAACCCGGAACGCCCCTTGCAGAAAACGCAGAAAAAGACGCTTCCTGGTGGGACAAGCTAAAGAGCAAAAAATCCGGAAACTGGGATTATAATTTTTTCCTCAAGGAAACGGAAGAGTTTTACGCGGTAGTATTGCCCATGCAGGGCCCACTCGACCAGGTCTACGACGCCATGCATCGCCTGCAGGATTATTGCCGGGAACACCGCATCCAACCAAACGGGCCGTCCTTTTTGCGGCAATTATCGCAGAACAGTATTGCCGAGCCGGAATATGCGCCGGTGTGGGAAGTGGGTTACCCGGTCGCTAAAAAAATATCAGTCTCCGCTCCCTTTGAACTGAAAAACTTCCCTGCGGAAAATTCCGTTTGCTGCCGGTTGGATCAGTCCCTGGAAGAGGACTCCTGGAACCGGCAAATGGCGAACTATTTATACAATGAAAACCTGGTCGCCACAGATGCGGCATTTATATACTGCCCGGATCAGTTGTATGATCATAACGACTGGCGCCCCAAATGGGAAGTGCAAATCCCGGTGCAAAAGTCCGAAAAACCGTTCCCCACAGTGCCGCTGTACACCAAATGGACCGAGGAAATGGTCGCGCTGGTGCTGCCGGTGCAGGGTTCATACGACCAGGAAGCGAGCGCCCTGGCCAAGTTGCGGGCGTATTTAAAAGAGATCAATGTAGAGCCGCAGGGCGAGCCGTTTTTCAGGTATTTTAACAATAAAGAATTTATACCTGAAGAAGAGGTATTGTGGGAGGTCGGGTTCCCCGTACCCAAAGGCACGGCGGCCGTGGCGCCATTTGAGATCAAGTATTTCCCTGAAGAACTGGTTATCTGTACGGAATTCAAATATGATTATAAAGAATTGCTGCTGTATGTGCACAGCATGGCGCTTTCATATAATATAAATGGTTACCGCGATACCGGCTACCCGATGCGTATATTCAAGAGCGGCGACGTGCATGGCGAGCAGGTCAACGAGTTCCGTATTGCCGTGCGTAAAGCACATTATAATGTTACTCAATTACCAAGATTCTAAGTAAACAAGATGTTGGAGGATTCTATGGCACTTTTAAATAATATCGCCCACCTGTGGTGGCAATGGATGGGACCCATGCTGGTGCAGGTTACATTGCTCATCGCCATCATCAGCATACTGGATTTATTGCTGCGCAACTGGGCCTGGCCGCAGGTTCGTTATGGTTTGTGGATTCTGGTGCTGGTTAAGCTGCTCATTCCGCCATCCTGGTCGTTCAACGGCAGCCTGGTATCGCAATTGCATACACCGGTGCGGCAAGCCATGACCGCGCGGGTAACTGTTCCGGCGAACTTGACGCCCCTCACCACGCCGGCCCCGGCGCAAACGGCGGCGATGCCAACACCGATAACATCGCACCGGGGACTCACTTCCTTGCCGCAGCCCGGACAAGTTGCCGCCGCAAAAGCAACTGCATCCACATCCGCGCCGGACATAGCGGTAAAACCGGATCTGCTGGTCTGGGTTATGCTGGTATGGCTTGTTGGGATACTGGTATACATGGCCCTGTTATTCGGTAAAATGCTCAAGTTGCGGCGCTGGCACGAGCAGCAAAAAGAACGCGAAATTCCGCAGTGGTTCCATGAACTGCTAGTGCTCTCTGCGCAGCGGCTGGGACTGGAGCAGTTGCCGGCGGTGGTCTTTGCCAATAAAGCAGTGACCCCGGCGGTGTACGGCATGTTTCGTCCCGTGCTGCTGCTGCCCGCCGGGTACTTTGATAATCTCAAAAGCGACGACGCCGAACATGTGCTGCTGCACGAGTTGGCGCACCTTAAACGCGGCGACCTGTGGCTGCACGGCTTGACCCTGTTCTTGCAGGTCGTCTACTGGATGAATCCGCTCATGTTGTGGGTGCAAAAACAGATCAAGCAGGTGCGGGAAATATGCTGCGATTTAACGGTAGCCAGTGTACTGCGTGAAAAAACCGCCGCCTACCGGCAAACCCTGCTCGAAACCGCCCGTCGCTTATTGACGGAAAAGGTGGAGCCTGGACTGGGATTCCTGGGCGTATTCGAAGAACCTTACAGGCTTGTGACCCGCCTGAAATGGCTGGAAAAGAAATCCTGGGAAACCCGCACCGTAGCGCTTATCACTGCCTTTGCCGCGGCGTTTATCCTGATGTTCAGCCTACTGCCAATGGCGGAAGCGGAAAAGAATGGGGATGTTATTTTTAAAATGAACTGGGACAAGCCATCGGCTAACGCTCAAGCCGGCAAAGATACTAAACCCATATCCCTGAATATTACCTTTAAAGAAACCGAGCCATTGTATGCGGTAGTACTGCCGATGGTCGGTTCGCCCAATGACCAGTTCGAACAGGCGGCGCAGCAGGTTCGCAGCCTGGCCGCGCAGCAGGGCATCAAGGTTATCGGTTCGCCGTTTGCCCGCTATTTCAGCGATCCCGAAAAAGTAGCGCTGTCGCAATCTAATTGGGAAATCGGATATAGAGTTAAACCGGGCACACAGGCAAAAGCACCGCTGGAAATCATTCAGCAGGTCGGCTGGAATATGGCCTGTACACAGGTGGAAGGCATTAAAAACACCGACCGGGTATGGGAAGCTTTTATTGCCCAAATACAGGATATGGGTTATATCCCCTGTTTTCCGCCGGCTATGGAATTCTGTACGGGTGACCAGGTGGGCAAGGAATTCTGGTGGAAAACCGAACTATGTATCCTGGCATTCCGCCCGGAGGATGGGTATCCCGGAATGGAGATCACCTTTAAAACCACCCCTGAAGAAACAGCGCTGGTTCTGCCCATGTATGGCTCTTATGCACAGTTGCCGCAGGCGATTGCACAATTGGAGAGTTATATAAAGAAAAACCAAATCACAACCACCGGCGACCAGTTCGGCTGCTTTTACAGCGACGCCTCGGAAACCCTGGCGGATAATTATGTGTGGGAAGTCGGCTACCCGGTTGCGCCGGGGACGCAGGCTCATGCGCCTTTTGTCATCAAAGAGTATCCGGCTAGTCCGGTTGCTTCCGCAATAATAAAAGGTAAAGCGGAGCAAGAGTATCCCTGGGCCGCATTTATCACCATGTCGATTTTAAGCGGTCAAATTCCAATGGGACCGGGAGTAGAGATCTGGTCTGCCGACCAAACCGGCAATCCCACTACGGAAATGCTCATTCCGGTAATGGATATGCAGGCAATGGCGCAAGATATATCTGGAATTGTCGCAACTGCCGCGTTAACGGAGGAAAGTATTCCAACGGTTACAAAAAATGAGCAAGTCTGGCATTTTAAAGAGATTAACGAAGAGGAAACCTGGAGTTTGGGCAAAAAAGTGGATAGTAAATTTTTATATACCAGCGACACCTGGATCGGCCAGGATGTTATTGCCCTGGTGGAACCGAACCGGAAGATGATCTTTAATAAAACAGAAAACAGGTTTTACTATGTCAATCTAAAGGATAGCACGTGGGTAGAATCGGCCGTTCCCCTGAACATTCCCGCTTTTGTAGATGATGAACTGTACTGGCGTTATCAAAAAATGCTCAAGACCGGTAAAGTAAAGAAAACCGGGAAAAATACAGACCTGTCAGGGAAAAAATGTACCCTTTACGAGGTAAATTACTGGAATTCATCTGAAAGTGGTAAAACCAACGAACGCGATATTGAAGTTTGGGCAAGCGATGATTTTCCATGTAACCTGGAGTTGTTCTATGGAATGATGGATATTATGCGCGCCCTGCACAACAGCGATACCAAACTGCGCAACGAGTTGGCCAAAGTTAAAGGCATCCAAATGCAGGTTATTGTTAAAGAAAAAAATATGATTAACGGTAAACACTATATTTCCAATGTTGTTGAGGCATCCCAGACTGAAGCCCCGGCAGGTTTGTTTACTGTGCCAGCGGGATTTACCCAAAAAGAACGCCTGCAAAGTAATGATTTTTAACATACAAGATGATCCTCTCCACAAGCGCGGGAACTTGTGGAGAGGAAACCTCATCCTCCAGTTCAACCTGGTTTTTCACAATAAAATTTAAAATACCAAAAGTTTTTTCCTCATTTCCTAAAAAACTTGCACAAATGTTGCTGCATCAAATAATGCTTTCTCCAAATATTATGTAATTCGGAAAAATTTTTACAGGTATCAGCTACCGGAGTTTACCGGACAGCAAAATATAGTTAAACCGATAATGATAATCATATTTGATATTAACAATGTGATACCGGACAATGTGTTTAAAAACGCCTGAACAAGATAAATAATTTACAAAAAATTATAATTACAGGGAGAAGTAACATGCGCAAAAGGATTGGGGTTAGGTTTATAATTTCATTATTATCAATTATTACGTTCATTTTACATACCCCGCTTACCGCCAACGACAGGCTTGAATTTAGTGAAGTAGTTATTGGCGCCTCCGAAAACTTAAATACGATCTTTTTTGCCGGCAATAATGCCTATATAGCCGGTGATGGCGGCGCCTTTCATTGGTCGCCAACCAACGGTAACACCTGGTATAGCTTTTGCCTTCAGGGAGGACCGGATTTTAAAGCCGGGGCCGGTAAAAGCTTCACAAAAGGTGATTCGGATCAAGTTGCCGGCACACTGGCCGGGGTAAACGGGGCGCTCTACCAGCTAACCCAAAAAGAGGGAGAACAGCCGCAGTTACAACAACAACCCACAAATTATACCGGCACATTTAACGATGTTTTTTATACTCCTGTGGAAAATAATAACAGTAATGCCTGGCTTGCCGGATCTGGTTCGGGACTGCAATGGTCGCCCGATTTCGGTTCAACCTGGTACAACCAGGTCGTCACCTATCCGAACGACAACCTGCAATCCATTCATTTT
Source organism: bacterium (assembly GCA_029561455.1). Taxonomy (GTDB): domain Bacteria; phylum Zhuqueibacterota; class Zhuqueibacteria; order Residuimicrobiales; family Krinioviventaceae; genus Fontivivens. The sequence continues at coordinate 10,443 of JAKQIY010000083.1, forward strand.
AATAATTTGCAAAACGGCTGGGCGGTTGGCGATAATGGCATCATTTATAACACCACCAACGGCGGTCAGCAGTGGAATTATATCGAGGGCGATCACACTAATCCGGATTATAAAGGAGTCTTTTTCATCGACCCGCAAACCGGGTGGCTCTGCGGCAGCGGTGGAACGATATTGCAAACCACTAACGGCGGAAAAGACTGGACGAAACAAACTTCAGGCACAACCAATACCCTGAATGATATTCTGTTCACAAACGCCACCACCGGCTGGGTGGTTGGCGACAACGGGACATTTCTCTTCACCAAAGATCAGGGGGCAATCTGGTACAATCTAATGTCCAATACCAGTAGTAATTTAAATAAAGTAACCAAGGACTCCAAGGGTAACCTGTGGGTGGCAGGTGATAATGGTAAAATTTTGACCAATAAAAAACCCGGCAGCACCGAAACGAGCATCGGCCAAATCAATTTTGCCGCAATACCGGATTGCTGCAAAACACAACATCAAACAGTGTATGTTAATTCCAGCGGCGATCCGCAATTCCAATGGACTGTTACGAGCGATCAAACATGGTATTCAATAGTACCCAATCACGGCACCGGTTCCGGATATTTTTCCGTATTTGTCGACCCGACCGGGTTAACTCCCGGGCAATATTCCGGAACAATTTCAGTTTATGACGGCCAAGACAATACCCTGCCGAACTGGATTAATATATATATGAATGTGCTTGGCAAAGGTTCTTCAATGTCACCCTTTGGCTCGTTTGACACCCCGCAGGCCGGGACAACTGTGCAGGGGACTATACCGGTTACCGGCTGGGCTCTGGATGATGTTGGTGTAGAATATGTTAAACTGTTCCTGGAGTACAATGGCAATATGAGCTATCTTGGCGAAGCGTCCTTTATTGAAGGGGCCCGGCCGGACTTACAACAAGCTTATCCACACACTCCCAACAATCAAAAGGCCGGTTGGGGTTATATGCTACTGACCAATTTCCTTCCCAATGGCGGCAACGGCATGTATTCAATTTGGGCGCATGCTTCGGATCTGGAAGGTAACTCGACAACACTGGGAGCAAGCACAATTATTTGTGATAACGCCCATGCCGTAAAACCATTTGGCGCTATCGATACCCCCAAACCGGGCGGAACGGCTTCCGGTTCGAATTATAAAAACTGTGGCTGGGTACTTACTCCTCTACCTAACACTATACCCAAAGATGGTTCAACTATTGGAGTTTATGTGGATGGAGTACTGGTTGGACATCCGTTATACAATTTATATGGCGTAGATCTTCATGCTTTGGATCCGAGTAATAATAATGCAGATGGCGCCGCCGGTTATTTTATCCTGAATACCAAACAATATCAAAATGGTGTACATACTATTCTATGGACCGCTGCAGACAATGCCGGCAATTCGGACGGCATCGGCAGCCGCTACTTTTGTATAAACAATTCCAGCAATCCCGCGCCCAGAACCGACAGATCATCGCTGAACTATGGTTCCAACGCCGGCGGGTTGAAAAAACAATACCGGATTGAGAACATATCTGCCGATGTATCACCGGTTACCCAGGTATTTCAGGTTCAAAATGGCGGCGAAGGAATTCTTAACTGGCAGGTCGAATCCGACCAACCCTGGCTGACATTAGAGCCGACATCCGGAATCGGCGACGACTGGGTTTATGCGACAATAAATACTGCCGGTCTATCGGAAGGTTATTACCCCGCACAGATCACTATTTCAGAAATCAATAACGCCAATCCGCCCGAATATATCAAAGTTGAACTGGCGGTGCGTAGTCAAACCTCTGCGCCGATAGGCGAATTTAATTATCCCGATTCCGGGCGCACCGTAAGCGGCAGCATTAATCTATACGGCTGGGCTCTGGATGATATTGGCGTCGAATCGGTGAAAATTTACCGGCAAAACGGCGCGGAAAAAATATATCTAGGAGATGCGGCCTTTGCACAAGGCACCAGACCGGACATCGCAACCTTTTATGCCTATTATCCTAATTACGACCGGGCCGGCTGGAGCATGAACTTTATTACCAGCACCCTTGAAAACGGCGAGTATACCTTTATTGCCGAAGCAACGGATTTTGAAGGCAATTCTACCGAACTGGTAAGCAAACCGTTCCTTATCGACAACAGCAACGCGGTTCTGCCGTTCGGTTCGCTGGATAATCCCACCGAAGGCGGTATAGCCTCCGGCGAGGGATATGTGGTGTCCGGCTGGGTCCTCACTCCCCAGCCCAATATTATTCCGGTGGATGGTTCGACGATCAAGGTGGTTGTTGATGGCGATACGCTCGGTAATGTTACCTATAACCAGCCGCGCGAAGATATTACTGCGCAGTTCCCCGGTTACCAGAACAGTTCCGGCCCCGGCGGCAAGTTTATTCTGGATACAACCCTACTGCCAAACGGCGTTCATACTATTACATGGGTTGTAAGCGACAACGCCGGCAACAGCAATGAACGGCTTGGAGTGCGTAATTTTATGGTTCTTAACAATTCCACCACCACGGAGATCAAACAAACCACAGCGCTGCCGTACCAAACCGATCTGCTGCCGGGCTATCCAAATCCGTTCAATGCCACAACGACGATCAGTTATCAACTGACAAAGGACAGCCATGTCAGCATATATATTTACGATATCCTCGGCCGCAAGGTTGCCGATTTGCTGGATAATGAGTATAGAACCGCCGGTACATATAAACTGAACTGGAACGGCGCCAGCCGGAGTGGCAATGCCGTTGCCAGCGGCGTTTACCTGCTGGTTTTCAAATCCGAAGACCTGAACAAAACCCAAAAGCTGCTATTATTGAAATAGCCCCCCATAACAATCGACCCATAAATGAATACCTCCCATGTATTCAAATCGCAGACGGCCTCAAACCACCCCGGTTTGGGGCCGGTGCGATAATATCGGATGCCCGAAAATTCAATCACTGCAAACCAACCGGTTTCCCGCTAAAAATATATTTGACATTATGCATAATTTATTGTAGAATAGTAACATTCAAACCAAAAAAATTAAATGCAGATTTGCCAATGGAAGAATTCATCAATATAAAAATACCAGGCGGCGTAAATTTAAACAGGCTGGCGGAAGAATGTAAAAAATCAGATCCGGCTTTTGAACAAACCCTGGCGGAAGAGGGGATTGCGAAGGATTTTGAATTATGGCCGGAATATTGAGCGCTGGGTTATAATCTATTATATTAAGCAATAACAAAAGTGGAATTAAAACATAATTTTTCAGGCATATCCATCAAAAAAGTAAAAACAGGAAAAGCCTGAAAAATTCACTAAAGCATCATGCAGACAAGTTGGGAGCATTGAAAGGTAACAAGAGTTACACACCGGCAATTTTTAAAATATCTTCCTCTGCGTTCCCGGCGATCTCTGCGGTAAAAAATATTGAAACCGCCGAGGTCGCAGTGGACGCAGAGAAATCAATGTTCTATTGTTAAACATATACTGATTTTAAAATCGCTTTTTATTTTTTACTATCGATGATTAAAATGTTGAACAAGTTACCCTAATAAAATTACCTGTTAACAAGCAATGTGGTTGATTTCAGGTATGTAAATTATTCAGGATAGATAAATTGGATATTTAATTCAGGAAAGATAAAATGACTCTTTCTTTCAATCTCCATTCTAAATTTTTCTTTATAATTATTACAGGTCTGCTGTTATCGTGCAGTGCGCCCAAGCCGGAACTGCTGCAACCGGTTAATGTTACCGATATAACAGTCGACGGCGAAATCGGCCGGCGCATCGATGTGACCATTAACAAAAACTTGCTGGCTATCGATATGGAAGATCAATTCCTGCGCCATTTCCGTCAGCAAAAAGAAAAGCCGGAGCTGCGGGACGACTTTTGCGGTATAGGTATGTTTATAGACGGACTGGTTACTTTTGCGGCTTACAAAAAAGACAGTTCCCTGACGGCATTCAAGGATCATATTATCAACGAATTGCTGCACACCCAGGATTCCACAGGCTATATGGGCGTTTATACTCCCCCTATGCGCAAAAAAAACTGGGATAACCACGAAAGCGCCTATATCATAATGGGCCTGGTGAATGATTACCATTATTTTAAAAATCAAAATTCCCTGCGCGCCGCCCAAAGATTGGCTGAAAATATGGTGAACCACAAAGACCCATACATTTGCGGTTTTGAACAGGCGCTGCTCGCCTTGTATCGCGAGACCGGCGATAAACAGTATTATAAATACTGTGTCAATGAACTTGGCCTGCCGGTTTTCAAGGGTGGTTCGGAACATCATTCCACCCATGTGTACGGCTATATAGCCCGCGCTTATGCACAACTGCTTTTGTATGAAATGGAACCCGATCCATTATTATTGTACAGAAGTAAAGCTGCAATTGAAAACATGATCACCTTTCACGCTATGGATATTACCGGAACAATTGGCAGTTGGGAACATTGGAACAACACCTGCGCCGGTATAGGCGCGTGCGGCGAAACCTGCGCCAGCGCTTATGCTCTGCGTATGCTTGGCAAACTACTGCAAATCGAGCGTAACTCGCTGTATGGCGACATGATGGAGCGGATCATTTACAACGCCCTGTTTGCCGCCCAGTCCCCCGATGGCCGCCAGTTACGTTACTTTACCCCATTCGAGGATGAGCGGGTTTACTATCCTGACGACTATTTTTGCTGTCCTAACAACTTTAGGCGCATTATGGCGGAACTGCCCGCTTTTATCTATTACCAGGCGCAGGACAGTATTTTTGTTAATTTATATAACGAATCTCAGGCGGAACTGCTCATTAACGGCAATAAAACAGGTCTTTCGCAAACAACCGATTATCCCGCCAGCGGTAAAGTTATCATTACGGTCTCTCCTGAAAAAGCCGAAACATTTACAATCCTGCTGCGTATCCCCTCCTGGTGCAGTGATGCTCATATCGGCGTTAACGGCGTCGTTGTAGACGCTAAACCGGTACGGGGTCATTTTTATGCCATTAACCGGCAATGGCGCGCCGGCGATGAGATTAATCTTTCTCTACCCATGGAATTGCGGTTCATCAGCGGTACTATGGAACAGTACAACCGCGCCGCATTGATGCGCGGACCGGTGGTTTTTTGCCTGAGCAATGAGGATAATCATAATTTGTTGGATGCCCGAATTCGCAAACAACAAATCCTTGTCGATCCGCAATCCATTTCGGCAGTGGTAGCGGATAGCCGTTTCCGGCCCGGCGGCGCACAATACTCGGTTCGGGCGCTGGCGATTGGCGGTAAAACGCTGCAAAACACCCGGCTGATCCTGAGCGAATTTATAAATCCGGACGGAATTAAAACGTTTTTTGATCTGCCCGATTCTTTATTTAATAAACTGGTTGTTGAAGATGAATTTTTGCTCAAGGATAAATTATAAAAAACTGATGATTATTAACCTGGAAATAATTTAAAAATAGAATGATTATGAAAGCATTGATCGTATACGACACATTTTTCAGTAATACGGAACAGATTGCCCGGGCCATTGGCAATACCCTGTCGACGCTCACCCCCCAGGTTAATGTACAAACCCGGCGGGTTCAGGAGATAGTTCCGGAACACCTGCGGGACCTGGATTTATTGGTAGTCGGTTCGCCCACCCGCGCCTTTAAACCGACAGCCCCCATTACCAATTTGCTGAAAGCCATGCCCCGGCAGGGATTACGTGGAGTAAAAGCGGTGGCATTCGATACCCGGATTCCCCTTGAAGGTATTAATTCCGTGATAGGACGTTTTTTTATCCGGCGGTTTGGTTATGCTGCCGAAAAGATTGCCCGGGCCCTGCAAAAGCACGGCGCGGAACTGGTAGTCCCGGCAGCCGGTTTTGCGGTTAGGGCATCCGAAGGACCGCTACAGGAAGGCGAATTGCAACGTGCCGCCCACTGGTTGGAAGTGATAATTCAGAAAATTGCCGCAGGGGATAGAGAATAGATACAGCGTACAGCAGGTATGACCTTTTTATGGTTTAGTAATAGCAACGTTTTTGAATAAACCTCCAGGTAAAAACTGTTGCGCTTGTTACTTGAACTTTCGCAATATGGAGCGTACCATTTTTTGCATAAAAAATCAGTATTTTTAATCAAAAATTCGCTCGTAAAAAATATTGCTGTTTTGCAATTAAAAAGTTATATTCATAAATAAGAAAAAAACAACAGCATTTCAATAAATCCATTTCATTATTAACCATGTTGGAGTAAAGGAAAAGCTCATGAAAAAAAACAGCGCTGCTTTTTTCGCACTGCTCTGCTGCCTGTTGGCAGCTTCAGGTACTGTAATTGCGGAAAATCCGTTCATTACCGATCAGTTCACCGCCGACCCCACTGCGCGGGTGTTTAACGGCAAAGTATATGTTTACCCATCTCACGATATTCTTGCCAAAGAAGGCATGGGGCGTCCCGGCTGGTTCTGTATGGAAGACTATCACGTTTTCTCTTCAGCAAACCTTACCGACTGGACCGACCATGGCGTCATCGTCACCCAAACCAAAGTGGATTGGGTGGATGCATCTACATACAGCATGTGGGCGCCGGATTGTATTGAAAAGAACGGCAAGTATTATTTCTATTTTCCGGCTGGCGTTAAAAAAGAATATGGCCGGGGTTCTGGTGTAGGTGTGGCCATTGCAGAAAAACCCGAAGGTCCTTATATTCCCCAGCCTGCCCCAATTAAAAATCTTCATGGCATCGATCCCAACATTTTTATAGATAAAGACGGTCAGGCGTATATATATTGGGCTATGGGAAATATTTCCGGGGCCAAGTTGACAGATGACCTGTTAGAGTTAGCCTCAGAACCGCAAATCATCGCAGAAATGCCCAAAGAGGGATTAAAAGAAGGCCCGTTCCTGTTCGAACGCAACGGCATTTATTATATGACCTATCCGCATGTGCAGAATAAAATCGAACGACTCGAATATGCCATCGGTGACAACCCGATGGGGCCGTTCAAGTTTACCGGCGTTATCATGGATGAATCGCCGACTAATTGCTGGACCAACCACCAATCCATCGTCGAGTATAACCAGCAATGGTACCTATTCTATCACCACAACGATATCTCTCCGCAATTCGACAAAAACCGCTCCATCCGGGTGGACAGCCTGTTCTTTAACGCCGACGGTACGATTAAAAAAGTTACCCCCACCCTGCGCGGCGTTGGTTTGATGGCCGCCACTAAAAAACTACAACTGGATCGCTACACAGCCATCAGCGGCGAGGGCGCCTCTATTGCATTCCTCGATACCCTGGACAAGCATCAGGGCTGGCAGGCAATTATGGATAAACCCGGCGCCTGGTTCCGCTACAACAGCGTCGATTTCGGCAAAAAGAAACTGAAAAAGGTCACTGTCAATGCCCTGTCCGCAGCCGGCGGTGTAATCGAAATCAGAATAGATAAATTAGACGGCCCGGTCATTGCTGTGGTTACTATTCCCAAACATACGGGTTGGACTGAAGTGACTGCCAAAGTATCGAAAAAAACCACCGGTGTTCATAACCTGTTTGCCGTGTCAAAAGACAAGCCGGTTGCCATCGACTGGCTGAGTTTTGAATAAACACTATGCGATTCCAAAAATAAATAAGCTCGCCCTGGGGATGTTCCCCAGGGCGTATAATAAAGCAGGTCATTTTATCCTGCAAAAAGTAGTACTATACAATTAGCTTCGTGTGGGGTAATTTTTCACTAAAATAAAATCATTCAAATTCTTACCAACCGAAAATGCAGGAAAATAATAATGTTTTACAAAAACGCACCCACCGGTTATAAAAAGCTGTTGGACGGCATTTTTCAAAAAGCCTGCGTCTATGGCGAAAAAATGCTGCTTTCGGAATTTCAACTGGAAAAGGGCAGAATATTACCGCGGCATGCCCATCCCCAGGAACAGATCGGGCGGCTTATCTCCGGGAAAATTCGATTACACATCGAAAACCAGGCGCAGGTGCTTGAACCAGGCGATTGCTGGTGCATTCCAGCCAACATTGAGCATGGCGCCGATATTCTGGAAGACTCGGTCGCCATCGAGGTCTTTTCACCCGTACGTGAAGATTATTTGCCGGAATAATAATCTTTGCCAAAAACAGGAAATAACGATAACCTTTTCCAGTCCGCTTTTTAAAATATAAATGAACCGTAAATATTTCATACCCTTTTATTCACTATTTTTCTTTAATATCCATCCTCAGCAATTAATTACTACAAATTAATAAAAATCCGGCAACAAATTAAAAGCATTGAATGATTTATGTATTAAATATGTTTTAATACTGATTATCAATCTATTTTGAATTTAATCAACAATATATTAAAAGGGTGAGCAAAGTTGATTCACAGGGATGTTATCGTGTGAAAAATAATAAGGAGAATGCAATGAATAAAAGAATGCACCTGTTTAATTTGTTATTGGTTTGTTTGATAATATCCACTTTGGCATTAGCCAACGAAGCACCGGTATTCATATCGAACAGCAGATTACAGATTTCCATAGAAAAAAATGGCTTGTGGACCCCGGCCGGAACTCTTGAATTTGGGAAAATATTTTCTACCAAAACCATCAACCTGCTAATAGACAATACCGGTAAAGTCAGGGTAAAAATTACGGCCCCAAACTCTTATCCGACGCACCTCGATGCTATTTCGTTAGGGGATAATGCCCCGGCAGCAGTATATGGATTAGATAACCAACCCGACTCCCGGTTGGCCAAAGCTCTCAACAGCGATTATGATATTCTGGATATCAGTGGTCATGCGCCGGTATTTGAATTCAACCGGACAAGCGGTGCAACAACCCTGAGTATCCGGGCGCGTATTGAACCGGGTAAGATCGACGCTACTCCATTTAATTACCCAAAAGAAAATATGTACCTGGAATCAACATCCTTTAACGCTTTCTATTCATATACATTAAATTCCAACCGTGGCAGTATAACTGTGAACGGAGTTCTTGGTAATGAAACACTTGGCAAACCTTTTTTTAAAGAGTTTTCAGTGACGGGTTCCGGACATCCCTCCGACTATACTTATGGTTGGGTACGCAATGATAATGAAAACCTGTATGTGGCTATCGATTTTGTGCCCGATAACTCATGCGACGGCGACCTGGATTATACTACGGTTTATATAAAAAACAGGGCGGGATTAAAATCTTTTACGATCTCCGAGCTACAGCAGCAATGGGGCCGCACCGGTTTTGGTTATACTCCGCGTGCTTTGTACCAGCACAAGGTTTACGAGTATCAAATTCCTTTAACGGAACTTGGTATAACTGAATTTCCTTCCGATCCATTACAACTGGCTTTTGCCGCTTATGGCACGGCTACGCCGCTGGCCAAGGGTCAAAACATTGATAGCTTTGATGAACCCGGCGGCGGCGTAACAGTCACCGTAACATCTTTATCAACTAACGGAAGTTTAGCAGATGGCGCCATGTACAGTACCGAAAGAGATATTCACGGAGTTGAAACCGGCGGTGGAGGCCCGATTGTGGTTAGTGTCAACGATGCTTCTTCAGATAATCTTCGGTTTAACAGCAGCGGCGGGGGTAAAGGAATCGCCTCAATTGTCTGGGATGGAAATGATAATAACTATTCCTCAATTTCTTTTGTGAACTATGTTCGATACTTTGGGACAACAAATGATCGAATTTCCATGCTTAATGTTAACAATTCGGGTTCGGCGTCTATGGATATGATGTTTAAACTTTATCAGGATGCCTCAAATTTTCTGACTTCGCCGGTGCAAACGATACCCTCCGGCAGTGGCCCGGTTTATAAAGAATTCCTGATTTCCAGCTTTATTTCGACAGGAACTTTAACAGATCTTCGCGCCATAGAACTGATTCTCAACAATACATCTTACAGCAGCGGCGCCGATCTGTCGATAGATCAGATCACATTTTCAGATGCGCCGTTGCCCGTAACTCTCGTTTCTTTTTATGCCGAACCTCTGCAGGAAGGTATACTGCTGCATTGGAAGACAGCTTCCGAAGCCAACAACCTGGGCTTTAAAATCTATCGTAATGATGTTGATGGTAGTAATGAGAATTTCAGTTGTATTTCCGGGCTGATCGGGGGACATGGTTCCAGCAGCGAAGCTCATGAATATGCTTTTGTCGACCGGCAGGTCCGGCAGGGTTCTGTCTATCGTTATCGTCTGTACCAGCTTGATGTCAATTCAGGCAGCGAAAATTTGTACGGTGAGATTATTGCCCTGGCGGGTGCACAGGCTATTCAGAATACACCTGTTGATTTTATATTGCACAATAATTATCCCAATCCATTTAACGCTGAAACCTCTATCGGATTTACCATTCCCGCGGCTGCCGATGTCAACCTTTCTATTTATGATATAAACGGGAAACTGGTAAAAACAATTCTCCATAACCAGTTACCAGCCAATTCTTACCAGGCAAAATGGGACGGCACAGATGAACTGGGGCAAGTTGTGAGTTCCGGAGTATATTTCTATAAATTAATTGCCGGAGATTATCAAGAGATCAGGTCTTTATTATTGTTAAAATAGCCTGGTTCATTCCAAAATGTTACTGTATTATTACCTGTAAAGTTTGGCTATATCTCTCGTCCGGGGCTCTTAAACCCCGGACGATCTGTTATGTGGCTATCAATTTATCCTCTATCAGAAAATTAACAGCCACAATGATTACTATCTTGCAGAACAGGGATTAGAACGAACAGACCTGCATTTTTCATACTGTGTAACTAATATTTTCACCGGAAAAGTAATCCTTGATAATTAAACATTATTCTTTTATTTTAAGCTGAAAAATGTATTATGTATGAAACATGACATACTTGATCTTAAAGTCAATGAAATTACAGTCCCGCAATATATCAAACGAAAGCATCCACTGGACAACCAGTGACGAAATGTTGTTTACAGAAGGGAAGAAATACAGCCTCCGTCTCCCTGAAGAATTTCCTATAGATATTAAATTTTACCAATTCAACATAGCTCATCCTATCATTCCAAATTATCATGATTTTTATGAAATCAGTTACTTTTATTCCGGGCAGGGAATCTATCAAGTCGGCGATACAAAGTTCCCTATCAAACCAGGGGCAATTGTCCTAATTCAATCGGGACAAATGCATAATGTGGAAGCAGATAATAATGACTCTGTTAAAACGGCGAGTATTTATTTTTACCCGGAACTAATCTATCATCCGGGGGCATATACATACGAGCATAATTATTTGTTGCCCTTTATTCATCCGGACCTGAATAAAGTTATGCCATTTCATGAAACAGACCTGGGACTATCTTTCCGGGATCTATTTATTGAAATGAATAATGAACTTGTTAATAAACCAAATTTTTATCAGCTTTCCCTGAAAAGCAGGTTATGTGAGATTCTGTTAATATTTCTTAAAAAAATGAATCCAATAACCAAACCCCCAAGTTCAGGCTATCCCTTAAATAGAATCAATCGCTTAAAAAAAGTATTCGATTATATCGGCGACGAATATTCATTTGCTATAACACTGGAGCAAATGGCGGAAAAGGCCTGTATGAGTCCTGCATATTTCTGCCGTTATTTTAAAAAAGTAACCGGTCTATCTCCGAATCACTATATTCTGCGATACAGAATTGATAAAGCCAAGGAACTTCTTATTACATCAGACCTTTCCATCACCGAAATCGCCTTTAAAATTGGCTTTAACAGCTCTAGTTATTTCGACAGAATTTTTCAGCGTTTTACAACCCTTAGCCCATCCCAATTCCGGCAAGCCTATAAAACCCTGCCAATATAGTACCTCTTGACGTTATTCCACTTTATACAATTCTATTCCAACCATTAATGTCAATTTTGTACAAAAAGTTGACAATATCGTTATAGTATTTATTGCCGGATTATCTTATTATAGATCAAGATAAATCACATTTAAACATTATTAAACTAACCAGGGAAAATCCTATGGTATTCATTCAAGATTATACACTGGCCATAATATTTTGCGTATTTGCCATGATCTGCTGGGGTTCGTGGGCAAACACACAAAAACTGGCAGCCAAAAACTGGCGTTTCGAACTATATTACTGGGATATGATCATCGGTATTTTTTTAATGGCATTGATAGCCGCATTTACTGTTGGCAGTCTTGGTTCCAAAGGCGCCTCCTTCATGCAGAATTTGCAGCAAGCAGATGGAACCAGTATTTTGAATGCGATGCTTGGTGGAGTATTATGGAACACCGGCAATTTGCTACTCGTCGCGGCTATATCAGTAGCCGGTCTATCGGTAGCTTTCCCAATTGGCGGCGGCATAGCCTGGATACTGGGTATTATCATCAACTATATCGTTGTAGAAATGTCCGGGAATACGGCAACAGGGAAACCGGGATTTTTATGGAGCGGAGTTGTAATCATCATCGTGGCGATCTATTTGAGTAGTGTAGCCTATAACAAGCTCGCCAAAGAACAAAAGAAACCTTCCTTTAAAGGGATAATACTTTCCGTGATTGCCGGGTTATTTATTGCCTTCTTTTATGGCGTGCTGGTTCGCTCTCTGGACGGCGCGATTGTTGCCGGCGGAACCGGGAAATTACTGCCATTTACCTCTATATCTTTCTTTTCAATTGGCGTGATACTGGGAACGATACCATTAAATTACTTTTTCATGCGCAAACCGATAACAGGCGCGCCGCTGACGATGAAAAACTATCTGGCCGGTACTTTCCGCAATCACCTCACCGGAATACTGGGCGGAATGATTTGGTGTTTGGGCATGGTCGCCAGTTTTCTTGCGGTTGGCGCTGCCAGTCCCGCTATTGCTTACGGTTTGAGTAACGCCGCGCCGGTGGTGGCTTTTTTGTGGGGTATTTTTGTATGGAAAGAATTCAGCCAGGCGCCCAAAGGCACCAACCGGATTTTAACAATTATGTTTATTTTATACCTGATAGGTTTGGCGATAATCACTTATTCAAATGCCTAAGGAACGCTTATGCGGCTTGGAATCAGTTCTTACGCTTACACCTGGGCTATTGGTGTTCCGGGTTACCCGGTAAAAGCCCCGATGACGCCATTACAACTGCTGGAAATGGCAACTGATTTGGGTGTTTCCTGTGTGCAGATAGCCGATAATATGCCGCTGCATCTGCTCAAACCATCCGAATTGACAGAAATCGAGGAGCAAGCGAATTCACGGCATATTGCTGTAGAAATCGGCTCCAGGGGATTGCAGCCGGATAACTTTTTCAGGTATCTCAATATCGCCGGGTTATTTCATTCACCAATATTGCGAATGGTGATCGACGCCGCTAATTTCGAACCCGGTATTGCAGAAATCATCAGCCATTTGCAGCAGTATATACCGTACCTTGAAAAGTACAAAATCAAACTGGCTATAGAGAATCATGATCGCTTCAAAGCCGGGGAATTTTTACAAATACTAAAGTCCGTCAACTCTTCATGGGTTGGAATATGCCTGGATTCAGTCAACTCACTGGGCGCCGGGGAGGGAGTTCACCTTGTGACAGAAGCGCTCGGCCCATATACACTCAATTTTCATGTCAAGGAATTTGCCATCCGGCGTATCGACCACAAAATGGGCTTTATAGTTGAAGGGAAACCGGCCGGACAGGGGATGCTGCCTTTGCCATGGATGCTGGAAAAAATCAGTAATCAATGTCAAAGCGCCATTCTTGAACAATGGGTGCCGCCGGAAGATTCTATCGATAAGACAATAGCAAAAGAAGCACGTTGGGCAGAGGCAAGTATTCACTACTTGAAACATTTTTTTCATAATGATTAACAGGAGTTCTATAATATGAAAAAGAAAAGAATCTGTATATTCGGGTGTGGATTTTGGGCAAATTACCAGATTCCCGGTTGGCTGGAACTGGAAGGCGTCGAAATCCCGGCTGTTTTTAATCGTACCAAAACCAAGGCGGAAGCAATAGCTAAAAAATTTAAAATTCCCCGCTTTTATGATAATGCAGAAGAATTATTGGCAAAGGAAGAATTTGAGGTTGCCGACATCATTACCGATGTCGATACTCATCTACAGTATACGAAAATGGCGGCCAAACACGGCAAAGACGTGGTCTGCCAAAAACCAATGGCGCCAAACTATGCGGACGCCAAAAAAATTGTGCAGGTATGCCGCACGAACAATGTTAAACTTTTTGTCAATGAAAATTTCCGTTGGCAAGCGCCGATCCGCGCCGTAAAAAAAGTGTTGGTTTCCGGGCTGATCGGCGAGGTTTTCAAGGTACGGGTTTCCTTTTGTTCCGGCTTTCCCGTCTTCGATAACCAGCCTTTTCTGGCGGAACTGGAACAGTTTATACTAACCGACATTGGTTCGCATATTCTGGATATTTGCCGTTTTCTTGCCGGTGATGTAAAAATGTTATATTGTAAAACCAACCGAATTAATCCAAAAATCAAGGGTGAAGATGTTGCCAATGTTTTTATGGAAATGAAAAACGGTATCCACTGTTATGCGGAAATGTCTTACGCTTCCATACTTGAAAAAGAAGCTTTTCCGCAAACCCTGGTTTTGATCGAGGGCTCGCATGGTTCAATAAGACTGGATGTAAATTTTAAACTCTCTGTAACCACACGGCAGGGTACAAAAACAGAGACGGTAAAACCGGTCAAATACAAATGGATCGATCCGGCTTATGCAGTCGTGCATTCCAGTATTGTCGATGCCCAGCGGGATATTTTGAACGGCCTGCGCGGTGGTGTAGCTGAAACCAGCGGCGACGACAATTTCAAAACTGTACAATTGGTATGGGCATCCTATCAGTCGGCAGCCACCGGCAAGGTAATTGATATGGATAAATTTTAAATGTTGCTGTTTATAAAGAAAATTATCATTATATAGAAAAACAAAATAAATATAAACACAGGTGTTATTATGAAAAAAATTATAATCTTTATAATTCTTGGTATTATTGTTCCATTATTTGCCGGTGAACCGGTATCGGTCTCTGCCAATAAAAGGTACCTTGTCGATGAAAACGGCAAACCGTTTTTCTGGCTGGGCGATACAGCCTGGGAGTTGTTTCACCGGCTCAATCGTCAAGAAGCGGATTTGTACCTGCAAAACCGCGCTGATAAAGGCTTTACCGTAATCCAGGCCGTCGTCCTTGCGGAACTGGATGGATTGAATACCGACAATGCTTATGGAGAAAAACCGCTTTTCGACAACGATCCGGCCAGACCTAATGAAAAATATTTCAAACATGTCGATTATATCGTTAATAAAGCTGCCAAACTTGGACTGGTCATCGGTATGCTGCCCACCTGGGGCGATAAATACAACAAACAATGGGGCGCCGGTCCGGAAATATTCACCCCGGAAAATGCCAGTGCCTTTGGTGAGTATCTCGCTAAACGCTATAAAGACAAACCCATTATTTGGATACTGGGCGGCGACAGGAACCCGGCAGATGATGAAGACCGGATGATTACCAATGCCATGGCCAAAGGGATCAGACTGGTTGATAAAAAACATCTTATTACCTATCACCCTACCGGAGGCTACAAAGCCAGTGATTTTTATATCCAGGCCGATTGGCTGGACCTGGATTTCTACCAATCGGGTCATCACATACGCCTGGAGCCGCACTATCTTATCAGCTATAATGAAAAATCGCTGTCGCAGGAACCTAAACGACCTGTAGTCAATGGCGAACCCAATTACGAAGATCATCCGGTCAACTGGCTGAGCAATGGCGAACGCGGTTGGTTCGATGATTACGACTGTCGCTATGCGGCGTATATTAGTTTACTCACCGGCGCCTGCGGGCATACCTATGGCAATCATAATATCTGGCAAATGTGGCAAGAGGGTCGGAACCCGATTTCGTTTGTCCGTACCAAATGGAGCCGCGCCCTGGATCATCCCGGCGCTTTTCAAATGGGTTACATGCGGCACTTGTACGAATCCCTGCCCTGGGAAAAGCTGGTCACCGGTAAATATCAAATTCTAAATCCTGATCACTCGTCCTTTCAGATCTGCACATTGTCTGAGGATCAGCAATTCCTGCTGGCGTATACGGCGGATGGGACGGAGTTGACTATAAATTTAAATGATTTGCAATCAGAAAAAGTAACAGCCACCTGGTTCAATCCCCGCGATGGTGAAAGGCTACCGGTTGGTGAATTTGCTACCGATGGCGCACAAACATTTAAACCGCATTCTTTTGGGCGCGGCAGCGACTGGATTTTGATATTAAAATAACGGTAAATTATCGTATGAGTAGAAACCTCACTGCAAAATATCTGATCGAGACATCCTTGGATGTAGAGAAAGCCGCACAAATGATGGCTGGAGAACAATCGAGCGGTACTTTTGTAAAAATTCCGGGGGAAACCGATGAATTAAAAGCTAACCATGCTGCGCAAGTTATAAAAATTGAAATTATAGGTGAATGTGAAACTCCAACATTACCGGGGGCCAAAAGAAAAAACGGGAATACCATTCACAGAGCAATTGTAGAATTAAACTGGCCTTATGAAAATATCGGTAATAACCTGGCAAATCTGTGTGCGACAATAGCCGGAAATTTATATGAATTGCATCCCTTTTCCGGGTTAAAATTACTGGATGTTGAAATTCCAGTTGAATTCACCCAAAAATATAAGGGGCCACGTTTCGGCATTGCCGGAACCCGTGAAAAGACAGGTGTTTTTGGACGACCGATCATCGGAACGATCATCAAGCCTTCAGTGGGATTGACGCCAGAGGCTACTGCAGATCAGGTGAAAATATTGATCAATGCAGGGCTGGATTTTATTAAAGATGATGAACTCATGGGTGATTCGCCCCATTCACCATTTGAAAAACGGGTGGATCTTGTAATGGATGTTATTAATAAATATGCCGACAATACTGGAAAAAAGCCCATGTTCGCATTTAATATCAGCGGTGATATGGATGATATGCTAAAAAGACATGATTATGTTTTTAGCAAAGGTGGTACATGTATTATGCTCAGTATGAACTGGGTGGGTATTTCTGCAGTATCTAAAGTTGCTAACCATACCCAGCTACCTTTACACGGGCATCGAAATGGCTGGGGGATGTTTACACGCTGTGAAGTATTAGGAATGGACTTTTTAGCCTATCAAAAAATCTGGAGAATGGCCGGAGTTGATCATTTGCATACCAATGGAATCCGCAATAAATTTTGTGAATCCGACGAATCAGTAATCCGTTCTATTAAAGCCTGCCTCGAACCTATGCATGGTGGTTATCATGCTATGCCGGTTTTAGCGTCAGGTCAATGGGCGGGTCAGACAGTTGATTCTTACAATGCAATAAAAACCGTTGATATTATGTATTTATGTGGTGGTGGTATTGTTGCTCATCCGGGTGGAATTACCGCCGGAGTTAAAAGTGTAATACAGGGATGGGAAGCAGCTGTTCAGGGTATAGATTTACAAACCTATGCCAAAACAAATAAAGAACTTTTTCAAGCTCTGGAGTTTTTTAAATCATGATTCTTTATAATAAAATTTTTATCAGTTTTTACGGGGATGATTTTACAGGTTCCACCGATGTTATGGAATCTCTTGCCCTGAATGGTATACGCACTGCTCTTTTTCTTGCACCGCCTACAGCGCAAGAAATAGAAAACTTTGTACTGAAAAAATCAATTGATGGCACAGGTAAAAAAAATATTGAAGCGTTTGGTGTAGCAGGTATTTCCCGTAGTCTTTCAATTACACAAATGGAACAAGAATTACGCCCCGTATTTACTGCTATCAGTAAAATTCCTTCCGATTTTTTTCATTACAAAGTGTGCTCCACCTTTGATAGTTCACCAGAGGTGGGCAGTATCGGTTATGCTACTGATCTGGCTTTAGAATATTTCCCATCAGATATTATACCCACTTTGATTGGCGCCCCATTTCTGAATCGGTTTTGCATTTTTGGTAATTTGTTTGCAAAAATCGATGGCATAACCTATCGTCTCGATCGACATCCCACAATGTCCAAACATCCGGTAACGCCAATGCACGAAAGTGATTTACGCATTCACCTGGGTAAACAGACTACCAGACCAGTAGAGCTATTCGATCTTTTCATGCTTGACGAACATGATACAATTCAAAACAGTACTTTTAACAAGCTCAATCGTAAAAAGGGAGAAATATTACTTTTTGACACATATAATATTCATCATCTTTTATCAATTGGAAGATTGATAATTGAAAATAAGCAACAAGGGCCACAATTGATTGTGGGTTCTAGCGGTGTTGAATATGCGCTCACCTATCATTTACATAAAAGCGGTCGACTGCTAAAGCCTGCTTCCCCGCAATCGCCTGGATTAGCCGATCAAATCGTGGCACTTTCGGGAAGCTGTGCTCCAACTACCGGTAAACAAATTCAATGGGCATTAAAAAAAGGTTTTGCAGATATTCGTTTAAATACCACGGACTTGATAGATTTGCAAAAACAAAATGCTGAAATGGAACGCGTAAAAAAAGCTGCTTTGGATGCCCTGTCGAAAAAACAAAGCGTGATGATCTACTCAGCTATCGGTCCAGATGATCCAGCTATTGAAAAAACACGCGAGTATTTAGAGAATTTCGGCCAGGAAGATACCAATGTCCGGCAAAGGCTGGCAGCTAATCAGGGGAAAATATTGAAATCAATTTTGGAAACCTGTGGGAAAAAACGTACTGTTGTGTGTGGTGGCGATACAAGCGGTTATGTTGCTCGCGAACTGGGTATTTATGCCCTGGAAACCTTAATACCAATCGCCCCGGGAGCGCCGCTTTGCACAGCACATTCACAAAATGCCTCCTTTGATGGCCTGGAAATCAGTTTGAAAGGCGGACAAAATGGTAAAGAAAAATATATTGAAAGTGTTTTATATGGAAAGAATTTAGATTAAGGAGTGTACAACATGTTAAAAATTACTCTTTTGGGCGCTGGGGGCAAAATGGGTTGCAGAATTACCGACAACCTTAAGAACAATCCAGATTACCATGTAGATTATGTAGAAATCAGTGAGACAGGAATAGCAAATCTGAAAGCCCGCGGGTTGACAACAACACCTCAGGATATTGCAATTGCCCGTGCAGATGCTGTTATTCTCGCTCTGCCGGATCGATTGATTGGTAAAGTTACTCAAGAAATCATCCCATTACTTAAAGCAGGAACAATGGTAATTGGTCTGGATCCTGCAGCCAGTTATGCCGGTGTTATCCCGCTTCGTAATGATCTGGTATATTTTGTCACCCACCCCTGCCATCCGCCGATGTTCAATGATGAGGTGACCCCTGAAGCCCGCGCCGATTGGTTTGGCGGCGTTCATGCCAAGCATCATATTGTTTGTGCTCTGCACCAGGGCCCGGATTCCAGTTATGTGGTTGGCGAAAAGATTTCCCGCGATATGTTTGCCCCGGTAATGAAATCATTTCGTATTACTGTCGAGCAGATGGCAATTCTTGAACCAGCTTTAGTTGAAACCTTTAGTGCGACAGTTATTATGGCTATTCATGAAGCATTTTTAGAAGCAGTTAAAATGGGTGTTCCCGAAGAGGCTGCATGGGAATTTCTTTCCGGTCATGCCCGTATCGAGTTTGGAATAATTTTCGGTTTTGCAGGTTTTCCCTTTTCTGACGGCGCAAAACTGGCTATTGCCAAAGCCCAAGAAAAAATATTCAAGCCGGACTGGAAAGAACGTATTATGAATATGGAAGCAATTAAACATAGTGTTCGCGAAATTACCGGCCAAATTTAAAAAAGAAGAGAAATTCGGACTGGTAAACAGATCTAATATAACTAGTTTTGCACATCAGGATACCATCATTTGTTTTTTTTGTAGTACTTTTGGTACGATTTGAATAATAAAAGTAACTCATGAAAAGTGCTATACTGCAAAATGTAAGCTAATTATAAGGATTCAATGTTGACCACAGAACAAGCCTTTTTAATGACAGGAAAGCCTTTTTTGCCAAAAGAATCACAAGAGTTAAAAACCAGCCGATTTAATGTCCAATACGAAAACGGCAGCCTGCGTTATATTAAATACGGAAACACAGAACTAGTCCGTATGATCTATTCCGCAGTTCGCGATCATAACTGGGGGACAATCGAACCGGTGATCCGGGATGAAACCATTGAAAAACAAGGCGATTCTATAATTATAAGATATAAAGTGGAATATAAAAAAAATGATATTGTATTTTCAGCTGAATATACCATCTCAATAATCGGGGACATAATCCGGTTTACAATGCATGGACAGGCGGGTAAATCTTTTAAAAAAAACCGCATTGGCTTTTGTGTGCTGCACCCCATTAAGGAATGTATGGGCAAGGAATGCATTATAACCCATCCTGACGGTACGGAAACAACCGGAAAATTTCCAAAATACATCAGTCCCCATCAACCCTTTAAAAACATTCAATCTATGCGCTGGCAGCCGGAGCCGGGAATAGAAGCAAGCATCCTATTCCATGGTGAAGTATTTGAAACCGAGGACCAACGTAATTGGATCGATGCTTCATATAAAACTTATTGTACACCCCTCGAATTACCATTTCCGGTTCGAATCACAAAAGGACAGGTTATTGAACAATCGGTTGAAATCAAAATTCAGGGTCAAATGGCCGGCGTCGCCGGCACATCCCACAGTTTTCACGTTTCTAATGAAACCATCAAAATCCCGCGTCTCGGAATTGGTGCGTCATCTCTTAAAAAAACACTGGATGCTGAAAGCGTTGCCAGACTCAAAGCCCTCAAGCTGCATCACTACCGGATCGATATCGATCCGGAGAATACGACCTGGGCCGTCGATGCAGCACGCGAGATCGCAAATGCAGCGGCCTTGAATCTTCAATTGGAAGTGGCTCTGTATATCGAACCCAATCAATTAACCGAATTTGCGGCATGTGTTCAATTTCTTCAATCGGCTGCCGCGCAAATATATGTTTTTAATATTTATGATAAAACCCGAAAAGCAACTAACGGTGAATTGCTGACCCGGGTGGTTCCAATGCTTCGTTCCGCTTTTCCAACAGCCTTGATTGGCGCCGGTACGGACTTTTTCTTTGCCGAGTTAAATCGTAGCCGGTCACCGGCTGCACTAGTCGACTTTCTGACTTTTTCGATTAATCCCCAGGTTCACGCCTTTGACCACCGCTCCCTGACGGAAACACTGGCCGCGCATCAATATGTGGTGAGCAGCGCCCGGCAATTTACAAATGGGAAAGAACTGCACATCTCGCCGGTGACTTTAAAAATGCGCTCAAATCCTAATGTTACCGGCCCGGAGCCGGCGCCGGAACCAGGTGAGTTGCCGTGTACGGTTGATTCACGGCAAATGTCGCTATATGGCGCAGCCTGGACATTGGGAAGTATCAAGTACTTGGCCGAAGCAGGCGCTGACGCCATCACGTACTTTGAAACTGTTGGCTGGCGGGGGCTGCTGCAAGGCGATCAGGATTCGGAATTGCCGGAAAAATTTGCTGCGGTTAAAGGACAGGTTTTTCCAGTTTGGCAGATATTTAAATGGATTCTTGAATTTCAAGCAGGCGTAATAATACCGATTACCAGTTCACAACCACTTTGGGTCGATGGTTTAATGCTGCAAAAAGATGCAAAGCGTCGTCTGATAATGGCCAATTATAGTCTTAAGTCTCAAACCTGGTCACTTCCGGAAAAGACCGACCATATCGTCGTTCTTGATAAGCAATCCGTAACCGATTTTTCGCATCATCCGGAAGCATTAAAAGTAATGGACATTCATCAGGAACAGATAACGCTTTTACCGTATTCGGTGGCTTGTATTGATTTTATATAACTGAAAATGATCTGATTCTGGATCTGGATAATTCATAAAATTCAGAAAAAATGCTTTTTTAGAACGAATTTGAATTAGCTTTATAATTTTGGAGTTTTACATGAATAAAAAAATCTATATCAGGCTTTTGCTTCTCACCGTCATTATTTTAAATTTTTACTATGGCTGTTCCCGGCATTCACAAAATATGGTTGAAATGGAACAATGGCAGGAAATTGAATTAAATTTCACATCAGAAAATCAATATCAAAATCCTTATACGGATGTTGAATTCTGGGTAGAGTTTACCGGGCCAAATGGTGAAAATCTCAGCCGTCCGGGATTCTGGTTTGAGAAAAATATCTGGCAAGTCCGATTTGCCAGTCCAACTGATGCCGGCCAATGGCACTGGAAAAGTTTTGCAAACGATACTACCGATTTAGGCTTAAATGGACGACAGGGAACGTTAATCTCCAAGCCCTATAAAGGGAAAAATCCGCTGATCAAAAACGGCTTACTCAGGATGTCGCCTGGAAGGCGTAATGTGATTCATGCAAATGGAAAACTGTTTTTAATGATTGGCGATACACCATGGGCCCTTCCCTGGCGTGGAACTGTCAAGACGGTTACTGAATATGCACAAAAGAGACAATCGCAGGGTTTCAACACCGCTTTACTTATGTCGCTGCAACCCGACTGTGAAGCCAAAGGTCCAAGAAACCGCACCGAACGGGATGCTTTTGATGTAGCCTTTGAAGATTTAAAAGATGGTCATATAAACCAGTTGAATCCCTTTTATTTTCAATATGTTGATTCGTTGCGTAATATCCTGGTTGAGCATGGTATTGTACCGGTATTTCAACCCGTTTTTCATGGTTTTGGCTGGAAAGGTCAAAAGGTGCTGGGTTGGGACATGGATGCAAAAGAATATGCCCGCTATTGTCGTTACCTGGTTGCACGTTACGGCGCTCAACCGGCTATGTGGCTGGTAGGGGCCGATAGTGATGGACGTAACAAAGGCATTAAAGAAGGCGGTGAAGAAATTGAAAAATGGGATGCCTACCAACAACCTGCTGGTATTCATTACTCTCCATTCGATGATTACACGCCTGATTTTCTGAAGGATTTTGGTGGAAAATACGAACCACACATGAACCGAACGTTTCAGGAGGCGGACTGGTTAGATTTTCAATGGTGCCAGACCGGACACAGTGGCAAACATCTGTTCCATAAAGTGGCGCTTATGCATGACAATAAACCGGTTAAAGCATCATGCAACGCAGAACCTACTTATGAGGGGATCAGCGATTCGCTGAATGGTTCTGGCTGGTGGCAGGGTCATGAGGCATGGTCACAATTTTGCTCAGGTGGGACTATGGGGGTTATCTACGGTGCAGGTGGCTTGTGGAACTGGAAATTGTATAAAGATGAACAATGGCCCGAATGGGCAGATTCAAAAGTTTCGTGGCAAGAAGCCATTCAGCTTCCCGGAGCAAATTTTGTGGGTTATCTTGGCAAGGCACTTGAAGGTCTGGACATTACGGACATTGAAAGACATCCTGAGCTTGCCGATGGGCAGCTCTGCCTGGCAAAACCTGGCAAGCTTTATATAATCTATTTGCCTGAAGGAGGTAAAGTAAAGATTGCCGGGCTGTCGGATCAAATGCAGTATCGCTGGTTTGATCCGGTAAAAGGAAATTTTGAGGTGGATGGCGTTGTTCAAGCTAGCAAAAATAATTTTATTGCGGATGGGAAAAATCCACAAGTGCTTATTATTAAAGAGAAATAATGATAAAAAGTTGAATAAGCAATGAATATTAACAATATGAATTTTTTTTCCTGAATTATTCGAGTACTCAAAATATTTGGAAAACGCAGCAAAACATAGATCGTTACAATAATATCGCAAATATTTTATATACCGGCAAAACTGAACAAGTTCTGTTATCCATAGTAGTAAACCGGCGGTGATTGGTGTTACGGTTTGCTTTTTTACCTGAGCAGCGTCCGGCTATTGACGGAAGGCAAAGTATTGGATATCTCCCAAGTGACATTTAAAATGCGCTGAAATCCTGATGTCGCCGACCCGGAGTCAGCGCCGGAAACAGGTGAATTGCCGGTTACAGTTGTTTCCTGACCGATATTGCTGTTTGGCGCGGCCTGGACATTGGTGTTTTTTTATACGAGGCCATCAATCGCTAGCCGTGATTTAGCCGAATGATATTGGGAACATAAATCGAAGGGAACGGCCAAAGCATTTCATGAAATGGTTTGAGGAAAAATTTTGATTAATTTATTATCATTTTTTAGGAGGATTATAGTGAAATCAACAATTGAAAATTATTCAGGTAAACAGACCTGTACAATCAATTTAATAATTAGCCTGATTATCGTTTTTTTATTAACATCCCTCGCCTGCAATAAGAACCAAGCCACTGATCAAATTGAAATCTGGGACAGGTTCGAAGTTCAATTACAGGGACCAAATACAGGCAATCCCTTTCAAGAAGTTCAAATAACGGCATCTTTTTCAACTGATGGAACCCGCAAGGATATCACAGGCTTTTATGATGGGGATGGGATTTACAAAATTCGGTTTATGCCCGATAAAATCGGAACCTGGTCGTATGTCACTAAAAGCAACCGTCCTGAACTGAACGGAAAGCAGGGGACGTTTCTGTGCATCCCTGCTTCGGGCAAAAATCACGGGCCTGTTCAAGTCTTTAATACCTATCATTTCCGCTATGCCGATGGCACGCCCTACCAACAAATCGGTACCACCTGTTATGCCTGGGTGCACCAGGGCGATTCGCTGGAGAATAAAACGCTTGAAACATTGAAAAATGCGCCATTCAACAAGTTGCGGATGTGTATTTTTCCGAAAGATTATACCTATAATAAAAATGAACCCCGCTATTATCCATTTAAGCGGGATAGCCTGGGAAATAACGACTTTACCCGCTTCGACCCAGCCTTCTGGCAGCATCTGGAGCGGCGTCTGGAGGATTTGCTAACTTTGGGCATCCAGGCCGATATCATTCTGTTTCATCCCTACGATCGCTGGGGCTACGCCGTCATGCCCGACTCGGTCGATGAATTTTATCTGGAATATGTTCTGGCAAGATTATCAGCCTGGAGGCATGTCTGGTGGTCAGCAGCCAATGAATTCGATTTCATGCACAACAAATCTATGCCAGACTGGCATCGTTTTTTTGAGATTTTGTATCGCAACGACCCGTATCATCGCTTGCGCTCCATTCACAACGGTCTCATTTTTTATGACCATACGTTACCCTGGATCACCCATGCCAGCATTCAGAGCACACATTTCGACAGCGCCCTGGCCTGGCGTGAACGTTACCAAAAGCCGCTCATTTATGATGAATGCCGCTACGAGGGTGATGTTACAGAAGGTTGGGGTAACCTGACGCCACAGGAGATGAATGCCATGTTCTGGAAAAGCTTGATCAATGGCGCTTATGCTGGGCACGGCGAAACTTACAAGCATCCCCAAGATATCCTGTGGTGGTCCAAAGGGGGCGAATTGCACGGCCAGAGTCCCGCCCGTATTGCCTTTTTCAAATCAATTCAGGAACAGACGCCGGCAACGGGATTAGAGCCAATTGACCCATTTGCGGCTGGAAAATTTGGTGAACAATATATTTATTACTTTGGCGAACAGTCTCCGGTGAAATGGTCGTTTGACCTTCCACCAAATATCGGGTATCAGGTGGAGGTCATCGATACCTGGGACATGAAATGTGACACACTACACGATAAATATAGCGGGAAATTCACCATCGATCTGCCCGCGAAAAAATATATCGCGGTGCGCATTACCAAATCTGATTTAATATTCCCGATTAAAGATCCCGATTATTTCCCCAAAGGATCGTTGTTCTATGACCAAATTGTGGTTCGGCTGACCCATCCCTATCCCAATACGCTTCGTTATACGCTTGATGGCTCGGTGCCTTCTATCAATTCGCAGCCGTACACTGGCAGTATTTTGATCAATAAAAACACGCCGCTCAGGGTGCTAAGTATCGAGGGAAATCGCATGAGCAATTTGCTGGCCATCGATTTCAAACAGTCCGGCATGCAGCCTGCGACGGAGGTAGATGGGTTGGATAACGGTCTGGAATACCGCTTATTCAAAGGCAAGTGGGAGTCGATGCCAGATTTTACCAAATTAACGCCATTGAAAAAAGGTCTGACTAATCAGATCGATCCAGGCTTGGTCGATGAAAATGAGGATTTTTTCGGTCTGGTTTTTCAAGGCTATATTCTGATTCCTGAGGATCAGGTTTACAATTTTTATGCATCATCCGATGATGGTTCATTGATTTTCATCGATGGTCAGAAAGTTGTGGATAATGATGGCGTTCATGGCGTTGTTGAGCAGAGGGGACAGATCGGACTGAAACAAGGCTATCATGCACTCGAAGTCCGGTTTTTCGATAACTGGTACGGTCAATTTCTAAAAATTGAAATCGAGAGCCCAAAGATGGCAAGACAAGCGGTTCCATCAACGATGCTGTTTCATACAAAGCGGAATATACAACAAAAATAAATCAATATAACTATTACTATGGATACTACAGGTTTTTGTTGAGTTTGTTAACCAAAACCTGTAGTATAAATGGCATACCAGTATTTATAATGTAGTCTGTGACAGGAAAATATTAATAATTTAAATAACCAATTGGTAAGTAAAAGAGTTGAAAATGATCAAGTAAGAGTTATATAGTAGCGGATAATGTATAAAGCTCGTTACAGATTAGCAACGGTATCGTTTTTTATAGAATTAAAAATCAATAACTAACGAGAAGAATTAAAATGAAAAAAAATGTTCTGATTTTATTGACATTAACTTGTATGGGGTGCTCAAAAAAAGACCCATCACTGGTTGCCTGGTGGAATTTCGATTCAGTAAACAGTGGAATTGTTAAAGATATGTCCGGCAACGGATTGGATGCGGTTAGCCGGAATGCAACATTTGGAAAAGGCAAAAGTGGCCAGGCCTTCTATGGAGACGGCAAAGGGTATCTTGAAGTCAAATATACGCCTGCTATGAATGATTTTAAAAACGGGATAACTCTATCTGTATGGATTTTCCGGGACAGAAATTCAAACAAGGTATACAATTGCGTGGTTACCCGTGAAGTACGCGACACCTGGTCGGAGTACTTTGACATTGCTGTGGTTAACAACAAACCTTTATTTGCCATTGATGCCGATGGCGCAAATTACCAGCAAGCCGAAGGCCCCGACTCTATTCCGCTCAATAAGTGGATCCACCTTACAGGTACGTTCGATAACAAAACCATGCGGTTGTACATCAATGGAAAAGAATCTGCAACCCTGCCCTATGAGAAACCATTTACCTTCTCTGATAAAAATCCCCTAATCATCGGAAGCAATACTAATGACCAGGGTAAAATAATGCACGACTTTTTCTATGGTTATATTGACGATTTAAAGATCTTTAATCGTTCGCTGTCTGCTGAAGAAATAATGGAATTGGCAAAGTAATTTTCGCAAACAGAAATTATTCGCCGTCATGAAAGCAACCCGCTTATCACTGAAACGCCTTGCATAATTTCAATTCCACAGTAATAGATTTGAAACCGTAGAGCCGTGCAAATTGGGTGATGCCTCGTACAAATCCTGGTGCACCTATCCTGAGTATCCCATTCCGGTTCAAATGCAAGCCGGTCAGATAGGAAAGTAAATTTTAGAGCTATCTATACAAGGCAATGCTCTGGTGTATACCGAGACTACCACTGGTTTTATTATCTCTATGCGCTGGGGCTTGTGTGGATTTTTAATATGATTAAAAGAAATCATTATTTTAATTATAAGGATCAATTTTCCCCTCAAAATCTTCATTTCAAACCCGGCAAACTTGCGATTATAAACTAGAAACTCTATATAAAATACAGCCGAAAACTTAAAATCTTCTTGTTTTTTTCCATAAAATTCACTTACTTGAGTAGCTTTAATTTTTTATATACATGGGTTTTGGCGGGTTCTTTTTAATATTATAAAGTTCTAGAATTTGTTGGTCTTGACAGGCGGCGGTTGTTATTTTTTAATTCATTATTAACGCTGGATTATTGTATCCAGTGGAAAAGAATGCTAATAGATATCAAGTTGTTAATTCTTTTAAATTGGGACATTAAAATTTTTATTGTATGATTAAACCCAGAAAAATTGAACTTGTTATAATTGTTATTCTAATTATATCAATATTTCTGGTCTATCTTGATCGTTATTTGGATTTAGGTATATACCCTTATCAAAAAGGACATACTGTAACCGAAGAAATAAAAAAAAATGATCAAAAGATAGACCTGGTTACTCTTACTTGTATACCATTAGATGCCCAACTTGTAACGAATGCTGCTGAATATGTTCAACAGGTTGAAAAGTTATTAAAGAAATGGGATAAAAAAGTAAACAAATGTCGTTTTGAGGAAATCATATGGGAGCAAACCAAGGCAACGGCAGAACAATTCAAAAATTTTAAGATGCAGCAGGGATACCAGTTAATGCAAAAATCAATAAAACATTTTTCATCCGAAAATAATATTAGAAAAATGACCCCATTACCCGATATTGATTTTAATGAATTACTGGGAATTCTAGATCACCTCCAGATAGAAGAAAGTTATGTACTCGATTATGTTTATTATCTTGACTCAATAGCCGGCATTCCTATTGTTTATGCCAGGCAAACAGAAGCCAAGCCAATCGATTGCCTGAATAATTTCCCCAACTGGAGAAATTATTTAATTGACGACCATATTAGAGAATCTCTGAATCGGCATTTTATAAATCACATCAGGCTTGATGACTCCCCGACAAGTTATTTTCAACTTGCTGTGTTGGCATTGTATTGCAACCGGTTTTTCTTATACTGGCATTCTGCTAATCGCGATGAAACTATTCTGGCCAACAATCAGGATATTTTACAAATTATGCAATCCATTATTGTGCAAATTGAATGTCTAGTGGATTCTACTGCTTACAACAAATTAACAGAGTTGCAATCCGAGCTGCAACAAATAAATATAACCCCTTATGTTGTAATGAATAAAGACATTGTGCAAACTGTATTTTACTATTTTACATACTCGGGTGGTGTATATAAAGTCGTTTGGCATGTCTCACGAGAGTTTCCTCATATAGAAATAAACTTGACAAGACAAAAAATTATTAATTATAATAAAGAGGTACAGTTTTGAATTTTTCAATAAATTTATGTATATCAGAACAATGAGAACCCCCAAAAGATATTTAGCGCGGCAGACAATAGACACTAATAACTTTACTGATAATTATGATATCTTCAAAACACATATTAAATAAAGGAAATGAAAAATGAACCTGAAAAAATTCAATACAATACTTGTATCAATAGGGCTTGTTTTGTTAATTATTATTTTATCAATTGGACTTTATACAATTATTAAGGATAATTTCCCAAAAGACGAAAAGGACCAGATGCTTTCAGAAACACAAATTAATAAACTGCTGGAAGAAGATAAGCGTATACAATTAATAGACTTTAATACAATCGATCTGTTAGATTCTCTGCATCAAATCTATATTATCCCGGTATACCAAAAATCATTACAATCGCCGGAAGAAATTGAAACAAGTAAATATTTAACAATGGAGTTCGCAGATATTCCTGCAACTTATCAAAGAAATTATATACCATCACTCAATACAAATAACTTTTATTATGCGAATGATAATATGAACAACTTGATTATTTATTACATGAAAAAAAATATTTCATACCCCTTATTTGAAAAAAGAATCAGTATAATAGACTTTGTACCATATAAAGTAGAGAAAAATCACTATTTATTTATCATTGTGTGTGATAAAGATACAAATGAGGATGGTGTATTAAATAATGATGATTTGTTATCATTATTTTCATTCAATATTCTTACTAAAGAAATGAAAAGGATTAATAAAGAAGCTGAATTCATTGAAAGTTCAAACTACCTGGAATTAACAAATAAGATAATTCTTAAAGTCGGTATTGATAGAAACAAAAACAATAAATTTGATAAACAATTTGAGCCATTAATATTCAAACAATTTGATATAATTACAAACGAATACAGCCTATTAATTGATGAAGAAACAATCAACAAGTTGCAGAAAATATTGGATGGAAAGTAAACTCAAATTCTATTTGCAGGAACAACACTATGAAACTAAAATATCTGCTCATCTTCTTACTCTTGTCGTCAATGACGCTATTTGCCCAGGAAAATAATGAATTGGAAAAACAATTCACCAAACGCTCTTTTAACTGGGAAGATATTTCGTATAACTGCTCTTATTTAATTGCCAAATATTTCAACGAGGATAAACAGGATTCTGTCCAGATAATTTTGGATTACTGGAAGAGCAAACAGGTTGACAAGTATAGCGAACCCACTATGCGCTTTTCGATTCTGTATGCAATTTATCAGGGGAATTTTAACGAGTCCATTTATTTGAAAGATATTATTAATTACCTGATTCAATACAGGTATCTGCTGGAATTAAATAATTATAATGAAGATTGGGGACGTTCTTATTTAAATAACAATTTGGCATTTATCAGGGTGCCATATTTACATAAAGATTTCAATATGCTCACCAGCACCCTGGCAACCCAGTTAAAAATAGAAACTGCGGCAAACAGTTTGGAAAATTTGTTATGCAGCTTTTATGCCGATGATTTTGAAGGTTTTTATAATAACCTGGTTCGGGATGAATATAAGGAAACAAATTTACAGCGATATTATCTGGACTATGTTAATCAATTAAAACGAGAGCCAAGCAGTGGAATGTCACTCTTTACTTCACTATGGACGCCCACCGGAAAAGCTAAGGTGCTAGGCCCGCACCCTGAACTTGGTCTTGCAATTGAAATTAATGATCCGGAATATTTTTGGGGGTTAACTTTGGCTATTCGATTTTTAAAAACCAAAGATAAATATTCCGTTTATCATGAAAACAAAATACATACTACCAATTATTATTTGGGTGGTTTTATCGGAATAGAGGGAGGTTATAAATTGCTTAACTATAAAAGAACCTCTTCATGTATCCTCTTTGGGTTAGGATACGATGGCTTTGATGTTATGGAAGAAACGGAAGATCATAGTTCTAAAACTATAAACTCTTTAAATTTAAACGCCGGCATAGGCTATCACATTTATCTTGACAGGTATTTATCAAAATATATAGGTTTTCAATTCAGGTATAATTTAATTAACTATTACACCAATGGAGGTACAGACCTGTCCGGTAATAGTGTTACATTACGAGTGAGTTATAGTTTTGAGATGGATGATGGCAGGATTAGATTATTAAAAAATTTGAATCAATAACCGGTTATATAACAAACCAGAGCGTCGGAGCCGGATTAGGAGAATTTGGTAATGAAAAAATGCTTGTCAATCTTGAGTTATTGTCTACTTTTAGTGGTCATGTTAAATTGTGCTACGACCCAAGTTCCCAAATTAAAAAGCAAGCAGGATTGTAGTACCAGTCTGGAAGGATTTTTCCATAGCGCAAATGCATGGCAAAAGAAAATACCGGCATTAATTGTGAAAGAGAATCCGGACATTATTTTATATGGCAAGATTCTTTCAATTGGAAATGACGGTATAATATATGATCCTGATAAAGAAAGCCCCTTTTATGATCCGGAGGAAAAATTTTTTCCTTTTACCGAAATTGAAATGTTAATTAACGAAAAAGGGGAACTTGTTTATGGACAAATTCCTAAAATTTACTCAAAATCATGGTCAATGTTTTTTCACATTGTGTCTATGGAAAAGCCAGAACAGAAACCAATGGTCATGGAATTTGAACAAAATCATAAATTTAGTTTTTGCTTGCCTGAAGGGAATTATTTAGTAAAACAAATACTCTTTATGGATAAAAATGGCAATATTGACATTGGTAAGGATTTTCCCGGTTTAGTTTTTAAAGTAAACGCAAATCAAGCAAATTATTTAGGAGATATTTATTTAGATATTGATGATGAAAATAAAGATAAATACATAATCGTCCCCTATATAATGGGCAGGCGAAATTCAGCATTTCCAATATATCCAATCAGTAGTGGTGTATTTTCAGCAGCACTTGAAGGCGCAATAGTTGGCATCATAGAGTCTGTTATATATAAATCAAAAGGAGCAATTGGTGCACATTTGATTGTTATAAAACAAGAAAGTAATTACGTTCCCGAACTCAACATGCCGGTAAACAATTGTCAAATATATGTTGATATGCCGTGAAATATGTTTATTGTGTTTGGCATTTTCTATCTAGTCATTGCTTTGCACGAGAGAGCATATTCATTAAAAAACTGTTATACAACCTTTTTTTAACTGTCCTCATTAGAACAAATGATCCTTATCTACGTTTTAATAAAGGAATATAAAGTATTGGCAAAGGTATTAAAATGAATGTAAAAAACAGACAATTATTAAAACAACTCCTCCTGCTTTCAGGGCTGATCGCAGCCCCGTCATTATTTGCTCAAATGGTCAATATCGACCATATCACCCGCAAATGGCTGGATAGTGCTTATGCGGATCAGTCTCCGGCGCAAAAGCTGGATATTTACCTGCCCGAAAGCGGCGACGGCCCGTTCCCGGTGATCCTGTCCATTCATGGCGGCGCTTTTTCAGGCGGCGATAAACGGGATGGGCAGGTAACCCCCATGCTGGAAGGTCTGAAACGCGGCTATGCCGTGGTTTCCATTAATTACCGGCTGAGCGGCGAAGCCATCTGGCCGGCGCAGATAAACGATTGTAAAGCGGCGGTGCGCTGGATTAGAGCGAATGCCGACGACTACAAACTGGCAGCTGGTAAAATTGCCGCCTGGGGTGGCTCAGCGGGCGGGCATTTGTCCGCCATGCTTGGCACAGCAGGCGATGTGGCATTGCTGGAAGACCTGTCCCAGGGCAATGCACAGCAATCCAGCCGCGTTCAGGCGGTGGTCGACTGGTTCGGGCCAACCAATTTCTTAACAATGGACGAGCTACAGAAACAGAGTGGCATTCCGAATCCGATGATCCATTCGGTTCCCAAATCGCCCGAATCACTGCTAATTGGCGGCAACCTGGAAGATTTTCCTGACAGAGTCAGTTCGGCCAACCCGGAAACCTATATCAGCAAAGACGCTCCCCCCTTCCTTATTCAGCATGGTACTGAAGACAACCTGGTGCCGCATCTCGGTTCACTTTTATTTGCCAGAAAGCTCGGCATGGCGCTGGGGTATGAAAAAGTAGCGCTCGAATTTTTCCCCAACACCGGTCATGGTGGCCCGGCATTTAATACCCGGGAGAACCTGGAGCGGGTTTTTACATTCCTGGATAAAGTTCTGGTAAAATAAAGCAGGCTTTATATCTCACTTAAATAAATAATTAATATTGTATTGTAATTACAAGGGGGATTTTTTGCTTTTTTTTTACACACAAGTAGGGAATTAATTTAATCAAAATGGGGTAACAGTCATCCAGCCCCATTTTTAAACTTTATCAGCTACAACATTTTGTTAATTTTGTTGCGCAATCTGGTTATAAGAAAATTAACAAATGGCTTGTATTCTCATTAAAATATTATTATAATATTTTACTTTACATTTGAGGTCACTCTTCACTATTGTCCCTACATTTGTGAAAGTTTTTTAACCTGTTGTTCTTTTTGTTTTCATGATTGCATCATCAGTTACGATTGAAGATATTTTTGTCTTTGCGTTTCAAAATAGCGCTTTTCAGGAATGATAAATTGAACATAGTTAAATACCGGCTTTTTTCAATTGATGGAATTTTTACTCCCCGGAGTAATTCATCCGTCATTATGCTAACAATTACAGTGGTGAACCCAAAGTGACTAGTTTTTCCTGGAGCGGTCAATACTATTCTCCATTTTTAACTAAACACGCCTATCGCGCCAGTCGACGCATTATTAAAGCATGTCTAAAGCAGCTGCAAAAATTGATTTTTTCGATCAGGTTTTGTGGTTTTTATTCACAAAATACTTTGCTTAATTCCAACACCAACCGGAATAATATCCTGCAACTGCTCTCCTGTAGATTTCAATTTCAATATTTATCAATTTGACCAATAATAAAATTTTATGGATAAAATATTAGAAGAAATAGTGCCTATGGAATACTGTAAATTAAAAAAAATATTATATCATTAACTGAACAACCCAGAGATGGAGGTACCAGAAATTATCAAACGATAATTTGACACTGTTGGTAACTGGATAATAATAAGAACGAATAAAATGGAATCATTCTAATGAAGGAGGGTTGTAATGACAAGATCTACAATGTCTCTGCTTTTACTGTTCTTGTGTCTCTGCCTGGCGTCATTGGCATCAGCACAAACAACCGGTAAAATTGCCGGTAACGTTTTGGATGAGCAAACCGGTGAACCGCTCATGGGCGCCAATATATCAATCCTTAACACCAATATGGGTGCGGCAGCCGGCGCCGACGGTTCCTTTTTCATCATTAATGTTCAACCCGGTAGTTATAGTTTACGGGTACAAATGATGGGTTATGAAACGATGATATTGACTGATGCCCGGGTTTCAGTCAACCGCACGTTGAATATTACGGCAAAACTCAAACCGACAGTCATTGAAGGTCAGGAGGTTATTGTAACTGCCGAAAAATTACAGCTCAAAAAAGACCAAACCAGTTCGGTGCGCAATGTTTCTGCCGATGAAATTGAACTGCTGCCAGTGGAAAGCGTTGGTCAGGTTGTCAACATGCAGGCGGGTGTAGTTGCCGGCCACTTTCGCGGCGGCCGCGACACCGAAGTAACCTATATGATCGATGGCATGCAGGTTGATAACAGCTTTTACGGCACATATAGCGGCGTCAGCGTCGAGACTGAAGCGGTTCAAGATCTTGAAGTTATAACCGGCACCTTTAATGCCGAATATGGCCGGGCCATGAGCGGTATTGTCAACGCAGTTACCAAAGAAGGCGAAAATTCCTTTCACGGTTCTGCTTCCGGCAGTGTGGCAAATTTTTTGACCGGTAAAACGGATGTCTTTCCCGGTTTGGAATTTAATTCCGATCTTAATATGAGTCAGGATTATAAAATCCAGTTGGAAGGTCCGGTAATAAAAAATCGGTTAACCTTTTTTACCAATTACCGCTATCAAAACCTCAACGGCCACCTCAACGGCATTCATAAATTTAATCCGTCCGATTACAGCGTCTATCCAACCGACGACCCCGCGACCTGGCATACGGAAGCCACCGGTACCGGTGAATATGTTTCTATGGATAAAGACTATTATCATAATTTCACCGGCAAACTGGCCTTAAAAGTTACCAACAACATCAAAGCATCTGTACTTTATACTTTTAATAAAAGCAAGAATAGCGATTATAACCATAATTATAAATATAATCCGACCGCGCTCCGTAATAATTATGGCGAATCGAATTACACCGCTTTTACGTTTACCCACATGATCAATCGCGCCTTGTTTTACGACCTGAAAGTGTCGTACCTCAATAATGTCGGCGAAAGTTATGTATATGAAAATCCGCTCGATTCCCGTTATGTCCATCCCAAATATGTGGGCACCGGTACAACCGGCTTTGCCACCGGCGGCAATGGAGACACAGGGAAAAGCACAGATTCGTTTAACGATCTGACCACCAAACTGGACTTTTACTGGCAGGCCAATAAAATCCACAGTTTCAAAACCGGTGTTCTTTACATTGATCATGAGATTGACCGTTTCCGGGTCGATGTTCGCAATATCTATTCCGGTTTGTCATTTGAAAACGAACAGGAAGTTGATGCGGTTACCGGTAAAATTACTTACCCCTTTTATGAACTGGAAATAATGCCGATTACCGATAAAACCATGGACGTTTATAATGTTCGTCCTTATGAGCTTTCCGGTTATTTACAGGACAAAATGGAATTCCAGGAAATGGTCATCAATGTCGGCTTGAGGTATGATTATTTCAATTCCAACCAGGTCTTCCCTTCCGACCGCAGAAACCCGGCCAACCAGCTATCACTGCCGGATAGTATGATGTCGACATATAAAAAAGCGGACCCGCAAACACAACTCAGTCCCCGTTTTGGTTTGTCATATCAACTCAGTGACCAGGCGGTTATGCATATCAGTTATGGGCATTTTTTCCAAATGCCGCCAATGTATTCTTTATATGCCAACAACATTTTCCGCGTACCTGTCAGCGATTATTCCACCACCATGGGTAATACCCTGTTAAAACCGCAAAAAACCATACAATATGAAATCGGCATCTGGCAGGAGTTGACCAAAGGCATGGGTCTTGAACTGTCTTTGTACTATCGCGATATTTACGATTTGTTATCTACAAAAATTGTCTCTACGTATAACCAGATCGAATACGGACTGTATACGAATAAAGATTATGGCAATGCGCGCGGTCTGGAAGTTAAATGGGATTATATCATCGGGAAATTTTATACAGGCTTGAATTATACACTGGCCTATACACGTGGTAATGCCGATAATCCGACCCAAACCTTTACCCGCGCCGGGAGTAGTATGGACCCCATTACACGACTTATCCCTATGACGTGGGATCAGCGGCATACTTTTAATACAACTGTCCGCTATTCGACCGGGAATATGGGCGCTACATTTTTGCTTTATTACAATTCGGGCACCCCGTATACTTATCAACCGTTGGAGATCAGCCCGCTCTCGCTGATTAATTTGTACGAAAACAATGCCTATAAACCATCGGGAATTACTTTAGACTTTTCGAGCTATTATAACATTACTCTTTTGGGGAATATCAAAGGTCAATTCACTTTGAATATTTATAATTTACTTGACAGAAAGAATGCCATGTGGGTGTATAACGATACCGGTCAACCTTATACCACAATCATATTCGACAGTGACCGCGCTAACCATCGCAGTAATTTCAATACCTATGATGACCGTGTTCAAAATCCGACCGCCTATTCAGCGCCCCGGCAAATCAAACTTGGATTTGGCATTTTGTTTTAATCAGTGTTGATGTGAATACACAAACCAGGAGAGTACGAATGAAAAAGATCATTACCTTAATAATTGGCCTCATCATCTGCCTGTACACGTCAGCATTCAGCCAGGGCAAGATTTATGAAGGCCCGGATGATCCGGCTGGGGATATTTCCGAAGAAAGAGCCGGTTATATGAATGGCAATCGTGTATTTCTATATTTTGAAAACACAACCCAGTTAGCTGACTATCCGCGCGTCAACACCTCTAAATGGCCAAATGACTATACCGGTTGTCGAATGCTGGATAATGTCTCCGTTCTCATTGGCGGTGAAATATATTTGCAAAATGAAAAAGACCCGGTTACTGATCCCGCTCAGGTTGCACAGCTTTCCGCCCAGGGTGGCATTGATACCCTGTTCTATCTGCAGACCAGTGGTTTTCCCTCAGCCAGCATGGATATGAATTATGACGGGACAGTTGAATGGGGCTTTTACCCGGTGCCCGGTTATATGAATCCGTTACAGGATTACCCGGCAATGAGTAATAAACCGGACTCATGGCCGGTGGATGGCTGGCCCTCTACAGGCCGTTTGAAAAAATGGCCGGGAGAATGGAACGGCAGATTCGGTCGGGGTATTAGTTATGCCGATCTGGAAACTTATTTTGTGGCGAATGACGCCCAGGACATGGAATATATTATTCAACGCAATGACCCCGAAGAAAAACCCATTACGGAAGGACTGCGATACTATCCCCGTCCGGGAGTTAAAATCGGCGATGTAAATCCCAATGTGACCATACAAAAAGGTTTTCCCTGGGGCGGACTCGGACTGCGGGTTGAAGTGCGCGGTTTTCAATGGAATAATCCGGAAGCCAAAGACATCATCTTCTGGGAATATAACATTGCCAACATTTCCGATTATGATTTGATCACCTGTGGGTTCGGATACTTTATTGATAACAGCATCGGCGGCGATACCGGCGGTGACAAGGAAGAAGGCTATTTTGATAAAGTACTCGATTTGTCTTATGTGTGGGAATCGATAGGAATTGGCGAAGGCGGCCTGGTGCCGGGAATCATCGGCATTGCCTACCTGGAGAGCCCGGGACGACCTTTTGATAATGCTGATAACGATGATGATGGTCTGATTGATGAAAAACGCGATAACGGCACCGGCGAGTTGATCGGTGCAACCGACGGCATTCAGGACATGAACAAATTCTTGTCCTTTTATAACTATACCAGCGATGACTTGCACCCGCATTATTCCGGTGATGAGGATCAGGACTGGTCTGATGGTTTGGATTTGAATAACAATGGCACATATTCATATCAGGGTAATGATGGCAAATGGGTCATTGAAGAGGGTGAATACGCAGGCGATGACGTCGGTTTGGATGGTGTTGGCCCGGCTGACTTGAACTACAACGGCCCCGACGAAGGCGAATGTAACCACCGACCGGATTATGTTGAAGCGGTAGGATGCGAGCCAAACTTTGCGGCTACGGATGTCTCAGAAGCCGATATGGTTGGCTTGACCTCCTTTGCATTGTTTGACTGGCCGCAGTGGCAGGAATGGAATTATATGCTCGATGAAGATAAAATAATGTGGAATGTTATGAATTCGTTCAACCTGGACAGCTACCTGCTTTCCGCCGGCCCGGGCTCACTTTACGAAATTTTTGGTTCCACTGTCTTTCCATTTTATAAAGGCCGCACCGAACGTATCTCTATGGGTATAATGTTTAGTTATGACAATCTTGCCGATTTACAATCGTCCACGCATTATGCTCCCAAAATGTTCAGACTTAAAGAAACGGCCCAGGTCATATACGAGCGTGATTATCGCTTTGCCCAACCGCCGCTTATGCCGACATTGCAAGCCACTGCGGGTGACGGTAAGGTGATCCTGAGTTGGGATAATATTTCCGACCAAAGAACCTACGAGCCGTTCCTGCAAAATGAGAATGATTTTGAAGGCTACAAACTCTATCGCGCTACCGATAAATTGTTCTCCGACGCTGAGATCATTACCACCGGTCAGGGAGACAAACACAGAAAAGCGCCAATTTTCCAATGCGATGTAAAAAACAGAAGAATTGGGTACGCCAATTATGGTATTGTTGAAGGCAGCGCCTTTTATCTTGGCGACGATACAGGAATTAAACATTATTATATTGATCAAGACGTCAAAAACGGCGTTACCTATTATTATGCCATTGTCGCTTACGATTATGGTGTGCCGGATTTTGGGGTATCGCCTACCGAAAATAATATTGTCATCGAACTGGACGAAGCTGAAGAAATCGTTCGGTTGGGCCAAAATGTGGCTGTGGTAACACCGCAAACCAGGGCCGCCGGGTACAATCCACCCAATATATTAATAAACAAAGAGTTAACATCCGGTTCAATTACCGACGGCATGTTTACTCCTGTCATTATGGATATTAAAGAAGCGCTGGCAAATCATACCTACAAAATGACATTTCAAACCGATACAATCGGTCATTCGAAATCTGAACGTTATCGACATGCGATGGATATGAAATTGGTAACAAGCGGGTTGAAAATCTATGATACCACTACTAATAATTCACTTACATATATAGAGAATTC
Source organism: bacterium (assembly GCA_029561455.1). Classification (GTDB taxonomy): domain Bacteria; phylum Zhuqueibacterota; class Zhuqueibacteria; order Residuimicrobiales; family Krinioviventaceae; genus Fontivivens. The sequence goes on from JAKQIY010000083.1 coordinate 49,940, forward strand.
AAACAGTTATCCTGAAGATAACTTGCTTTATAATTCGGATATTGATTATTGGTATTATAATTCTAGTAAAACATTGCTGACCGATATTTTCAATGGCATCCAAATCACTATGAACATACCTGATGATTCTGTTTCTATTGATGTAGACCGGTCAGGCTGGATCACCGGGTCATCCCAGATAAATATTGCCACCGGTGTGGAAACAGTATTTTTCCCATGGGAATATGAAATCGTATTTACCGAAGGAGCCGACCCATATAAAACAATAACGACTATGACAAGTAGTATAAAAGACACTGATGGCCGTTCAATTAAAAAAGATTCTTTATTGTTAAACCAAACATATAATTTTTATGTAATTAATAAAAAATCGGTTGATTCAACAGGAGCCTATGAAAAGGTTGATCTTGTCACTTTTGACCTGAATGACAATGGGGTTTATGATTGGGATCAGGATATCGTTCTTGTTGGCCATTGCATTTTATCTACAAGCAGATATTACTGGTGCGGTACCATTTTTACAATCGATTTACGCGCTAATGCTGATGAGCAAGCCTTGCCGAAAGCGAACGATGTGTATCGCCTTATTCTTTCACGGCCGCTAACAAAGGATGATCAATTTGTATTTACTGTTAATCCCGAACAAAAAGTAAAAAGGGCAAATATAAAAACTTCTATGGATTCCATCAAAGTTGTACCTAATCCGTATATTGCGACTAATGAAATGGAGACTGCTGTAGCCAATAAATACCTTAACCAGCGTCGTCGCATTATGTTCACCCATATACCGGCGCAATGTGATATCCGTATTCTGACCTCTTCAGGCATACTCGTCAATCATATTGAAGTGAATAATGAACCGGAAGCAGGCGCCGTTCACTGGGATTTACTCTCGTACGAAGGTTTGGAAATTGCCGCCGGCATGTATATTTATCACGTTAAATCCCGTGTAACAGGTGATGAAAAAATCGGCAAGTTTGCAGTGATTAAATAAGGCCTGACAATGGTAAAAGATCTGTTATCTGGTCAAACATTTATCTTTTCCCTTGTCTTCTATAAAGGAGAATAAAAAATGAATATAAAGCTAGTACTGACAGGCATTTTGTTGTTCGTAGTGACATCATGCCTCTTTGCCAACAAGCCCTACCGGGTTGGTACAACCGCAGCAAACTTTTTAGAAATGGGTATAGGCAGCAGCGCCGGCGCCATGGGCGACGCTTATGTGGCAGTGACCCGCGATTTGAATTCCGTTTACTGGAACCCGGCGGGCCTTGCCTTCATGGATGCCAAGGAGGTACAATTTTCATATCAACCCTGGATAGCCGATATTAATGTCCAGTTTGCCGGAGCCGGCATTGTTATGCCTCAAGTCGGTACGCTTGCGCTCAGCGTAAGTAGTATGAATTATGGTCGTACCGACGTTACCACCATGGATATGCAGGAAGGTACAGGTGAATCATACCAGGCGATTGAATATGCGGCAACATTATCTTACGCCCGCAAACTTGCCCAATGGTTCAGCTTTGGGTCTTCTGTTAAATATGTATCTTCCAACATCTGGCACATGAAGGCCCAGGCTATGGCTCTCGATCTGGGCGTAATTATTAATACCTACTTTTTCTCCCCGACCAAAAACCGGGAAGATGGTATGACAATTGGTATGAGTATTGCCAACTATGGCACCCGTATGCGTTATGACGGTATGGACTTGTTGCGGCCAATCGATATCCTGCCGGATCAAAATGGTAATTATAAAGATGTGGAAGGCCAGTTCCGGTTGCAGCAATGGGAACTGCCGCTTACCTTGCGGCTCGGTGTCGCTGTCTATCCAATCGTCACCAAATCACAAAAACTGACCCTGGCTGTTGACGCTTTGCATCCAAACAACAATTGCGAATCTGTCAATGTTGGCGCAGAGTACGGTTACCTTATACCCGGCGTAGGGCGTTTTCTGTTACGCACCGGTTACCGCGGGCTATTTATGGAAGAATCTTTTTATGGAATGACCTTTGGGGCCGGTATGCATTTGACATTGCTTGGCAACAGGCAGCTTAAATTCGATTATGCAGTCAAGGACTTGGGTATACTTGGCTACTCTTCGATATTTAATATTGGTTTTACATTCTAAATACTGTTGAAATCAAGGAGTCGCCTGACTCCTTGATTTCACTTTATATATGAGATATTACAAGATTTACAAAAGAAAAGAATTAAACCCAACCTGAATAATTGTAACTGTTAAAAAAATTATATAACTTTATTGGACTTGTCATAAAAAAGTTGACTTTACAGTCAGGAACTGAAAGTAAACACAAAACAATAACTCTATTAGATAATGAGGTACATAAAAATGAAAAAAATAGTTGTTGCCGGAGCCGGCGGGTTCATTGGTGGACATTTAACAAAAGCGCTAAAATCTATGGGGCATCAGGTAAGGGCAGTTGATATTAAACCGCTAAACAGATGGTATCAGGTAACTCCAGGCGTTGAAAATTTAGTGCTGGACTTGAAAATAAAAGACCATTGTTACCAGGCCCTAAATGGTTACGAAGAGGTATTTAATCTGGCTGCCGATATGGGTGGCATGGGATTTATCGAAACGCATAAAGCCGATTGTATGTTAAGTGTGCTGATTAACACCCATTTGTTAATGGCCGCACGTGATCTTGGCATACAAAGATTCTTTTATGCATCATCAGCCTGTGTATATAATGGAGAAAAGCAAACAGATCCAAATAATCCCGGTTTGAAAGAAGCTGATGCTTACCCTGCATTGGCAGAAGACGGTTATGGCTGGGAAAAACTCTTTAGCGAAAGAATGTGCCGTCATTTTCATGAAGATTTCGGTCTTGTAACCCGCGTAGCGCGCTTCCATAATGTTTATGGTCCTTTTGGCACCTATGACGGTGGACGTGAAAAAGCTCCTGCCGCAATTTGCCGGAAAGTTATTGATGGCAAGTTGTACGGTAAAAAAGAAATTGTCATTTGGGGAGATGGCCATCAAACACGAAGTTTTATGTACATAGATGATTGCATTAAAGGGATTCAGGCAATAATGTATAGTAATATTGAGGAACCGATAAACCTTGGCAGTGCGGAAATGGTATCTATCAATCAACTTGTTGATTATGTTGAAGAAATTGCCAATTTCAAACTTGAAAGGAAATATGATCTCAAAGCGCCCAAAGGTGTTCGCGGCAGGAACAGCGACAATACACTCATAAAAAAATACCTGGATTGGGAACCTTCCATTCCATTAAAAGAAGGATTAAAGAAAACTTTTGACTGGATTAAAGAACAAATAATTGAAAATAAAGGTAAAGATTCTCATAAAGTTGTATTCAACGAGTTTTAAATTAGGGCATGTTACTGATGAAAGTAAAAAAAGTTCTAGTTAGCGGGTGTTATGATCTGATTCATGGAGGGCATGTCACTTTTTTTAAAACAGCCGCGCAATACGGCAAACTTTATGTAGCAGTAGGAGCCGATGCAAATTTGCTGTTACTTAAAGGTAAAGCGCCCTATTTCTCTCAGGAAGAGCGACTTTACCTGGTAAAATCAATTCGTTATGTTGAAGAAGCGTTTATCTGTTCCGGATCCGGCATGCTAGATTTCGAACCGGATATAGAAAGAATAAAACCGGATATTTTTATTGTTAATTCCGATGGGCATACGCCGGAAAAAGAAGGGTTATGTAAAAAGCATGGTATTGAATATAAAGTACTGGAAAGAATTCCGGCAAATGGTTTACCTGCCCGCGCCAGCTCAACCATAAAAAAAGAATTACAATTCCCTTATAGAATTTGTATTGCCGGGGGGTGGATGGATCAGCCATGGGTTTCAGAAATTCATCCCGGTAGCGTGGTTGTGGCGCAATTGTCGCCTACTATCGAATTCAACAATCGTTCAGGTATGGCGACCAGTTCAAGAAAAATTGCAATAGATATATGGGGTAACCAGCTTCCCCATGGAGATCCGATCAAAAATGCAAAATTATTGTTTGGCGCAGAAAATCCTCCCGGTTCGGCTTATGTTTCCGGTTCACAAGATCAAATTGGTTTGCTAAATCCGGGCATCAGTCGTCTTTATTATAATGGAAAATATTGGCCGGAGCACATTGATTCCACAAGAGAGCAGGATATTTGTGAATGGCTTGGCAACGTTCTTTATTTAATACCATTGGAACCGAGAGCGTTCGACTATGATCCGCTCATCAAGAAAAATCTCGACAAAGAAACTATAAAAGAGTTGGGCGATGCGGGAGAACAATGCTGGCAAAGTATTCTACTTAAAGATACTAAAGGTTTGGGTCAATCTATGACCAGAACATTTTTGGCCTGGAAAAAGATACTACCTTACACTGTTCCCGAATATGTTATGAATGAAATGGAAAGCAAGTATTTCCCCAATTATCCCGGCGCTATAACATCCGGTGGTGGTGGTGGTTATGTTGTAGTGGCTTGTGATAAAGAAATTAAAGGCGCACTGAAAATAAAAGTGAGGTTTTAATTGGTAAAGAGATTCAAACGTTATTGCAAAACATTGGAGCTTGAAAACAATCCGTTGTTGATTGAAGAATATAAAAAAATGCATTCTATGGGCAAAGCATGGCCTGAAGTAACCCAAGGCATGAAAAAGGTTGGCATTATTGATATGGAGATTTATTTAACCGGGACAACATTGTTTATGATTATGGATACGGAAGAAAATTTTGACCATGAAAAAGCAATGACAGAGCTTGGTAGTTTGCCCCGTCAGTCGGAATGGGAAGCAGCAGTATCCAAATTTCAAAAAACAAATGCTTTATCTTCAGCCAAAGAAAAGTGGCAATTAATTGAACGAATTTACAAGCTGGATCAGGTTGCAGAAAATAATATTACTGATGGATATGTTGAACAAATAACTATCTAGTATTAACTAAACAATTCACATTAATATCGGGAATTAACTATGACCCCAATTCCTCTCTCGCCATTCGATTGGGCAATAATGATCGTTTATTTTGCATTTATTGCCTGGATCGGTTTTTATCTGAAAAAATTCACAAAAACGGATAATGATTTTTTCCTTGCTGGAAGAAGAAACAGCATGTGGGTTTGCGGCATTGCATTCATGTCCGCCAACATGGGTTCTATGGAAGTTATCGGCTATGCCGGGCAAAGCATCAAGTACGGTTTGTATGCCGCGCATTTTTATTTGATAGGCGCTGTACCCGCAATGCTCTTTTTAGGGGTTTTTATGATGCCGTTTTACTACCACAGTAAAATTAAATCTATTCCCGGTTATTTAAAAGCCCGCTTTAACGAAAGTTCACGTGTTTTTAATGCCGCAATGTTCGTAGTGAATATGATACTCGTCTCGGGTATTGCGCTTTATCTTCAGGCGCTCATCTTTCATACTTTTCTGGGCTGGAATTGGGATATGAGTATTTGGCTTTCCGCAGCGTTTGTGGCTTTTTATGTTACCCTTAGCGGGCTACTTTCAGCAATGTTCACAGAAATTCTCCAGTTCTTTTTAATTTGGGCCGGTATTTTGATTCTGCCAATATTGGGCTTGGTTGATATTGGCGGCCCTGCAGAAATTTCACAAAACCTTGCGGTTGGTTTTAAAACTTTATGGTCCACATCAAATCTTCCGCAAAACAATCCCATGTATATTACCTGGGGTGGGTTGGTGTTGGGATTGGGTTTTGCAATCGCATTCGGATACTGGACCACCGATTTCCTGATTATTCAACGCGCTTTTTCCGCCAAAAATTTACGTTCCGCGCGAATGACGCCAATTATTGGATCGTATTTTAAACTATTACTCGGCGCGGTAGTCGTTGGTACAGGAATGATTGCATTGGTATTAATCAATAATCCGGCTAGCGGGTTCAGCTTGCTGGTGGAAAATGGCAAAACTAATTATGATTCGGTAATGCCGCTGTTAATGAGAAGATATTTTACACCCGGCTTGATAGGTGTTGGGGTCACTTCTCTGTTAGCTATGTTTATGGCAGGAATGGCCGGCAACATGAGTTCTTTTAATGCGGTTTGGACTTATGATATTTATCACTCGATAATAAATAAAAACGCCTCGCCGCAAAAACTACTACAAATTGGCAGAATAGCTACGGTATGCGGAATTATTCTCAGCGTTGCCGGAGCATATATTGCGCGAAGCATGCCAACCGTAATCGACTATCTTCAGGCCATCAGTTCCATGTTTTTATCCCCCTCAGTTGCAATAATTATTTTAGGAATGTTCTGGAAATTTATCACTCCCAAAGGCGGATTCTGGGGAATGTTAGTCGGTACTCTTGTAGCTGTGGCACTATTCATTGCGCAAGAAGTTAAATTGATACCTGTAAGTTTTGTGATACCGGGATTCAGTGGTGCCGATGAGCAATCATATATGGCGGCGAATTTCTGGCGAGCTGTTTGGGCCTGGTTAATTTCAACCGGCGCCGCAATTGCCATAAGCTTTTTTACACAGAAAAAAACCGATGAAGAGTTGCGAGGTTTTGTTTACGGATTGGTTGATAAAGATCAGGCAGTAGAAGAAAAAGTGGTATTATATAAAAAACCGGAATTCTGGGGAGCGGTTACATTGGTTATTTTTATTATCATTAATATAGTCCTTTGGTAGGAGGAATTATGAACACCGATATAAAGGGAATGAGAAGCATCTGGTTTTTTGTTGGCTTGATCTTGACCGCCATTGGAATTATCGTACTGGCTGCAGGGATATTCGAATTATTCTATCCTGCAAACCCGGAAGTGAGATTGGCCGGCTTGCATGCCAATATTTGGTGGGGAGGTTTGATAATTATTTTTGGCTTGATTTACACAATTACAAATAAAAACAAGTATGTTTAAATTATTAGAGTTGTGAAATAACATGATTGTTTTTTCAGAAAGATAGCAACATGTCGGATCAGGATATTAATTCATCCAACCCAATTACTAACGAACTGATTGCCCCGTGCGGCATGAATTGCGCAATCTGCAGCCGTTACCTGGCATTCAAGAACAATATCAAACGCAGTCAATGTACAGGCTGCCGGACACAGCTCAGCCCGTGCACCTATCTGTTTGCCAAATGCACGGGAATCAACAACACCACCCAGGGAAAAGCCGTTTTTTGTTTCGAATGCAGTCAATATCCCTGCAAACAGATCAAGCGCATGGAAAAGCGGTATAAAAACATTTACAAAATGAGTGTAATTGAAAACCTGGAATTTATCAGAGAAAAAGGGCTTAACGCTTTTATTGAGGAGCAATATCGCACGTACCGGTGCAGCAGATGCGGTGAATTGATCTCGATTCATAATAAAAAATGCTTTAAATGCGATACGATCACCAGACTGGTAGATAAAAATTCCTGACTCAAACTTTTTTTACCTGCTGAGCATTGTAGTATTGTAACGCAACTAAATTAATGAACGTAAAATATCTGAAAGCCGGACCAACCGGTATTTGATTTTAAAAATACTATAAATCATCATCACAGGAGGAACTGTGAATAAAACGGATAAAAACAACAAATTAGCTTTAGGAGTTGCAATTGGTATGGCCGTCGGTGCTGTTATTGGAATTTTCATTGGCATAGCCGGGGGCGATTTGGCAGTGTGGCTGGCAATTGGTATTGGCTGTGGCATGGCATTGGGTGCAGCGCTGGGTGTAGTACAATCTAAAAAAACCAGTTAAGCATTCAGTCATTCAGTCCTGCCAAGTGCAACTTTACGTATCAATCTGATTATTGTGCTCAGGTGCTGGTTACTCTGTTTTCAAGGTGTTGCAATGCCGGGTTATCCTGGCATTTGCAATGGGAATTTATTAAATCAGGTAATTAAAGTACATATTATAACAATAAAAACGAGACCCCCAAAATGGATACGTACAAATATATCCACTTTCCCAAAACCCGAATTGCTACCCTGGATGTTTGTGAAATCGGCCGCAAGAAACACCACATGCAGGCAATCCTGGAACTGGATGTTACTGATGCCAGAAAAGCGATTAAAAATTACCGCCAGGTTACCAAAAACAAAATCTCCTTTACCGCCTGGCTTGTAAAAACCATCAGCACAACCATCGGGGAATATCAAACCGCCCATGCTTATTTAAAAAATAAAAAAACAGCGCTTGTTTTTGACGATATCGATATTTCAATTACAGTTGAACGGGAGTATGGCGGCGAGCTGGTGCCGTTGCCCTATGTGATCAGGCGGACCAATAATAAAGAGATAATAGATATTACTAATGAAATTGCAACGGCCAAAAATCAACAGGTCGCTGCCGACGATATTGTACTAGGTCAAAAGCAAAACCAATTTTCCACCAGCCTGTACTATGCCTTGCCGGGTTTTTTAAGAAGATTCATCTGGCAATCTTTTTTATTAAAACCCAAATTTGCCAAAAAGAACATGGGTAGCGTAATGCTGACCTCCATCGGTATGATGGGGCAAGTGAATGGCTGGTTTATTTTCACCAGTATTCATCCCCTGGCTTTCGGTGTTGGCTCGATAATGAAAAAGCCTGCCGTGCATGATAATAAAATAGAAATCCGGGAAATTCTCAACATGACAGTTCTCATCGACCATGATGTGATGGACGGCGCGCCGATGGCCCGGTTCATTGCCCGGTTATCGCATAATATCGAAACAGGATCGGGTTTGGCATAACCTTTGGTAGGGGCAGACCTATGTGTCTGCCCCGAACTGTATGTCTGCCCACTTTATTATATTCCCGGAATAAATACTACGCCCCTGCCAAAATTTTTCCGTTTGATTTTCGCAACATTTTCTTATATTACAAAAACATTACAATACACAAACCGGAGAGAGCACATGAAAAAGGTCTTGCTGATTTGCTTTGTTTTATTCGTTATTAATCAAATCCCCTGCCCGGCGCAGGATTTTACCGAAAACATCCGCATTAACCAGATCGGTTACTATCAAAATGGCCCCAAAACTGCCATAATTGTCGACGCCGTCTCAGATACCTTTAAAATTATGACGCCCGATCTGCAACAAACCGTCTACACCGGTCTTCTCGGTCCGGCCGCTGTGTGGAGTTATTCCGAAGAGTCCGTCCGCAAAGCCGATTTCTCCGCCCTGAGCGATTCCGGTACTTTTGTTGTGGTCGTCCCCGGCCTGGGGTATTCACAAGACTTTGAGATCAAGTCTCACGTGCATCAGCAAGTCGCCAAAGCGGCCATAAAGAGCTACTACTTTCAGCGTACCGCTATCGAACTCACCGAAGCCTATGCTGGCGTTTGGAAACGTAAAGCCGGTCACCCTGACACCTTGGTCTATGTGCATGCTTCCGCCGCAACGGCAAACCGGCCGGTAAATACTATTATCTCATCGTCGCGCGGCTGGTACGACGCTGGGGATTATAATAAATATATCGTCAATTCCGGCATCAGTACCTATACTATACTGGCTACTTACGAGTATTTCCCCGAATACTGTCAAGCCCTTAAACTATCAATCCCTGAAAGCGGCAACGCCATACCGGATATTCTTGACGAAGCGCTGTGGAACATTCGCTGGATGCAGACCATGCAGGATCCGTTTGACGGCGGCGTGTATCATAAATGTACTTCGGAAAATTTTTGCGGCTTTGTTATGCCGGATAAAGATAAATCCAAACGCTGGGTCGTGCAAAAAAGCACCCCCGCGGCGCTGGATTTCGCCGCAGTCATGGCGCAATCTGCCCGTATTTTTACAGAGTTCGAAGCAGAGATGCCCGGCTTTGCAGATTCTTGTCTCACTGCCGCTATTGCGGCCTGGAACTGGGCGCAGGCAAATCCTGCCGTTCGCTATCGCCAAAGTGATGTGAACACATTGTACGATCCTGATATTGTTACCGGCGAATACGGGGACAGCAATTTTGCGGATGAAAATGATTGGGCAGCTATGGAGTTGTATGTTACCACCGGTCAGGACAGCTTTTTACAGAACCTCGACGTCTTTGCCGCCAACGTCCGTGTGCCGAGTTGGCCGAATGTGCGCACATTGGGTTATTGTACTCTGGCCCGTTATGCCATCCAGCCTTTATCACCATTCCCCGAAGCCGTTACCGCATTGCAAAAGATTATTGAGCTTGCCCATTCTCTACGGGAAACCTGGTATACTTCCGCCTATAATGTGGTCATGGGCGTTACCGCCAGCGACTTTGTATGGGGCAGCAATGCCATCACCGCCAACCAGGCAATGGTATTGCTCCAGGCATTTATTGCGACACAGGATAGTTCCTATCTGCACGCCGCTATAGCGAATCTCGATTACCTGCTGGGACGCAACGCCACCGGCTATTCCTTTGTAACCGGGTATGGCGATAAAACTTCCATGAAAATTCATCACCGGCAATCCGGCGCCGACGGCGTTAAAGACCCTGTTCCCGGTTTCCTGGTCGGCGGACCGAATCCCAGCCAGCAAGATGGCGTTGTCTATCCTTCCAACCTGCCGGCCAAATCGTTTGTCGATAACCAGAACAGCTATGCTTCCAACGAGATCTGCATCAACTGGAATGCGCCGCTGGTTTTCCTGGTTTATGGTATGGAAGCCATAATGTCGCCGGACGGGAAACCGGATTTAACTGCTATTGCTGAAAAGAATAACGAAGCGGCGCCGGTTGATTTCCAACTGGCACAGAACTATCCGAATCCTTTTAATCCTGAAACCACAATCACAATGGCTATGAATAAAGCCGGGCAGTACAGACTGGAAATTTACAACACCCTGGGCCAAAAGATCATCACCCTGCTGGATGAATACAGTACGCCGGGCAGCCGGACAGTGACCTGGAACGGTCATAACGCCGCAGGACATATTGTCCCTTCCGGCATTTATTATTACAAACTCTCATCCGGCCGGCAACAGCAATACAAAAAAATGCTGCTCTTGCACTAGCCATCTACTCGTACGGGCAGACCTGTGTGTCTGCCCCAATTGGTTATATCTTTATATGTAAAAGATCTATACAGAGGGGGCTACACTTTAAACGGGCGAAGCATCATTGCCTGGATCATAATACAATATGTAGAATTCCTGGAATTGATGCTTCACCCCTGCCAAAAAATTTGGCAAACCTGCTTGTCCGCCCCCTATATATTACAAAAAACCGCCCGGGAGCAAATCCCGGACGGTTTCATTTTTTTATCTGCGCTAATCGGTGTAATCTGCGGATAAACAAACGCCATTACCACTTTTCATCATATTTGGTCCACAACTCATCGCCCAGCTTCCAGCAGCGTTCCACTACCCGGTCGCCCCATTTGGTTGTATAGCGGGTAATATAATCCACTGCCTTTTGCTGCGATTGATCGAACAACAGAATCGCTTCGATTTCTGTCTTGGTCTGCGCATCGAACATTTCTTTTTGCAGGGGATTCCACACCGCATCCACATCCTTGTGCATATCGCCCCAGCGTTGCGCCGTCAACGTGCCCAACCGGTTGAACGCCCACCAGACGGAATCGCGGGTAAAACCATTAGTGCGCCCGGGAGTTTTAAAAGATCGCGGCAAGTCGGTTACCCCGCAGTACACTGGCACATAAATCGAAGTCGCTACATTATCGAACGCCAGCCACACCACGCCGCCAATTTCATCCGGCATCCATTCCCGCGATTGGGTAATGGTAGCGTACATGGTATACCAGCGCGCAATAGTACGCTCGCCGAGTTCGCCCCAGCCGCCGTTAACCTTGAACAATTTATTCATTTCATAGGGCATAAATGGATTGGCAAATGGCGAGATCACTTCCTTGCCAGTGGAATCGGCCTGGGTAATATTTTTCACAAAATTATAATCCGTGCCCTCGTAATAATCTTTAAAGATCGTCACCAGCTTTTGCAGCGTTACCAGGGTATCGGGGCGTACTGAAAACGGAAAATCCTTGTCGTTAGCATGCAGATTCAGCGACGGCGCTACCATACTAAGCACCCGCCATTCCCGCCGCCGCGCTGAAAATGATTCGCGGCCTTCCGGGTCGTAGGCATAGCAAAATTCAAAGGGTTTGTTAGCAGGATTCCACCAGCCACTGTCCTGCGCTACTTTTTTTACATTTGCTGAGGCCATAAAGAAATCCGGCTTGGTCAAATCGATTTCACGAATCCGGCTGGCATTAGCGCATACCGAAACATAGTCGTCCGGTACGCGCTGCGCCGCCCATACGGCGCCCTTGTTGCCCTTGCCCGGTCCGGTGATTTCCAGGTGCCACACCTCTTTTTTATCGGCAATGGTCAGGCACTCGCCGTCATCTATGTAACCATAAGTTTTAGTTAAATTATCGGCCAATTTTATTGCTTCGCGCGCGGTTTTACAGCGTTCCATCAGCAACTGCACCAGTTGCTGACAATCGATCATGCCGTTATCCGATTTCAGGCTGGGACGCCCCTCAAAAGTCGATTCGCCGATAGCCAGTTGATATTGATTCATACAGGGATAAGCGGTGTTTATATAGCTGTTGGTGGTGCCGACCTGCGGTATTTCACCCACCGGCGAATAGCGATATGCCGGCATAGCCTGACTGTTATCCGGCACTCGTTTCATCATGGCTGCACGGCTGCCGTCCGGCCAGGTTTTTTGCGGTACCAGATTAACCTCAGAGCGGGTGCGGTGACTGTCACAGGTATGCGAGGTAGTGACCCAGCCACCATCGGTGGCATTTTTACCAACGGTTATCGTAGTGCAGCCATCCGGCCGGCCGTCTTGCCAGTCCGGTTTATCATCAGCCGAGTTCGCTGCTGTCGGAATTGTCATAGATATAAATAGAATAATAAATACAAATATATACATTCTGAATACCACGGTGCGGAATTCCATGAGTTCTCCTCAAATAATATAATATATTCAATACGTTACAATAATAACCCGGGTTGAAAAACGCAGAAAAAAATTGTTTCACTCTGGGGGATTCTTTTCCACTTTTTTCTGACTGCGCTGCTTTTTAAACTCTTCAAGGTCCGCTTTAGCGTACTTTTCATAACAGTCGGGACAAATCCCGTGACTAAAGCGTGCATCGGAAAACTGGGTGACATATTCTTCCACCTGGTGCCAGTAATTATTATCATCGCGGACTTTTTTACAATAGGAACAGATCGGCAGCAAGCCTTGCAGCTTTTTAACATGATTCAACGCTTCTTCAAGGCTTTCGATTTTTGTGGAAAGGTCCTTTTCCAGTTCAATAATTCGCCGTCCGACCTTGATGCGACTTTGTAATTCACCCTGGTAATAGGGTTTATTAATATAATCATCGGCTCCGGCTTCAAGCGCTTCAACAATATCCTGTTTGGTATCCTTGGCGGTGAGCATGATGATATAGACATAACCTTTATCCCACTGTTTTCGTACATGGCGGCAAACATCCAGGCCGTCCATTACCGGCATCATCCAGTCAAGTATTGCTATTCTGGGAGCATTTTTTTGATTTAAAATTTCCAGCGCTTGCTGACCGTTATGCGCAATGACTACTTCGTATCCCCATTTCTTTAACCAGTACTCTAGTATCCTTCTGGATACATCATCGTCTTCGGCTATCAGTACTTTCATGAAAACACAAATCCTGTCATATGTGTTTAATTCGAATACCTGTGCTGACCCCGAACAGCATGAATTACAAATTATCTGGTCTTTGCAGCTTAAAATTTAATTTCTCAACCGGAATTATTGCTCTGTAATCGTTTGGTCACAAAACAGCATTTTCACCTGCTTTTATTCCAGATACGATGCAGCAATAAATACAAAACACTTAATTTATAAAACATTCAAACAATTTGCAACTTTTTTGTAATAATTGACGTTGACAATTTCAAATTACCTGAACATTATTTTAGTTATAAAGTTATGGGCCGTCAGCTTTCAGCTATCATTAATCAATAGTTTATCATTCCCCTGGATTAAAGACGTTAGATCGCGCCGGGGTTGCCACCTGGTGCGCCACAAAAAAGAATAGGTTGCTTGGGTAGACCTATATCTCTTCCCGAAACAAATCGGAGTGCTGCCCCTTTATGGGCAGCTTAACCATTTACAATCTGCCCAATTTGTAAGGGCGAAGCATCACTGCCTGTATTATACAACTATTTTTTAGAATTCCAGGAACTAATGCTTCGCCCCTACCGAAAATTTGTTAAACCCGGACATCCGTCCAACAATCAAATCTTTTTAAAAGCGTCGTATGTATAAAGCCGCCGCACCCCAATCGCCCGCTTCCTCTTAATAATACCGCTGCACCTGGGCGCCGCGGTAATAATGCTTTAAAATTTCGCCACATTTACGCCGTTCCCGGGCCATTATCGCCGCACCCACCTGGCACATTCCCACGCCGTGTCCCCAGCCGGCACCGCGGAACACAAACTCTTGCGCCACACCGTCAGTTACGTTATTTTTATCAACCACAAAACAGGCGCTGTACAATGTCGACGTGGAGAATGCCTGGCGAATATTCAACTCCTTGCGAACCGTAAACCGGTCGTTTGCGCCTAACACTTCAACCTCGATGAGCCGACCCGAAACACCGCGTTTGACCGGTACTATATCCAACAATGTGCCGATATTATGTTTGGTCTTGTCCGCAATGATCTTTTCCAGTTCAGCCCTGGTATATTTCTGTTCCCAGCGAAAATATTTTGTGCTATAGGCGGCAAATCCGGGACTGCCGAACGGTTCAATGTTGCAACTCACTTTGGGATTAGAGGTTACCCATTTGCGCACATTGTCCTCGCGGGAAAGATCAAAAGATTCCGGTAATGATTTTGATGATACCACATCCAGCACCCCCTGTAAATAGGGCTCGCCTTCGCCTTCCCAGGCGTTTTGCGCCAGTTCGGTGTGCCCGCCACATATTGCCGAATAAGGTGTTGAACAAAGTTTACCGTTAAACATCAACACCTGCCCGCGCGTTTGCCGGATAGCTTTTTCAATTTGTTTATCCCTTTTACCGGCGCCGATGAACGCCTGACTGCGAACGTCATCGCTCACATCGAAAGGTTCTTCGCGGAAACGGCGGCCAAAATTATACAGGAAAAAAGTGCGCGCCGCGATAGTCTGCGCCTTGAGTGCTTCCAATGGAAAAGTGGCAGGCATTTCACCCGGCAGTACGCCTTCGAGATATTCTTCCAGGGTCAGAACATTAACAACATACAATTGTCCCGATTTACCCAATACCAGTTCCATTTCGCCCTTGTAGGTGCGGTCTTCCTGCCGCGAGAAATGAAATCCTTCGCCCACATCCACATTCCTGATCGTAATCAGGGCTCCGGTCATGCGCGCAACGTTTGGAACAGTGATGGTTTTGCCCTTGCTGTTGGTTAAGCGAATATCACCGCGGGCATCCTGGGTTTTTAATTTCACGACCCGCGCTTTGTTTAAATCGGTTTGGGATTGCATCAACGTGCGGGCTTGCTGCTCATCGCTGTAATCGGTTTTCAATACCAGGCGATAGTTACGTTTATCGACCAGGGTTTTCTCGCCCATACTGAGCACATCGCCATCGGTCAGCAACACGACTTCAAGGTTGCCATCCTGAGCCTCCTGTAATGCCCTTTCCGCTTCCTCTTTATTTGTGGTTTGCAACAACACGATTTTCCAGGAGTATACGGCCGGAACGCCATTTATAACCTCGGCTTTCCAGGTATCTTTATCATTGACGCGGAACACCTTGCCGTTTTGTCCGGCAATTACAAAAGCATTCTGCGGGGTAAACGTAATCTCGGTTTTGTTCTCCATAATACCAACCCGCACGACCGGGCCCGGTTCTTTGATAGCCGGCCCGAAATATACCCCGGCGCACGACAAAAACAAACTGAGGGATATGAAAAGACCACCGGCTATAATAATTCGCTTAACTGGCATAAAATTTACTCTGTTAAATAAGGGTATTCAGACACAGGTCTGTATGATTTTTTATAAAAAAAGTGCTACTCGTACCCGAACTCTTTTAAAAACATATCCTTTTTGCGCCATTTGTCCCGCACAGCCACCCACAATTCCAGGAATACCGGCCGCCCCAGGAACTCCTCGATCTCAATCCGCGCTTGCTGCCCGACATTCTTGAGCGCCGCCCCGCCCTTGCCGATAATGATCCCCTTTTGCGAAGCCCGCTCGACGACAATTCGCGCCTTGATCACATCCTTGCGGCCTTCCTGCTCTTTGAACTCATCGATCACTACCGCCGTTGAATAGGGTAGTTCTTCACCATAATTTTGAAAAATCTTTTCACGGATAATCTCACTGACAAAAAACCGTTCCGGGTGTTCCGTTACCAGGTCCGGTGGATAAAACGGCTGACCATAAGGTAAAACCCTTATGATTGCCTGTTCCAGTTCATCGAGATTTTCTTTTTTAAGGGCGGAAATGGGAATAATCGCTTCAAACTGATGTTTCTGCCGGTATTCGTCAATACAAGGCAAAGCAATGCTTTTACTGACAATATCTATTTTATTAATGACCAGGATAACCGGCTTGTTGGTTTTTTTAATGATCTCCAGTATCGCCAGGTCTTTTTCCTGCGCTTTAGCCGCAGCCGTCACCAGGAACAAGATCAAATCCGCATCTTTGGTGGCGTTAACAGCGGCATTGATCATCACTTCCTGCAGACGGTATTTTGGCTCGATCAACCCCGGTGTATCCAGAAAAATGACCTGGTAATTATCGCCATTAAGAATACCCAGAATACGGTGTCGGGTGGTCTGCGGTTTGGGGGTAATAATAGAGAGCCTGAACTTTAACAGTTCATTGGTCAACGTCGATTTACCGACATTCGGCTGACCGACAATTGCAACGTATCCGGCTTTAAAATTGGACGCTTCCAAATCCATAAATCCTGTTCATATTAAGAAAATTTTTTCTGGCTTATAAATAAGCATCCAGAGTATGATATTGTTCCAGCTTGTCCAGCAATTCCCTGCCTTCGGCCAGTTTTAAATGATGGGACTGGCAGCCGTTGCGCAAACAGGCTTCTACGCGGCCACCATGCGGTAAATAGGCGCCGAACATATTGCTGCCACATTCTTCACAAGTAATATTATCAAGGGTTAACGTAACATGACAGGTGGGACAAAACAGTTCCACACATTCGCCTTCCGGCACATTGATCTCGGAAACATTTTTAAAACTGCCATAAACCGGGTCCAGGTGGATCAAGCCTTCTTCCTGCTTGTATTTTGCCAGCAAGGTTACCGAAGCATAACCATGAATTTTATGCTTTGGATCCATCAAACTATGCCCCATCGGGCAGGTAACATGTTGAACGCGAATTACCTTGCTCGGTATTTCTATGGCAATGACCTCTTTTTCCTTATTTTTCATAGTTCACCTCTTGTAATAATGTTGCCGTGTTTCAGAAACGATTATCCCGCTAAGGGCAAGCAAGCCAATCAGGTTTGGCAAAGCCATCAGGCCATTCATTATATCTGCAAACGTCCATACCAGTTCCACTTTGCTGATCACCGCGCCGACAAACACCATAATGCAATATATAACACGATACGGCATAACTATTTTATATCCAAACAAATATTCAATAGCTTTTTCCCCATAATAACTCCAGCCTAATATTGTTGAATAAGCAAAAAAGATTAATCCAACCGCCACAATATAGCCGCCAATTTTACCGGGCAAGGCGGCATTGAAAGCAGTGGTTGATAATTCCGCACCGGTCTGGCCGTTAGTCCACACCCCGGTACACAAAATCACAAAACCGGTCATGGAGCAGACAACTATGGTATCAATAAAGGTCTGCGTCATGGAAACCAGCGCCTGGTCGACCGGATTTTTGGTTTGCGCGGCAGCCGCAGCAATCGGCGCGCTGCCCAGGCCGGACTCGTTGGAAAAAATACCCCGCGACACGCCATAGCGAATCGCATCCCTCACCATTGCCCCGGCAAATCCACCGGCTGCTGCGGTAGGCGAAAAGGCTTTGCTGATGATCAGCACAAATACATCCGGAATATATTTTATATTCAGAACAATGATTATTAATGCTCCCAGACTATAAAATATAATCATAAAGGGAACAATAACTGCAGCTGCTTTGCCGATATTCTTTATTCCACCCAGCAAAACAAGTGTAGTGGCAATAAACATGACCAAACCGGTCATCCATGATTTAATGATCGGGAAATTTGCAGTAACCGCGCTGGCCACAGAATTGGATTGTACAATATTGCCGATTCCGAATGCGGATATTGAAGCAAAAATTGCAAACAAAATACCCAGCCATTTCAAACCCAAACCCTTGCTGATATAATACATCGGTCCGCCGCACATATTGCCCTTGACATCCGTCTCCCGGTAACGGACAGCCAGCACTGCTTCGCCGTACTTGGTCGCCATACCGAACAGGCCGGTTATCCACATCCAGAACATGGCGCCGGGGCCGCCTGCGGCAATAGCTGTGGCAACGCCGGCAATATTACCTGTGCCGACTGTAGCGGCCAGCGCTGTCATCAATGCCTGGAAGTGGCTGATATCGCCTTCAGCACCTTCTTCTTTACGTTTTACCAATGCCAGGTACAGGGAATGCCCAAGAGCCCGGAATTGCAGGCCCCGTAACCGGATCGTCAGGTATATGCCGGTTCCCACCAGCAAAATGATCGTCGGCAGCCCCCAAATCACATTACTGATGGCATTGAGTATTTCCAATAATTTTGCTTGCAAAATGCTGCTCCCGGTTAATATGACGGTTAATAATTATTGTTCTAATAAGATTTCGCTACCAACACCCGTTGTTCGGAAGGTTTGCCGCAGACTAGACAACGTCCTTGTTCCTTTTCCCCGTCTATTGGAATCAACCGGATTGTAGCTTTGGAGGTTTCCTGGAATTGATTTTCACATTCCGCCGAGCCACACCAGTGTACACGGAAAAATCCGCCCGGTTCTTCAATTTTCTTTTTAAATTGCTCATAATCGTCTTCCGGCATGGTATTGGCATCCCGGAATGATTTAGCTTTATTGAACAAATCACTCTGTATCTGTTCAAGCAGTTCTTTTATTTTATCCAGCAATCCATCCTGCGGCAGCAGCATTTTCTCGCCGGTATCGCGACGTACCAGCACCACCTGGTTATTTTCCAGTTCGCGGGGACCAATTTCAATACGGATCGGCACACCGCGTTTTTCCCATTCGTTGAACTTGTAACCCGGACGGAACTGATCGCGGTCATCGACCTTGAACCGCAACCGGCCTTTCCACGCTTCGGTCAATTCAGCTATACGGCGGCGCATACCCTCAATTTCCGCATCATTTTTCCAGATCGGAATGACTACAACTTCAATCGGCGCCAGCCGCGGCGGAATGACCAGACCGTTATCATCGCTGTGCACCATGATCAACGCGCCGATCAACCGTGTGGAGACACCCCAACTGGTGGCCCATACATAATCGAGCTTGCCGTTTTCATCCTGAAATGTCACATCAAACGCTTTGGCAAAATTCTGCCCCAAATGATGCGAGGTGCCCGCCTGCAATGCTTTGCGATCCTGCATCATCGCTTCGATGCAATAGGTACGTACGGCGCCGGCGAATTTTTCCCGCTCAGTTTTATAACCGACATATACGGGCGCCGCCAGGTATTCCTCGGCAAAACGGCGATACACGTCAATCATCTGCATGGTTTCGCGCTGCGCTTCTTCATTGCTGGCATGAGCGGTATGCCCTTCCTGCCACAAAAATTCCGTTGTACGTAAAAACAGGCGCGTGCGCATTTCCCAGCGCACTACATTCGCCCATTGATTGATCAATATCGGTAAATCGCGGTAGGACTGTATCCATTTTTTATATGTAGACCAAATGATCGTCTCGGAAGTGGGGCGGATAACCAGCGCCTCTTCCAGCCGTTTGCCGCCGCCCTGAGTAACCACGGCGCATTCCGGAGCAAATCCTTCCACATGCTCCGCTTCTTTTTTTAAAAAACTCTCCGGGATCAACATCGGAAAATAAGCGTTTACATGGCCTGTTTCCTTGAACATTTTATCCAGTTGGCCCTGTATATTTTCCCACAAGGCATAGCCGTTCGGTTTTATAACCATACACCCTTTTACCGAAGAGTGTTCCGCTAAATCCGCCGCCTGTATTACATCCAGGTACCAACGTGAATAATCTTCCGCCCGCGTTGTAATTCCTTTTGCCATTCTTTCTTTCCTGTATTATTCAAAAATTCTCGTATTTGTTAGTTCATCTCCCGACAGATGTTCAGCTTTGAAAAAGCATGGATCGAACATAACACAGGATCCTGTACACCTTCAAGACAATAAAGCTCCCGGTGCAGTTTTGAATTTCCCTGTATTGTTTCAATTACATCAACCAACGCTCCATTATGGCAATGCAGGCAGGTTTCATGCTGATATCTAAAGCCAACCGCCGTTTGCCTTACCACCAGGGCTTTGCTGTTAGTCCAGGTTGCTTTACCGGATCGGCTTTCAAACTCGATATGGCCAATTTTAGGAAATAATACCCGTCCATGATCCAGAGTAAGGGCGCCCCGTGCATCAAAACGGTCGCCCGGCGCCAGTCGTAACCGTTCCTGTTGGCCCGGAGAAATGGTTATATAAAAATAATCCTCAAAATGTACATTGCCAATATACCCCTGCTTGCAAATCAGCAGATAGCCTGCCAGGCGGAACTGCCCGGTTTTGCCGTTGATTTGTTTAAAAAAATGGGGCTTTATCGAATCAACCTCGCAGTATATATTTACTTCACGGGCGCGAGATTCCTGTATCCAGTCCTCAAAATCTTCAATTTCCTGTATAAATTTTTCAAACTCGGCCGGGGTTACTTGAATACGCGGCTGGTAA
Organism: bacterium; assembly: GCA_029561455.1. GTDB lineage: Bacteria > Zhuqueibacterota > Zhuqueibacteria > Residuimicrobiales > Krinioviventaceae > Fontivivens. The sequence continues at coordinate 70,725 of JAKQIY010000083.1, forward strand.
TGGATCTTTTCATCCATATACCAGGAGCAGCCGTCGCACAAGCGGCCCATATAATTATAACCCCGCACACATTTTTTCCCCTTGTCCAGCATTGCGCAGGACCATTTGAACATGATACATCCCTGGGGATAGCATTTCTTTTGCCGCATCACATGATACGCCGATACCTGGTAATCGAATTTGGAATGCTCCCGGTAATTACAGGAAAAAATATCAGTTCTTTTATAAGGATTCTTCATTGTGCCTTTGATTATTGAAAATTTTATAAATATAATCAGCTTTGCCAAGATAATCAAGAAAATTATTATGGCAAAAAGAAAATGTAAACTATTGATTTACAATAATTTTATAGCCGGTGATAAACCGGCTGTAGAAATAATGTTTTTTCTGCATACTTGGCCAGGCTTAAAAGGCTTAATCCGTATAAAATTCCAGGGAACTGGCAATATCTATTGGCGGGCGGGTAGGGACATCACGGCCCTCTAGGGAAATGTTTTTATTAAACAGGATTTTAAAATTTTCTATATCACTTTGATCTACAAATATAAACGGGGTTATTTGATTTTTACCGGGTTTAAAATGCATTCCACCCACATTCACTTCTTTGATGGCTACTCCGGCTTCAACCAGTTGAACAATTGTTTTGGGAGAATCGACTAACAGCAGCACTCTTTCCGCATTAAATTCATTGCTCCGTAACACCCGGATTGTTTCTTCCAGGTTTAAAACGGAGGCATGAATTTCCAGGGGCACGGCCGATAAATAAATTTTACGCTGCCAATCCGAGTTGGCAACTTCATCGCTGCATAACACGATCCGCTGCGGTTTCAATACATCACGCCAGCCGACAACTACCTGCCCGTGAATCAGTCTGTCATCAATTCTTACCTGAACAAGTGGCATTTTGAAATTCTCCATTAATTATTATTTTTTTACACCAGGTTCCAATTTGATTATTCCGCGAACTCCATCTTTTTCCATTTCATCCATCAATTTATCTAACGGTAATAAATCTTTTTTGGTCATATATGATAATAACATAGGTAAATTAACCCCGGAAATTACCCGAACCTTGTTTTTGTTCATAGCTATTCCGGCAGCAACATTCCAGCAACTGCCGCCTTTTAAACATGCCATAATCACAATACCTTCCGTTTTTTCATCCGGAACATTAACAATAGATAATAACCGGTCATTAATTTCATTTAACGACATACCGGTTACATTGATTGCATGTAAGCCATCATCGGCGCCAATGATACTGTGCGCCGCTTCGATGAGCGCTTCACCTATGGGCCCATGTGTAATAATTACTGCTTGTTTCATAAACCACCTTTTGTTTCCGATTGCTGCCTTTTAAGGGCCTTTGACTGCATAGTTGATATCAGCCGCTCATTAAATTCTTTGGCCGGATTTTCACCATGTTGTTTAAGCTGATGATTCATGGCGATCACCTCGGCGATAACAGTGATATTTTTGCCGGGGAAAATGGGTAATTCTACAAGGGGAATATCAACACCAAGGTAACTGGTGGTTTTATCGTCTACCCCCAGCCGCTCATACTCGCGGTTATCATCCCATGAGTCCAGGTTAACAACCACATCGATATTTTTGCTGCCGCGTATTCCCCGGATGCCGAACATACGGCGAATATCTATTATTCCCAAACCGCGTATTTCCATGTGATGAGTGAGCACATTGCTTGGCGAACCCTGCAACTGGTAGGGAGATATTTTTGTAATATGGACTGCATCATCAGCTACGAGTTGATGACCGCGTTCAATCAAATCCAGCGTCAGTTCGCTTTTGCCGATCGCGCTTGGCCCGGTAATCAGCATACCGACGCCATAAACATCGATAAGCGAACCATGAACTACAATATGCGGGGCAAATATCCGGTTAAGGTATTCACTTAAATGGTGAAAGACCATGGTCGTGCTGAGCGGTGATGAGAAAATTGTAATGGCATTCTGGTTAGCTATTTCCACCAGTTCATCCGGTAATTTATTATCATTGGTTACAATAATACAGGGTAAATCAAAGCCTAATACAGTGGCAATGCTTTGCCAGCGTTCTTCGCCATGCAGGGTGTTTAAATAACCGATTTCAGTATTGCCCATGATCTGTACACGCCAATACGTGAAAACCTCAACAAAACCTCCCAACGCCAAACCCGGGCGATGCAACTCCTGCTCTTTAATTTTTCTGCCAAAACTGGCATTGCTGTTGATAATATTTAAGGAAAGCCGCTCGCAGTTATCAAGATATAACTCTTCAACTGTTATATAGGGCCTGATCTTTGGGGCGTCTGTATGGTTTCCCTCTGACAATTTCCTTCTAGCTCCAGGTATGAAATAAAATTTTACAATTTTGCTGATTGTGGGGCGGGATATGTAAATATCCCGCCACTCTATTGATTACTCAATATTCTCGGTTATACGTTCTTTGTCAAAATGACGTATTTTATCTTTATATTTTAATATGTTGCGTTCCAGAGTATCCACAGCAAGCGTTATGGATTTGTACATATCTTCACTCTTGACGACAACCGGTATTTTATTGCCATATACTTTGATAATAATTTCCGCAACTTGCTCTTGCTTAATATAATCTAAAATAACTTCCGCTTCAAGTATTCCGTCATAATATTTTTTTAATCTGCGGACTTCTGTTTCTGCATGTTCTTTTAAATTTTCCGATGGTTTGAAATGTCTGGCTGTGAACGTGATTCTCATTTTTTACCTCCTTATATTAAAATATTAATTATAAAAACCAACAAATTTTTCACTACACCTCGCTTTCATATCCATACCTATTCCGCCCGTGGATGCGCTTTTTTATATATACGTTTTAAATGCTCCGCAGATACATGGGTATAGATCTGGGTTGTGCTTAAATTAGAGTGGCCCAGTAATTCCTTGACCGACATGAGGTCAGCTCCTTCATCCAGCAAATGTGTAGCAAAAGTATGCCGTAATGCATGAGGGTGCGCTTTTTCACCGGCGGCCACTTTTTTTATATAATGACTGACTATTTGTGCGACCTGCTGCCTTGTAAAAGGCTCTTTATTATTGTTAACAAATAAATAATCCGTATATTCCGGTTTCAGTTTCGTATCCTTTTTGCGCTGTTCCAGGTATTTACGCATATCCTGAAGTACTTTATCGCCAAGCGGTAATACCCGCCTTTTATTACCTTTGCCCAACACCCGCATAGTGCCGTCAGTAAAATTTATGCTGTTTATACGTATTGTGACAAGTTCGGTTACCCGAATGCCGGTAGCGTAAAATAATTCCATGATTAGAAAATCCCGCAGCCCCTCAAAGGTAGAAACATCGGGCAAACTGAGTATGGTTTTGATCTCGGCGCGGGTTATGAATTGCGGCAATTTCTTGTCCAGCTTTGGTGAAGCGATATTCAGAGTGGGGTTGACTGTCAGTATCTGCTCTCTTACCAGGTAACGCGCAAATGCACGGAATGCCGCTAATTTACGGCTGGAACTGCGCGCTGCATATTTTTGTTCCACCAAACCCGATAAAAAGCCCCGTATCGTAAACCGGGTAAATAAATCAAGGCCGGGATTAGCATTTTTGTGCCGATCCCGCAGATAATTTAAATACTGGTAAAGATCGTTTTCATAAGCTGAACGGGTATTTTCCGAACTACGTCGCTCGACTTGAAGATATTTGATGAACCGGGGAATCCAGTATTCAATACTGTTTATTGTCATCAATATATTAATTATCCACTTTAATTTCGTTCGTTTCTATCATAGCGCCTGCCTCCCAATTGCTATTACATTGGGGACAGGTAAAATATTCCATCGAATCTTTAATTGTAACAACCAGGTATAGATTACCACAGTTAGCGCATATTTTATTTACCGGTCTAATCCAGGAAGCAAATTTGCATTGCGGATAATGGCTGCATCCATAAAATAATTGTCCGTCTTTGGTTCTTTTTTCAACCACTTGCCCATCGCAACCTTCAGCAGGGCATTTTACGTTGATTGAAAAGGCTTTGGTAAAGGTACACCTGGGATATTGCGAACAAGCCATAAAGCGCCCAAAACGGCCGTCTCGCACTACCAGTTTTGCTCCGCAATCGGGGCATTTTTCCACATTACCGGTAACGACTTTTTCCTTAAAACTGCATCCGCCCGGAAAATTTTCACAAACATGGTAATATTTTTCCCCCTCGGTAACCACTTTCAATTGCCCGGCGCAAATTGGGCATTGTTGTAATACCGGCAATGCGGCACTGTCATTTCCTGCCTGTGGATGCGCTATAACCGGTGTAGACCGGTTTTGCAGAATTTTTGTTAAATTATCTATTACGATCTTGTCGTCCTTTTGCCCGTTTTCAACACTTTTTATTTCAGCTTCTACTTTTTTCAGGAATCCGGCGTTGTAAATATCCGGGAAACTGCTTTTTGCATAACGGTACAAACGATGACCCGCAAGGGTCGGATGAAGCTCATGACCATGTTGGGTAATTAATTGATGAGCAAAAAGTATGCCCACTACTTCCGACAGATCACGGTTTGACGGCAATCCGGCGGTATAGAGTTCATGCCACAGCCCGGCCTCATGCAAATGGCCCGATATTACAGGGGTTTCCCTTTCCGGCAGAGCTTCCCGGTATTCAAAAATCTGACCAATCCGTAACTCTGCCGGCAGGGGGACAGGTCGAGACTGTTCAGTTTGGGGGACATCATTGTATACCTGTTTGTAACCACGAAAAACCAGTTTTGTTTCCGTTTCCTGCAACTCGTATCGTCCCTCAGGTTCTGTAACAATCTCTACTGTGGTCGTTTCCACCCTGGCGCGGCTCATGTATGCTGCCACAAACCTGTTCCAGATCAGTGAATAGATTGTAAACTGTGCCTCGCTCACGTAACGGCGAATTTTATTTGGATTCAAGGTAACATCAAGCGGACGGATCGCTTCGCCATTTTCACTGTCCTTACGGGCAGCTGGCGCTTTTTTGGGTAAATAATCCCCCCCATAATTATTAAAGATATATTCCCGCGCGACGGCAACAACCTGCGGATCGATATAATCGGAACCGGTTAAATAACAAGAGATTAAACCCTTTCGTCCGGTTGTCCCGATTTCTACCCCGTTAAACAATTTTTGAGCAGCCTTGATGGTTTTGGCCGGTTTCATACCATAAAGACGAAAAGCCTCCTGGATCAATGTATCGGTAGTAAAAGGCACAGGGGCCGGTATTTCTTGGCTCTGCCGCGTTATCTTGCCGACCTTGAAATTCATCGTTTTAAAATCGGTTATCAACGTCCGTGCGTAACTGCGGTTCGGGATCTTAACTTTTTTCCCGACGCTTTTTATCAACCGGCAATGTATGACCATCCCCCCGGTTGCCGCCAATATTACTTTCAGGACAAAATTGTCCCTAAGCACGGTTTTCTCAACCTGGTCAGCGTGTTCACACAACATGCCCAGGGCAATTATATGTTCCAGGTGCAGATGCTGCAATGTACCGGCTGCACCAATTGTGGTTTTAATTAAATGCTCTATTGCCAGCCGGGTTTTAAGACCTGATATTAAAGTCGTTTGCGGGGGTAAAAGATGGGAAAAAGCTTTTTTAATACCGGTACGGGTATATTCCCTGATTGTTACCCGGTATATATTTTTGTTGTGCAGACCGATAGTTTTTATAACAGTTGCGGCAAGCAACTCGCTTTGCGGAGTATTATCGGCAGCGATAATGACTTGCTTATAATTTGCCGTCATACTCCTGAACTGCGTTGCGGTATTTTCCTGGCCGGCGTCATCAGTGTAATTTGGGGCTAGTTCCCCATTTGCCGTAAAAGTATAACTCTCCGGTAAAAGTTTTTTCAATGCGGCAAAATCGGAATAAAAGGTATATTTTTCCCCCAAATATTTAGCTAATGTTGCACATTTTTTTTTGGAATCGGCAATAACCAGGATTTGTGACATAGTAACCCTTAAACAAGAACCCGGTTGGAAGAATAAAATTAATGGGGCAGCGAAGTTGAATTAAACTGAAAGAAACCTTCAGAAGCGCTGTTTTCAAAATCAAGAACCACCGCAGCGATAAGATCCTGCATATCTTTTTCATCCAGATGCGACATTTGCAAACTGGTAGCCCGTTCAATAATCTTTTCCATTTCATCATCGCTCAGCAATTCCAGTTCGCGTAAATGGAACAAATAGCTATATGCTTGCGGGGTGATTATCTCTTTTTCATATTCATTCAATAAACGCCAAACGGGCCGCGGCACGCCGGCCGGATAACCCTTGAACAACCTGTCGATACTCTCGCCATGGCTCATTAACCACGACATGGCGGAAGAAATTTCATCATCCGAAAAACCCTGCGTCGATAAAATATCCATAATCAATTGTAAATCAACATCGCCATAGGAATTTTCGCGTATTTCTTTCATTACAAAACTTAATATGTCCAGAACTCGTTTGTTCATCAATTTTTTACTCCACCGCTCCAACGGTTTTCATTGTCTAAAGTGCATCTGCTTTTTGATACTATTCTGTCCAGTCGCCGCTATATCAATAACAAAAAATATTTCAGGTTTAATCTGTCAATAATTCAATCTTTAAATAAATTTATTTTGATAATCGCTGTTTCGAATATATCAATTTATTTTATAAATGCAAGTATTTGTTGAATCATAGTCCGGAGAATCATTGTTTCCATTTTGCATCTAGCAAAAAAACAATCCTTTAACCGGATAAAAAATAAATATAGGCCTTATGGCGTACACGTGCAACCAGTGGTCCTATAATATTTGTCGGCTGCTTATCACAACTCTTTATTTATCAAACACCTTTTCCGCAACAATTTTTATACTTTTTCCCGCTGCCACAGGGACACGGATCGTTGCGGCCAACTTTGGGCGCATTGACTACCGGTTTGCGTACACCGCCATCACGGGGCGCCTGCGCCAGAGTTGGCTGCGGCTTGCGGGTAGTCATCAATTGTTTAAACAGTTCCACCTGCGAGTGCGAGGTTGCCAGTTGCATGGGTTCAGCGCGACGTAAATCCCTGTTTTCAAGCTCTCCGCCCACATCAAAAACCCGGAACAGGGTGCTTACCACCTCGCGGTTGATACTGTCGATCATTTTCATAAACATTTTATAGGCTTCGGACTTGTATTCCAGCAACGGGTCTTTTTGCCCGTAACCGCGCAGGCCGATACCTTCGCGTAATTCATCGACGCCATTCAGATGGGCCCGCCAGTTTTCATCAATTTTGTCCAAAATATAATACCGTTCATAACGGGCGACTACCGAGTGACCAATTTCATCAATACGCTTGCGGTAGATGCTTATAGCCCACTCGCATAATTTCTCCATGACCGCATTGGGATCCATGTCTGCATCGCTTTCGTCACGCAGCCGCGGCGATTGCCGGAACACCAGGCGACATTCCGATTCCAACCGGCGTAATTGCCCGGCATCCAAAGAGGATTCATTGCCCAGAATAGCGCCGATCATCGTAAAAATAGTATCTTCGATCATCGAGATAATAGAATCGAAAACAATTTCCGTGCTCAGCCGTTCCTGGTGGAATCTTTCCACACGATCGGAATACAGTTTGTAATAATTCAATCCCCACGCAACCAGGTCTTCGCGGTAACGGTTGCGGGTATTGGTGTCCGTCGAGGCCGGTAACGACTTATCGGGTTTGCCAAGAAACATATTGGCCAAACTCTGCGTCAAAAGTTTTTGTGCTTGTTCCGGTTCCCGGGTGGTTTTGTTAATGGTATTAAAAATCACAATTATCGCCGCCTCGATCATTTCTTCCATGGAAGCGCTGGCCAGCATTAAATCATTATAAGCATTGATATAATCTTTTACTTTGCTATAATAAACCTGTCGTGTATAGTTGGACAACTGGTTCAGGAAATCATTCCAGTTGTCGCCCTGGTAAGAAAAACTAAAATCATCATGAATAAACTTTTGCAACGCTTCCTTTTGCTTATTGTTTAGCGCGGGTTTTTCATGGTTGGCAATTTCGGCAGAATTTATAAACAGGCGTTCAATGAAAGCGTTTACAAAAGCTCCGGATGAAAAATAACCAAAAACACGGTTGCGATACAAGCTATCATCAACTTCCTTGATCTGCAATTCACCAAACCACTGCTGGATTTTTTCAGCAATTTTATCCCGCCTTATCGTGCGCAATTCATTTTCACCTAGCGCCGGGCGTTCAAGGAATACTCTTTCCAGGTCATTCATAAATTCTTCGGTATTCCAGGTGCCCGCGGCTGCATTTTCAGGCAGGTAACGGTTCATAACACCATTAATGTATATTTCCAAAAACCTGGTCAATGGTATTTCGGTAAATAACAGCTCTTTGAATTGCTCAGCATGTTGCTTTTCTTTGTCGTGATATATTTCTAACGCCCAATTCAGTATTTGTTTTTCCGCATCCTGAGCATCGGTAAAAGTCGGGTTGTTCTGCAGCCAGTCCGGCGTAGCGCCAAGTATTCTTTCCAGTTCATAGCTTATGCCTTCCAAATTCCAGCGGGTAACATCTGTAGAACCGGCGTTATGCAAGTGGATTTTCAGCCGCACCAATTCACTCAAAACATCGGTAGTCCGGCAATAGCCTAAAATACGATGCCTTTCCTGCATTTGGGTTAAATGGCGCTGTTCGTCAAGTTTTTCTTCCACCCATTCCAGTAATAACTCTTTAATTGCGTCCGGGCGTTTTGATTCCAGTTCAGCAATACTGATTTCCGGTTCAGCGCCAAAAAAGCGCTTTATATTTTCGTACAATTCCGGCAGTTTCCAGGTGGAACGGTTATCGGGTTCATCAATAAAACGCTTGATCTTGGACTCGACAAAATCTGCCGGTTGCGCAAATCCAAGCAAATTCTGACGCCGCTTGTAAATGATCTTGCGTTGTTCATTCAGCACATTATCATACTCTAACAAACTCTTGCGGATTTCAAAATTTCTTTCTTCCACCTTTTTCTGGGCGCGCTCTATAGAACGGGTTATCAGGGGATGCTCAATTCTCTCGCCTTCTTCCATAGAACCCAGCCGGCTCATGATCGAAGTGATCCGGTCGGAGCCGAACAGACGCATCAGGTCGTCTTCAAGGGACAGGTAAAAACGCGAAGAACCGGGGTCACCCTGACGGCCGGCGCGTCCGCGTAACTGCCGGTCAATGCGCCGTGCTTCATGCTTTTCCGAACCGATAATATGCAAACCGCCGCGGTCAATAACATCCCTGGTCAGCTTGATGTCTGTTCCACGACCCGCCATATTAGTGGCAATGGTAATTGATCCGGGCAGACCGGCTTTGGCGACAATTTCCGCTTCATTCTTGTGATACTTGGCATTCAGCACTGTATGGAACCGGCCCGATTCCAATTCTTTACTTACATCGCCCTTTTTCAGCCAGTTGGCAACCGGTATACCCCGCAGCGTGAACAGGTTGCTGAGATGCTGCGATACATCAACCGATATGGTACCGATCAATACCGGGCGTCCGGCTTCGTGCATACGTATCGCTTCATCGATCAGGGCGTCATATTTTTCTTTTTTCGTCCGGTATATCACATCATTCTGATCGTCGCGCACTACCGGTTTGTTGGTTGGGATAACAATTACATCCAGCTTGTAGGTGCTAAAAAATTCCTGCGACTCGGTTTCCGCCGTTCCGGTCATACCTGCCAGCTTGGTATACAAGCGGAAAAAGTTTTGCAATGTAATGGTTGCCAGGGTTTGACTTTCGGCCTGCACTTCCACGCCTTCTTTGGCTTCCAGCGCTTCGTGCAACCCTTCGCTAAAACGACGGCCCGGCATTAAACGACCGGTAAACTGGTCGACGATCATAACTGCTTTGTTGCCTTTTTGTGCGCCGGTGCGCCGGGTTTCTCCCTCTTCAATAGCTTTGACGACATAATCCACATCTTTTTGATACAAGGTAAAAGCGCGCAGCAACTGCGATATATTTTGTACCCGTTCTTCCACGCGGTTATAATCCTGCCATAATTTATCGCGCTTACCTTCCAGCATATAACGGGGTTTGCGCTCGAACTGGGTGCGGAACCAGTGTTCAATTTCCTCATTACTCATAATAAAATTTGGCAAATGCGCATTGGAAAGCAAATCCGTCATTTCCCGGTCATCGAGCATGATATTACGGGCGCGTAACTGCGCTTTCTCGCGTGGCAACAGACCGTCCAATTCCGCTTTGGTATTCACTTTACGGCTGCTATACTGGATTATTTCATCGCGAAATTTTTGATACTCGCGGGAAAAGCTGAAAAACGGCAAGCCGTCCAGCAGCATAGAACTGGCGGATTTTTCCAGTGTTTGCGGATAACCGGCTGAGGTCATTTCAAAAACTGTATTTATATCGACATTATTATCATTAACCAGTTCCACGAGCCTTCTGACTATGGCAGCCCGGTCATTCACCAATACCAGCAGGCTGTTCTTTCCCGTTTCAGTTAATCCGGTAAAAATGATAGCGCCGGTGTTGAGCAAATTCTCTTCTAGTTTACCTTCCCAGGTAAAATAGCGTCGTATCCAGCGGATTTTATCGACGAGGTTGGTAGAACGATCATTTATTTTCTCAAAAACTCGTTTTATACCTGCCGCCACCCGGCTCACATCTTCAAAACGCCGTGAAATACTGGACAAGCCATTGCCATTTTCCACGCCCAGTCTGGCGGCCAGATAGTGATCCAGTTCCCTGCGAATTTGAATGTAATTTTCATTTCCCGAAACCTGGTTTTGTTCACGCCAGGTGTGAATTTCCTGTTCAACTTGCCGGTATGAGAATCCCAGTAAACGGTCGATTTCCTCATCTGTCATTTCCGTAATACTGCCGGCAGAATTCACATTGAACAATTTATTATGGTCATTTTTATATTTTGCCAAATCGGCATCCAGCGCCGCAACTACATCCAGAGTTTGTTCGGCAAAATGCGATAAATAATTTACACATAACGGGGTCAAGGTTACAGCAGTGGATTTTTCATCTCGCATATAAAAATCCGCAACGCGTTCGGCTTGTTCCTGCTCATTGCCGGCAGCGATATATTCAGCGATCAGGCTGGTATCTTTTTCCAATTCTTCTATTACCAGCACGCGGGAGGTATAATCAAAAGATGTCTGGTTCAGAGTATCGTCCAGTAATTTTTGAATTTGCAGGTCACGTTCTTCAACCAGGCTGCGATCGGGCAGCACATAAAGATCGGGGTTACCACCAAGCAGGGCTATTCTGCCTTTTTCAGCAATATGGTTTAATATCGCGCCGTTATCGCGGAATTCAAAGTACTCTTGTTTTTGATCGGCTCCGGTTGCAAGTCCGGCTTCATCAGGTTCATTTACAAGCAGACTTTCCAGTTTGGCTATAACCGGAACCAGCAGCGGATCGCCGTTATAAATGACCGCCAGCAAGGCAATTTTACCTTCTTCGCGCAGACCTACCGGGCAGCCGAATTGTTTATCCTGTTCAAAAAAGATATTTTCCAGTTCCCGCCGTCTGTCGGTCAACTGTTTGCTAACAATTGCTCCGCCATCTACATCGGCTTCATTCCTGATCAGGGTCAGCAATTGCGCCAGGGCGTCCACTTCTTTTTCCGAATATTTGCCATTACCGGCTGCCAGTAATATTTTTTTCCCTTCCGTCGCCAGGCCATTCACAGACCGGTCAAGTTTTTTTGCCAATTCAAAATAATTACGCCATGCCGTCGCTTTATCAATTTTACGGCTTTGTATCAGGTTATTCACTTCCTGGGGTAGCGTTGTCAACTGTTGCGCCAGGGCATCGATAGCCTGAATATGCTCCGGCAAAATGTGACTTTTTACTTTGGCCAGAGCAGTGCGGCCATTAAGGGTTAAACCATCGCACATTCCGGTAATCGGATCATGAGTAAAATACTCGGCCCGGTTTTTCTGGCTGCTGATCTTTTGCAGTGTTTCATCCAGGTCATCCAGCTTTTGAATTTTGTTGGCAATATCCTGGTCACGGCCGCCGGAAAGGAAAATTCGCCCTTTTTCGGTAATATCGATAATATGGCTTTTTTCATCTATCGTATAATACAATTCGGCATCGATTTCCCCCATCGTTTTGTTAACCTCATTCTGACCCTGGATGCGCTCGATCAGCTTTTTCACCCAGAATTCAGAGGTCAATAATTCCAGTAAAACAGGATTTTTAGGATCACCACGCTGAGCCTGTAGTATTTTAATACCGGCCTGTTCTTCATCCTGTTCCAGCAGGGCTTTGCCTTCCTGAAACAATTGCTGTACCAGTTCTTTTTGCCTTTTATACAGGTTTTCAACTGTTGGCTTTAATTCGGTGTAGATATTTTTAGGCGCGCCAACAGCGCCGGAGATAATTAACGGCGTGCGCGATTCATCGATCAAAACACTATCGACCTCGTCGACAATGGCATAATGTAATGGCCGCTGGACTACAGACCACACATCCGAAGCCATATTATCGCGCAGGTAATCAAACCCGAATTCATTATTAGTGCCATAGGTAATATCGGCGTGATAAGCGGCGCGGCGTTCTTCCGGGGTTTGGTCGCCGTATATGGCGGCAACGGTCAAGCCCAGGAATTTGTAAATTTCGCCCATCCACTCGCAGTCGCGCTGCGCCAGGTAGTCATTAACAGTTATTAGGTGCGCGCCATTCCCCTGCAGGGCATTCAAATAGAGCGGCATACTGGCTACCAGGGTCTTGCCTTCACCGGTGGCCATTTCGGCTATTTTGCCTTCGTGCAACACTACACCGCCGATGAGTTGTACATCATAAGGCACCATATCCCACTCGATTTCAATACCGCGAACATTCCATTTTTTGCCAACCAACCGCCGGCAGGTTTCTTTGACAACCGCAAATGCTTCCGGCAGTATATCATTCGGGGTTTCACCAATGCGTAAACGATATTTAAATTCATTGGTTTTGGATTTCAACTCTTCGTCGGTGAGTTTTTTATAATCTTCAGCATATTCATTGATCGTGTGTACAATAGGCCAAATGCGTTTAACTTCACGCTCGGTATTGGTTCCGCCCATTAATTTGGAAAAAAACTTTTCTAACATAGAGTAAAACCTCTTGGTTGAGACATTTTATTATAAAGAGACAGACAATTCGAAACGTTATTCTTAATCGACTATCCTTCGTTTAACCATATTTTTTACATAAATTGCGTTCAATTGAACCGATTTACAACCGGCGTATAATCCGTCATTCCTGTGGACAAGAATTTGTAAATATATAATTTAAACAAAAACTAACAAAACAACAACTAGAATTCGTACCGCCTTATCATTATATGTAATATTTACCTAAAAGTTGCAGAATAATTAACCGGTATTCCGAAATCACGCTTTTCCCGGCTTTTACTGTAATTCGCGGTTCCATCCAAAGACGAACTCCGCTAAAGCGATCAGCCGGGTTTGTAGTTATTTTTCCAAATACCAGGTCATTAAACAATATAAACCCCACCCGCTCATGTATTCGAACAATTTTGCAGGGAAAAAAATTTTTTTAAATAATGAATCCGGGGCAATTTATTTGGTAAAATCCGAGGTGTCCAGGCAGCCGCGCCCGATCTTGTTGATTTTTTCCTGTTTTTTTAGATCGTCATATATGGCGTCAAGAATGCCGTTAATAAACCCGCTACTTTTATCGGTGCTATACAATTTTGAGAGTTCAAGCGCTTCATCGATAGATACTTTGGGAGGAATATCATCAAAATCAACAAACTCACATATCGCCATCCTCATAATTATCCTGTCCAGAATTGCGATACGGTCAAATTTCCAGTTTTTGGAGTGAGCACGGATGAAATCATCATATTCTTCACGATGGGTGAATGTATTGGCGATCAGTTTACAGGTAAAAACAACCACAGGATTATTTTTATCCGCATCGCCCAAAAACTCTCTGGTTACGGTATTTACCGTATTCCCGGAGAGTTCCAGCGCATATAGCGCCTGTAACGCAGTTTCCCTGGCTTTGCGGCGATTGGCAGGGGTTTGCAGATCTTTAAGATCGTCTTCAATTTCTATAAACATGTATTAATTATGAATTCTTTATTGCTTTAAATTATGAAATTATTGTTTATTTAGATTATACATTGTAAAACAGTTTTTCCGGGAAAAGAGTAAATGGACTAGTTTTACGACAAGTTCCATTTACTCCTATTCCTTATGTAAGATTGCAGACTGTTGCTTAAAATTTTATAAAATCGTGCCAGCCATAAATATCATCACACTTGCCGTCGATATAATCAAAATAACGGCGTTGAATTTTTTCCGTAATCGGGCCGCGGCTTCCCGAACCGATTTGCACATGATCGACCGACCGTATCGGGGTAATTTCAGCAGCCGTGCCGGAGAAAAAGATCTCATCGGCTATATACAACATTTCACGGGGTATTTTAGTTTCAATCACCGGAATTTTCATTTCTGCTGCCAGGGTAAATACACAATCCCTGGTTATTCCCGCCAGAATACTGGAGTTTATGGCCGGTGTACATATTTTCCCGCCACGCACCAGGTATATATTTTCGCCGCTGCCTTCGCTCACATAACCGTCTACATCCAGGCCGATACCTTCAGCATAACCGTTTAAATGCGCTTCCTGTTTGATCAGTTGCGAATTCATGTAATTCGAACCGGCTTTGGCCATTGAAGGCATGGTATTCGGCGCCAGGCGATGCCAACTGGAAACGCCTACATCAACGCCGTTTTTAATGGCATCTTCACCAAGGTAACGACCCCAGTTTAAAGCGCCAATCACTACATCGACCGGGCATTTGGTGGGGTCAACACCCAGACTATGATAACCGCGATATACCAGAGGCCGTACATAGGCAGATTCAAATTTATTCACCCGAATCGTCTCATTACAGGCGGCAATGATTTCAGCCTGGGTATAGGGAATCGGCATACGATATATTTTAGCAGAATCAAACAGCCGCCGGATATGATCGGCAAGGCGAAATATACTTGGCCCCTGTGGGGTCTTGTAACAACGCATTCCCTCAAATACACTGCTGCCGTAATGCAGGACATGAGACATGACATGCACTTTGGCGTCCATCCAGGGAATGAATTGTCCATTCATCCATATTTTCCCCTGTTCATCTCTTGGATCCATAATATACTCCTGAAAATTTAACGTAAATCTTTAGCTCTTAACTGGATCGTTGTGCGACCCATATAGTCATTTTCTTCAATTACATACGCCAGGTCAAGGTTCGATTCACCCGGCGATAAACGATAAAATAATTCACCCATATTAAAGCCAATTACATCCAAAACTGTATTATCCTGGCGGACTTTGAATTTTAAATGATTGCGGCCGACAATGACCGGCGTACCGACTATTTGCAGCTTACGCGATACAAACACAGGCCGCATATTGTGCGGACCAAAAGGCGCAAACTTTTTCAACAGGTCGACAAACTTGTCATTAATTTGTGAAAGCTGTATTTCTGCATCTATCTGTAATTTGGGGATTAACAGGTCTTCGGTGAGTTTTTTACGGGCAATATCCTCAAACCGGTCGCGGAATATTTCTATATTATTTTTATCAATGGACAATCCGGCTGCATATTTATGGCCGCCATAACCCAACAGCAAATCTTCACATTCTTTGAGTGATTCATACAGATCAAATCCTTGTATGCTGCGCGCCGAGGCTTTGCCAACCCCATCTTCTACAGAAATAAGCACCGTAGGCCGGTAATACTTTTCAACAATGCGCGATGCGACAATGCCGATCACTCCGGTATGCCAGTTTTCTTTGTGCAAAACCAAAGAATGGGTGCGGCCCATTTTAAATTGATCTTCGGCAAGGAACAAGGCGCCGTTAAAAGTTTCTTCATCAACACTCTTGCGGTGCCGGTTTTCACTTTCAATCACTTCGGCAATATCCCGTGCTTCCGATTCATTATCGGTAGTGAGTAACTTGACAGCCCGTTCGGCATCGCCCATACGCCCAACCGCATTAATACGCGGCGCGATGATAAACACAATTTGTCCTGTACCGATGTCTTTGCCATGCAGACCGGCTGCGGTAATCAGAGTCTTTAACCCGATATTATCACTATCGTTCAACCGTTCCAGACCGTTTTTTACAAAAATGCGGTTTTCATCAATTAGGGGCACAATATCAGCGGCAGTACCAATAGCCACCAATTCCACATATTTCTCCAGTATGGATAGATCAATATCCATCCTGATCAGCAAGCCCTGCGCCAACTTGTAAGAAACACCTACTCCCGCTAGTTCTTTAAAGGGATAAGAGCAGTCGGCCCTTTTGGGGTCGATGACGGCAATAGCTTTGGGCAGATCGGCAGCCGGTTCATGATGATCGCTGACGATAACATCAATACCCAAAGTGGTTGCCAACGCAATTTCGGCATGGCCGGTAATTCCGCAATCTACTGTTACTATCAGGTTAACTCCCAGTTCACTGGCCCGGCGAATTCCTTTTTCCGACAAGCCATAACCTTCCTGCTGCCGGTCAGGAATGTAATACTCAATCGTAGCGCCGAGTTCCTTCAACAATAAATACAATAATGAAACCGAGGTAATACCGTCAACATCATAATCGCCATAAATTAAAATCTTTTGATTACTCAGTATTGCTTTACGTAACCGTTCAACCCCGTTTGCCATATCTTTAATTAAAAATGGATCGTATAGTTGATCGATTGTAGCGCGAAAAAATTTTTTCGCATCGGCAACCGAGTTCACACCTCTGCGCCATAAAATTTGTGCAATGATCAGAGGAACGTTCATTTCTCGGGCAAGGTCATATATGTTACCATCATCTGCATCATCCAGCACAATCCATTTCAAATCCATAAACTAACTCCGGGTTTACATATCTGGGGAATAATCATCCTTTTCCTCTTGCCATGAATTATAAAACCAAAGCAGGTCGATAAGCCGAATTCTGTTGCCCGGTAGACCGGACCGGTGATCATTTATCTGGGATGCCGGTTGCCCGACACCTCTAGCGACCTACCCGAGGGTCGAACGAGACGGGCCGCCTCTTCCCTCTTATTTGGTCTTGCACCGGATGGGGTTTACCATGCCCCCGATGTCGCCACCGGGGCGGTGAGCTCTTACCTCGCCTTTTCACCTTAACCTCATCACTGAGGCCGACTATTTTCTGTGGCACTTTCCCCGCTTCACAGCGGGTCCGCGTTACGGACCATCCTACCCTGCGGAGTTCGGACTTTCCTCATTCCGGCTTGCGGAACGCGATCACCTGACCTGCTTTGGCTATTCTATATAACAAGTTCTGTTGTTTACTAGTTGATGGTTTATTCATTGCCGACTTGAGTATTAGCAACTGATTCTTCTTGTCTCCATACCAGTATCCGACCACAAACCTCACAAAAAAATAATTTGTCCATCATACGTATCTCCATGCCGCGTTGTGGAGGTATACGGCTTGAGCATTCATTACATGAACCATGAGTCAGGTATGATAATGCCCGTCCGCCTCGATTTAAACGTATGCGGTCATAAGTATTTAATAATGGCCGGTTAATATCCCTGGTTATTTCAGTGCGTTTATCTTTTAATATATTTTCCTGCTGTTCAGTTTTGGCCAGCATCTCATTGAGAATTTTTTCATTTTCCTGGGTCTCCTGTACCAGGGTCTCCAGCATTTTTTCCAGTTCACCAATTTGCTGATCAATGCTGTTAGTTGCTTCATCCAGTTCCAGAGATTCATATTCTAAAGCATCAATTTCTTTTTTACAATTCTCTATTTCCAGAGTTATTGCATCATATTCCTTATTATTCTTTACCTGGTAAAGCTGATTTTGGTATTTCTTTAACTTTTCTTTCAACAAAGATGTATTTCCATCTATAGCAAATTTTCGGCTTTGTTTATCCTTTTTTTCTTGCTTTTTAAATGCCAGGTCGGATTTGGTTTTTTCGACCTGCATTTTCAATTCGTTGACCCGTTGCGGCAAATCGCCACGCGCTTCAGCCAGTTCTTTTAACTGAATATCAACATCCTGTAATTCGATTAACTTGTCCAGGATTTTATGCAATTTCTTATTCTCCTTACTTGGCTTTTTTAATCCTAAAATTCCGTTATAAGATAATCTTGTAACTATTTCTTGTCCTTATAACAATCCAGCAGTATTTTTTATAGAATAGGCAAAAAAAAAGTGCACCGATAACTGGATGCACTTGAATACTACTGGCAAAAAATACAAAAAGCATTATTGATTGCTGGATTATCTTTATATTCACCGCTGTTTTTTCTGGCATAATTGCATAACCAAAGAACTATATTCGTGTATATTCATTTTTTTACAAGTTACTGGAATAATGTATAAAAATCAAGAAAAATTATCGCTGTTACCATTTTTCTTTACAGGACAAGTTTATCGAAAAAATACAACTTGATGGTTATGGTTTTTCACCTCACGTTTTTTATTTTTACATCTTTTAACAGGCGCTCGTAAAGACTAGTTATTAAAATTTCCAAATCAGATACTTGCCATCTTTCATGATCGTTTCTGTAGTTTTATCAGGATAAGAAAAGACGATTGAGACAATTTTTATACGAGGCTGCATTTCTGGAATGTAAACACGATCAATATGTACAACAGCCTTTGGGGATGAAAACATGGCAGGACCCGTAATACCGCCAAAATGATCACTGCGTCCGAAGGCAATATGAAAACCCAGCTTTTCATCCAGTAAAATTTCATTGACCGGTTTAATACCAAATTCCGCCAATACACCAAAACCAAGCTCGGCAATATTACCATAAGCCGGTTCTCTTTTTAAATACTCAATTTCCTGTGTACTGAATTGACCCTGTGATAATACTTTGGAAACATTATTCTGGCGTACCCGGTATTCGACAATTTCATTATTAAATTGCACCGGTAAATGGCCCTTGGTTTTACTGGCAACACCCAATCCACCTTCATAAGGAACTATATAACACTCGCCGCTAGGGAAATTACCGGCCATACCTTTTTCCGGGAACTGACCGCTACTGGCATGTGCAGCCCGTTGGAATAAATCAAAAACCATCATTTTGGGGTTGTACCCGTCAACAAGGAATTTTACAGTAACAAGGTTGGCATAATCGAGCTTTTGTTTTAATAACAAAACCCGTTTGTTTACCGCCTCATAATCTACAAATAAAGCCGGCAGCATTTTTGCAGAAAAACCCGGCATGGTAGCCGCCCTGAATCCATAACGTGATGCAGCTATTTTTAATGGGGCCGTAGCAGAATATTCTGTGGGCGCAAAAAATAACTGGTTTAAATTGTACATTGTTAATAAAGGTGTTTCCGAACCTGTTGAGGCCAGATCGCTGGCAAGTTCCGGTAAAATCCCGTTAATTTCATATACCTTATCCGGTAAATCGGCATTGCCTGAACCTACATTTGGATAGGCATATAAATTAATTTTTTCCAACCCCAATATTCCGACAGCTTCCTTTAAAGCCCCTGCCCATTCGCTGGCCATTTTACGTCGCACCTGCCAGCTTTCATTATCTTCCGATTTGTTAACTGGTAAATCAATCAATATTGCCAGGTTACTATCATTTGGTAAAGGTGGGAATACTTTTCTGACCATTCCCAGCAATTCATCTTTTTTTACAATTTCCATATTCTCTTTCTTCTCTTTTTGGGTAAGTATTAGATCAAAGAACCCATGTTTACAAAAATTCAAAATTTTATCAAATTAAAATATTATAAATTTTTTATATCATCAAAAGTTTATGAAATTTTGTTATTCCATAACCAAAAAATAACCTGTCAAATTCCATAGAAATACATTTCCAGTGAATTTTATATAAAAATTTTTCTGCCTGGATGCAGCCGTATTTTAGTATTCTTTAGTATTTACATTTCATAGAAATTTTGAGCAGTGTGTAAACAATTGATAATGTGAAAGTTGCTTCAGAGAACATGTTCATAGCGGGTAAACGGATATTTATTTATGATTTCAATAAATTCACCAGAGTATTTATTTCATTTGTTTTAAATAATTTAAAAATTTGTTATATTTCAAAAAACGTTTCTTGATTGGTAACAACAACTTTAAAAAGAATAAAAAAAATGGTCAAAAATAATTAATTTTAATTTCTTATCACCGATAATAGATATTACAGTATCATATAATTGAGGAGCAATTATGAATAAAATCCTTGTCGTCGATGACCAGGAATCAATCCAGCAATTACTGAAAGATACATTATCGGATAGCGGGTATGCAGTCACCAGCGCTTCCTCGGGTGAAGAAGCATTGGAAATGATAAAAAAAGAAGACTTTCATGTTTTTTTTCTCGATCTGCAATTACCCGGTATGGACGGTCTGGAATTGTGCCGCCAGATTAGAAAAGAAAGGATCGCTGAATGTATTTATGCAGTGACCGGTTATGCTTCAATTTATGATTTTCTGGAATGTCGCAGGGCTGGATTTGACGATTATTTTGTTAAACCGGTTAATATCCATTTGATCATCAAGGCCGCTCATGAAGGATTTGAAAAATTATTACGATGGTCTAAGGGGATGTGAGTTTAAAAATTACAATATTCTTTCAATTAACTGGCTTGTCTTCTCACTTTCTTTAATATACTAGCATACCTGAATTTATAGCAGGTACCAGGGTTACATTATTTAATGATGGTGATTATGCTACTTGATTAGTCTAGTCTGGTTATTAATAATACATAAAAAAAAGGCTCTCCATTGTGAGAGCCTTTTTTTAATTATTTCTGTTATATTATTTTTCTAAAAGCCCAATCCAATCGTGAACAATTGCACATCTTTGAGCACCCCGAAATCTTCATAGGCATAATCGAGCATCAACGTGCCGGCGCCGGCTAAACTATAGCTGAATCCTGCGCCCAGGCACAAACCTTCTTCGGAATCGCTGGCAAACAACGACTTGTAACCGCCGCGTAAAAAGAACATCTTGTTGAACCCGTATTCCGCGCCAACATTAACGCTCTCTACATCATCATTCGGATGCAGCGCATCTACTGCGACGATCAGGTTG
>JAKQIY010000001.1 GCA_029561455.1 bacterium
CAGGTTATTTACGAAACCGACTATCGTTTTGCCCAACCGCCACTAATGCCGACCCTGAAAGCAACTGCCGGCGATGGCGAAGTCCTGTTAACATGGGATAATATTTCCGAAACCAAAACCCGTGAAGGATTTCTCAATAATGAAAACGATTTTGAAGGCTATCGTTTATATAAAGCCACTGATCGTAACTTTACCGATGCCGCCCTCGTGACCAATGCGGTTGGCGATCAGAGCGGTTACAAAGCCCTGTTCCAGTGCGATAAAGTGAACAATAAAAAAGGCTTTACCGAATTTGGTATCGCCAATACCGGTACCAGCTATTATCTCGGTAACGATTCCGGTATACTCCATTCCTACCGTGATGTCAATGTTCAAAATGGCCGCACCTATTATTATGTGCTGGTTGCTTACGACTATGGTATTGAAGATATCGGCGTTCCTCCCTCTGAAAACAACTGGGAAATCAAGGTAGACGAAACCGAACAGGTTGTCTTTACCACCAAAAATGTGCAAATCGTAAAACCACGTCCGACTGCAGCCGGTTATGAAGAAACCAGTTCCATTAAAGTCGAAGGTAAAGAAAATGCCCTCGGTTCAGGAACGATTACTCCGGCGTTGGTTGCTAAAGGCGCTCTGCGGGAAAACAACCGCTACAAGGTGATGTTCTCGGTCGACGAAATACGTGTTGTCCAGAAATGTGACTGGGGTCGCAGATGGGTCAATGACGGTATCTATATTTACGACGCTTCCGACGGTAATGCCCTGGTCTATTCCGAAACCCCGACCAACCCCGGCCCGATGCTGGTCGACTCGACTGAAACCCTCAATTACTGGTTTATTCAACCGGGTGGTGTTACCACGGATATTTTTGAAGGCATACAGCTGAATGTTAATATTCCCGTAATCACCCCGGAATATGATTATATCCATTCAGGCTGGCAACAAGGAACCTCTCCCATGACTGTTACGCCGACTTCGGTCGAATCCAATTATTTCTCATGGGATTATGATATTATCTTCACCGACACCCCCAATGCTTACACAGGTCGCACCAGGGTTACAACCATAACCCGTATCAAAGATGAAAATGATACCAGAATCGATAATAAATTCCTGATTCCGAATCAGAGCTTTTCATTCTATGTACAAAATAACTCGGTTATTGATTCTGTGACCCATAAACCCTATGTCATGGATTTAATGGCGCAGGATATGCCCGATTCGTTAGGAAATCAAAACTCTACTTTTGAAATCTTGAATGACCGAATCATTGTCGGCGCTATGGATAATACCGACAGATGGGCTGGCTCCGTATTCATTATTGACTTTAGAGCCTGTCAAAATGCCTCGCAATTGCCACAACCTGGCGATGTTTACAAAGTCAAATTTACTCGCCCCTTCTGGAAAACAGATTCTTTGTTCTTTGAAGTAAGATCTACACAAACAACCAACAAATCTAAAATCAAAGAAGCCCTGGAAAAAGTCAAAGTTGTTCCCAACCCCTATGTCGCTACCAATACCCTGGAAACAGCCCTGGCAAACCCGGACTTTAACCAAAGACGCCAATTGATGTTTACTCATGTGCCGGCTAAATGTTCGATCAAAATCTTTACCGTTAGCGGCGTGTTTATTGACGAAATTGTTGTCGAAAACGACACCGACGACGGGATTACCTATTGGGATCTGTTGACCAAAGACGGACTGGAAACAGCAGCCGGTATGTACATCTGGTACATCAAGGCTGATGAAACCGGTGATGAAAAAATGGGCAAATTTGCTATTATTAAATAATATTCACGTATGCAGGTTAGTGAGCAATTAAAAAAGAAAAAGAATTTTAAAAATAAAGAGGTAATTAATTATGAAAGGAAGAAAAGTTAGCAGTCTGTTGATGTTGATTTCAGGCTTGCTTGTGTTAAGCTTTTGCTCCCCCAGCTTTGCGCAAAAAAGTCGCGTCGGAACAGCAACAGCGAACTTTTTGGAAATTGGGATGGGAAGCGCCGGCTGTGCGATGGGCGATGCCTATGTCAGTTTAGCTACCGATCTCTCTGCCATCTACTGGAACCCGGCCGGTCTCGGCTATATGGAAAAAAGCGAAGCGCAATTCACCATTCAACCCTGGGTTGTCGATATTAATACATCCTTTGCCGGCGTGGGCCTGGTTTTACCGTCGGTCGGCACCCTCGCACTCGGCATTACCCAAATCGGGTATGGCGATATGGATGTTACAAATATGGCGATGCAGGAAGGTACCGGTGAAAAATTCTCGGCGAATGATATCGCCGCCAGTTTCAGCTATTCCAGAAGACTGGCGCAATGGTTCTCCTTCGGCGCTTCTTTTAAATATGTCAATTCTAAAATATGGCACCTGAACGCCAACGCTATGGCGGTCGACTTGGGTGTGTTGTTAAATACTCACTTTTTCTCACCCACCGGCGAAAGAGCCGATGGTATGTCGATTGGTATGAGTATCTCCAACTATGGCACTAAAATGAAATATGATGGTATGGACCTCCTTAATCCTATCGATATTGAACCGGGTGAAGCCGGTAACTATCAATGGGCTGCCGGTCAGTTTAAACTGGAAGGTTGGGAATTACCATTGATATTCCGCGTTGGCTTTGCCGTTAATCCGATTGTGCTCGGCAATCATCGCTTGACGATTGCCGCCGACGCCTTGCACCCCAATAACAATACCGAATCCGTCAATGCCGGCGCTCAGTATTCAATGAAAATTCCCGGTTATGGTACTTTCTTTCTGCGCGGTGGAATGAAAGCCATGTTCATGGAAGATTCCGAATATGGCCCAACCTTTGGCGGCGGCGTTCTCATCAACCTCATGAATAATTTCGGCTTGAGAATGGATTACTGCTATAAAGATATCGGCGTGTTGGGTAATTTCCATAGCTATTCTTTCGGATTTTTATTCTAACCAGTAATATTTAAATGTATTTAAATGACTCTGGCGTATGACTTGTTCTTACGCCCGAGTCTTTTT
>JAKQIY010000006.1 GCA_029561455.1 bacterium
CCTGATACTAAAAAACTGCTTACTTATGAATAAAATTGGCTTTTTATATTGAAATTTAATAAATCAGAGACTTGTTTAGCCTTGTTTATAATTAAAATAACTATTGACATTTATATACCAGTGCATCGCCTTTATGCGATGCTTTGGGCTGAAGGTCCGAATATTATCTGAAATAAGAAAACTTGCCAGTTATTACATATAAACCAAACAACAGGCAACTAGTTGTTTTTATTCAAGCAACAAAGCATTTCGTGGTCGCCTGCGGCGACCACAGTCCATAAAGGGCCTGTACTCCAATTTCAGCTTAATACAGGTAACGTACAAGTACTAAAAAGTTAGTGTTTTAAAAGCCTTTTCACACAGTCTCGGGGTGCGTAGCACATCATCTATGGAGTTTTGACCATAAACGGACTTACAGCCGATACCTGGGGGAGCGGTTTTCCGGTAAACTCCATCATTGCCACGATCTTTAGATAGTGGGACAAAATAAAGCAAAAACAAGGCTTTAGCCTAAATATGTATTTGACTAAAGTCACATTTTTTAAAATAACCAAACCACGTCATAAATGACGTGGCAATGAAAGCGGGTTGTTGGTAGTCCCGGCTTTAGCCGGGACAAATCTGCTTAAAGGCGGGTCTACATACAACAAGCCCGGTCATCGGGTAGTCCCGTTGCTTCACCTTTCGGGACGTATCGAGAAGACTTGGCGTTTCTTCTCAGACTCAACCTCGTACCAAGTTACTCCCGCCTGTGCGGAAGCGCTCAGTCTCCGACTGAAAATTGTAAAATATTACAATAATTTGAATAAAAAAATGGTGGGTTAGAAACCCACCTTACCGGCTAACATATTGAAAAACAAGATTTCTCGCTTCGCTCGAAATGACAAAATAGTTTTAAGTTTTAATAATCCTTCTTAAATTGGGGCTTTTGATACAGCCCCACGAGACGGGAGCCAGGAGCTTGGGACGAGTTGCAAAGGTTTTCCCCTCCATCTTTATACTCACAATAAAAGTCATTCCCCAAACCCGGTTAAACAAAAAAATTCCGGGCGGTAATATTGCGCGCCCGGAATTTATCATGTGCAATTGAATTTTTGGATTTTACTGCTCCTGTTGTCTGCTCTTTTCAGATATATGTCGCTGTTTGGACAAGGAACTGGTAATAATACCGATGCCGATCAACACCAGGATCAACGGCCACAGGTTTTTTATCACCCGCATGGTGATCCAGGCCAAGTCCAGTGATTCCAGGAAAAAAACCAGGCCCAGAAATGTAAATATCCCGCCGGGAATCAACACCCCCCAGTCGCGCGGGTTGAACAGGAACATAACAATAAAGCCAATGCCGAACGCCAGCATAAAGACCGGCCAGGTATCGCCAAACCAAAAATAGTCGAAAACATCATAATTCTGCAACAAATAAAAAACGCCGAGGATACCAAAAAATCCTCCCCAGAACGAATTGCCTTTTTTGCCGGTAAAAGCGCTGAAAAATGATAGCACACTCAGGGCGATAAACAAAAACGGCAACGCTTCATCCCAGCCAAAATTGATCACATCCAGTTTGTTTAACAGTAAAATGATACCGATGATAATAAATAGCACACCGGTGGCGATGGAGGAAAACCGGCTACGCATTTTGCACCTCCGTTGTATTTTGATTGTTCTGTTTATCATTAACACTATCCGCCTTGTTTATCGGCGCATAAATCGGTTCTTCAGGAGCCAGTATGATCAAGGCGATATAAATTCCAATTCCTAAAACGATATGAGTTAAAAAGGTCATGATAATAAAAGCGATGCGAATAATATTAACATCAACATGCCAGTAATGAGCCAACCCACCGCACACGCCGGAGATCATCCGGGTTGATCTGCTGCGATACAACCTGGTTTTGCTCGGTTCGTCCTGCGCACCGGCAGCGGACGATTGTTTATCCTTTTGCATGGTATAATAAATATACCAGCCGCCAAAAGCGACAAGGATGAGCGGCCAAAAGGTGTGCCAGTGGAACGGCCAGAATCCATACCAGCGCCAGTGAAACGGCCAGATAAAATTAAATATATTGTTAAACAAAAACATTACGCCGATAAAAACAATGGCAATGCCGATAAACACCCCAAAATTGTTACTATTTTTCGGTTCAGAGGGTGCAAGCCCGATATGCTCCGGATTTAAAGGCACAAATACCAGGCAGGCGATATATGCTAAAATCCCGATCCCGTTAAACAGAACCGCCAACGACCACACAACCCGAACCAGGGTAGGATCGATACGTAAATACTCGGCAACGCCGCCGCATACCCCGCCAATCATTTTTTGCACACCGGAACGATATAGTTTTTTAACAGTTGTCGAGTCGGTCATGGTACACCTCGTCTGATTTAGTTAAATAGTAACCTGCTCTGTTACAAATACGCAATTCGCCGGAAATTTGTTTCAACCGATCCCTGTTATACCACGATCCAAATATTCAGCTTAAAACGACATGCGGATTAATCAAGCTGTTCCGCTTTACCGGTCATGGGCACAAACCGCACGCCGATAAGGTCCTGGCTGGCAATAGTTCCATCCGGTCTTTTAGTGATCAGGATCAGTTTTTGCAAAGAATCGCCAATAGGCAGGATCATCCGACCGCCAACTTTTAACTGCTGCACCAGGGGGTCGGGTATTTCAACGGGCGCGGCGGTGAGAATGATAGCGTCAAATGGTGCGGTCTCAGGCCAGCCGCTATAGCCGTCGCCGCAGCGGCCATGAAAATTTGTATACCCCAGTTCGGCAAGGGTTTGCTGCGCCCGTAAACAGAGCGGTTCGACAATTTCAATTGAATAGACTTCTTTGACCAGTTCGCATAAAATTGCCGCCTGGTAGCCGGAGCCGGTGCCAATCTCTAAAACCCGCTCCTCCCCTTTCAGTTCCAGAGCTTCCGTCATAAAAGCTACTATATAGGGCTGGGATATAGTCTGCCCGTAGCCAATCGGCAAGGGATTATCTTCGTAGGCATTATACATATATTTAGCCGGCACAAATTTATGACGCGGCACCTTGAGCATAGCCTGGAGCACCCTTTTATCGCGTACATGCCTGGATTTGATCTGGTATTCCACCATATCGGTGCGGCTAGCGATCAAGCTCTCATCAGCAACGCCGCCCGGTTGTGGCTGTTTTTCCTTGTCAGACATACAAAAGCTCCCCAGGATACCGACAAACACGATCAGGATGATTGGTTTCATATAAAAAACACTCCTTGATAATCAGTATGGTGTTCATTATAATGTCCTGAATTTCAATTTTTTAGAGCAATCTATAGCATGGCGCTCAGGTAGTTGGGAACCTGGCATGGGTATTCAGCCATTGATCGTTCATGCGGCGTAACCGTTTACTGAGAATACCGGCCATATTGGTCAGTAATTTGTTCGCCAGTTCGGGGTTCCGGGAGAAAAGCTGCTTTAAATCATTATAAACAAAAAAGAGCACCCGAACATTGCTTTTGCATCGCGCCGTTGCGGAACGGACGGTCTTTTCCACAAACGCCATTTCACCGAAAATTTGTCCCTTTTTTACGGTAACAATGAGTTTAGGCACCGGAATAATGGTTGACATGATACGTCGTTCAATACAAACCTTGCCTTCCATCAGTAAATAAAACTTGTCGCCCTCTTCATTCTCTGAAAAAACTAACTCGTCTTTATAAAAGTGCTGCTCCCGGGCGATTTCTGCCAGATCGTGTAAATCATTCTGAGTCAGATCCTTTGCCAGGATTGAATTCGCCAGTTCGTCGTAAATGCTCATTAACAGCTAATCCCTGTAAGGTTTGTTATAAAAATAAAAATAAACACTATATATTCCGCTTAAATACGTATAACCCGGTCGTGTGCGTACCGATAAAACAATATATTTCAGAAATTACTAAAAATCAATACCTGTTTATGTATTTTTCCAAAACCCGTTTATGACTTGTAAAAGCAATTTTCCCCGGCAGATCATCAACCGGGAAAAATCCGGCTTCTTCAGCGTCATCGCCGGCCTGCAGGGTTCCACCGGTTTGCTCGGCTTTATAAACAACCAGCACAATGTTGGACTTGTGATCCTCGCAAGTTCCTGCAACATCCAGCAATTGTTTTATACGCACAGTGAGGCCGGTTTCTTCGGCAGTTTCGCGTACGGCCGCTTCTTCCGGGGTTTCGTTATGTTCAACAAAACCGGCCGGCAGGCTCCACTCACCTGCGTGTGGGGCAAACTTTCTTTTAACCAGCAGCACCTGCTGATCCCGCATAACTACCACAGCAGCAGCCGGTAAAGGATTTTGATAATGCACATAACCGCACTGGTCGCAAACCATTCGGTTGCGGCCATCCTGGAATTTCTTTATTAAAAGCTGCCCGCAGTGGGGGCAATATTTATAGTGCAAAAAACCTCCGTTCAATCACGATCATGGTTAAGATACTCTTCAAGGGCGTCGATAATGGCAGCGGCGCAGCGGCGCGGGTATTTTTTGGACATTATCAACATTTCTTCATCAGGGTGCATCATAAACGCCGGTTCCACCAGAATGGCCGGCATTGGCGTGGGCCGGCACATCGCCAGGTTATCATAAAACAAGCCGAAATCCGGCAACTTGAATTCCTGCAACAGTTTCTTTTGCACCAGTCGCGCCAGTTCATAGCTTTGCGGATGAAAATAATAGGTACTGGTTCCCCTGCTTTTAAACGGATTTACGCCATCGGGGATCGCATTATGATGCAAGCTGATGAGGAAATCCGGATTAAGCGCCTCCACCAGGCGTTTGCGTCCTGCCAGGGATATGCCATCCTGTTCATGGGTGTAAAAGACAAAAGCGCCTTTTTTCCGTAATTGTTCACCCAGCTCTCTGGCCAAAACCAAATTGGCGTCTTTTTCCAGAGTACCGGTCGGGCCGACCGCGCCTTTGTCCGGAGTATGACCCGGATCGAGTACGATAAATAGATTTTTCAAATGCGAAGCGAACCAGCCGGATTTACCGGGCGCTTTTTTAATATCCAGTTCAAAATGTTTCTGTTCATTAAAACGGGCCTGGTATCCCCATTGCCGCTTTTGCTGTAAATGGATAGTTAACACATATACTTCGGGCGACTCTTGATTCCAGACAATTTCCCTAATGAGCGGATCACCGCTATCATACCTGATCCAGTCCGTATCTGAAACCACTCCATAAAACCACACCCGCATGGTTTGAGTGGTAATATCTTGCTCCACCCGGAACGGTACTTGAACGCCGGTATAAACGCTCACGCGTGTAAAACGCGAAAATGCGCGGGTACGAACTGCGGAGACAATGACCTGCGGGGGTTCAGTTCCTGCCGGTAACTGCCGGACACTGGCGGATTGCACCCAGGCTTCTTCGGTTGGCGATAGCCGCGCCCGTAAATACTCGCCTTTTTGTCCGGTTATCCATAACCTGGTGCCGCGCGGCAGAAAATAATAATAACCGGTATTCCTGGCGGTACGCAGCACGGTTTCTTCCGGTGTTAGTTCCACCAGGTTGGGAACACGCGCGTCGATCATGTCGACGCTTCCCGGCGCTGTAGAAGTAACAATCTCGTCATTCCTGCCCAGTTGCATTATGATCCGGGCATTGCGACAGCTATCGCCAGTTTGCAGCACATAACTGCCGGTATACAAACCGCCGGTTTTATCGGTTAGCGGCGGCCAGGCTTTGCCAAATACAATTTCACCATAGTAAAGGTCAGATTCCGGGGGCGTTTCACTCATCGGAATCGGCTCTTTTATTCCTTCCACAAAACAAACAGCGGTACAGCCGGGCGTACCCCGGAAAGCAACCCGCAGCAGATCGCCGGGCAACAGCCGGTATGTGATATTGGGGCGTTCCGAACCGGCGACAATTTGCAGACTGTCGTCCGGTGGGGTTGTTGCCGGCGGTGGAATAAAAACGTGGCGCAGAGTTAGCGCCGTATCCTGTTCACTTACTACGCGACATTCAAATGTAAAATTACCGGGGTCTATCGGCAGCCAGGCAAGGAAAGCGCCATTCCGGTAAACCGGCACGGCATGACCGTTAATGCTCAGGGCGGCGTCGGCGGGAGATACCTGACCGAAAACAAACGTGGAATCACGGGACGCTGCATTAAGGGTATCGCCCTCTTTGGGGTACACAACATTTATTTTTACAGCGCCAGCAAAAGTATCAATAGAGACCAGCAGCGCCGTGATACAAACATATTTAAAAATTTTGTTCATTCTCATCACATAAATATAACTCTTTATTTCAGAATAAACAAAATTTTTACATCATGGTCAACTAATTTTTTACCCTGGCAATAAAAATATCCTCCAGGGTCGCACCGTTGCCATAATGCTGATACAGGTTAGTTATGCTGTCATCGGCGACTAGTCGGCCCTTGTTAATCATAACCACACGGGAACATAATTTCTCCACAGTTTCAAGGATATGCGAGGAAAATACAATTGTAGTTCCCTGACCGTGCAATTTGACCAGCAGTTTTTTCAGGGAAAAGATAATTTCCGGATCGAGTCCGCCGGTAGGTTCGTCAAGCAGCAACAACAGCGGTTCGGCAAGGAGGGCGGCGGCAATTGCGATCTTTTTCTTCATGCCGTGCGAATAATCGGCAATCAGTTCTGCAGCTTTATCCTGCAGGGCAAATTCTTGCATCAAGTCTGCGATTCTGTCTCCGAGATTTTTTCCATTCATGCCGCGCATTCGCCCGGTAAACTGCAGGTATTCGTAACCGGTTAAATAATCGTATAGAACCGGCGGTTCGGGAGAATATCCGGTCAATTGCCGGGTTTCAACCGGTTTTTCCCAAATATTCATTCCATTAATAGCTATCGCGCCGGATTCCGGTCGAACCAGTCCCATCAGCGCTTTCAGCAGGGTCGTCTTACCGGCGCCATTCGGGCCGATCAGGCCGATAAATTCACCCTTGTCGATATGCAAACTCAGATCATCAAGGGCGCGCACGGTATCATAATCTTTACACAGATTTTTTATATCAATCATTGATGATCTCCACATTATTTATGCGTTTTAAAACCAAAAAAATCGCGCCGTAACCGAACAGTAAAAAACCAATGGTAATGAGCGGTGAGAGCAGCACCGTAAAAAAAGCCACGGCCAGGATTAAATACAAATTATACCATAAAACCGCGTACCGGGGATAAGGATAGGAATACAAGGCAAAATTAGTCTGCATAAAGATAAGTGTAAAAGCAATAAACAATATTGCCGTGATGCTTTCATAAAGCGCCAATTCTGTAAAACCGAATTTGAGTATAAAGATTATTGTTCCTGCAATGACCAGCCACACCACCGGTAAAAATGCCTGCCAGAACTTGGCCCACCAATAGGTAACAGGTTTTATCGGCAGGGAACGAATAATAGCTAAACTTTCCGCACGCTGGTCGACAAAACGAAAAGCGGCATTGGCAAGTATCCAGGCGGCGGCGATGTTGATTGATAAAAACCACTGGATGCCGTCATGAGCTTGAGAGGATTTGGCAATACCAATGACCAGTATAATCAGCAGGGCAAGAAAGATCATTATAAAAGATTTGTAATTACGGAAAGTAAAAGTGCAATCCTTAACAACCAGGGCAACCAGACGGCGGGGAGTCGGCAAAGTGAAGATCTGTAATAATAACTTGCTGGTCAGGAGTCTGGCTTTGGCCTGTTGCGGCGCTAAACGTTCCGGGCATTTTGCCACGGTTGCGGTTAAAATACGCAAACCTGTATAAACGGCAATAATGGTCAACGTCGGCAACACCAGGGCATACAGCCATTGCCAGTTTATTGTTTGAATGTGCCCGGCCAGGATCACAGTAAATAACAATACCGCGGCCATGACAACGACAATAAACAGATCGGTTAACTTGTGCGGCAACCTGAGAACGATAAATAACAACAAGCCCGTAAACACTGCAAAGAAATACCATCCCGTAAGAGCAAAGGCCAACAATACAAAACTGCCGGGCGTTAGCGCGGCATAGCGTGCAAACAGAAAATATAATGCCAGCCATAGCGGATAAAAGAGCGCCAGGGGTAAAACCAGATCGAGGAGCCGCTCGCTGGCTAATATCTTTCCGGGAACAGGCAAAGCCAGTAAAATATCATTTGCCCTGGTGCGCAGCCGCTTGCCGGCCATAGTAAAAGCAGTTACCGGCAGAAAAAGTATAAAAAAGCGGCAAAACAGCACAAACTTTTGCCACACTTCCACCTGGCCTTTGATTTTTAACGTCCAACTGAATTCACGATTCCAGGCAAACAAGCAATAAAACAACAGAAAACCAAAGAACAATACGATCTCGATACGGGTCACCAGGTCGAGACGTTTTAATACATAATTTTTCACAACCCTGGTATAACGCCATAAAAAAGTTAATAAACAATTCATCGAGGATAACCTACACACTAGTGATACGGTAAGGGAACCGGTAATAACCGGATTCAGGTTTTTTAACATTCAGGCGCGTTTATTGTTCCATTTATTTATAATTCTCATTATCTTTACGGTACAGAATAAAATAATGTTCCACAAAAATGTGCGGCTGGTGGTGAACAATAAACCTGCTGATGCTCGCTGCTTGGATATAAATTGCTCCTGAATTGTTAAATGAAAAATAAATAACAGAGATGCTCTATTTGATAAGATGATAAAATTCAAACAAACAATACGAGGAAATATGATAAAAAAAGGCCTGATCACTCTATTGCTGTTAACGCCAATCCTGCTAGAGTGCGCAGCGCACACAAATTTACAGCCTGTGGGTAAAAACAGAATGACCGCTCATGGCAGCATTGGCGGCCCGATTGTAAAAGCATTTGGAACACGTCTTCCCGTCCCGTATGCTACAACCGGCTGTAATTACGGCATAACGGATAACCTTGATCTCAACGGTTCGCTGCATTTACTGCCCCTGGCCTACGGCTTGTTCGGCGGCGAGTACGGCGCCACCTGGTACCCCCTGTTAAATAGCGGGCTGGTTCCAACTGTCGGCATCCAGGGTCGGCTGCTTACACTGATTAGCCTCAAAAGCGGTATTGACGACCGTTTTCGAATCTATCCCGTTCTGACCGGTTCCGCAGCCTGGCAGTGCGGCGCCGGCCTGGCTTATACCGGCCTGGATACAACAATGCCTCTCACACGCGCCGACTATGATGCAGATGCGGAAAAGTTTATCTTTTCCCCTTTTATCGGTTATAAATGGAAACTGGGACGGCAAACCTGGTTATATACGGAACTGAAATGGAACGGCGCGAATATTCAAACCGAACAATTGGCGGTTGAGTATCTGCCGGTTTCCAAACACGGCGCTGTCACTACTTTGTTTTCCATCGAAAGGAGTTTCAAATGAAAAAAATACTCCTCCCGGCGCTTCTTTTTGTACTTGCCATGCTTTCCGCCTGCAACGTGGACAGCTTTTTATTCAATGAGAAAAAGATCAGCAGCTATTCCCTGCCTGGCAACACCATCCCGGAGGAAAACATTCGCCAGGTAACGTTCAACAGTGAAGGCAATAAATTGTATGGTTATTGGGTGTCTGCCGTGGACAGTTTGAGGGGCCTGACTATTCTCTACTGTCACGGTAATAAACACAACATTGATAATTACTGGGACCGGGTGATGTTTTTGTATGATCTGGGCGTCAATATTTTTATTTTTGACTATCGCGGTTTTGGGCTCTCCGAAGGCGCCGCATCCGAACAGGGCCTCTATCGCGACGGCGACGCAGCGTTACATTATGTTCTGGAAGAGATGAAAGTACCTGCCGACTCCCTGTGCCTGTATGGCTATTCCTTGGGCAATGTCGTGTCGATTTACCTGGCGGCAACCCGGATCAATCCGCTGGCATTGATCGCCGAAGCACCATTTGCGTCCGCCAACTCTCTCACCCAGTCCGGCGTGGGGCTCGATTTACCGGCCGGTTGGCTGACAAAAGGCGATTTTGATAATGCGGAAAAAATCCGTTATATTCATACCCCCCTGCTGTTGCTACACGGCGCGAATGATGACTTTGTCCGCTATCGTGATAATGGCCGGGTGGTCTATCAAAACGCCCCGCAGCCCAAAGCAATGTATTTGATCGAAGGCGCCAACCACACTGATATTCCACAGATAATGGGACTTCTAAAATACCGGCAGGTTCTGCAGGAATGGATTGACAATTGTTTAAACAGGTAAAAAAGCTGCTTGACAAAAGCATCGAAAACAGTTAATTTCAGGTTGAGCAAATTAGTCGGATTATTTAAATAAACAGGAGAAACCAGTATGTTACGCTTTTCCGCAAGCGCCGCCTCGATGCGCTCGTCCGCAATTCGTGAATTAATGAGCCTGGCTACCCGGCCGGATATGATCTCTTTTGCCGGCGGTATGCCGGGAAACAACCTCTTTCCGGTCGCCGAAATGGATGAGATATACAACAAGCTCTCTCTTGAAGTAAAACGTATTGGTTTTCAATATGGGCCAACGACCGGTTACCCACCGCTGCTGGAAGCGCTGCAGGACTATTTACGACAAAAAGGAATGCCGGTCGATTCCAATAATCTGATCATCACTACCGGGTCTCTGCAGGCGATAAATATCGTTGCCAAAGTTTTTATTGACCCGAATGATCGTGTGATCCTTGAAAATCCCGCTTTTATCGGCGCGATCTCGGCTTTTAAATCGTACCAGGCCGCGCTCGATCCGATTCCTATCGATGATGACGGCATCATCCTTACCGAATTGCAAGCTGCATTGCAGAAAAAGAAACCCAAAGCCAAGTTATTATACATTACCCCCTATTTCCATAACCCGGCAGGAATTTTATATAACGCGCAAAGAAAAACGGATTTACTGGAATTACTGAAAAAAGAAGACATTGTGTTGCTTGAAGACGATGCTTATGGAGAACTCTATTTCAATGCCGCGGACAAAGAGCTGACCCGGCCAATGAAAACCATGAACAGCGGCGCTTTACCCATTTGTTACACATCCTCTTTCTCCAAGTATATCGGACCAGGACTGCGGTTAGGCTGGCTGCTGGCGCCCCCGGAAATAGCGGAAAAATGCGAACTGGCCAAACAATCTTTCGACGCCTGCTCCTCCACCTTTACCCAGGTGCTGGCGCACGAATTTCTGGTGCAAAACAAAATGCAGGCCTATCTCGAAAAAATGCGCGTTATATATGCCCGCCGCGCCCACACCATGCTTAATGCCCTGCAAGAAAATATGCCTGAAGGCTTAACCTGGACCAAACCGCGCGGCGGTTTCTATATCTGGGTTAGTTTGCCCGATAAAATGGATTCCACAGAAATTCTAAAAAAATCTATAGCCAACGGCGCTGTATTCGTTATCGGCAGCACCTTTGACCCGCTGGGCGTTAAAAACGATTGTCTGCGGCTGGCCTTTTCGCACACCCCGGAAGAGCAAATTGAAAAAGGGATCAAGATAATTGCCGAGGCGCTAAAACAGCAAATGGTAAAGAAAAAATAGAATAACCTGGTAAAGGTACATACTATATACTTGTCATTTCGAGTGAAACGAGAAATCTTATTTTACAATATGTAAATATAGAGTCCTTGTCGCTTCGCTCCTCGGCATGACAGACATGAGACTGTTGAAATAAATTAAAATAATTGTAAAACGAGTTTTCTCTGCATTCGCGGTATTCAGCTACTATTAACAAAGTGAAACCGTAGAGTTTGCAGAGAAGAAAAAAAAACGATAGTTATGAAATATTTAATATCTGTATTAAGCAGGTTAATATTGTTGTTTTAAAGGGGAAATTCTTAATCTATGAAAATACGTATCATCACGGTGGGTAAACCGGAAAATAAAAATTACCAGGAGCTATGCGCCATGTATATGCAACGCCTGGCTCATTACAGTCCGGTTACGTTAGAGTATGTTAAAGCAGAAAAAATTGCCGGTCAGCCCGAAACGCTGATTATGCAAAACGAAGCGGAACGACTGCTAAAAAAAATAGCGCCACAAGATTTTATCATTGCCCTGGATAAAAATGGCGACGGATATTCATCGGAAGAATTTGCCCGGTTCTTTGAACAAAAAATGCTGCACGGCATTAAAGCCATTACCTTTCTCATCGGTGGCCCGCTAGGCCTGGCCCCTGAGGCGCTGAAAAAAGCTGATATGCAGCTCTCTCTTTCAGCAATGACTTTTGCCCACGAATTGGCGCTTACACTAGTGCTGGAACAGCTTTATCGCGCCTTGACAATAATCCGCGGGGAAAAATATCATAAATAAAAAAAACCATCATGCCAGCAGACTATGATGGTTAATAATATAAAATGATTTAAAATAGTTCTCTTGCAATTTCAAGAGGTTTATTTAAGAACGCTATTCCAAAATTTCCAGAGTTGCATGTTTTCCAGCTTTACGAGCAACTGCGCTTAAAATGACGCGTATAGCATGGGCGGTGCGGCCGTTTTTGCCGATTACTTTACCCATATCCGGTTGATCAACTCGTAACTCATAAACAACAGTCGTTTCTCCAAACACTTCTGTTACTTTTACTTTGTCGGGATTGTCAACGAGATGTTTTACAATGTGTTCAACGAATTCCTTCATAACCAAAAGCCCCTTCTGGTTGATAAAAATCATTACCGTTCTAGTTTATTAGCTGTCCTTTAGTTATTGCGCAAACAAGCCCTGTTTCAATACTGCCGGTAACCTCCTTCTGGTAAATGATGAAAATCGCGTATCTTTCTTATCTACTATACTTTATGAATATATTTATAACCATCTTAAATGTCAAGTAAAAAGTGAATGGATTTCATTTTTTTATTATACTTGCGCAAAAAAAATATTGAAAATTCAAATATATCTTTTTAACAATGTATTTATAAAAAAAATTCAATCCGTAGAAATTTTTTCTTGCTTTTTACTGTTAATTTGTTAAATTGTATTATTAGCACTCACTGTAAGAGAGTGCTAATAATCAAGAATAAATAATCAAGTAAGGAGGAACATCTATGAATATTAAACCATTGGCAGACAGAGTTGTTGTCAAACCGGTTGAAGAAAAAGAAGTAAAACAGGGAAGCATTATCATTCCCGATACGGCAAAAGAAAAACCGCAACAGGGCACTATTATCGCAATCGGCGCCGGTAAAATTGCTGAAAACGGCTCCAAAATCGCTATGGAAGTGAAAGTTGGCGATAAGATTTTATATGGCAAATACTCCGGCACTGAAGTGACTGTTGATGGTGAAGAGTATTTAATTATGCGCGAAAGCGACATATTTGCAGTGATCTAATATTGTACTAATTTTATCAAGACTTGAATGGAGGATATTGAAATATGCCTAAAATTATCAAATTTAATGTGGAAGCAAGAAACGCTTTGAAAAATGGCGTTGATCAGCTTGCAGATGCAGTCAAAGTAACCCTGGGCCCCAAGGGAAGAAATGTTGTTATAGATAAAAAATTTGGTGCACCGACCATTACCAAAGACGGCGTAACTGTTGCCAAAGAAGTTGAACTGGAAGACCCGCTGGAAAATATGGGCGCGCAAATGGTGAAAGAAGTCGCTTCTAAAACCAGTGATATTGCCGGCGATGGCACCACTACCGCAACCGTTCTGGCCCAGATCATTGTTCGCGAAGGCTTAAAGAATGTAACCGCCGGTTCCAATCCTGCTGCTATTAAACGCGGCATTGAAAAAGGCGTAAAAGCGATTGTTGCCGAGTTAAAGAAAATGAGCAAGCCGTTACCTGGTAAAACCGAAATTGCCCAGGTCGGTTCGATCTCTGCAAATAACGATCTTGAAATCGGTAACCTGATTGCCGATGCGATGGAAAAAGTCGGCAAAGACGGCGTTATCACCGTTGAAGAAGCGAAAACTACCGACACCACTCTGGAAGTTGTGGAAGGTATGCAGTTCGATCGCGGCTACCTCTCCCCCTATTTTGCCACCAACCAGGAAACCATGGAAGCTATACTGGATGAACCCCTGGTACTTATCCACGATAAAAAGATCAGCGCCATGAAAGACCTGCTGCCGATTTTGGAAAAAGTTGCGCAGATGGGCAAACCGTTGATGATCATTGCCGAAGACGTTGAAGGTGAAGCTTTGGCAACCCTGGTTGTCAATAAATTACGCGGCACCCTGCGTGTTGCCGCCGTTAAAGCTCCGGGTTTCGGCGACCGTCGTAAAGCCATGCTGGATGATATTGCTGTATTGACCAACGGCCGGGTCATTTCCGAAGAAACCGGTTTCAAACTGGAAAACGCCACCCTTTCCGATCTGGGTTCCGCAAAACGCATCACCATCGATAAAGACAACACCACCATCGTTGAAGGCGGCGGTAAAACCGAAGATATTAAAGGCCGTATTTCCCAAATCAAAAAACAGATCGAAGTGACCACCTCAGATTATGACCGCGAAAAACTGCAGGAACGCCTGGCAAAATTAGCCGGCGGCGTTGCTGTATTGAATGTTGGCGCGGCCACCGAAGTTGAAATGAAAGAAAAGAAAGCCCGTGTTGAAGACGCCCTGCATGCCACCCGCGCTGCTGTTGAAGAAGGCATCATTCCTGGCGGCGGCGTTGCATTCGTAAGAGCTCTGCCGGTTCTGGATAAAGTAAGCGTCGAAGGCGATGAAAAGATCGGTATCAATATTCTTAAACGCGTTCTGGAAGAACCGGTTCGCCAGATTGCTGAAAATGCTGGCTGGGAAGGTTCCATCGTCATTCAAAAGGTAAAAGAAGGCAAAGATGGTTTTGGTTTTAACGCCGCTACTGAAATATTTGAAGACCTGTACAAAGCCGGCGTTATTGATCCGGCCAAAGTAGCCCGTATAGCCCTGGAAAACGCTTCCAGCGTTGCCGCACTGTTGCTGATGACCGAAGCTACAATTGTGGATAAACCCGAACCCAAACAAAATATGCCGATGCCTCCGGGCGGCGGTATGGGTGGTATGGATTATTAATAGATACCTTTTATATAACAAAAAAGCCTGTGTCATGCACAGGCTTTTTTGTTTTCAAGTTATCTTAATTGTTAAAAATGGGGATTATTATATTCTGCAAACATTTATCTTATCAGCATCATCTTTTTGAGTGCCGTTTCTCTGTTGGCTTCTATTTTATAGAAATAGATTCCAGAAGCTACATTTCGACCCTGAGTATCGGTTCCGTCCCAAACCACGGTGTGTTCTCCGGCAGCTTGTTTGCCCTGGAAAGGTTGCGCGATCTTTTCACCGAGCATATTATACACTGTAATTGTAACCTGCATTTCTTTGCCCAGGGTGAACGGAATGGTCGTGACCGGGTTAAACGGATTGGGATAATTCTGTCCGCAAATGAACTTTGCGGGAGTCTTGACATCGCCACCCGGTTTGTGATCAACCGGGGTTGGTTCCGAAGGCACTTCGATCAGGGCAGTCATATTTTCACCTGATGCGGAAATTGCCAAAACTCCAAAACCGCTAGGCGAGCCGTCCGCCCATTGTAATTGGGCATGGGCAGGATTGGCGTCGCTGGAAACCAGGTTGTAACCGGTTACCGGATCGGCGCCGTCCCACAAGGCCTGATAATCGTTAAACGGCGGGCCGTATACCGGGCGGATCATGCGAATAGCACGTCGTCCCCAGTCCGCCGGATTAATTGATGCCCAATTAGCGGCATCGACGCCAGCCGGGGCCGGCAGATTTCCATAAACCGCGGGATCTTCCATAATATGCCACACCGCCAGGCCGCTATCGCGAATCTGGCTGTCATAACCACCGACGCCACTCGGCTGCCGGTTTTCAATAATATAATATTCGCTGTTGCCATGCGCCGGGTCATGCAGAATATAGGCAACATGTGAATTTTCAACAGCATTAATCGGTATATAACCGCTATGCAGTACATTGGCCGGTTGTATCCAGCCAAGACGGATTTTGTTAAAGGGATCTATATGGTTATCGGCATATCCCTGATCCATCATAGAATATCCCCCTGCCGCGTATGGCTGAAAGAAAGTAAAGTACATATCCGGTAAATTCAGTAATAAATGGCTTAATTCATGGACGCACACACCCAGGTTAAGCGGCGAACCAATATAAGCTTCGGCTATCCAGGTTATTGTTACATTATCCACAACCAACGGCTGCTCGGTGGGATATTGCCTGCCAACTGCAATACGATTGGTGCCGAATGGCGAATTCTGAGGAATGACAATAAGAATTCCCAGTTCCTGGGGAGAAAGATTACCATCGCCATCAGTATCATAATCGGCAAAATGAAAATCGGGATTGGCTTTGCGAATAGCTTCAGCCCACTTTTCAACATGCCCGGAAATCCAGCCGTCGCCATTAGCATCAGTCGGATCTTCAGCGGCCCAGTAATGATCCGGCGGTTTATCGGCATCGTACCATCCTTTAATGCCGACATCTTTGATGAAAAACCGGTTATTGGAATTGACCAAAAAATAATCACGCACACTTGGATAATTGCCGAAAATTAGATTTTGCACATCATTAATAGCCGGAGCAAGGTGATCGGGCCGGTGTGGATCCCAACAGATCACCAGCAGGGGTATTTCTCCGCTCACCGGTTTCACATCATGGAACGCATCAGTCATATCCGGACAGGGAGGCTGAATTATAGCTACGGTCATAGTACGGTCGCCCATAGAAGCGGTGCCGCCGCCGTCAACATCCCACTGTATTTCTATGTTATGCGCACCGGCAGAAACATTCTTTTGCACGAACTGAAATCCCAGTGTGCCAATAAAACCGGTATTGGTAAATACAACATCAGATGGCAGTGCTTTTACTCCGTCAATTGCGGCATTTAAAAACATGCGATAACCGGGATCTGTATAAGCTTCGCCGGTAAAACCGATAGCCAGTGTAGCATTGGCAGGAACGGGAATGGAAACGCTCATATTGGGAATGGTAGTGGTAAAGGAAGAGGTCGTCGTTACCTGCGGACCGCTGGGAGCATTTAAAGCATAAAACCCACCCATACCATCGCCTATGGTCATGGGATCGGAATAGGCAACTGTTACAGTACGGTCGCCCATATAAGCTGTACCGCCGCTATCCACCATCCATTGGGTTTGCATGGTGTGGGCGCCGGCGCTTAAATTTTTTGCCAGGAATGAAAAAGAGTATACACCGGTAAATGGACCGACCGCAAAAACCACGTTGGATGGATTGGATACAACACCATCCACCAGAACTTGAATAAACATACGTTTATAATCACTGGTTTCCGCCTCGCCGCATACTGTAATAACCACATCGCCATCCGCGGGCAAGTTTAAACCGGGACACAAATTATCTATATCCGTATAAGAGGAACTGGAAGTCGAAATATCCGGGCCGCTGGGGGCAGCAACGGTATTTACCAGGGTCGGCGCGGTGGTTACCGTTAAGGTACGGTCGCCGATATTGGCTTCCCCCCCGCTATCAACTAGAAATTGAACTTTAACCTGGTGTAAACCTCCATCAGCATTTGCTTTAAAGGTAAAGCTCCGACTTGTCATCGCATATTTGGTATTAAAAACAACATTGCCCGGGCTTGCCGGTTCTCCATCTACTAAAATCTGGATGAACATGCGTTTATCATTGGTAACATAACTTTCCAACGATACGGTGATACTGATGTGTGATGGAAAATATTGAAAAAAATACAATGATAAATCCTGGACATCAGTCCAGTTACTGCTGGTAGTAGTAACCCAGGGTCCACTAGGGGCAGCTTTGACATAAATATACCCTTCACCCCGGGCCGGGGCGACCAGGGAAAATATCATAACTGCAAATAATAGTACTAAAAGTTTGTTCATGATTTTCTCCTTTCACTTGAATTATAATTCTGAACGTAACTTGATAAACAAAAGAATAAAAAAGCTGTTAAAGAATCATAACAAATATATCCGTTGCTGTGACTTGATAAATCAAATCACAATATTTTTTTTGTTACCGGGAATTTTAGATACGAAAGGAAACTAGAGAGGTTGAAGAATAATGAAACTGTCGTAAGAATGAGTTAGTGTTAGAGTATGATAATTCGTATCAGTGATTAGATTCAAAAAATCAAACTGCTGCCAATATAAAGAGAACAATAACATGGAAATTCTTTAGTAAAAGGAATAACTATAAAACAAAAGAAATAATAATCCAATTCCATCTGAAATAAAAAATACTTTGGTAATTCAATACAGGAAGGAACTAGCTGAAAGTGGAGATGACCGGTGGGATCATTCCGGTTAGCATTGACTATTCATAAATCAGAATAGCTTTTTGCATTACTTGGAATTATTGTATGGCGGACTCTGACTTGAGCTAATTTGGAAAATGCTTTCTATACCCCCTTTAGAAATTCTTAGCTAACGGAGTAACAGCATTTTAAGCGTTCGGTTACCGTTCGTGCTCGTTAACAGGCAATAATACACACCGCTGGCGACAGGAACGCCATTGACATCACGGGCGTTCCAAACCAGGCTGTGAGCGCCCTGAGCAAAGTTCTTGCTGTCCCAGGAGCGCACAACTTTACCCTGGATATTGACGATTTGTACGCCAATCTGTTCCGGCTTGTTCAGGGTAAAAGTAATAGTAGTAACCGGATTAAAAGGATTAGGGAAATTGCCAAACAGTTCCAGCGCATCCGGCAATTCGGTTTTTGTAGGTTTGTTAATGCCGGTTTGCACGCCGGTGGCGTTTAATGTTATGCTGTATACGCTGGTCCCGGAAGTAATATATAGTGTATTCCTGGCCGAATCGCCCCAGGCAACGTTGGTGGTTTGTTCCGGCACGGCTATTTTATCAAGTAAAACGCCGTCCGGTTGATAGATCCATACCCCGCCGGGGCCGGTCGAGTATAAATTGCCGTTGCTGTCCATTTCCAT
Source organism: bacterium (assembly GCA_029561455.1). Lineage (GTDB taxonomy): Bacteria > Zhuqueibacterota > Zhuqueibacteria > Residuimicrobiales > Krinioviventaceae > Fontivivens. The sequence goes on from JAKQIY010000006.1 coordinate 18,859, forward strand.
ACCATCCGCCGAGCCGCCGCCGGTCATTGTGGCGAACAACTTTTTATTGGCCAGGGTAAAATCCGGTTGAATATCCCAAACATAAATTTTCCGCGCCTGGGAATCATTAACATACAGTTTGGTTTCATCCGGGGAAAAGGCAATGCCGTTAGGCCGGGACAAGCTGTTATCCAACAGGATCAATTCGCCATCAGGCGTCAGGCGGAAAATTCCATAGAAACCCAATTCCTCCTGACTGCTGTTGATGCCATAAGGTGGGTCGGTGAACCAGATCGAGCCATCCGATTTTACCGTTAAATCATTTGGGCTATTCAGTCGTTTGGAATCGTAATGCGTTGCCAAAGGGGTCTCTGTGCCGTCATCCTCAAGCCGGGCTATTTGTCGCTTGCCATGTTGAGCCATCAGTACCCGGCCCTGCAGATCGGCTGCAAGTCCATTAGAGTTGCCCGAGGGTGTATAAAAAATCCCCTTACCATCGACCGGCGACCATTTATAAATTGTATTGCCGTTTATGTCACTAAATATAAGATAGCCGGGTTCCCGCCATAAAGGCCCTTCCACAAACTGGTAGCCGCCGGCAATTTTGTCTACTTCCGCGCCATCCGGCACCGGGGACTGCGCCGGCGCAGTTGACAATATACCAAAACACAAAATAAAAGCAATAGCACAGATCAAAAACAGACACTTGTTCATTTCATCTCCAATAAAAAATCAGGTAAACATAGCCAACACCCGGTTTATGCCTAGTAACAACCGGATAAAAAAGTAAAACAGTGTATTGCTACGATTGCGGTGTATATTAAATACCGGCGCCGACGACCTCGATCATATCCAGATCATAATTGCCCATGCCCAGTTCATTCGCCAGCTTGAGATAATTAATACTGGTTGTAAAGGGATTGGTCAAATCCGCGGCCATCGGATTATAACCGATTAATTTAGTTGAAACAGAGTCCACAGCCACCGGGTCTTTACCGGCCAGTAAACGGTTAAAGTTTTTGGGAGTTAATCCACCGCGGTTCCAGGGGCCCTCGCTGCCGAGTACGGTTTTCACCGCGTCATTGATCACCAGGTTGATCGGCGTAGCGTTATTAAGATCGATTACGACACGACAGAGGTTACTATCCGGGTTGCCATCGTACTTGTTATGATGATTATGAATTGCTGCCCGGTTTGAGGCGCCATTGTTATACAAGCCGCATGGTACCGGCAGGGTGCCAACCAGATTCTTCATGCCATGTGTTACCCCGGCGCCCAGGTGCAGTTTGGCCTTGGGCAGCGAGATAAAACAATCCAGATCGTTCAAAACACCATTCTGGGTTAGCGATGAATATATCAACTTTTTATTGCCGACTGAACGTGATGCATACCCGGCGTAAGGGGCTTTGCCATTCAAATCCACAAAAGTTGCGCCGACATGATTAATTACATCGGTATAACCAAAATCATCCAGTGAATCCTGGTCATAGATCGCTTCCAGCACATATATCGTGCCGGCGCCCGCGTCCTTCATCAGTTCGCAAACTGCTTGCAGAACTACAGGGTTGGTCCAGTATGTTTCACCCACCGGTAACCCGGATGAGCGCTCATAGGAAGATGCGCTGCCGGCTCCGCCGGTAAGGTTGATTTTAATACCGACCGTATCGCCGCTTTTTACCAGATCACCTACCCCGCCAATCTGTTCCAGCATGGTTTGAATAGAACTTTTCACCTTGGAAAGGTCATAACTTGTTAGATTGGCTGTAGATACTTTGGAAGAGCCTTCAGGATATACTTTGGGGGTAGTCTTTTTGGGCTCAGTCGGGCAGTCTTTACCGCAGGCGCCTGCTAACAATCCGGCAGTTGCCAAACCTGCCGAGGTTAAAAACTGCCGCCGCGTAAAATGGGTGTAACAATTTAATTCACGTTTTTCCTGCTCATGCACATCATTTGGATTTTTCATAATATCTCACCTTTTATTTGACATTTCTTTTACTCTGTCTGAAATAAACATTATTTTGCCAGAATCACCTTCCAGGTGGCGCTAAAACCCGCCGAGGTTAAGGTTACAAAATAAATTCCGGATTGCGCCGGCAGGCCGCTGTCGGTTCTGCCATCCCAGGTCATGCTGTAATGACCGGGTGAAAACAATCCATCAATCAATGATCTTATTTTTTGTCCGGTAATATTACATATAGTTATATTTGCTTTACCGGCAGCGGGTAAATTAAATGCAATGGTTGTGGACATGTTAAATGGATTAGGATAGCTGTTAATACTAACCGCTGCCGGGGTTTGCAGCGGCGTTTCCGCAACTGCCGCGCCTTCCGCCAGGTACCGGGATACCCCGGCGTTAGTGCAGAACCACACGGCGCCATTGGCGGTTACAACAATATCAAACACTTCATTTCCGGCCAGCCCATTGGCAGTTGTAAAGGTTTGCCAGGAAGCGCCATCGAACCGGGATACGCCGGCTTTGGTGCCGAACCACATATTGCCTTGTTTATCACGGGCAATGGCTTGCACAAAATTATGCGCCAGTCCTTTACCGGTTGTCCAGGTTGTCCAGTCGCGTTTGGTATTATTGCCGGTATGCATACACACGCCATGATCGGTGCCGAACCATTGTCGGCCATCGGCTTCAATTAGTATTGAATACACGCTGTCCGATACCAGCTTGTCGCCTTCCGGGTCTTCCAGGCCGCTCCAGGTCCAGTCAATTGTTGAAGCGGAAGTGATGCCATCGACAGGATCCATTTTTAAACGCGAAACGCCGGTCCCTTCCGTGCCCAGGTAGACCATGCTATCGGGACCGGCGGCCAAGGATTTGATCATATTGGTGTCCAGCCACCAGTTTTGTACCGTATAGACACCCCAAACACTACCGGTAAAGCTGTTGGCGCCCTGGTCGGTGCCGAACCAGCGGATATGACCGGGATCGACGGCAAGGGCATTGACGGTGTTGGAAACCAGTGAACCGTTATTTGTTCGGTATGGGGTTGAAAAAACAATGTTATCGCTTGCGGAAATATCCAGCATGGAAATGCCGTTCATGGTTGCCACCCACAATTGCTTGCCGGTTGGAGAATTTTGATAGACCAGATCGTTGATCGCATTAGCAGCCAGTAACGAATTAGTCGAAGCGGTTGTAAAGGTCCGCCAGGTGGAACCGTCATATAATGCCAGCCCATTGTTGGTGCCGAACCAGAGCCTGCCATAACCATCAATACAAATCGCTTTAACAGTATTATCCGGCAGGCCGCTGTTTTGCGCGGTAAAGGTAGTCCATTCCGCAGCCAATACAGGAACAGATAATATATAAAACATTAAAAGATAACGCCATAATTTTGTCATTCAATAACCTCCGCCAACCATGCCGATGCGTACAGGAAAAAGATCATTTTAAAAAACCTTTAGTCGTCCAAAAAATCAAACATTCATGATAAACCAAATAGTAAATTTTCTATAATTCAATCCACTCTGTTGTTATAATCAGTGAGGTTCAAGTCGCTACCGGTAAAAACATAAGATATATTACAATAAACAGTTAAAGATTATAACATTTACCGAACTTAAATAACAAATTTTTTCTTTCAAATCAAATAATTATTTTACGAAACGATTGCCAGCTTGTAAATTACGCCATACAAGTTATACAGGAATTGAAAAGAGGAGAATTCCGGCAATTACAACAGAAGATAAATTCATATATAACAGAATATTAACATTTATACTTTATGTGGTATAAAGTACTTGTTTTTTAAAAAATTACCATTCAAAAATTTTACAATTATTTACAATTGCCCGCCCGGATAAAATAAAAAAAGCGGTCTACCCGGTTATGAGTAGTACCGCTTTTAATCTTGATACATGTTTCTTACAAATTCATATTAATATCAGATTTTGCCGATCATGCAAATCCGTCACTCTTAATCAACAATTGCAAAATCGGTCATTACGCCTTCAGCCGAATTGCCGCCGATCCACACATGGAAATCACCCGGTTCGGCGGTAAATTTCATATTAATATCATAAAAAGCCAGATCATCTGTGCTCAAATCAAAGGACACTGTTTTACTTTCACCGGGCTGTAATGCCACACGGGTAAAGCCTTTTAATTCTTTGACCGGCCGGGTAACGCTGCCGAACAAATCCTGCACATATAATTGTACAACCTCTTCGCCCGGAACCTGGCCGGTATTTTTAACCTCGGCGGTTACAGTCAACTTGCCGCCCATTTTAATTTGCGGAGCCGATACCTGGATATTGCTGTATTCAAAACGGGTATATGACAAACCGTAACCAAATGGGTATTCAGGGGTGAAATCCACGTCCAGGTATTTGGAAGTAAAGCCGCGCGGATCGAGCGGGGTTCCCAACGGAATACCCAGTTCACTGGCAGACGGCGGACGACCGGTATTCTTGTGCGCATAATAGATCGGCGCCTGGCCGACTGTACGTGGGAAGGTAACCGGCAGTTTGCCGGAAGGATTGGCTACACCAAACACCACATCGGCAATAGCCGGGCCGCCCATTGTGCCGGGGTGCCAGGCATATAAAATAGCTTGTACCTTGTCTGCTACTGTTCTAAAGGTCAACGGACGACCGGCCATAATAATTGCGGCTATCGGTTTACCGGTAGCGGCCAGGGCAGCGACCAGTTCTTCCTGGGCGCCGGGCAAATTCAAAAAGGCGCGGCTATGCGCTTCACCGGAGAGTATCTGTTCCTCGCCGATGAATAACAACACAACATCGGATTGCCGGGCCGCCTGAACGGCTTTAGCAAATCCGGCTGTTTCGGTCGTGCGGCTAGTGGTAAGACCGGGAGCATATTGAACATTTGACTCGCCAATCATTTCTCTGATCGCTTTTAATGGCGTTACACTATTGGCGGCGTTACCGTCCAAAACCCAGGTGCCCATCTGATCCAAAGGCGCATCCGCCAGCGGCCCTATGATTGCCACCCGTTTGCCTTTGGTAACAGGCAGCAGGTCATTTTTATTTTGCAATAATACCATACTTTGCACAGCAATATCTTTTGCCGCAGCCAGGTGTTCCGGAGCAAGTATAACGGACGGTTTGGAGGTATCGGTGATGGGGTTATCAAACAAACCGGCGCGAAATTTAATACGCAAAATGTTTTTTACCGCTTCATCAACCAGCTTTTCAGATACGGCGCCGGACTTGATCAGTTCTTCCAGTTTATTGAGATAGCTCTGGCTGACCATCTCCATATCCACACCGGCTTTAAGGGATTTCAAAGCGACCTCGGCTTCATCTTTACAATAGCCGTGTGCAATCATTTCGGTCATAGAGGTCCAGTCGCTGACGACAAAGCCGTCAAACTTCCATTCGTTGCGCAGCACCTGGCGTAAAGTAAATTCATTACCGGAGGCCGGCACGCCGTTAATATCGTTAAAAGCGCTCATCAAAGTTGCCACACCGGTTTTTACTGCCGCATGGAACGAAGGCAGGTACACATCGCGTAACTGGCGTTCGGGAATCAAAGTGGTATTATAATCCCTGCCCCCTTCGGCAGCGCCATAACCGACATAGTGTTTGGCGCAGGCGGCAATACTGGACGGATCGGCTAAATTATCACCCTGAAAACCGCGCACCATAGCTGCTCCCAGAACGCTGGTCAGATATGGATCTTCGCCACAGGATTCGGCAATACGTCCCCAGCGAGGATCGCGGGCAATATCGATCATGGGCGCAAAAGTCCATTTCACGCCTTCCGATGAAGCTTCAATAGCGGCAACCCTGGCGCCTTTTTCAACCAGTTCCGGGTTCCATGAAGCAGCCTGGCCTAGGGGAATTGGTATTATAGTTTTGTAACCATGGATCACATCACGGCCAAAGATCAGTGGAATGCCCAGCCGGCTTTCCTTTGTGGCAATACGCTGGATTTCATTTTTTATCTCCACATTACCGGCATTTAAAAATGAACCGATCTGACCTTTACGGATCGCTTCTTTGGTGGCATCATTCAGTTCATCGCCCAGATGTTGCTGCATCATCTGACCAATCTTTTCCTGCAGGGTCATTTTCGTTAACAGGGCATTAACTTTTTTTTCAATTTCCGGGTCTTTTGCTGTAGTAGTTGTTTTTGTTGTCATACAATTCATTGTCCATACTATTGCGATCAACATTATTCCGGTAACCAGTAACAGCCGGAACGATTTGATGGAGGTTTTAATTTTCATTCTTAAACTCCCGCTTTCTGTGAATTATTGGGTTAATTAGACGGCTACCTGTTATTGTCGGGAAGACATTTTAAAACTTGGCGTTTTATTCCGGTAAAATTGACGATAACAAATTAGCCGATCGAAAAATATTTATTGCATATACTTATAATAGTATATGAATATACAAAAAAATCTGCAACAGGTAAAGTAATTTAAACGGTTAATACGCAGGAAACCCCAAACAAGCGGGACGGCTCTGATCCGTCCCGCATTGGAAAAAGAAATCAAACCTTATCCGGCACCACATACGGGTAACGGTAATTACGCGTCAGGTATCCATCGGCTTGATCATCATTGACAAATTTTTCACTGTGTGAATCGAATTGCAGTTCCCGGCCAAGACGATTGGAAATATTTGCCAGGTGACACATGGCTGTGGACAAATGCCCTTCCTGTACATCGGCATTCAGTTTAAAGCTGTCGTTAGCGCGTACTGCATCAATAAAATTGATAAAATGCGCGGAACTGCCGGCGCCGGCCAGGTTCATCGGGTCGGCTTCCGCACCGGCGCCATCATATTTTGGCCCGGGTTCGTTGTTGCGGCCCATAAAAGTAGCCCACTTATCGCCATCCAGGCGCATCCAGCCTTTGGAACCATAGAACAGGTTGCCGATCAGGATGCCGTCCTCACTGTTGGTGTAGATACCGCGTACTTCAAACTGAACTATACGACCGTCTTCATATTCAAATGTAGCTAACTGGGTATTGGGGGTTTCCTGGTCGGAATCAAATACAAAATAATCGCCAACGCATTTGATCTTTTTTGGCAGTTCATTAATATTCATGCCCCAGCGCGCTAGATCCATCTGGTGCGGACCCTGGTTGCCGAGATCGGTGCAGCCATAATCCCAGAACCAGTGCCAGTTATAATGAAACCGGTTGGGATTAAAGGGGCGATATGGCGCCGGGCCCAGCCACAGATCATAATGCACACCGGCCGGAATGGGACTGTTGACCATGTGGCCTATCGTATCACGGGGTTTGAAGCACAATCCTTTGGCCATATACACTTCGCCCAAGCCGCCGGAATGTAGAAATTCCATGGCTTTGCGTACGCCATAAATGCTGCGGTTTTGCATACCACATTGCACAATGCGTCCATAGCGGCGCGCGGCTTCCACCATTTTGCGGCCTTCCCAAATATTGTGGGATAGCGGTTTTTCAGCATAAACATGCTTTCCCGCCTGACATGCCCAAATCGCCTGTAGCGCATGCCAGTGGTCGGGACTGGCGGTAGAGATGGCATCAAGATTTTTATCTTCCAAAACTTTACGCAGATCAACTTCGGTTTTCGGCTTTTTTCCCTGCAATTTTTCCGCATCGGCAACGCCTTTGGAAAAAAGATTTTCATCGGGGTCGACAAGATATGTTATTTCCACATTGGGAATCTTGCACCATTCCTCAATGTGCGTTGCACCGCGGCTGCGGATACCCACCACTGCGATATTGATCCTATCGTTAGCGCCCAGTACCCGCGATGGGATGGTACTGAATGCCGCGGTCGCGGCTGCCACTCCTGCTGCGGTTTTGGCGCCGGTGGACATGAAATCGCGGCGGGTTACCTTTTTTTCTTCCGCCATAATTGCCTCCTGTTTATTGTTCACAAATACACCTGAATTAATCATTAAATGATCTCGTTTTGAACCGGTTCGGCAAAGTAAAACAATTTTTTCATATAGTCAATACTTAATATTCATGCTATTAGCAGAATAATCATTTAAAAATCATAATTACTGAAAAAAAATTCAATTGAATTGAGAGGATTTGACAATTCAAACCCACTTTATATGTGTAATTGATTTATAATATGTGCTATTTACAGATAAAGGGGGAGGTGTTTTGTGGGAAATGCCTTATTACAGGGGGTAGTGTTAGTGTTACCTTCCTGCACATGACGGGCATATACTCTGCCCGTCATGATTTTTCTTCAATACTTAAGGGGGGGAGGTGAACATTCACCTCAAGTATTGAAAAAAATGAACAGGAAAAAAATGCAGTTGTGAGAATAACGAAAATTTATTCTCAAAGCCGCAAAAGACTGGCCGGGGCCTGCCAGTCTTTTTTTTTTATCAATTCCCCTTCCTGCTCTTGATCCCGTTTTAAAATTGCCAGTCTATTATCATTTAAAACTCTGCTGATTTAACGGGTAAAAAAACCGCAAAATCTTAAAATTCATTTTATCCTATCTCCTATTTATTCAAGCAGGTACGCAAAATTTGCACACCTACGCAAATTTTGCGCTTGATTTGTAATACATACCTACTTCCAGCCACATTGTAATTTGTTGATAATTAAGAAAATAAACCAGCAAAAAATTCTGGTATACCCTTTGCATTTATCTTTTACCGAGATTGTTCATTAATCTTTACAATTCTATAAAAAATCCTGCATGAAATTCTAAAATAAAAGCTGCTATTATGCTAAAGCAATCCTACATGGGAAAAAATCGCGATCCGGCAATAGTATAATCCGCCTGCTCAAGGCCAGGGATACTGATTGTTCTCCGCGAGCAAGCAAAAGACAATATGTTAATTACAAAATAAAGAATATTAAAGAAAGTTCATTTGTTTATTGTATATTAAGAGTAAATTATTATCTTGATGCCAGGAGTAATCTATGCGTAAAGTATTTATCATTACAATAGCAGTGTTATTATTGTGCGTTTGGTCATTAACTGCAACAGCATCGACTTTTCCCCGCCAGTTAATGAATCAACAACCAGGGCAAATGTACCAGGTACAAAAGAACTTACACCGTATACATACAGATTCTGCTCATCAACTGTCCCCTCTAACACACTCCCCTGCTTTTACCGGCAAAGATACGGAATTTGGGGGAATCAGTGGCATAATATATGGTTTGTCCGACAAGGATTATCTTTTTGCCTGGGTTGAAGCCTGGACAGAAAAAACCGATCCGGGCAACGCCGATAGCATTAATTATTCTTATTACAGCAGTAGTGTTGATTCAAATGGATTTTATGAAATAGCTGGAATTACCCCGGGCTATTATTACGTGGCGGCTTTTGCTGAGGGTTATGAATATAGCTACTATGATAATACTACCGATCAAAGCCAGGCCAAGCTTGTTGAAGTATTTACAGAACAGATTACAGAAAATATCAACATTACTTTACACAAGTATATGCCCGGAAACGGCGTAATGACCGGAGTTGTCTCCAGCCTGAAAGACGGCGCCCCGGTAGCGAATGCCTATATTTCAGCGTATTCGCCAAGTCAACCCTGGTGCAATAGCGCCATTTCCAATGAAGCGGGTGAATATACTATCACCGGTTTGCATAGCAATAATTATATTGTGCAAGTTTGGGCGGATGGTTATCTGGAACAATATTATGATCAGAAATCCAACTGGCTCGATGCCGATTCCGTGTATGTTGCAGATTCGACAACGGTGAGCGGGATTAATTTTACACTTACTAAAGCCGGTTCTATTTGCGGTACTGTATCTGATGAAGAGGGTAAACCCATTGCCGGCGCTTTCTTATATGCCCACTATTATGGAGATTCAACATGGAATGACTGGACTAGATCAGATTTCTTCGGTAATGGGTATTCCGATGAAAATGGTAATTATATAATAAACAACCTTCCCACCGGACAATACGCTGTTCATGTGGAAGTTTGGTCGGAATGGACCTGGGCGGAAGAATGGTATGATAATAAAACTAAAACGGAATTCGCCGACCCGGTAACCGTTGTTGAGGGAATTGCAACAACCGGTATCAATTTTGTACTCCCCTTTTACAAGCCGGATGGAGTAATATTCGGCCATTTATCGGACGCCGATGGTCAACCGATCGCCGATGCCTGGATTACCGCTCAACCGGTCGATTACGCAAATCCAGCCTATGGGTATACAACATCTGATAAAGACGGAAATTATAATATCCCCTCGCTGCCGGATGGTTTCTATTACGTTTCTGCCGGAGCGCAAAGCGGCTGGCAATATATTAACCGTTGGTGGCCCGATTCCGAAACATTTGACGGCGCACAAGCAGTTGAAGTCAATGGGAATGTAGAGCCGGTTTCTATAGACTTTACATTACCGCTTGTTATTGGTACGGCATCAATCTCCGGGCATGTTCAGGGAATAAACGGACGTCCTCTGCATGGCGCCAGCATCAGTATTGGGCCAGCGAATTCTACCGATCCTTCAATCCAGGCGATTTCTACGGTCTGGGCGTGGGCTTCAACAGACAGTAATGGTAACTATTCGGTGGGCCGCTTGCCGGAAGGTAATTATATTGCCCAGGCTAACTATTGGGAAAATGGAAGTTTTGGACAACAATGGTGGGATCACCAGGAACAACAGGAAACCGCAACCGTTATTACCCTGGCAAAAAATCAAAACAAAACCGATATAGATTTTTCACTTAATGTTAAACCAATTTATGGTTCAATTACCGGCGTGATTATCGATTCACTAACAGGATTGCCGGTTGAACGCGCTTTTATTGAAATTGCAACTGTGTATGATGAGAGTTGGAGTAATATTGGTTATAACTATTGGAATAACATGTCGGCAATTACTGATAAAAATGGCGCCTTTAGTATTGATTGGCTGTATGAAGGCAATTACCTGGTTTCAGTTTATGCAAACGGCGCTTTTGAATATTATAATAATGCCCCGGTCGTGGATTTAGCTACTCCTGTACCGGTTACCGGCGGAGAAAAGACTGAAATTCAGTGTGCATTAACACAACGCCGCGATGGTGATGGAGAAATTACCGGCCGGGTCGTTTCGGAGGGAGATAAATATCCTTTTGATATTGCCATAGTAACTGCCAAACCGGTTGTTTCCATACAACAATGGCCGCAATCGGAACTGTTTTATACAGCCGTAACCGATTCACTGGGCTACTTTACTCTTGCAGGCCTACCCACCGGAACAGGATTCTATATTTATGCCTTTGCCAATTGGGGTGTGGGTGAATATTATAATAATGTCTATGATCCTGCCCAGGCTACACTGGTAACAACAAATGGCGTATCCCCGACTTTACTCGAAGATATTGAACTGCCGATGTACCGCTGGTACGATTGGGATATGGAAAACGGCGGCGCATTAACGCCGGGAAACGCCCAGGTAGTTGGAACGGTAAGCGATGCTTCCGGCAATGCCATAATTGGCGGCCGTATTTTAGTGTTTAATGAAGCGTCACAAGCGATAGCATCAGTACAAACACGATTGGGTGGCGCTTATGAGATTGGCGGTTTGGCTCCTGGCAAGTACATACTGCAAGCCTCCCATCCGGGTTATAATTCGGCATTCAACGGCAATGTCGCAACTGCAGGCCAGGCGCAGATGATCGTTCTGGGAAATGGCACTTTACAGGTCGATTTCATCCTGTCATCAGCCACCGGCATTAAACCGAAAGATCCCGCAGCATTGCCGGATAAATTAACTTTGCTGGGCAATTACCCCAACCCGTTCAATCCCGAAACCAGGATCGTATTTGCCCTGCCGAAAAGGCAGCATATTCAATTAAGCATTTATAATCTGGCCGGAGAATTGGTTACAACGCTGATTTCCGCCGCTTATGAACCGGGCGAACACCAAATTGTATGGAACGGTCGCGATGCCGCGGGTAGAGCAGTGAGCAGTGGTGTTTATATGTATCAGCTTGAAAGTGAAAATACCCGGTTAAACGGCAAGATGGTTTTGATGAAATAAAAAGAACTCTTTATTGATCTTAAAAAAGGCGAATCAAAATGATTCGCCTTTTTTATTTCTATTATACTTATTTGTATGTTTTTATAAAATTTATCTTGCATAATTCCCTCAAAATAATTTAATTATAATATTTATAACCAGTATAAAACGTATCCAAAGAAACGTCTTTAAATTAATTATATTAAAGGCAAGAAAATGGAACTTTTTTTCCGTTACATCGCTAAATTATTAAAATTAAATACAAAAGCAGTTTTTCATTATCGCATTGTTTCAAGAATAATGTTTTATTTTATTATCCTATTCATATCCTGTTCCAAAGAAGATGATAATCCGGTTACGCCCAAGCCTGAAGACAAAATAACAGTAACCGATATTGACGGTAATCTCTACTCGGCGGTTACCATCGGCAGCCAGGTGTGGACGACCTGTAATTTAAAAGTAACTCATTACCGCAACGGCGACCCCATACCGAATGTTACTGAAGATATGGTATGGCATAATCTCCACTCCGGCGCATACTGTAATTATAATAATGATCCTACATATTCCTCTACTTATGGCCGCTTTTATAACTGGTTTGCCGTAACGGACAGCCGTGGACTGGCTCCGCAGGGCTGGCATGTACCAACCGATGAGGAATGGCAAACACTGATCACTTTTTTGGGTGGTTCAGAAGATGGCGGCGGTTATTTGAAACAAACCGGAACTGCCTTGTGGGCGGCGCCCAATACCGGCGCCGGCAACGAGTTCGGTTTTAACGCGCTGCCGGCCGGGTACCGCACTTTTCAAACAGGTAAAACCATACAAATGGGCTACCTGGCAATCTTTTGGTCCGCAACGATCGCCGAATGGGACTATTATGCCTGGCAATACGGGATAACGCACAGCCAGTCCACCATCAATCGCAATTATGGCGATACGTCCGCCGGGTATTCGGTGCGTTGTGTGCGCGACTGAGCATTGTTAATAATTATATCAGGTTTAACACCATACCGTTCCTTTATATAGTAAATTTGCAGCGACCGGCTATCTTTAGTTTTTAATATATAGTTACATTTTATTGTTCCTGCACGGGTTCACAAGTTTATATTCATATTTATTAGTATTTAATCGTCAGGGAAAAAGAGTAAACTCTTTCCATCATTTTTATCGTAAAAGGACAGGTATGAATAACAAATTCCGTCTCTTTTTTTTACTGCTCATATTTTTCATAGCCCTGCGCTGTACCCACGACCCGGTGCTTATCGATCCGGACACTCTCGGCTTCTATTACCTGAAAGGAAATATTTCGCCAAATGAGCCGAATTGCCGGGTGGTCATCGGTCATGCGCTGCCGGAACGCATGCCGGAGGACTTGCACAACGTCGCCATGATCTGCAGCGGCGGCGGAAAGAGCGTTGCTTTGACGGAACAGGATTTTTGCGTTTACCAGGACAAGCCCACGCCGCTGCAGGTTATTCCCGGTCAGCGTTACGATATTTCCGCGAAAACTACAGACGGGGTTACCTTGCATGCCCACACGTATGTCCCCGGTGAATTCAAACTGCTCAAAGCCAATTTACGGGATACTCTGGAATATATTATTGCCGGTTATGAGATCGAATATTATCCTTTTTTCATAATACAAGAATACAAATTACCTGTTATTGAATGGATGCCAAGTAACCACGCTTTTGTATATAAAATCGATATGGATAAATCTGAAGCACTTTATTCATTCACCCAATCTTCTCATTTACCCTTGCTTAAGAACTGGGGAAATGAATATATTTTAAATCCTGAGATCAGGGAATGGGTGCAAAATTGTCAAGTTCAGATTACTGCATACGATTCGACCAGGCAGCCCAGCACTGTAAACTCTACATATAATGTTAATAATCAGAATGAATTTATAGAAAAATATATCAGGGAATGGGGATATACACCCGGCGTTAACAAGGACAATATCAAGGGCGGTAATGGCTATTTCTCTTCCTGCTATACTATTACCGATACTCTTGTCATTCATTTTAAAAAGGAGATTGCGCCGAATGAAGAATAATACTGTTGCAATCATGTTGATAGCGTTGTTATTGACAGGCGCAGTCTCCGCAGACCCGTTAGTACAGGGCGTATTGCAGGATCTGGCCACGCGCCACACCCTGGCCGACGCCAATGTCTTTTTCACCCGCAGTGGCGCCGGCACGACTTCGGATTCGCGCGGCCGGTTTTCATTACCGGCTTCCCCCCTGTCGCCGGATACCCTGGTCATCAGCTACATGGGTTATGCAACACTACATATACCGAATAGTGATTTAAAAGCGGGCATCAATTATTTCGAACTGACCCGCACAGTACTCATTCTTAATGAACTGCGTGTCGAATCCGAACGCTATGCCGAAGAAACTATAGCCTTGTCCCTGGAACCCGGCGCGCAGCGCATGAACCTGCAGGATATTCGCACCGTGCCCTGGACTTTGCAACCGGATATAAACAACGCCTTGCAGTTCCTGCCAGGTGTTATTACCATGAACGAACTGACCAACGAACTGAATGTGCGCGGTGGCAATCCCGACCAAAACCTGGTGCTGCTGGAAGGCATACCGGTATATTACCCGTTTCACTTGTTCGGCCTGGCCAGCGCCTTTAATACGGACATGGTGGGTGAAGCGCATTTCTCCCCCGGCGGCTTTTCCGCCCGTTATGGCAACCGGCTTAGTTCGGTGCTGGATATTAAAGCCCATTCGCCGCAAAAACCGCTGGAAGTCAGCGCCAACCTGTCCCTGCTCAGCGCAGACCTCACCACCAGCGGCCGGGTCGGTAACAAGTTGGAATGGATTTTTTCCGGACGGCAAAGTTACGCGGACAAGGTTTTTGCCAACCTCGGCGATGGTGTACCCTATACCTATCACGACCTGTTCGCCAAAATCGCCTGGACGCCCCACCCTAAACAAACCCTCTCGCTGATGGGCTTTTATTTCAAAGACCGCTACACCAAAACCGACCGGAATCCACACTTGTTAATTCCCGATCCGGAACAGCCGGCGATAGATCCAGTCAAGTACTATTCCGGCAGCAGGTCAAATTTCTATTGGCTCAATGCCCTGGCCGGCGTCAAATGGGATTTTCGCTGCGCTAACCTGCTGGCTTTTAGCGCCCAGGTCTATTCCAGCATGGCGGGAACTATTTTTGAAAGTAAAGGCTTTCTGGAATTACCAAAAAATTACCCGGAACAGTATGAGCCGCAAATTCAACATCTAAAAAATGACTTTAACAGTGATCCCATGGCAATAAGCAATGATTTAACGGATCACTCCCTGCAAACCCGGATGGATTGGCAAATGTCCCCGGCCTGGAAACTAACCACCGGAACCCAGTTGTCGCACTTTCGTCCCGATTACGGCTGGGATTACAGGCAATTTCTCCCTACTCCCCTGTTCGAGTACCAGGATCAGGTTGGTGTGTTTTTTGATAAAGCGCCAAGTGTCTTTGATTATCGTAAACCGGTGCACATGAGCAGCGGCTATGCCGAAACACTTTGGCAGCCACAAATACCATTGACTCTGCGCGCCGGAATCCGTTTAACTAACTGGCAGGGTAATCACAAGGTTTACGCGGAACCGCGCTTGAATGCCCGGTATATGCTGAATGACCGTTGGGCCGTAACCGGCGCCTGGGGCTATTATACCCAGGGCCTGGCGACCGCCCTGGAAGACGGCCTGGTAGGCTTTCTGCGCCTGTATTTCCCGTTGAGCGATTCCCTGCGGCCGGAATCGGCGCAGCACTATATCGCCAGTCTGGATTATGAATCCGGCGATACCCGCTTTTCCTGCACCACCAGCTACAAACGCTACCGCAACCTGGTGCGCTCGGTGGGATCGGGACCGGATTTCATCCAGTTACCCGGCACAGCCTTGGGACTGGAATTATTCCTGAAAACCAGCCTGTGGGGCTGGAAAAACTGGTACGCGGTTACCCTCAGCCGCACTTTTCGTACTATTAACGGGGTGAAAACCGATACCAACTGGGATCAGCGCTACCGGCTGGATGCATATTTATCCCGCCCCATCGGCAAGGGTTGGAAAATTGCCGGTTCGTTTGTGCTGTACAGCGGCGTGCCCTATTATGCGGAGCAGTATCTTTCCGCCACCCGCAGCCTGCATTCCGGGGAAATCAATGCCGGTTATCCCCAGGATCAATTTGATACATTTTATATGAATGTTCCGCCGGGGAGAATCCGCAATCCCTGGTATCATCGTCTGGATGTGAGTGTGGAAAAGGAATTCCATTACGATAACTGGTTGCTGGGATTTTATTTCAGCGTTCGCAATCTTTATGCGCGCCGGAACGTGTTGTTTTATGAGGAATATGGTTCGGTGGCCTGCGATACCCGCAACGGCAGATTTGTCGATTTTTACATAAAACACCCATACGAATCGCTGCCGCCAATCCCGACGATTGGTCTGCGGATAGTGTTTTAAATTAACCGGTCTTGCATTTAAAAAACGGTTTAATTTATCATAACGCACCAGGATATTTCTTGAACCGGCCTGGTGAATGATTTATCTACGAGCAGTTGCTTTTTCCCCTCAATAATTGAATAAAGATCATAATGTAACCAATGTAGCTCTTACTTAAAAACTATTGCACTTGTTACTTGAACTTGTATATAATTAAATTGTTATAAAAACAGAAAATGCTTAATTTATAAATCATTGCCAGGATCAAACCCAAAGACAAGTATTGAGGTGTACAATAAAAACTTATCATGTTTACCAGGTCGATTCATTTACCACCGAAAAATTTAAAGGCAATCCCGCCGGGGTGGTAAGCAATGCCGACGGCCTTTCAGAATCACAAATGCAGTCGCTGGCCCGGGAATTGAATAATTCCGAAACCGCGTTTATCCTGTCCCCCACCGCGGCAGACCACCAGGTGTGGGTACGCTTTTTTACTCCTTATACCGAAGTACCGTCCTGCGGCCATGCCACCGTTGCCGCCCATTATATTCGCGCCCGGGAAATGGCTTTGCCTTCTTGTACGGTTGTTCAAAAAATCGGCGCCGGAATTTTACCGGTACAAATTATCAAAGAACAGGACGATTATCGTATTATTATGACCCAGGGTAAAATTGAATTCAGCGACCCGCTGCCAAAAGACATCTGTGCTCAAATTATGGCTGCCCTGGGCCTAACGCCCGCCGATATGGAGACACGCTGCCCGGTGCAGATCGTCTCCACCGGCCATTCCAAAGTCATGATCGGCATTAACGGCAGGGAAAAACTCAATGTCCTGTCGCCGGATATGACACGTTTGACAGTACTGAGCAAACTGGTGCATTGTAACGGCTATTATGTCTTTACCCTGGACTCGCCTTTTGCCGGTATTCTTGCCTGTGGACGTATGTTCGCCCCGGCCATCGGCATAAATGAAGACCCTGTAACCGGTAATGCCAATGGGCCGCTGGGCGCATACCTGGTAAAACACCGCATCGTACCTGTAACGGGCAATTTATTTTCGTTCCAGGGTTTTCAGGGTGAAGCAATCGGCCGGCCGGGTATTGTCGAGGTTTCGGTAACACTTGAGCAGGGCGAGCCGTTTATTGTAACAGTTGGCGGCAGGGCGGTACAGATTTTTCATACCACAATAGAAATTTAATAATATAATTATTTTGGCTCTGGTTTTCAGTAGGTAATTATATCAATTGTCCTGTTGTTTCAAAAGTTAAAAAGATTACATACAACGGTAT
Source organism: bacterium (assembly GCA_029561455.1). Classification (GTDB taxonomy): domain Bacteria; phylum Zhuqueibacterota; class Zhuqueibacteria; order Residuimicrobiales; family Krinioviventaceae; genus Fontivivens. The sequence goes on from JAKQIY010000006.1 coordinate 36,508, forward strand.
ACATTTTCCCTCTGCGCCCACAGCGTTCTCTGCGGTTTCATTATTTTTATTTTACCGCAGAGGACACCAAGATCGCGGAGAAAATTATTCAAGCATTTGTAATAATAGCATTTATTGATAGGGGTTCATTCTTAACATTTTTTATTCTATTAATTCGTTTTTATAGATGGCAAGCAATATTTTCTTCAAACACAAGTTTAATGAAATAAATGTTATCCAAGGAAAAGTTGTATTTTCCAGGTCTTTATAACTGATACCACAAAATTCTTGTTTTTAAAATAGTGGGTGAATTACCCACAAGAAACAATATAGTGCCATTATGATTAATTTGAATCAATAAAATGTTGTATTGAAATTGACCATGGTAACAAAAAGTATAACAATCGTGTTATTAAACAAATTAGAAAACTACCCACTTGACAATAGTGAGTCACAATTATTTTTCGAAACCTGTATTTTTTTGTTTATAAATTGCTTTGATAGTTGTATTTTATAAATATCAAAGGATAATTTTTTTCTTCAGTTAAACGTTTTACTATTAACCGGTATTAACTACTAGTCAAGGAGCAGGTATGATGAAACATGTGTTATTGGTATTACTAGCCGTCATTCTCGTGTGCAACTGCGGGCAAGGCTATGAAAAAAAGGCGGACGGTATTGTATTAAAATTACAACCCGCCAAAGAAACCGACGCCCGGTCGCTAAGAATTCAATTTTGCGCGGATAACATTGTCCATGTCATCGCCGCGCCGGGTGATAATTTTTCAACCCGCCCCAGCCTGATCGTCGAAAACCAGGACTGGGAACCGGTTCGCTGGAAGCTGGCGCAAACCGACAGCCAGTTAGTGCTTGCCACAGCCAAATTGCAGGTGCGCGTATCGCCTGCTACCGGGGAGATCGCCTTCCTGGACGCAAACGGCAACCCTGTTCTCAACGAATTACCGGGCGGCGGCAAATCTTTTACCGCTGCTGAAGAGATGGGTGAAAAAACCTTTCACGCCCGGCAGCTATTCTCCTCTCCCGCCGATGAAGCCTTTTACGGACTTGGCGCGCATCAAAACGGTATTATGAATTATAAAGGACACAATGTCGATTTGTGGCAATATAATGTTGTCGATATCGTACCCTTCCTGGTCTCCAGCAAAAACTATGGAATTTTATGGGACAACAACTCCCGCACCAAATTCGGCGATATCCGCGATTACGAACCGCTTACATCGCTGATATTATATGACGCTCAAGGCGAAAAAGGCGGTCTGACCGCGGAATATTGCAATAACCGCACTTTTGCCAACCCAGTTGTTACCGCACGGGAAACGTTCATCGACTATAACTTTTTGGAAGACATGACTTCTTTCCCGTCGGAATTTAAAATGGCCAACGGCAGCGTCCGTTGGTCCGGTTCAGTTGAATCCGCAGAATCCGGTCTGCACCTGTTCCGGGTATACAGTTCCGGCTATGGCAAAGTGTGGCTGAATAACGAACTGGTCGTAGACAAATGGCGGCAGGGTTGGCTGCCCTGGACCAATATCCTGCCTCTGAATATGGAAGCCGGTAAACGCTACCCGATCAAGATCGAATGGATCCCCGATTCGGGCCAGGCTTATATGGGCCTGCGCTGGTTGAGTCCCGCCAAAGAAGATTTCCAAAACCGGTTGTCCCTGTATTCTTATGTAGCCGATCAAATTGACTATTATTATATCTATGGCGACAATGCCGAACAGGTCATTCAGGGCTATCGCACCATAACCGGCCAGGCGCCGGTGATGCCGAAATGGGCGATGGGTTTCTGGCAGTGCCGCCAGCGCTATCAAACCCAGGAACAATTGCTCGATGTGGTTAAAGGCTATCGTAACCGGGAAATACCGCTGGATAACATAGTACAGGACTGGTTCTACTGGCCGGAAACCAAATGGGGCGACCATGATTTTGATAAGGACCGTTTCCCCGATCCCGACGGCATGGTAAAAGAGCTTCATAATAAACTGCATACCAACATTATGATCTCCGTATGGCCCAAATTCTATGTCGGCACCGAGCATTACAAACAGTTTGAAGAAAAAGGCTGGTTGTATATGCGCAATGTCGAAAAACAGGAACGCGACTGGGTCGGCCCGGGTTATCATTCTACTTTTTACGATCCGTACAGCACCGGCGCGCGTGAATTGTTCTGGAAACAGATCGATAACAAACTGTTTAGCAAAAATTTCGACGCCTGGTGGCTGGATGCAACCGAGCCGGATATCCATTCCAATTTATCCGATGAAGAACGCATGCTGCGCAACGGCCCGACGGCGCTTGGTACCTTTGCCCGCTATGCAAACAGTTATTCGTTGATGAACGCCAAAGGTATTTATGAAGGCCAACGCAAGACCCGCCCGGATCAACGGGTATTCATCCTTACCCGGTCAGCTTATGCCGGTCAGCAACGGTATGCGGCGGCCACCTGGAGCGGCGATATTGCCGCCCGTTGGTACGACCTGAAAATACAAATTCCCGCCGGTTTGAACATGGGTCTATCCGGAATTCCCTGGTGGACGACCGATATTGGCGGTTTTGCTACGGAAACCCGCTATATAAATCAAGACCCCGCTCATTTGGAAGAATGGCGCGAACTGAACACCCGTTGGTTCCAGTTTGGCGCATTCTGTCCTTTGTTCCGGTCGCATGGCGAGTTCCCCTTCCGGGAAATTTACAATATTGCCCCGGAAAACCACCCGGCATACCAGGCTATGGTAAACTATGATAAACTGCGTTATCGCCTGATGCCGTATATTTATTCACTGGCAGGACACGTTACTTTTAAAGGTTCCACAATCATGCGGGCGCTGGTAATGGATTTCAACGCCGATCCGCAGGTCCGTAATATTGCCGATCAGTACATGTTCGGGCCGTCTATACTCGTGAACCCGGTCACAGAATTCAAAGCCAGACAGCGATCCGTTTACCTGCCGGCTACCACCGGGTGGTATGATTTCAAAACCGGTACGTATCTGCCAGGCGGTCAAACGATCATTGCGGATGCGCCTTATAGCGACATGCCCCTGTACATTAAAGAAGGTTCGATCCTGCCCTTTGGCCCGGACATTCAATACAGCACTGAAAAACCGGCCGACCCCATTCTGCTTTATGTGTACACCGGTCAGGACGCCGAATTTGATATTTATGAAGATGAGAATATCAATTACAATTACGAAAAAGGCGCTTTCTCGATCATTCCCATAACCTGGGATGAACAAGAAAAAACATTGACGATCCATGACCGCCAGGGCTCTTTCCCGGGAATGTTGACAGAACGCACATTCCAGGTGGTGTGGGTCAGCAAGGACAAGACGCAAAAACTTGATTTTGCCGCGTCCCCGGATCAGGTTATCAAATATTCCGGCGCTGCCCAGTCCGTAAAAATGTAATAACCGTAAAGTTCTTTTCCCGCAGGTGTTTGCACCCAGCGGGTAAAATGAAAAACCGGATGTGATCGTCCTTTATAGACATCACACCCGGTTTTTTTATGTTGCTATAGAACTAAAAAATACTATTTCAATTCACGGTTACCAATTTTAGCGCTGATCAGAGTGCTTCTGCCTGAAGGCAGGATATAACTCACCGGGCCGATGCCCCGCGCATACCAGATATAGCTGGTACCGGCCATATAGGGTTTTTCGACATCCTCGGTGTAACTGATGGTCATCCGCATTTTAACGCAATCGGGAAACAGTCCGCACGGGAGTTCCACAGTTTCAATGGATTCCACTTCATATTCAACCGTGATCGGAACGGTTTCGGTGGTCGAATCGAGCCGGGTTTCCACACTCTCGATCACTTTTTTATCGCCCAAACGGTCGGATAACGGCGACGATGGCAATGGCGGATTAAAGCGGATTTCCGGAATAAAAACGGACTGGGGTGTAAAGCTGGTCCAGTATAATCTTCCATCGATGCGGCTGTGACGTTCTTCCCAGATCGGTATGCCCAGCGAATCAAAATAAACCACATGATAATCGATCTTGTCATTTGTCCGGGTTTCTTCGGTTACCTGCATTTTTGCCATTTCACCCGCATATTTCCAGGTATTGTTAACCTTCATTGGAAAATAATCCGGCATATTGGTATTTTCAGAACAGGAAAACACCAGGGTTAAAAGAAATAATATTGCTGCTAAATATACACTTTTCATAAATCCACACAAAGGGTTATACGGTATAATAAATTACTTTTTGATGTTAATTTACATATTTTTCGGTGCAATTCAAAAATGATTATTCCCCTCGCAGAAATTTCAGGTAATTGACGACTTTATATATCATTGCTTCTTTTTAATATACCGACGCAGAAACAGACGGATCGTTTTAATAACCAGTTCCCGCTCATTTTTGATTCCCTTCCAGCGCCTTTTTCAGGGCATTCCACGATAACAACGCGCATTTCACCCGCGTGGGATAATCACAAACGCCCTGGAATGCAGCCAGTTCATCCATATTTTCAGTATCCACATCACCTTCGCCCTTGACCATTTTGGTAAATTGCTCGAACAGCTGTTTTGCCTCCTGCAGGCTTTTTCCCTTGATCTGTTCGGTCATTACCGATGCCGAAGCCTGGCTGATAGCGCAGCCGTGTCCTTCGAATGCTACTTCGGTAACAATATTATCTTTTACTTTCAAAGACAAAACAATTTCATCACCACAAAATGGATTCTTGCCGTTAATGATCACATCGGCGTTGGTAACTGCGCCATGATTGCGGGGATGTTTGTAATGTTCGAGTATGATCTCCTGGTATAAATTATCTAGTTCCATTTGCTGAAATACTCCCTGGCGTTTTCAAGGTTATGAATAAATTCATCAATTTCCGATTTGGTGTTATAAAGATAAAAGCTGGCTCGCGCTGTGGCAGGAACGCGCAGTCGTTTCATGATCAGTTTGGCGCAGTGATGACCGGAACGAATGGCGATGTTACGGCTGTCCAGAAAGGTTGCCAGATCATGGGGATGGATCGCTCCAAGTGAAAAAGAGATCACCGGGCCGCGGTTATGCATAGGGCCATAAATACGCAGATCTTTAATACCCTGCATTCCAGCCAGGGCATAATCGGTCAGATCGCGATCATGCCGGTGAATGTTCCCGATACCAATTTTATTGATAAAGTCGATAGCCGCGCCCAGGCCGATTGCGCCGGGCAGGTTTTGCGTGCCGGCTTCAAATTTCCAGGGAATGTCGTTCCAGGTGGAATGAGTATAATCCACATCGCTGATCATCGACCCGCCGAAAAACACCGGTTCCATTTTCTCCAAAATTTCCCGCCGGGCATAAAGGGCGCCGCTGCCCATCGGTCCCAATACTTTATGACCGGAAAACACATAAAAATCCGCATCCAGTTCAACAACATTGACCGGTATATGTGGAACACTCTGCGCGCCGTCTACCAAAACCAATGCGCCGGTTGCATGAGCCGCTTTAATGATCGCCGCCAAATCCGGGATGGTTCCCAAAACATTCGACATGTGGGTAACGGTTATCAGCCGGGTTTTGGGCGAAAGCAGATCGTAAAATTGCGGCATATTCAACATACCCGTTTCATCAAAACCGACAAATTTTAAAACTGCGCCGGTTTTCTGCGCCGCCATTTGCCAGGGGATTAGATTGCTGTGGTGTTCCATTTCGGTAATAATGATCTCGTCGCCGGCTTTAAGATTATGCAATCCCCAGCCATAAGCGGCAAAATTAACAGCTTCGGTCGCGCCGCGCACAAACACAATTTCCTCCGGCGAAGCCGCGCCGATAAAGTCCGCCACTTTGGCGCGCGCTCGTTCATATTCATCGGTCGCTCTTTCCGCAATTTTATAAGCGCCGCGGTGACTGTTGGCGTTATACAGAACATTAAATTCCTGCCAGGCATCCAACACCTGCTGCGGGCGCTGCGCGGTGGCCGCGCTATCCAGGTAGATCAGGCCGCGATTTTGCGGCTGCTGAAAAAACGGGAACTGCTCACGCACATTGTCAATAGTTATTCTGTTTTTACTTTTCAAAATTGTCTCTGCGCCACTCATTATTAATCCGCTTTCATATTGATTTCGATAATACCATTGACAACCCGTACCGGCCAGGTTTTTACATTTTCGTATGCCGGCAACGCTAAAGCCTCGCCGGTTTTAATATTATATTGCGCGCCATGATACGAACAAACCAGGCGGTGTTCATCAAGCCAGCCGTCGGACAAGGGGAATTCTTCGTGTGTACAGCGATCGTGTAAAGCAAAAACCTCGTCGCCCTGACGTACCAGAAGCACCGGCGCTCCGTTTACCTCGATACGGCGCATTGATCCGGGTTCCAGGCTGGATAATTCGATTGTCGGTACATATTCACTCATTCTCATATTCCATATTTCACATCATCCCTAATACAAGCTTGGCATCTTCGGACATTTTATCCGCATCCCAGGGCGGATCCCAAACGATCTTGACTCTTACCTGTTCAACGCCTTCCACAAAGCGCACCGCATTCCGCACTTCGCCGGGCAGAGACTCGGCGACCGGGCACATTGGCGAAGTGAGCGTCATGGTAATTTCTGCATTTCCCTCATCATCAAGGTCAATGCCATACACGAGGCCAAGATCATAAATATTTACCGGGATTTCCGGGTCGTAAATATCCTTTAATACGTCAATGATATCGTCAATTACAAATTGTTTTTCCTGTTTAGTCACATCGACCCTCTAATTTAATATTTTATATGGCCATTTTCAAGCCTGGCAAGCACCATGCTGTCGATCCGGTTGTGAATTTCTTCATTTCTGATTGTGCGGAGAATTTCACCGGCAAAGGCGTGGATCATCATTTCTTTGGCCAACTTTTCATTGATGCCGCGCGAGCGCAGATAAAAGACCCCGTTTTCATCGATCTGGCCGACCGTGCCGCCATGTGTACAACGGACATCATCGGCAAAGATTTCCAGTTGCGGTTTGGTATCGACCATAGCGCTATCGGAAAGCAGCAGGTTTTTGTTACTTTGAATCGCATCGGTTTTTTGCGCTTCCGGACGCACATGGATTTTGCCGCTGAATACAGCCCTGGCGTTGCCATCGAGTATGCCGTGATAGACCTGGCGGCTGCTGCAATGCGGCCGGGCATGGTCAATGAGCGTATGATTATCAACCAGGCGGCTGCCGCCGGCCAGGTATAATCCGTTCAAATTACTGCCGCACCCCTCTCCTGCCAGCACATTGATCACATCGTTTCGGACAATCGCGCCGCCAAAAGAGTAGGAATGTAAATTGACGGTACTGCTGCGCTGCTGATGTACAAACAACGCCGCTATATGATATGCCTGCAGGCTTTCCTGCTGAATTTTATAGTGTTCCACAACCGCATTTTCACCGGCAATGACCTCGGTAACGGGATTGGTTAAGTATTTGTCGGCGTCAGCTCCGGCATAACTTTCCAGTACGGTAACTGCCGAATTGGCGCCGGTCACGACCAGGTTGCGCGGATGAGAGACCAGGGTATTTCCTGCGGCGCTGGTTAAATATAATAAATGTATTGGCTCTTTTAAAATCACATTATCCGGGACATATATAAAAGCGCCGTCATGCAAAAAGGCGGTATTCAAGGCGGTAAATTCCCGATCAATATAATTTGCATAACGGGTAATGTACCTTTGCACAAGTTCAGGCATTTTTTGCAAAGCATCGGCGAGACCCGATATATACACCCCGGACGGTGAACGTGTTGCAGATAATTCCGGAATATACTGGCCGTTCAAAAACACCAGGCGGCTATGCTGCGGATCGTTCAGAAAGAACGGCTTGAACAGCGGTTCGGTTACCTTTACGGGCGCGACGGTCGCCGGTTTGAACCCGGTATTATTAAGAGAAGAAACGTCGGTGAATCGCCATTCTTCCTTGCGTATAGATGGAAATCCCATCCGGGTGAAATGCTGCATTGCCTCCCGGCGAATTTTATGCAACGGCGAATGTGATTGGCCATTCAGGCGCTTTTCCAAATCGGCAAAATTCACCTCGTACCAGAATTTATCGGTTATCGGTTGATTCATACCCGTATCCTCCTACTCCTTGACCGATTCATAAGGGACATCTTCTTTTAGCCAGTCATAGCCCTGTTTTTCCAGTTCCAGGGCCAGGTTCTTGTCGCCGGATTTGACAATTTTGCCTTTATACAGTACATGCACATAATCGGGGACAATATAATCCAACAGCCGCTGGTAATGGGTTACCAGGATGACGGCATTTTTTTCATTTTTCAGGCTGTTCACACCCTGGGCAACAATTTTCAGGGCGTCGATATCCAGACCGGAATCGGTTTCGTCCAACACGGCCAGTTGCGGTTCGAGCACCGCCATTTGTAATATTTCATTACGTTTTTTCTCACCGCCGGAAAAGCCTTCATTAACGGCGCGTTTCAAAAAGCTCTCGTCCATTTGCACCAGTTTCATTCTATCGCGGATTAATTTTAGAAATTCCATAGCGCTGACCGGTTTTTTGCCTTCGTATTCCCGTTTTTCATTCAGGGCGGTGCGTAAAAAATAACTGGTATTCACACCGGGAATTTCCACAGGGTATTGGAATGCCAGGAACACGCCTTCACGGGCGCGGTCTTCGGGAGATAATTCAAGCAGGTCTTTACCATTATACTCAACACTGCCTTTAGTCACTTCATATTCCTTGCGGCCGGCCAAAACCTGCGCCAGGGTGCTTTTGCCGGAACCGTTCGGCCCCATTATGGCATGAATTTCTCCGGCTTGAACTTGCAGATCGAGTCCTTTTAATATTTCTTTACCTTCAACGGATGCATGTAAATTTTTTATCGTTAACATGTTATTCTCCAATTTTATTAACCTACACTACCTTCAAGACTGACACCCAGCAGCTTTTGCGCTTCAACCGCGAACTCCATCGGCAATTCGGCAAAAACTTCTTTACAAAAACCATTCACGATCATGGAAACCGCATCCTCGGTGGAAATTCCACGCTGGTTACAGTAAAAGATCTGATCCTCGCCGATCCGCGACGTAGTAGCTTCGTGTTCCACCTGCGCCGTGCTGTTTTTAACTTCAATATATGGAAACGTATGCGCGCCGCATTTATCGCCGATAAGCAGCGAATCGCACTGCGAATAATTACGTGCATTTGTAGCGCTTTTCAGCACCTTTACCTGGCCGCGATAACTATTTTGTCCGAACCCGGTGGAGATACCTTTGGATACGATTGTGCTTTTGGTATTTTTACCAATATGGATCATTTTCGTGCCGGTATCCGCCTGCTGACGATTGGCGGTTACAGCCACAGAGTAAAACTCGCCGACCGAGTTATCGCCCTGTAAAATACAGCCGGGGTACTTCCAGGTGATGGCCGAACCGGTTTCCACCTGCGTCCAGGATATTTTGGAATTAACGCCTTTACACCAGCCGCGTTTGGTAACGAAATTATAAATACCGCCTTTGCCGTCTTTATCGCCGGGATACCAGTTTTGCACCGTAGAATATTTTATCTGCGCATTATCCAGCGCGATCAGTTCCACTACAGCAGCGTGCAACTGGTTTTCATCGCGCATTGGCGCGGTACAGCCTTCCAGGTAACTCACATAACTGCCCTCCTCGGCGACTATTAAGGTGCGTTCGAACTGGCCGGTATTGGCGGCGTTGATGCGAAAATAGGTGGAAAGCTCCATGGGGCAGCGTACGCCTTTGGGAATATAGGCAAACGAACCGTCGCTGAACACCGCCGAATTGAGCGCTGCAAAATAGTTATCGTTATAGGGCACCACCGAGCCGAGGTATTTCTTAACCAGGTCGGGATGATTTTGCACCGCTTCGGAAAACGAACAGAATATAATACCCAGTTCGGCGAGTTTTTCCTTGAATGTGGTCGCCACCGAAACGCTGTCCAGTACCGCATCGACCGCCACGCCGGCGAGCTTTTCCTGTTCCGCCAGCGGAATACCCAATTTGTTGTACATATCCAGAATCGCCGGATCAACATCGCTCAACTTCTTTGGGCCGTCGTTCTTACTTTTGGGCGCGGAATAATAGACAATATCCTGATAGTCGATCTTTTCATATTTCACATTAGCCCAGTTCGGCTCGGTCATGGTTTGCCAGTGCCGGAATGCCTTTAATCGCCATTCCAGCAGGAATTCAGGTTCGCGTTTTTTGGCCGAGATCAGGCGGATCACCTCTTCATTCAGGCCGCGCGGCGCCGCTTCGCTTTCAATATCCGAAACAAAGCCGTATTTATATTCCCGGTTGGCATATTCCTGTAAAAAATCATTATCGGACGCCATTATAGTTTACTCCTTGAAAAAATCCGCTAACGTCATAGTTTGTAACTGGTCAATAATACCATTTTGCAGCGGCGTAAAGCGGTGACGCAGAGTGCAATGCTCCTTGCGCACACAGCAATCATTATTTTGATAACAATCGGTAATATGGATAGGGCCTTCAATGGCTTCCAACACTTTTGCCAGGGAAACCTCGCTCGCCGGCTGTCGTAATGCATATCCCCCCTGCGCGCCCTGCACGGACTCGATAATTTTATTGCGGGTGAGAGATTGCATAATTTTGGCCAGCAGGGTTTGCGAAACATTATAAAATTCCGCAATTTCACGCACCGTAGCTACGTTCCTTTCGGCATTATGTTGCATGTATTGCAATGCCAGTAATCCATATTCGGTTTTTTTACTTAGTTTGAACATTCTTGCTTCTCAAATAGGACTATTTTAGTCTTGTTTAAGGAATATAACATACGAATAATTTTTGTTATTCCAAAAGAAAAAATTTTTTTTATATGAATTGCTGTGGTGCAAATAGCCCCTTAAACAGTAGTGGACGGTATGGACAGAGGGGACAAATTGCAGCCTGTTTTAGCCTGCTCCACAAATATCATACTGTCCATGTTGTCCATAATGTCCATTAGCAAGCAGCAGTGTAATTCATAGTTAATCATTAATGCTTTTATTTATAGCATTCGCACTAAAACAAAAAACCCCGGCAATACCGGGGTCTAATAAATCCTAATAAACATTACGCACTAGTTTTTCTTTTTCGCCATACTTGCTTTCCGCCGCCCACAGAATACCGCGCTGCATTATCGTCAGCGCTTCCGGGACCTGGAAATCGCTGGCGACATGGCCGAGTGAAGTATAAAAAACACGTCCCTTACCGTAATATCGTTTCCATGCCACCGGCATTACACAGCCTTCAATCCACGGAGCGTGCTCGCCGGTAAATGTTGTAGTTGCCAGCACTTTATTGGAGGGATCGACATGCATGTAATATTGTTCCGAGTGCATTTTAAAATCCTTCAAGCCCTTGGTTACCGGGTCTTTGTGATCGGTGATCTGCACCGAGTAATCGATAACGCCGCCGGGATGTGCTACCCACTGGCCGCCGCTCATGAACTGGTATTCGGTATTGTTGCGGAACGAATCGCACAAACCGCCATGCCAGCCGGCAATGCCCATGCCGCCCTTGATGGCTTCCAATAATCCCCTTTCCTGCGGATTGCTGATCTGACCCATAGTCCAGATTTGCACGACCAGGTCCAGCGACTCCATCAGCGCCTTGTCAGTATAGGAATCCAGCTTGTCCGAAACCGTTACGTCCCAGCCCAGGCCCTGCATCCAGGGGACGAATATATCTCGGCATTGCTGCGGCTCATGGCCATCCCATCCACCCCATACAAACAATACTTTACGCGGGGCGACTTTTGGCGTTTCCTGCGCGAACAGAACACCGGCGCCCAATGCTGCGCCCAGTCCGGCAATGGCGGATCTTTCCACAAATTCTCTCCTGCTCAACTCATTTTTCATAACCACCTCGTCAGCAAAATTTATGTAAGTTAATTAATCCATGGTTTCCCGTTCAATTATATCAAATAATTACAATATATTCAAGTAAAAGATTGTCATTATCATTGGAAAAAAGTATATTTATTCCTGAAAAAAATTTACTTATTCTGGTAAAGGAGTAGATCCATGCAAGCAGTTATGATGGTCGCCGGCAAGAGCACCCGTACTTATCCATTGACCCTGACCCGGCCCAAGCCGATTCTGCCGTTTATGAACCAACCCCTCATCATCCATAGCCTGGAACAGATGACCGGTTTGTTTGATGAAGTGATATTGATCGTCGGTTACCGGCAAGAGATGATTAAAGACCTGCTGGGCGATAAATATAAGGACATTAAATTGATCTACCAGGAACAAAAGGAACAAAAAGGCACCGGCCACGCTATTTTACAGGCCAAACCGCACATTAAAGGCAAGTTTGTAGCTATGAACGGCGACGACCTGTTTGCCCGCCAGGACCTGGAAAAGCTGGTCAAACTGGAATACGGCGCGTTGGTGAAACGGGTGGATAACCCCAATATCTATGGCGTATACCATATCGATGATAATAATAAAGTTCTGAACCTGGTGGAAAAGCCCAAAGAGTATATCGGCGACCTGGTGAATATCGGCTGCTATGTGTTCAAGGCGGAATTTATGGAGGAACTGGAAAAGACGCCGCCCAGCATTCGCAACGAGATCGAAGTAACCTCGGCAATATTGAGTGTCGCCAAACGGCAGGATTTCTTTGTTATTCCGATCGACGGCTTTTGGCTGCCGACCGGTTATGCCTGGGACTTGCTGAAACACCAGGAGTATTTTATGCCGGATATGAAAGGCTCGGATATCAAAGGCACAGTGGAACCCGGCGCGACCCTGCATGGCTCTGTCCGGGTTGGAAAAAATTCGCTCATCAAGTCCGGCGCTTATATCGAGGGCCCGGTGATCATTGGCGAAAACTGCATAATCGGCCCGAATTGCTATATCCGCGCCTGCACCTCAATTGGCGATAACTGCCGGGTCGGTAACGGCGTAGAGATCAAGAATTCCATTATTATGCACAACAGCGTGGTTTCGCACCTGTGCTATATCGGCGATTCGGTGATCGGCACGAACTGCAATATCGGCGGCGGCACGATTACCGCCAACAAGCGTCACGATAATGGCGGGGTGAAATCTATGATCAAGGACAAGCTGGTGGACAGCGGACGAACCAAGTTTGGCGCAATTATTTCGGATGATTGTCAGACGGGAATCAATACCTCAATATACCCCGGCCGCAAGCTGTGGCCCGGCATGGTTACCCGTCCCGGCCAGGTGGTGAATAAAGATATTGCGCCAGAGGATGTGAGTTGGTAAGGGATTTACAGCAAGTTCGAATCCTTGCAGAGACTGCGAGGGCCGTTTATGCTTTTCAATTCGGTTTTAATAATCCGGTCATCGAGTAGGGCCGCCGGGATATTAAGAAAGGTTACAAGTTTATTCAGCAAACAATCCTTCCTTACAAAATAGTACTGCGGCCCGTATCGAGATGACTTTACTATAAACGTAAACGGGGAGGTCATTCTTGCTCGACCTGGGGATATTCCCCAGGTCGCACGTTAAAACGGGACATGCTGTCCCGCTTATTATTACCACCAAATAGGAAATTATTATTCGCCACGGTTTGACACGGATCGAACACGGATAAAAGCCCGACTGCGCAGGATATTAGTCCAGCATTTACGACATTTATTAAGCGGTGCATAAAGGCACCGCACTCCGGTCAATGGCAAATCCGGAGAGCTGCCCCTTTATGGGCAGCTCTTGCCCGAATGGTCACCCTACCCAAAAATTTTCATCTGTGTTTATCTGAGTAATCTGCGGATAAACTTATCTGTTTATATATCAAGAGTCTTTGCCGAAAAATTTTAACGATATTATGATTTTTTCTTGACTATAACACAAAACATGTTTATAATTAATCACGGGCGAAACTGCAAAATTAAATAAAACCGCTATATTCTGAAATGGGGCGGAAATTTGATTTATTTCTTAAATATATCAGGGAGAAGAATCATGCTAAAAAGTAAAGATGTATTTTTACTCGTTACATTCATGTTTTATATTTTCTCTTTGCCGGTTAGCAGTCAAACCTGGGAAACAATAACATGCAAAAATAATGTGCAGGATCTGTGCTGCGTGGGTGATTATTGCTGGGTGGCCACTATCGGCGGCGTGGTCAAGGTGAATATTAATGATTTTTCATATAAGGAATTTGAACGTGAAGAAGGCTTGACAAGCAACAATATAATGGCTGTAACTGTGGATACTAGTAATAATATCTGGATTGGTACTTATCAAAACGGGATTACTCTATTAAATGGGACAATCCCTGTATATTATGAAGTAAATTCTAATAATTTATCATATCCTAATATAATCAATTGTATTTTTACTGACCAAGATAACAAGATTTGGGTAGGAACACGTGGAGGAACTTTTATTTTTGATGGTCAAAACACATATTTTTATGATAAAAAAAATTCAAATATAATAAGTAATATTGTTTATGCAATTAAATCTGATATTAATAAGAATGTATGGTGTGCCACTGATTGGGGTTTATCAGTATTTGATGGCCTTAACTGGCAATCTTTTACTATTAATAATAGTGATTTACAGTGGAAACAAATTTATGATTTGGATTTCGAGAAGAATAATAAATTATGGTTGGCTGCAAACGGAGGAGGCGTTTATAGCTATGAAAACAATGAATTTATAAATTATAATTCAAGTAATAGCGGTCTTTTGGACAATTTTATTCTTTCTGCATTTGTTGACAGTAAAAATAATAAATGGTTTGGTTCCTTATATGGGCGTGTATATTGCTATAATGATACAACATGGTGCATTTATGATTCGACAAACAGTGCTTTGCCTTTTGATTCTACTTTTACAGAAAGAACCTCAAGTAATCCCTTAGCGTCAATAAATATCATTACCGAAGACAAGAATGGTCACTTGTGGTGCGGTACAGGATGGGGACTATACCTGTTTGATGGCGCGCAATGGCGACAAATTAAAATATCCTCTTATTTGCAATCAAGTTATATAACCGGTATTGCGTTAGACAAGGATGACAATGCCTGGCTGTCTACCGGTTATGGCGTAACAGTATCAAAAGCAGATACTATTCTGAATTTTAATACTACCAATAGCTCTTTGGAATTTGATGTTGTACATGATATTGCTATAGACAGTTCCGGCCGGGTATGGGTATCGAAACCTAATAAAGGGATTGCGGTTTACGAAAATAACACCTGGACTTTTTTCGATAAAAGTAACAGTACTCTGCCGGATATCAATATATCAACAATTACCGCTGAGGATTCGGACCGGGTATGGTTCGGTACATTAAGCAAAGGATTAATCGAATATAATGGTCATGAATTTGTATTGAATGATGGACCGAATCGGATTCTCAATTCTACAGATATTGAAGCGATTGGCATCGATGCCGGAAAAAACAAATGGATTGGTACATCGGACGCATATATGGGATCAGGACGCGGCCTGGTTCGATATGATGATAGTAGTTGGGAATTCTTTAATACTGCCAACAGTAATATCGCCTCAAATAATGTTGAAGCTATTACTATAGAAGATAACGGTACGATTTGGGCAGGAACAACCCGGGGGGTTTGCCGTTATGATGGACAAACATGGACAACTTTTACTACATCAAATAGCGGTTTGCTTGATAATTATGTAACGATTATTGCAATTGACAAACGAGGCCGTAAATGGTTTTATTCATACGATCAGGGCATTTCGGTGTTTGATGGTGTGGATTGGCTTTGTTATACTTCGGGGAACAGTCCTTTGGCAAGTAAATATGTAAGCGATATTAAAGTAAATAAAAAGGGCGAAATTTTAATAGGTACATCGGAGGGTCTGTCTATATTCAGGGATACGGAAACAGGGGTTCAGCAACATACAAAAACCCAAATCCCAGCTTTAACAGTTTTATCGCAAAACTACCCCAACCCCTTCAACTCGGACACCGAAATAAAATACACATTGCAGCAAAAAGCCAATGTTAAGGTGCAGATATTCAACCTGCAGGGACAACTGGTGCGCACGCTGGCTTCCGGTTATCACCAGTCCGGAGAATATAGCGCGCGCTGGAACGGCTGCGATGACGCCTGCGCGCCGCTTTCTTCAGGCATATATTTTTACCGGCTGACGATAGATGGGCAAGCTGCCGCGACAAAACGGCTGGTGATGGTTAAATGATATACTCTTTAAGGGAGATATTGTGATAAAAAAAATTTTTATCATTCTCATCTTGGTATATTCAATATCTTTTAGCAAGCCTGAAAAACCGGATTATTATCCTTTACATATTGGTGACAAATGGATTTATGAACATACTGAATTGCCCCCAAATGTGACAACAAGGTTTAACACTATTGAAATCATTGATACTACCACAATAAATTATAAATTATACTTTTTATGTCAGGAACAAATTGGTAGTTTTTGGGGGTATGATCCATATGGATATGGGTATTTTCATAAAGACTCATTAAACCAGTTATGGTTTGTGAATTATTATACTAAAAAAGAAAGAAAATCTATTGATTTTAATAGAACACCTGGATTAGTAAGTACATACTTTGATTCAGTTAATAATATGACCACAAAAAATGCTTTATTAGATACAAATGACCTTCAAATTACACCTGCGGGTATATTTTATGATTGCTATCATTTTTGGAGTGAAACGGTAGAAATATATACAGATTATCATAGTTGGTATGCACCCAATATTGGTTTTGTACATTCTCTCGCCGAAGGTGAGGAACTTGTTTTATATGGCGCCTGCATTAATGGAGTAGTCTATGGAGATACAAACATTAGTGTCCCATCTCAAATAATGCAGAGCGGAATACAACAAGTAAATGATTTTACACTCGATCAAAACTACCCCAACCCCTTTAACTCGGACACTGAAATACGATATACCCTGCAACAAAAAGGCAATGTTCAATTAATAATTTACAACCTGCAGGGACAACCGGTGCGCACCCTGGTAACCGGTTATTGCCAGTCCGGAGAATATACCACGCGCTGGAACGGCTGTGATGACACTGGCGCGCCGCTTTCTTCAGGCATATATTTTTACCGGCTGACGATAGATGGGCAAGCTGCCGCGACAAAACGGCTGGTGATGGTGAAATGATAAAATTTTGATATGATGGGATTCTAACCCACCTCAATGGGTACAAAATTATTGAAAATGATGGAACCAGGTCTATTATTCCAAAGGGCAACCACGAGGGTTGCCCCTACACAATAATCATCTGCGTAAATCAGCGGCATCAATCAAACGGGCGAAGCATCTTTGTCTGGTTTATCTTACAATTTTTAATCCGTCTGGAACAGATGCTTCTCCCCTACAAAAATCTCATCTGCGTAAATCTGCGCAATCTGTGGATTATTTCTAATAACCACACCTGCTCGACCTGGGTCGAAGATCCGCCTCTGGAGGAGATGTTCCCCGGTCGTATAATAAAACGGGACATGCTGTCCCGCTTGTTATAACAAACATAATGGGAAATTATTTGCCACGGATTGACACGGATCGAACACGAATAAAAGTGCTACGCATCTGGCAGTCAAAACTTTCAAAAAACGATTTATACATCATAATCCAATTAATAAAAAATAACCTGTCAAATTTCAGGTGCGTAGTACTTGGATTTCCTTGCCCACCCGACATGTCATTCCGGGGAGCCGAACGACGAGGAATCTTACTATTTCTGCCCAAGCGAAGCACTCTGACCGGAAATTGTTGGTTATGTCGCTTATGCCGCCGATAGTTTCCGCACGCTTAAAATTTCATTTTTCTGCAACGGTTCAATATCCGATTCTGAAACGGTTACGATAGAAATAGTATCTCCCAATGCATTAAAAGCTTCCAGAGTATAACCGTCTTTTCCAGTCGCAACAGGATGATAATCGATAATTGTTGCAATATCCCCTTTTTTAAGTCTCTTTTCAGGGAAATCATTTAACAAAACAATTTCTGCAAATAATTTGTATTTCATACTAGTATTCCTTTTTAGGGTACAGGGTAATAAACTTGGTAATCGATGTTTCTTTTTCCTGCATCCAAATCGTGCAAACTGTCAATTTTTTACCATTGGGACCCGACAAAACGCCATCTATCTCGAATACATTACCATAATCATTTTGTTCTATTAACAGGGCATCCTGAATCAATATTTGCTCCCGCAAATCTTTTTCAAGAGTCTTGTAATTATCAAATGAATATCCTGCCCGGGCTAACCATTGTGACTTGTCATTTCTTTTTTTACTGACTAACAGGTAATTAGTCAGTTTTTCCCGGGTAATTAATGTGTCATTTGGTAAAAGCATACTCTATCATTCTGTTTTACATAAATTAAAGTATTATATTGATAAATATCAAGATATTTTTTAATTATACTACACATTTCTTTTCAACGAGGATATGAGCGCACAAGGGGGAAAATTGGGCTAAAGCCCGACGTGCCTGGCAGTCAAGATTTTAACCTCACGCAAGTCTCCGGTCTGACGTGTAAGAAATCAGCCTTCGGCTTAAAATTGAGTTACTCGACCTGGAGATATTCCCCAGGTCGCATATTAAAACGGGACATGCTGTCCCGCTTATTATAGCTAACATAATGGGTAATTATTCGCCAGGGATTGATACGGATCGAACACTAATAAAAGCCGGATTGCGCAGGACATGTATTTTCAATTCAACAAGAGACCAAAGGACAAATGTAATGTATTTAATTTTTCTTTAAAGTATAAATTATCTAAACAATAAATATCATTATAGCTTTTCGTATACCTGATCTCTAAAAAGTAATCATCATATTGAATACCTAATCCATAATCTATTGCCAAGCCCCAATTACCTAAAAGATCGAAAAAATCTCTTTCATAAATCTCCTGATAATCATACCCGATATTCAAGGGCGCCGTTAAATCGTCCTTTACAAATTTAACATAGTCCAGGTTCTCAACATTCGATTTTTCAACATCAACATATTGAATGGCAGGTGCCATTGATATATGTGTACTCAATTTTGAGCTGATTTGCTGTTTGTATTTACAAAGCAGCGCCACATTAAAGTTATTTAATTGAATATCCAAATTAGAGTTGGAAATAAAATTCCCCTCGGAAGAGAGGATTTTTTTATTTAACATTCGGGCTTTACTAATGTATTGGCTAAATTCATAACCGTAATGAAATCCTTTAAATACAGGCCATTCATGACTGTTGATCAAGGTAAGCCCGTTTTTTTCACTCGGCAATTGTTTTCCCTGAAATAAAAGCACATTGGTACCCACCCGGAATGAAAAACCCCTCCAAAAATTTAAATATTTTGAAGACCGATCAATAATTGTATAATCAGCATATTTTTCAAACAACTCTTTTTTAACACGTTTGATTTCATAACGCAAATGCAAACCATAAATCAGAGTCGGCACAGACCACATTCCCATGTATATACCGACATTAAAAGGATCGTGATGCGGTAATAAATAATAACCGATTCTATTCCCCACAGCGCCGCCAATAATAATTCCGCCGGTTACTTCAAATCCTTTTTGGATTGGCAGGTAAACCAGACTTTGTTGTATTAAGGAATCAGTTATGACAATAGTTTCTTTGGGGGGAATTAAATTTTCATCTAGAGATTCAGCGGTGCGACTATTAATAAAACTCAATAAAAAAAAGAAAAAAATAAATGCCCTTCGACGGAAAACATTAAATAAATTCATTTCACTCACCCACCATTAAGAAATTCAATCACTGTGCTTGATTAAGAATATTAATATTATCGAACCGCCTTAAACCCATTACAGTCAAATATGAAATTTAATTTAAGAAAAGCAAGAAAAAAATTACATTTTCTGATATTTATTATTTCCCAGAAAAAAATTTGGAATCAGCCTTGCTCGACCTGGGGATGTTCCCCAGGTCGTACAATAAAGCCGGATATATATCCGGTTGTTTGTAATTGGAAAAGAAATATTAATTTTGTGAAGGGGCGATTCAATAACCACCCATTCATTTAATGATCATTTGAAAAAATTTATATTATTGACCAAATGGGCGAAGCATGTTTTTCTGGAAATATTACAATTTATAATGCGACTGGATCAGATGCTTCGCCCCTACCGGGTAAAATAAATTACCAGGATTGGGGCTTTATAATTTTTTTGCTTTATCATGCACATTTGTTTTTGGGCGACCCACCGGGTCGCCCTACCGAAAATTTCTTTTGCGAAAATCAGCGTTGTCTGTGCATAAAATAAAATGCAAAACTATGAAAATTATTTTTCACCCTGCGGTATTAGCAGCAGTTTGTCATCGCCCAATAGCTGCGCGACAAGGTTCTGTACCGCGGCTTCCCATTTCAGCGGTTCACCGGTCAGGTCGGTACGTCGATCCTGGTTGATAACGTGGGCTATTTCTTCATCGCTAATCAAATCGCGGATATCCACAAGCGATTTAAGAAAGCCGGTCTTTTTGGCAATAATGCCTTCGGCGCCGCAGCGCACTATCTTGCCGTTTTTATCCAGCAGCGCGCCGGTTACCTGCAGCACATCCGCCGGCGCGTCCAGATCGGACAGCCATTTGGAGGGTTCGCTATTGCCGGTGCCAAGCTGCAATTCCTTGCTGCCCAGCAGGTTCTTCATACGCATAAAGTACTCGCCAAAGCCCACGGTGATATACAGAAAATAATCCACATTTTCTTTGGCGGCACGGGCCAGCAGGCTGTCCTTCCAGGCTTTGGAGGGCGCCAGGCGGTACAACACCATTTGCGTCTTGTCCTCTTCATTGCCTGAAGAGGTTCGCGTTGTCGGCGAATTAAAGGCATCTACATTGCCCATATAAACATCCGGGGCTTTTTCAGGATCAAGATCAATAAAAGTTAACGGTTTGAGACCGGCTATTTTGCCGGCATAAGCGTCGATCCCGTCCAGTAATGGTTCCAGGGCGGCTTTGCGCTCGTCTTCAAAAAATGCTTTATACAGCCGGACATCGAATTCTGCCGGCAGCAATCCTACCTGGCCGGTGATGGCGACTTTTTTCCCATCATAATAGGGCGCTTTGTTCATCACTTTGGTGCTGCTGGAACGCATACCACTAAAAATCCCTGCACAACTGGTTATTAAAGCCAGGCTCAGGATCAATGC
The DNA here is from genome assembly GCA_029561455.1 of bacterium. Classification (GTDB taxonomy): domain Bacteria; phylum Zhuqueibacterota; class Zhuqueibacteria; order Residuimicrobiales; family Krinioviventaceae; genus Fontivivens. The sequence continues at coordinate 57,591 of JAKQIY010000006.1, forward strand.
CACAGTTAACCATTTGTTATTCTTCATCGCTTCTCCCAAGTTCACTGATTTACACACCCGGTTTTACGACAAGTGACTCGACTGATTATTATTTACGCCGGGGAATGGTATAAAACTAAAAAAAAGTCCCGGCAAAGTCAATTGAAAACTGCAAAATTTAATAATTTTTTGTGAGATAAATCAAATTCATACGGCGGCCGACACGTATATTAATAAGTCACTAATAACCAAACCACAGAGGATTTATTATGAAAACCAGAATACTCTTAATTACCACACTTGTTTCTTTATTTTCATTACAAATAATCCTGGCGCATGAACAACATGGGTTATGGCGTTCCACCCGCATAAATGTGAATGCCGGCCTGGGCGACAATGCGGAATCGCATGCCACTATTATTAATGACGATCTGGTCAATACCAGCTTTAGCGGCAGCGGCGTGCATGGCGCCCTGGGAATAGGCAAGCATATCGACAGCGGTTTGTGGGGTGATTTTAGCCTGGAAACCCGTGGCATGAATGGTGAAGCTCAAGTTTCATTTAGTGATGACGTTTCCACTCATGCCGTGGCTTTGATGCCGATCATGGTGGGATTAAGGTATTATCTCTTTCAGGATATAGATACCGGCTTTCAGCCCTTTTTTCATATTGCGGCCGGCCCGGTCATTGGCGCGGAATCAACAAATAAAGTGGGTACGACCATCAGTCATGAAGCACATTCCGAAACAACGATGGGTTGGAAATATGGCGGCGGTGTGGATTTTATGCTGACCAACTGGCTGGCTCTTGAAATGGCCGGCAGTTATCTGGATATGCAGGATTTTAAAACGCCCCTCAATGGCGCTACCAATTTTAACGGCTGGAGTGTTTCCTTTGGCGTGTGCCTGTTTCTTGGCGCACAATAACCGGTTAGGCTCTGCGGCTGATGATCTCGCGGATATGCTCTATACATTCCGCCGGAGTAGCTGTGTGCATCAGCAGACCGTTTTCTTCATACTCCGGGAAATAGCTTCCCGGAGTGAATTGTAACAATATAACCGGTTTGGCGTTTTTCAAGGCCAGGGCAATTTCCGAAATGGTGCCGGCCGAACCCGGCAGGGCAACGACGACATCGCTGCTGAGCACATTGATCAGGTTGCGGGCATCGGCCATGTTGGTAACGACAGGGATATCGATAAAAGGATTAGCCTCGTATTTGGTATTACCCGGCAGAATGCCCAGCGTCAGTCCACCTTTACTTTTTGCGCCTTCGGCGGAAGCGCGCATTACACCGGCGTCGCGGCCGCCATTCAGCAAAATCCAGCCATTAGCGGCAATCAATGCGCCCAGTTCAAACGCGGACTTGATAATGTCCTGCGTTACCCTGGCCCCACCCATGACGCCGATTACCGGGCGGCGTTTGGTTTTATAATCCAAATCACTCTCTCCCTGTTATTTGGTTATCAGCCGGGACCTGCCCGGCCAGTTGTCCACATGCTGCGTCAATATCATCGCCTTTGCTCCAGCGCACCGAAACCGGTCCACTCGCCAGGGGTAACAACCATTTGACAAATTGATCGACCTTGTCCGCATCCGGGCGGTTGAAACCGGCTATGCAAGTATTGTAAGGGATAATATTCAACTTGCAGGGTATTTTACCAAGCAGTTTTCTCAATTCGTGGGCGTGCTTTTGACTGTCATTCAATCCGGCAAATAAAACATATTCAAAGGTAACCAGTTGTTTAGCGCCGGCAGCATAGTAGGTGATCGCTTTAAACAGGTCTTGCAGATGCCACTTTTTCGCAACCGGCATCATACCCAGACGTTGCTCCTGAAAGGGGGAATTGAGGGAAATTGCTAATTTGAATTTATGCTGTTCATCGGTAAAGCGGTATATATTATCCACCACCCCGGCAGTGGAAATGACAATATGCCGGGCGCCGACGGCAATACCGTCCGAATGGTTGATGAGCTGCGCAGCTTTGATCACATTATCATAATTATTAAACGGCTCGCCCATCCCCATAAAAACAATATTGGTCAGTTTAATACCCAGGTCGCGTTCCACAAATAAAACCTGGTCGACAATTTCACCAACTGTGAGGTTGCGTTTAAAACCGATTTTGGCGGTAGCGCAAAAGGCGCAGTTCAGGGCGCAGCCGACCTGCGATGAAATGCACAAGGTACGCCGGTCTTCATCCGGGATAAACACGCTTTCAATATGATGGCCATCCATCAGGCGGAACAGGTACTTGGCCGTTGCGGTTGCGGCGGAGGTCTTTTTTTGCTGCAATTCTACATGCCCAAGAACGGCCATCTCCTGCAAACGCTGCCGGAAAGTTTTGGCGATATTGGTCATGGCATCGAAAGAGCGGGCTTTTTTCTCATAGATCCAGCTAAATAACTGACGGCCGCGGTATTTTTTTTCACCGGCGCTTTCAGCAAACGCTTCCAGTTCTTCCAGCGTTAGTCCGGTGAGGTTGGTAAAACTCATTATTAATATCCTGATTTCTTTTTAAATCATGTCTTCTATTTTAAAGGGTCGTTCAATAAATTCATTCACTTGAAACATAAGGGAATGTATAGCACACCTTTCTGCAAATTCCATAAAAATAAAGTGATAATCCAATGTATAGATTGAAAACTTATAGCCAACAATTTTCGTAGGTGTACTACACATTCCCATTCTATACCTTTTGATACAGCTCCGGGAAAAGCGTAAGATATTGTCCGCATTGTCCAGGTAGTTCACAACTTTTGCGGAAACCGGAATTATAAAAAGGGAAAATATTATCACTCTATAAATGTAACAATTTAATATTCCTCCATCAAGCAAAACAATACGTCTTTTGCAGGCACAGCGGTATTTTCCTGTATTGACTTTAGGATAAAAAATCCCTATTTTTTACGGAACTAACAGTAAATGAAAAAGTTACAGTACCATATATTAGTATTTTCAACGACCAGCGCATCCGGAGGTTACATGAGCGCCAGCACCATAAACAAAAGTGATGATAGAGAAATTGTCAAACAGTTAAAAAAATCGCATGACGACCTGGTGAATGAAATCGGCAAGGTGATCATTGGTCAGCGTCAAATTATTGATGAACTGCTGATCTCGCTGCTCTCCAGGGGCCATTGTTTACTGGTCGGCGTGCCGGGACTGGCCAAAACCCTGCTTATCAGCACCCTGGCCCGGGTTTTGAATCTTAAATTCAGCAGGATCCAGTTCACCCCGGACCTGATGCCTTCGGATATTACCGGCACCGAAGTGCTCGAGGAAGACCAAAGTACCGGCCGCAAGTCTTTTAAATATATACAAGGCCCGGTTTTTGCCAATATCGTGCTGGCGGACGAAATCAACCGTACTCCCCCCAAAACCCAGTCCGCCCTGTTACAGGCCATGCAGGAACACGAAGTATCTGCAGCAGGAGTTACCTATAAACTGGACGAGCCTTTTTTTGTGTTGGCAACCCAGAACCCGATCGAGCAGGAAGGCACCTATCCCCTGCCCGAAGCCCAGTTGGATCGTTTCATGTTCAATCTATGGGTAGATTACCCGACTCATGCGGAAGAAGAACAGATCGTGCATTCCACCACCAGCGCTTATAGCGCCGATCTGAAAACAATACTCAATGCACAAGATATCATGGAATTGCAGGAACTGATCCGGCGGGTGCCGGTGGCGGACAATGTCGTCAGCTATGCTGTGAAACTGGCGCGGCTCACCCGACCGGGCAACGAGGAAGCGCCCAAATTCATCAAAGAGTGGATCAACTGGGGCGCCGGGCCGCGCGCTTCGCAATATATGGTGCTGGGCGCCAAAACCCGCGCCGTTCTGGACGGTCGGCCCACCCCGGCTATTGAAGATGTGCAGGCGGTCGCCAAATCGGTGCTTCGCCACCGGCTGGTGTGTAATTTTAATGCCGAAGCCGAAGGCGTCAGCGCCGCCGACGTGGTTGAAAAATTACTGCAAGAACTGGGTAAAAAATAATTCGCGCCGCAAGTGTTTGGTTTTTGTTGATATATTTACAAATTATTCAAGATGTACCGGCCAGAGACCGGAACCGGAAAAATGATACAACAAAATATTGACCTGAAAAAATTTCTCAACCCCGAAGCGGTATCCAAACTCGCCAATCTGAACCTGGTGGCGCGGCTGGTTGTGGAAGGGTTTATCACCGGTTTGCACCGCAGTCCCTATCATGGCTTTAGTGTGGAATTCGCTGAATACCGCCAGTATATGCCGGGTGATGACATTCGTCATATCGACTGGAAAGTATATGGCAAAACCGACCGCTTTTATGTAAAACAATTTGAGGAAGAAACCAATTTAAAAGCCTATATCTTGCTGGATACTTCGGCTTCCATGTCTTATACTTCCCATTCTATATCAAAATTCCAGTATGCCACCTACCTGTCCGCCGCGATGAGCTATCTTATGTTGAAGCAGCGGGACTCGGTGGGGCTGGTAACCTTTGATAAAAAGATCCGCAAATATCTGCCGCCGCGTTCGGTAAACACTTATTTGCCGGTCATTTTGCAGCAATTACATAAAACCCGCACCGGCACGCAAACCAATATATCCGCAACCTTTCACCAGATGGCGGAGCGGATCAAACGGCGCGGCCTGATCATTATCTTGTCAGATTTAATGGACGATCCCGATAAAGTGATCTCCGGCCTGAAGCATTTTCGCCACAACAAGCATGAAGTCGTGGTATTTCATATTCTCGATCCACTGGAACGCACCTTTAATTTCGGGCAGGATGCAACCTTTATCGACCTGGAAACCAACGAAAAAATGGCCACTCAACCCTGGCACATTCGTGCGGAATATCGCAAGCTGCTGGCAAAATTTATTGAAACATATAAAAATCAATGTCTGGCCAACCGTATTGATTATGTTTTGATGGACACACAAGAGAACTTTGACCGGGCTTTGATGCAATACCTGGTAAAGAGAAAACGAATTGGCGGGTAACATAAAACCGGTAATTACGGCGGGGTGCAATTAAAATGAATCCATATTTTTTATGGCTGGGAATACTTGCCGTTATATTTGTGGTCTTTTTTATCGGCAGGTGGCGCAAGGCAAGGAAACAATCCAGGTTCCAGGCGCGCTTGTTTATCCTGTTTTTCCTGTTTGTGCTGGCGCCGACTATTCTGCTTTTAACAATTGCCGGTTCGCTTTTTACCAAGAGCAGCCGGCTGCTCAATCCCCCGGAAATTGAACAAGCGCTGTCGCAATCCCTGGATATTTTACGCCTGCACTTTGAACAAAAGGCGGAATCATTTATTAAAGAATACCCGGATTTCAAACAGCTCAACCGGCATATTCTTGAGAAAAACGAACTGGATTATGCCGGGATTTTGCACATACAGAGCGGTCAAGTGGTCATGGAACAATTCCAAAGCATTAATCCGGCGATTAGCCGGCCGCTCGGCGATCTTGCCCCCGCCAGTTTTGAAATGTTGAAAAACGACGGCTTTGCGGCCCAGAATGTTACCAGTCAGGGCCGGTACTATTATGAATATTACCGGTTACAGCCGGACTCGATGATAATCCTGGCCGCTTTTGCCATAACCCAATCGCAACTGCAAACCCGGCAGGACATATCACGGGTTTTAAAGAATTACACGTCGCTCAGTTTGTTTCGCGAGACCATACTTGAAAAAAAACTGATCTGGGTTTTTGCTATCATCTTGCTGATTTTGCTGGCGTTGATTTCCTTTCAACTGGCAAATATTATTTCCAAAGGGATTGGCGGGCCGATCAAACAATTAAGTGACGGGATGCGGCGAATTGGAGCCGGCGACCTGGCTCACCGTCTGCACTTTAAAGCGGATGATGAGATCGGTTACCTGGTCGAATCCTTTAACCGCATGGCGGAAGAACTGCTGGTCAGTCGTGAAAGCCTGAAACGGGCGGAACGCGCAGCCGCCTGGCGCGATGTGGCAAGACAAATTTCCCATGAACTGAAAAACCCTCTTACCCCTATCGAATTATCCCTGTACCGGCTTAAAACCAGTATGGGTGATACCATCGCCAATAATGAAGACCTGGCCGAATCACTGCGAATAATAGAAGAAGAAATTGCCTCCATGCGGCGGCTGGCCGGCGAGTTTTCGGAATTTGCCCGCATGCCGCAATTACAGTTACAGGAAGAAGATATAATTTCTATCATCAGCGATTCCGCCAGGCTGTATGGCGATCACCCCATTCATCTGAATCTGCCCGACGCCTTGCCTGCCAGGCAGCTCGACCGCGAACAGATGCGCCGGGTGTTCAATAATCTGCTCAAAAATGCTATCGAAGCCTCTGCGCCGACAGCGCCGGTAACTATAAATGCCGAGGTACAAAATCAGAAAATCCTTATCCGCATCAGCGATAGCGGTTGCGGCATGGATGAAAACGAACTGGCGCGGGTGTTCGATCCCTATTTTACAACCAAAAAAGACGGTACCGGGTTAGGGCTTTTTATTGTACAACGTATTATTACCGACCACGGCGGCGAGTTGAGTATTGCCAGCTCAAAAGGCCGGGGCACTACTGTAACTATAATTCTCTAAGTCTGTAGGGGAATGATATTTTATCGGGAAATTATCCCGATCAATTGTTGTTTTTCAAGGATATAAATACACAAGCAATAGAGTTGCTAAAAGTATAAAGAAATAAACCCACAAGGCAGTTTTGTAAAAGGGGAAAAGCAATTGAGAGAATAATGCAGGAACTACCGGAACATGGCCTTTATACTACCCCATGTATGCCGGGTTGAAGATATTTGCGGGGTTACCTGTACAACCTGGTTTATATCGGTTTTGGAACCGGCAGCGTCATTATTAACATAATCGATCTTGTAATAATAAGAACGGCCTTCGCTCTTGAAAACCGATTCGTCAATAAAAGTATAGGTTTTTTCACCGGAAGCGGCAGTTGCAGGAATAAATCGTATATGATTAAAATTAACACCATCAAAACTGCGGTAAACATTATACCCTTTGATGTTGGATTCGGAAGAAACGATCCATTTGATTTTTACTTTATCGATTCCTAATGACTCGGCACTGAATTGGTTAACCACCACTCCGGCATAACCGGTCACAAAGATCAAAAAAAGTGCAACAACAAAAAGTATTCTCGATTTCATTTACCACCCGATTTAATTAATGATATATACAATTTTAATATCCTGAATATTTTTCAAAAAATCAAGTGATTTTTTATTTTTTTTCATTCTTATTTAAATTCATAACATTAACCAACCCTTTAAAAAGTGAGTCAACTACAGGATAACCAGAAAAATAATATCACTTTATAACAATAGCTGCATAAATAAAGGATGCGTAAACTTGTCATCACTGAATTGAATTCTTTTGTTGACTTTGACACATTTTTTTATAAATTTTAGGGTGCAAAATTGGTCAATTTAAAATTGACCTTGTCTTGGCGAACGGTGGAGTGCGAGACGTGACAGGACGAAACACATCAACTAATCAGTATACCGAAGATTCGCTGGACAAATATCTTCGTGAAATTAGTAGTGTAAAATTACTGACACCGGAAGAAGAAATCGAATACGCCAGACGTATCAAAGAAGGTGACCATGAAGCTCTGGAAAAACTAACGAAAGCAAATTTACGCTTTGTTGTGAGTGTGGCAAAACAATACCAGAGCCAGGGGCTGTCGCTGGGCGATCTCATCAATGCCGGTAACCTGGGTTTGATTAAAGCGGCCAGCAGATTTGATGAAACGAGAGGTTTTAAATTTATTTCTTATGCTGTATGGTGGATACGCCAATCCATACTGCAATCGCTGGCTGAACAATCCAGAATTGTCAGATTGCCATTAAACAGGATCGGCGTTCTGAATAGAATTGAAAAATTATTTTCCAACCTTGAACAGCAGTTTGAACGGGAACCTTCTGCAGCAGAAATAGCTAATGAGCTGCATATAACAATATGGGATGTATTTGAAGCAATGAACGCACAGGGTAATTACCTGTCCCTGGATGCGCCGTTCAAAAGAGAAGATGAAAATAAACTGGTCGATTTGCTGGAAAATAAGGAACAGCCGTCGCCGGATAAAGCCCTGTTAAGAGAATCGCTATTTATTGAAATAAAAAATGCCCTGGCAACACTGAGTAAAAGAGAAGCGGAAGTAATAAAACTATATTTTGGTTTAGGCCTTGAACACTCTTTAACCCTTGAAGAAATTGGCGAAAAATTCCAATTAACCAGGGAACGGGTTCGGCAAATCAAGGAAAAAGCATTACGGCGATTGCGTCATGCTTCACGCAGTAAACTTTTAAGAAAATACCTGGAATAGGCGACCAGATTTTTTTTTAAAAATTCAAATTTTTTCCTTGACATATCCTTAATATATTGTTATATTTGTGTAACTTTAGTATCTATCTCCCCGCCTTTTCCCGGATACAAAGTAAATCACGCATCTTATGGGTCATGAGAAACGCAATACAAAAGGTAAACTATGCAAGATAAACGAATAAAGTTAATTTATTTTTCTATGGGGGGATCGGATGTAAAACAAATCAGTTTAGGTTGGAAAAAAATTATCGGTTTATTATCGCTAAGTTTCATATTTGTATTACTTTGTGTCTTTCTCACACTCCAGTTGTTTACCGACTTTTTCCATAACTGGCAGGTAGCACGACTCTCCAAATCCAACACCCAGCTTGAACAATTACTCACCGAAATGGGGCAAAAAATCGACAAAATTGAAACCAAAGTCAAGTACCTTGAAAAAGAAGATGACGACCTGCGCGTTTTTGTCGATTTACCGGTAATTGGCAGCGACATCAAAGAACTGGGTATAGGTGGTAATTCGGAAAACACTTTTGCTAATTATAATTCCATAGAAGATGATGCTTTAAACCAGGCAATTAAAATTCAGCGCATGATCGAAAACATGGAACAGCGAGTGTCATTGGCTTCCGAAAGCCGTAACGAGATCATGAAAAAGTATAATGAAGATTTACGTCAACTTAAACATACCCCTTCAATCCGCCCTGTTCTGAGTGGTAGAATAACCGCAATTTTTGGCCTTCGTTTAGATCCCTTTGTTGATAAATATAAACCCCATGAAGGTATAGATATTTCCGCTCCGCGCGGTACCGATGTTTACGCCGCCGCCGACGGTCGTGTTGTTGAAGTTCAGCAAAAATACGAACCGAACAAAGGTTTTGGAAAATATATCATTATCGATCATGGCTATGGTTTTCAAACCCGCTATGCACACTTGCATAAAATCATGGTTTCCCGCGGCCAGAAAGTTAAACGGTATGATATAATCGGTAAAGTTGGCGACACAGGAAGATCTACCGGTCCGCACCTCCATTATGAGGTGATGGTTGACGGCAAGAAACGCGATCCCAATAAATATGTAATAGATTGAATTCAAGCCTGCCATTACCGGCAGGCTTTTTTTTTATCGGGCTGCTCCAGGGTAAATTTTTTGAGTGGAATAATTATAATGACCGGCAGAATTTTTTCACTAGCTTTTTTCATTTTACTATTATCAGGCAGAGTAAGTTCTGCCCAGCCCGATTTTGCGGTAATTAACCGTGGTATTGAACTGACCATCAGTGAACAATACGATAGCGCATTGCACGTATTTAATGCGCTCATTAACCAGGAACCGGAACATCCGGCCGGCTATTTTCTCACTGCAGCGTTGTGGCAATCGAAAATGATGGATTTTGAGACCGGGCAATGGGAAAATGAATTTTATCACAATATAGATAAAGCTATTGCATTAGCCAAACTCTACCTGGAAAAAAATCCCGCCGATGCTTTTGCGCATTTTTACCTGGGTGGAGCCATGTCTTATAAAAGTTTTCAACTGGCGCGTAATAAAAAATATATCCCCGCAATCAGTATGGCCCTGAAATCTATATCATCATTAAATAAAACCATTGAACTCGATTCGACAATCTGTGACAGTTACCTTGGTGTTGGCAGTTATTTATACTGGCGGAGTAAAATTACCCAAAAAATTGCCTGGCTGCCCTTTTTCTCCGACCAGAGAAAAGAAGGCATTGCCGACTTGCTTCAAGCCCGCGATTGCGGCCGCTTTTCCAAATGGGCGGCGCTCTCTAACCTTGCCTGGATATATATTGAAGAAAAAGAGTATGAAAAAGCATTGCAAATCTCCAGGGATGGTTTGAACAAGTTCCCCGGGAGTCGTTTTTTTATGTGGCCGCTGGGAGAAGCGCAATTAAAAAGTGAAAAATGGCCTGAAGCTATAGTAACATATAACAATTTGCTTGTTTCAGTTCAAAAAGAAACAATCAATAACCATTATAATGAAATTGTTATTTATCTGAAACTGGCCAAATGTTATCGGGCTAGTCATAAAAATGAACAGGCCTTTAACGCTTGCCAACAGGTTATAAATATTGAACCGGCGGCAGAAGTAATGGACAGGGCAAAAGAGAAAAAGCAGGAAGCGATCAAGCTGTTATCGGAGATTAACCGGGAAAATCAATAACTGGCAGATCGCCTTTTTTTGAAGGCAATATAAATTTCGCTTAGCACAATCATCGCTACCCACAGCGGTATAAAACGCAGGGGTTCTTCCGGCCAGAACAAGCCGATTTCCCCGCTCTGCCATGAGAACGGGAAAAACCAGTAATAACCACCAAACAGGTGCTTTTGTAAAGCATCGAGCAGAAAATGCACAGCTGCGCCGGTAAGTAAAAAAATAAATACTTTACGGCGAATTTCTTGTGAAAACAGTTCAGCTAATAGCAAACACGAGAAAAAAATAAATACTGGGGTATGGCAGGCGACCGTATATTGAGCTAATTCCGGGATCAGGATATACAAAGGGCGCGATACCAGGTCGGGCAGCACAGCGCCAAGATAAAAAACCGCCCGGAACCTGTGCATCGGTTCAGGCCGGGCAATGAAATATGCGGCAGTGAAATGGGTTAACAAGTCCGGCATCAGGTTCTTTCCCAAAAAGAATAACTTTTGCGATCAAAGGTAAAAGAGGCGCCCAAAAAGATCATAACCAGAACCACCGGTAACAGCGAAACCAGTATTTTATAGCGTTGTCCCTTTGCAACATGGAGATCTACCAGTTCCAGCCAGCCATCTTGATGAAAAATTGCAATAATTGAAATATAATCCCCCGGCGCCAGACCGGCAGGATCGCCTTTTACATTTACTATCCTGCCAAACTGATGTATACTAAATCCATCGGCACAAATTTCTTTTACTGTAATTGCTGCACCCAATGATAATGTTTTACCATCATATCTGGCCGGTTCTTTAAAACACATATCAAGAGTTACGGCCGGATTACCGGTTTTGCCATAAATTAAAAGCCCTGACAGTACCAGGATATACAAAGTGATCCTGAATAAACGCGCAGTTCTTTGCTTATTTATCAATTCTGCCTTTGAATACTTTTTTGATAATATCCAACATGAATTTATGACACAGGACATTGGAAGCGACTACATTACCCGTCCATATCGGGCAATCGTTACCGGCAAAATCGGTAACCTTGCCCCCGGCTTCTTTAACCAGTAAATAGCCGGCGGCAATATCCCATGGGGAAAGGCCAATCTCCCAAAAACCTTCACAGCGTCCACAAGCCAGGTAACTCAGGTCGAGCGCTGCCGAACCAAGCCGGCGGATGCCGCTTACCTGCATAAACAACAGCTTGAATGCCTGCAGGTACAGATCCAAATGTTCTTTTATACGAAAAGGGAAGCCGGTAGTTAACAGACTCTTGGCCGGGTCCTCAATATCGGATACATGGACAGGATTGCCATTTAAAGTAGCTCCTTTACCCTTTTCCGCAACAAACAATTCCTCCCGCATCGGGTCATAGATCACACCCAGCACAACTTCCTGGTTATGTTCAAGGGCTATGGATATAGAGAAACCGGGAAAGCCATGAATGTAATTGGTAGTGCCATCAAGGGGATCGATGATCCAGCGATATTCGGCTTTGTCATCCCTGGCAGTTTCTTCCGCATAGAATTTGTGATCCGGATATTGTTCCCTGATGATGGATATAATGGTTTTTTCTGAATTTTGATCGACAAAGGTGACAAAATCAAATTTTTGTTTCACATCAATTTGTGTATTGACAATCTTGCCAAAGTTTTCTTTTAATATTTTTCCAGCTTCCAAAGCGGCTGTTATTGCAACTTGTTTCATTATGTTTTTTTGCTCCTGCTTATTTTGCTTTTAATTCCACAACTGTAACACCGGTATTGCCTTCATTCCAGTACCCTAAACGAAACTGGCTGACTTGCTGATGATTTTTTAAAAATTCCGTTAAATCTTTACGCAATGCGCCGGTCCCCTTGCCATGAATAATACGGATTTCTTTCATTCCGCATAGAATACTTTCATCAATAAACCGGTCTACCGATTCACGGGCTTCTTCAACCCGCATACCACGTAAATCAATTTCGTTGGTAATGACCGGCTTTTCTTCCATATTGACTTTGATAACGGAAACACTTTTATGTTGTTTCTTCCCGGCCCGCTCCAACTCGGCAACCGGCGCTTTGATTTTAACACCATCAAGTTGTATATAAACACTGCCTTTTTTATCAATTTCCGAGATCACCTGGCCGATGGTGGTATTATCTTTCCACCTGACATAATCGCCAATGGCCAGCGTGGTCAGCGGCGCGGCAGGTTTTGGTTCCTGAACCTGCTTTTTAATGACTTTGATGGTCTCTTTTTGCTCATTGATAACAGTCTTTGCATTAATGATAGCCTCGCGACGCGCCTGCTTTTCGCGGATTTCTTTAATGGTTTTTTCCACCAGTGAATTAGCCTGGCTTATGATCTGCTCAGCCTCTTTAACTGCCTGGCTCTTTATTTTCTTTTCATCGCGTTTGAGCGCTTCGCTGCGTTCCGCATAAAGTTTTTGCAGGCTTTCCAGGCCGGATTGCCTGATATTCAATTCGGTATTCAGTTCCTGATACCTGACAATTTTATCTTCCAGGTCCAGGATCAATCCTTCAAGCTTGTCCTTATGCGAACCGACCAGGGTGCGGGCGCGGGTTATTAAATCCGGCGGGTAACCCATTCTTTGCGCTATATCAAAAGCATAACTTGAACCGGGGATGCCGGTGCGAAAATGATAGGTTGCCTGCAGGGTTTCCGCATTAAACTCCAGTGAAGCGTTTTCGATGCCGGGATTTTGAAAAGCAAACGCTTTTAATGCACCCAAATGAGTTGTTACCACGCTGAGGCATTTTTTGATTGTCAAATTTTCCAATAAAGACATAGCCAGAGCCGTACCCTCTTCCGGGTCGGTAGCGGCGCCGATTTCATCAACCAGTGCCAGGGTGGCAGAATCGGCGTGACGGGCAATATCGGCCAGGGTTTTTATATGTGAAGAAAAGGTTGAAAGATCGTTATCGATGGACTGCTGATCGCCAATGCTTACAAATATCTGGCGAATATCACCAATGCGGGAGTGCGGCAGCGCCGGAATGTGCAAACCGCAGCGGGCCATCAGGGTGAGCAGGCCGATAGTTTTTAATGCCACAGTTTTACCGCCGGCGTTGGGGCCACTGATAATCAGGGTGTAGATTTTATCGCCCAGTTCCACATCGAGTGGGACAACATTTTTTTCGCCCATACGCAAAACCAGCAGCGGATGACGTCCGCTATACAAGGCTATTGAGTTATCAGTGGTTATTTCCGGCTGGTGGCCGTTGATCATTTTGGCAAAAACCGCTTTGGCAAAAACCAGATCCAGGTCGGCTAAAACCACAATATTATGTTCAATTGCAACGATATCCTTCCTGACCAGGTCGGAGAGGCGCATCAACACTTTTTCTACTTCGCGCAGTTCGCGGGTTTGCAGTTCGCGGATGTGATTATTGTCTTCAAAAACATCCACGGGCTCAATAAAAAAGCTGGAGCCGCTCGATGATTGCCCATGGATCAATCCCTTGATCTTGCGTTTGTATTCATCCTTGACGATCAACACAAAGCGGCCGTCGCGAATACTGACGACATTTTCCTGTAAATATCCCTGCTCGCTGAATTGTTTGAGCTTGCTTTCGATTTTACGGCGCACAGTGGCCTGGGCATGATTAATTTGGGAGCGAATCGCCGCCAGTTCCGGAGACGCTTCATCTTTAACCAGGTTACTATCGCAGTCGATACAGCGGTTGATCTCTTTTTCGGTTGCAGGTAAAGCACGCAGTTCGGAAGTGATTGCTTTTAAATTGGGAATTTTTTCAATTCGTCCGGCAAAAAATTGCTGTAAACGTCTGACGATTGTTAAATTTTGCACGATCCAGGCAAGTTCGGCAGTACCCAACATGCCGGCAGCGAGTCTGGCTTTTTTAACCAGGGGACGGAGATCGCGGATGCCGTCAACAGGCGGAAACTGGTCATATTCGAGAATATCTCGAAGTTCAGTTACCTGGTTAAACTTTTTTAACAAGGTTGGGTGATCAAGTTCCGGTTTTATTTGTAAAGCTAATTCTTTCCCCGGTTCTGAAACGGCGCAGGAGGCAATTTTTTCACAAATTTTATTAAATTCCAAACTATCAAACTCTGGTGCCAAAACTATCTCCGCAATTCCTCATCGAGTTTTTTGATTTTTTTCTCCATTTCCTGAGCATCCTCTTTTTCAGGTATTTCAGCCGGCAAAGAATCATTGACTTTTTCAACCTGCTTTTCAACATTATCCTGAATTTTCTGCACATCGGCAGGCGCCAAACCATCGGCTGCGGAGGTTTTTTCATCCATTTTTGCCAATACTTGATCCATCGTCGTCCGTGTTTGTGGTATAAAATTGGCAACCGTATTGACCATGAAAACAGATACCTTTTTCATCTGCGGGAAAAAAATCGACTTGTCCACAAGTTTTTTGACATTGGGGCCAAATGGTATTACCAAAAACAATATCACTGCCAGACCAATTACCAGAACGCCCTGTAATACTCCCAGGAACGCCCCGGCAACTTTATTATAACTGTTTTCGGAAATTTTTGGAGAAGACTTTTTTAACATTTTAATGATCAGCAAAAACGAATATCGTATTCCGAAAAGAATAACTAACGCCGCTAATACAGTGCTGATCGTTTGCAATTGTGGTATTTTGGCGGTTATGAAACGGCCCAGCACACCGGCAAACTTTAGAGCGCATATAACAGCAATGATCCAGCCGGTAATACCTAAAATTTCATCGATGAGGCCTTTTTTTGTGCCCAAATAAACAAAAACCAGGATAACTGCAATTATGACCAGATCTGTAGGATTCATTTAATTATCTGCCAATGAGGTGATAAAATGAAAAAAGTGAATAAAGAAATGAAAAACCTTTTTTCCCTATTCACTTGTATATAGAGTGACAAAACATTACATCCCTAATTTATTCTTTACTAACTGACTTGTCAGTTTGCCGTCGGCGCGGCCTTTAACTTTGGCCATAAGCACAGGCATTACTTTCCCAAGGTCTTTAATTGTCTGCGCTCCGGATTCACGGATTGCTGCATCGACAATTTTTTCTAATTCCTCGGGACCGATCTGTTCCGGCAGGTAGGATTGAATAATTTCTAATTCATAGCTTTCTTTTTCAACCAGATCATTGCGACCGGCTGTTTTGAAAGCATCAATTGACTCACGCCGCTTTTTAGCAGCGTTGGTTAATACCGCAATTTCTTCTTCTTCACTGAGTTCTTTTTGCTGATAAATGGAAGTATCTTTAATTTGACCACGAAGTAACCGTATGGTGCCAAGGCGCTCCTTTTCACCGGACTTCATTGCCTGCTTCATATCTTCAGTCAATCTGTCTAATATACTCATTAATTCTCCAGTACACTGTTAAGATGTGTATATTAAATAAAGAACTAGTATTCCATGAAACTGATCTTGCGCATTTTTCTGCGAGCAACATTCGCTTTACGTCTTTTCAATTCACTCGGTTTTTCATATTGCTGATGTTTTTTAATATCCGACATTAAACCAGCTTTTTCACACGATTTTGTGAATCGTCTCAGCGCTTTTTCAAAAGGCTCACCATCGCGAACCCGAATACCAGGCATGTATTAACTAACCTCCTTTCAAGAACAGTTTGATGTTAATCTTATCAAATAATTTATAAAATTTAAAATTTAAAATCAAGTAATTTTAATTACTACATATTTGAATTGGGAATATGTAAATAAAATTACCTTTTGTCTCCCCAAAAAGTTATTACCTGGTCCAGGTGATGTTGATAATGCTCCGCTAAAATTTTAATCCACTGCAGGTAGCGCTTGGTTTTAACAATATCGTCGTTGCCAACTTTATTTACCATGGATTGCAATTCGTTTTGCGCTTGTGCCAATTCCTGTATAGTCTGCTCCCAAGTCTGTTGCGAGCGCGCTTCCACAGATTGCCGGTTGAACTCATCAATTTGATAACGAATCGACGTTTTTAAACCCTGTGAAATTTTTACATATTGAGTAATGACCTCTTTTTCCCAACCGGTTATATGAGCGGTAAGCTGCCTGGTCGTCCATGAGCCACACACACCGGCTTGCTCTGCCTGTTCTGCCGACAATTTCCGGCAAAAGACAAGGTATGCCGATGCAGCAGTTATATATTCATGGCTATATTTCAGCCATTTTGAAAAACTACTATCCATATTTTTACCTCAGTCATTATTTGTATAATAAATTATTACTGTTCTTGTAATTGATGAGTTAGTTTGATCGCTTCTACTTCCAGTCTTACCATTGCTACATGGATTTTCCCGGTATTATCCGGTGGTACATGAACCAGGTATTCCGCAACCACCTCATCAATAAACTTGTTGCGTAATGCTTCAGGAATGCGAGTGGTATAGGGCATCCAGGTAGTACGCACCCATCCAGCCAACCCGGCGCTATCATTATAGATCATATCCTTTGGGAACAGTTCCACCCGCTGTACAATAAACCCGGTCTGGGTCAGTAAATGAGTGTACTCCCGGTCGTCCGGGAAATTATAAGGAAATATAAAATTTAAAAAATAGTCATGCCATTCAGAACGGGCTTGCAATAGTTCCATCATTCGTAAAATCCCATCGGCGTTACTCTTGCCGCCCATTTGTAACAGAATTCGACCACCTGGAACCAGCGCCCGATATAGTCCGGTCAATACTGGTTTATGATCGGGAATCCAGTGCAGTACGGCATTGGAAAATATAATATCAAACTGATCTTCATAATCCAGGCGACCGGCGTCTAAAAGCCGGAAAGACAAATTGGGGTATTTTTCATCAGGAAAATTTTGCCGGGCCAGATCGATCATGGCCGGTGAATTATCCAGTCCGGTTACTGAACCACGGGGAACGCAGCCGGCAATTTCTGCGGTGATCTTGCCGTCGCCGCAGCCGAGGTCGAGGATGTGTTCTTCTCCATGCAGTTGCAATTTGGTTATTAACTCCCGCGCCCAGCTTTGCTGAGCCGTGGAATGTTTGCAATAATCAACAGCATTCCAATCAATACCGGCGTTGTTTGGTTGTTTAAACATGGTGCACCGTTAAAATATTATGTTCCGATTATTACTCCCCTGCTCGCCAAAACGCTAATCGGCAATAATGAACCGGTTTTTCTGTAACTGCAAAAGAGACTGGAATTATTGTATTAAGGTCATTTTTCGCCTGGTGTCGTATTTATCACCTTCTAACCGGTAAAAGTAAACCCCGGAACTGACCCGCCGGTTTTGCTGATCGGCGCCATCCCAATCAACATAGTCCGCAATCCCTGCGACAGTAGCTTTGGACAAGGTTCTGATCAAGCGGCCATTTACATCATAAATATTAATGTTAGCCAGAGCTCTGTCTTCCAGTTTAAAGGGAATACGGGTGGTACGGTTAAAAGGATTCGGATAGTTACTGCCGATTTGAAACCGGCCGGGAACGAAATAATCGTCAATATCCGTCTGATCCGCTTTGACAAGTTTAAATTCTACCTGGTTAATATTAAATCCGCTGGTTATTAC
The DNA here is from genome assembly GCA_029561455.1 of bacterium. GTDB lineage: Bacteria > Zhuqueibacterota > Zhuqueibacteria > Residuimicrobiales > Krinioviventaceae > Fontivivens. Next base: position 75,555 of record JAKQIY010000006.1, read on the forward strand.
TTTCATAGTCAGGGTCTGCACACCAGCGTCCATGTGCACATTTTCATATTCAAAAGTGCGCCAATTGTACCAGCCATTACTATTTGGCAGATTTATTAAATCGGTTAACTGGCTGGTGTTACAATACATTTGTAGCTTGGCGTCGGCGCTGTTGGCCGCATAACGGAAGTTGATATTATAGGTTCCGGCCCGTGTAACCGTAACGGTATAATTCAACCATTCGCCATTTTCTATCCAACCGACCGAGTAGGGGGAACCGACAGCATCATTACTCATTTCAATATCAACGCCGTCATTGCGGTATTCGCCGCCGGTGTTCCAGGGCTGCGATTCATCCCAGCGGGTTTGCTGGTAATCGGTATCATAATAAGCGCGATTGAGGCCGCCCATATCATAATCGGCGCAGGCAATAGCGCCGGGGATGGTCAATTCTTTATAAGGTTTGGTTTTTACCGGGAAATCCCGGTTAAAAATCGCATCGACAACATCGGGCAGGAAGGTGCATTTTTCCAGGGCCAGGTTTTCCGCCATCGTAAACAGGGCGTTTTTGGCAAAAGCAGCAGTGGGACGGCTACCGTTACCATCCCAGTAATCGAGTACGGTTTGATAATCATCCGTGATTTCTGCCGAATAAGGGTTGGTGGTATTGGCAATTTTTTTGTGCGTCCACCAGCACCAGCTTATATTGTTATCTTCCAGGGTCTTTATTGTACTGTTGAACCAGGGATTGGAGTTTTCACCGGATTCACCCATCCACAGGGGAATGTTGGTTTGCTGGCGCAGGTTTAAATAGCTTTGAATAGAGGCCTTGTCTGTTGCGGACCAGTATTTGTGAAAGCTCCAGGCCATATTATCATCCCAGGCCGGTGGTAACTGGTTAAAATCGGTCGCATAAGTATTGCCTTCCATAAACAACACATGGTTGGTATCGATCTTGCGTATTTCGTTGGTAAGGCGCACCAGTAAATTGCGCAAATTAACATTGGTATACCCGGAGGGCAGAACCGGTTCGTTGATAAGATCATAACCGACAATGATGGATTCATTGGCATAGCGCTCGGCAATTTTTTTCCAGATCAACACTGTATTGTCCTGGTTCTTGTTTTGCGTCCACAATCGCGCTACCTGGCCGTCGCTGTCGCTGATGTTGCCGTTGTTTTGCCCGCCGGGACAGGCATGCATATCGAGAATGACATAAAGATTGTATTTTTTGCACCATTCAATAAAGGTATCGATCACCTGAAAGCCCTCTTCGAAGAACACCCCCGGCTGGTTTTCAGGGGAAAGCATACGGTAATTGAACGGCAGGCGGACGGAATTAAAGCCCATTTCGGCAATTTTCTGTATATCGACCTCTGCTACATAATTGGCTTCGTAAATGCTGTAAAACTCTTGTGTATCGGCCTCGCCGAGCAAATCGGCGATGAGCGCCCTGATGCTGGTCGGTGAACCAAAACCGGGAATATGCAGCATATAGCCTTCGGGAACAAGCCAGCCGCCCAGGCCGATGCCTCTTAAAAATACTTTGTTATTATTCTCATCGACAAAATTATGTCCCTGGGTTTTGATAAAAGCATTTGCCGGAAATGAAAATAGAAATAAAGAAAAGATCACAAGTGCATTTATTTTATTTCTCATAACTTGTCCTGTTTTGGTAAACTACTAAATATGACAACTCATTCATTATAAGAAATTTACATGATATTACCAAACTATTTTACATTACACAAAGAGGGTGTGCAGAATAATGAGTAGTACAAGCCAAAAAGATAAAAAGGATGAAAAAAAATCTTTATTGGAATGCCTACACCGAATTATTTTAGATTAAATTTACGGTGGTATTTATCATATTCGTTCTGTAATATCTCCCGGCTACGCGCTGAACCATGCGCCGGCAGGTAAAGGGAACAGCCGGTATCCAGCAATATACGCCAGCTTGACACCAGTTGCGGCGCATCAAGGGCAAAAGGTGGAAATGTTTTATTGTTAAATATTCCAAACATGGCGTCGCCAACAAGAGCTATTTCATTATCGATGATCACGCTCATCGAGCCCGGCGAGTGCCCCGGCGTGTGTATGATATAGCCCAAAAATCCGGCATCATTTAAATCATATTGATCATCCACCTGAACATCGAAAGCAACCGGTTTATATTTCAGGAGTTGTATAACATTTTTTTTAGCCAGAACAGTTGTAATTAATCCGACTACAGGATTTGTGCCATGTACAACAGGGTTGTCACCGTGTAGTAAAAAATTGGCTTCGCTGCTGTGGATGAATATTTTAGCGCTATATGTTTCTTTAACATGCGCGGCATTTTCTGTATGATCAAAATGGCTGTGCGTCAATACCAGTCCGGCTAGTGAGGCGGCGGTAACGTTCAAAGCATCCAACCGGCGCCGCAGGAGCGGCCAGCCAAGTTGCGGCCCGGCGTCCACCAACATAAATTTTCCGCTTTTAGCTACAAGGTAACAATTGCACCTGCCGGACAGGATTCGATAAATGGTATGGTTGTTTTTGGTCGTCCAGGTTTGCATTGATAATTAAAATTTTTTAACGTTCAAACACATTGCCCTTTTTATCACACGCCACTACCCAGCGCAACCCGGCAATGATGAGCTGGTTTTGCGCCGGATCGGCAAAAATACGATGGCCGTGACCCATGTTCATATACAACATTCGGTATTTCGTGTTAGTCCATACTACCGGCAGGTCGCCGTCGGGGACGATGTCTTTGAGTCCCAGCGGGTAATTATCCGGCGATAGGGTGACCAGGACCTGAATATCCTGGTTGTCGCGGGGACTCGGCTGCCACTGGTACCACTCGTTCTCCGGGGAAATAAACGCTTGCGGCAGGCCTTTGGTTACCGGGTGATCCGGCACATCCACCACCAGTTTGGCGGGCATGGGCGGCCAGTTGTTGCGGTAAAACACGCCGCCGCCGAGGAATTCCAGCAGCCAGGGCCAGTGGGTATCGCGGTCGTTATAAGCGGCGACATGAAAGCCGAGCCAACCGCCGCCCTGCTGCATATACTGTTCAAATGCGGCGCGCTGTTCCGCGCTGTGCGGAAAGTCGTTCAACATTAGTATGATACTATAATCTTTTAACTTTTCCGCATTCAAATCCGCCATGGAACTGGTGGTATCGAAGACAAAGCCGTCGCCAATTGTCAAATCCTGAAAATAGCGAATGGCATCATGAGCAAATTCCACGTGCGCGGGTTCAACATGGTTGGAGTAAAAAGCCAGGGCTTTGAAGCGCGGGAATTGCGCAAAAGCTGAGACCCAAAAAACAAACATAGAGATAAAAACGATTTTTCCAAAAGAGCAAGTGCCGGTTTGCATAAGAGTCCTTTATCAGTCAGATTAATCTGGTATTCAGTTTTTTCAGTTATTCCCCGCCGCCCAGAAAATGGCGTTGCGGAACAGTGTTGTAAAAACATTGTTTTTGAACAAATCCGGATGGTGGCCCATTAAAATATAGATATTGCGAGCCTGTTTGGCTTTATTACACCACACTACCGGGTGATCGCCCATTTTGATCGGCGAATCCGGCGTAAAAGTCGATTCGGCGACGCTCGCCAGTACCTGCACGTTGGACCGGGGCGACACATTCCAGGTGTACCATTCTTCATTGGCGACAACAAACGAATCCGGTAAGCCGGTCATGCAGGGGTGCTGCTTGTCCTCTACCCTGACCGTACCGGATGACAGATCCGCAATATAATTTTCAAAGCGAATGCCGCCCATGAAATCACTGAACCACTGCCACAGCGGAAAGCCGTCGAACTCGCCGAGCAGAGTGGCATGGTGAAAGCCGATCCAGCCGCCGGCGGTTCCTTCGTTAATATACTTTTCAAAAGCGGCAGCCGCAACCGGCGTCCAGTTATAAGGGGGATAATTTAACTGGATAAAAACCCGGTATTGTTGCAAAAAGGTTGAATCGATTGGATTCGTATTTTCAATAACATCAATAGCAAAATTGCTGTTCGCCGCCAGGATAGTGAGCCAGGCAAGTCCCGCGACGACGAACGCTTCATGCTGTCCGCCGCGTTCAGCGAGGACGAGCGCCCGGAAGCGGGGAGCGGAAGTTGGCGCAGGTGGTTGGGATAACAAATTTCCGGTTATGAGTAGAATTGAACAAATTATAAACTGTACTTTTTTCAAGGTATTCTTCCTTATCATGATGAGATGAAAATTTAATAAATATATAACAAGAAACAAATAATTCAATTCTCGCGCCAGGATAATTGATAATATATAATCTTGTGGATTTTTCAGGAGAGTAAATAGATAAGGACATATGTCAGGGGATAGTACTTGAAATGACCAAAGGCAACCAACCGAAAATGTAGTGAACAGAGATTCAGATATACATATTACAAAATTTTCTTAATCTCTAATCGGATAACATTTTTATAATATGCTTTGCCAGGTTATCATTTATTTCACGATGCCGTGGTACAGGTTGGCTAATCCTGGTATTGGGATTTTGATACCAATCATGCTTACCGCCATGACGAATCAATACACAACCCATTTTTTCGAGTGTTTTTATTAACTCTAGTCTTTTCATGCAACTTGCAATTCGCCGACATGTAATACATTAGGAATATTACCCGAGGTTAATTCATTATGGATGTCTAATAAATTATCCATGAGTTCCTGTAAGGATTCTCCCTGGGTTTTATAATCAGGAAATTCTTCAAGCCAGCCGATAAACATATCATCTTCCTGGTAATAGATAAACTTTTTAGTCATAATAAATACCTTGACCTTTATAGTAAAATCAATAGTTAACCTTTATACAATTTTTTTTAAGCTGATTTTCTTACTCTTAAAATATCTTGCTCAAAACCAGCCAGTACTTCTTCACTTAGTTTGGGTAAATGCGCGATGATATCAGGCAGTTCCCGGAGGTTTTTTGTTTTTATAACTGGAACAAGCCGGGCGATCGGGTTTTTCCCTCTTATTAAGAGAAATTGTTCGCTCTTATTGGCAACCCGGTCTACAATAGCCGGCAGTTTCCGGGTTGCATCGCTTACAGATATTTTGATACTTGACATGTTTAATAATCTCAAATTTCAAATCATAAGAATTTATATATAATAATCAAATTACACAAGAATAATCGGAATTTGAATTTGGAACAAGTTTTAAATGAAAAATAATGTAAAATATTTCAAAGCTTTCTAACGTGTAAAAATTAAATAATTTCTATAAGGATTAAACAATCATTTCAAATCTATTAAAGAAACAATAACTCAGATACAGTAAACAAAGCCCATAAGAATTAATTGAAACAAATGCCGTAGGGGTGAAGCATTCGTTCCAGAATTATCTGAAATGACAACCAAATCCTGACCAGAATGCTTCACCCGGATGTAAATCCGATCCAAATTATAAACAATTGCAACACGGGCAAAGCATTCATTTCGATTTCATTTACATTTTCTATTTCGGTTTGTCAGATTGTTTTGCACCTACTTTATAATTCCTCTCCCACCATCAACCGCTCCATCATGGAATACAATTGACGGCGGGAAATGCCCAACATGGCGGCGGCGCGGGTTTTGTTGCCTTCGGCTTTGGCAATGGCATTGCGGATCATACGCCGCTCCATTTCATCCAGGGTCGGCATTTCATCGGGCTGGCCCTGTATTTCCAGCGGCATTTCCGCCTCGCCGCGAATGTGCGGCGGCAGGTCGTTCACGGTCACGGGAGCATTGCCGGCCATGATCAGCGCGCGTTCCACCACGTTTTCCAGTTCGCGCACATTGCCGGGCCAGGCGTATTCCATCAATAATTTTATAGCGCGCGGCTCTATCTTTTGCGGATCGGCGCCCTGGTTACTCATAAAATGCGCGACCAGATCGGGCACGTCCTGTTTGCGCTCGCGCAGCGGCGGCAGGGTAATGGGAAATACGTTGATGCGGTAATATAAATCCTCGCGAAACGCCTTGTCCCGCACCGCCTGTTCCAGGTTGCGGTTGGTGGCGGCAATGGTGCGCGCCTGGATGGGAATAGCCTGGCTGCCGCCGAGGTGAAACACCTCGCGCGCCTGCAACACCCGCAATAACTTGACCTGGGTGGCCGGGGTCATATCGCCGATTTCGTCCAAAAAAATGGTGCCGTGTCCCGCCAGTTCAAACAAGCCGGGTTTTTGCTTGTCCGCCCCGGTAAAGGCGCCCTTTTCATAACCAAACAATTCGCTTTCCAGCAGGGTCTCCGGCAGGGCGCTGCAATTGACCGCCATGAACGGCTGTTCTTTGCGCGGCCCGCCGTAATGGATGGCCTGGGCAACCAGTTCCTTGCCGGTGCCGCTTTCGCCGCGCACCAGCACCGTAGCGTCGCTGGGGGCGACTTTATCCACCAGTTCGTAAACCTTTTGCATTACCCCGCTTTTGCCCACCATGTTATCCAGCGAATAGCGGTTTTTCAGTTTCTTTTTCAAATCCTGGTTTTCCGCTTTTAAACCGGATTTCTCCAAAATATGGCTGACCTTGTGGCGCAGTTCATCAATTTCAAAGGGCTTGATGATATAATCATACGCGCCGCTTTTCATGGCCTGCACGGCGGTTTGGGCGTCGGCATAAGCGGTCATCAGCAGCACCTCGGTCTCCGGGTGCGCGACTTTGACTTTGGCCAACAGATCGAGTCCGCTCATGCCCGGCATTTTAATATCGCTGATAATGACAGCAAATTTATCCATATCAAGCGCCGCCATGGCGGCCTCGCCGCTGTTGGCGGTGGTTACAGCCAGACCGATATTCTCGAATGCGGCTTTCAGCACGATGCACATTTTACGCTCATCATCGACGATGAGGATTTTATCGTTGTTCATGGGGAATCCTTTTATTTATAGAATGATAAGGCATCTGCCCCATCATTTATTAAATACATTTTTCTATTGTTGGGGTAAGACCCCAACTTACTAATTCGTTGCATCGCATAAAGGCGATGCACTCCTCTTATTCGGAGTTTATTTAAATTTTTCAAGTTCCCGGAGTTTGGAGTGAAGGATTATACTACACTCTACTTTGCCGGAACGGTAAAGCGTATCGTCGCTCCGGGGCCGTTATTGTTAGCCGCGCTGATCTTGCCGCCATGTTTTTCAATTATATTGCGGCTTACCGCTAATCCCAGGCCTGTACCCTGGGTTTTGGTCGTGAAAAAAGGATTAAATATTTCTTCCGGGTTGCCGCTTATGCCCGTGCCGTTATCACTGATCTCAACTACTGCGAACGACTTCCCTTTGCTGTTTTCCCTGCCAATTGTAATAGTAATAGCCGCATTACCGCCGGTAACAGCCTGGCGGGCATTGATAAGCAGGTTCATCAACACCCGGTGTAACATATCCCGATCGCAGTTCACCGGTAATTCTTTGGCAGCGGGTTTAAAAACGACATGCGTTTCGCCCAATTTTTCTGCATTAAAAGAATTGATTGCCTCCTGCACTAACTGTTGCAAGTCATGCACGGCCAGGTGCAACTGCGGCTCGCGGGAAAAGGATAAAAAATTATTGACCAGTCGGTTCAACCGGCCGGTTTCTTCGTTAATAAAATCCCACATTTCATCGGGCTGCTCCGGTTTTTGGTACTTTTCCCGCAGCACATCGCCGGCGCTTTTGATAATACCCAGCGGGTTGCGGATTTCATGGGCAACGGTGGCGGCCATTTGTCCCATTGCCGCCAGGCGCTGCGATTGTTGTAATTCGACATCCGTTTTGATCAACAGCTTTGTAGCCCAGGACAAAAAGAACACCAGCAAACCCAGCAGTATTATACTGGCCAGGGTACCGAGGTACAATCCCTTGCGGAAAAAAGTAATTGCGTTAAAATAGCCGGCGCTGGCTTCGAGAACCAGGATCGCAGAATTGCCATAGAAATCAAATAATTGTGCATAAACGTTTTTAAAATGGTTGCCGGCTACAGTATGCAGAACGGAGGTGACAATTTCACCCTCATCGACCTGGCGAAAAGCCGCACTGTCTTCGCGCAAATATCCACGGCTAATTGTTTCCAGTTCCGGCCGGGAATCGATGATAACCTGTAGATCAGTATCAATAATATAAACCGCCTCAAGGTCATAGCGGTTACGCAAACGTTCCAGGCGCAGACGCAGCAAAGACTGTTCTGTAACATTCTGCAAATCATTAATTTCAGTTTCCAAAATATCCAGGGCCGCGGCAGCCGTAGCATCAAGACGGGCATCGAGTCCGGCTTCAAGAAAACCGCCCATGCGGTTAAGGAACAGGTAGCTGCCCAGATTAAACAGCAGTAAAAATATAAAAGTAACAAGAATAATGGCAATTACCGCAAGTTTACGCCGCAGTAACAGACGGGAACCGGTTTGGGGCTTTTTAATGTTAGTTGTTGTCATCATCGGAGTGTTTGGAATTATTACCGGTCTTACCGGACTGGAACAAGTCGAGCCAGGTATCGATCTCATTCTGCCCGAGGTTAGTACTATACTTTTGTTGAAATTCATCCGGCAGATCATTGCTCGATAGTTTATTGTAAAGCGCTCCGGTATCCCAAATTGTGCAGCCCATAGAGCGGGCCAGTCTGGCCAGCGCGCGATCAGAGGTGACCAGGGTGATGTTGCGTGGTGAAGCAGATTTCTCGATCAATTTTATAATATGCGGATCGGCTTTTTGCGGCGCACTGGAAAACTGCACGCTGACGCCCCCGGCGGCAGAAGTACGGGCCAGGCCTTTTTCATCCTGACCATCAAAAACAATGATGACTTTGAGTTTCTTGCCGGCGCGGTAAACGCTCATTTGTCTGACGAATTCTTCACGGGCTTGCCACAGCGCTTTTTCATTATCCCTGGGAACGGGCTTGCACCGTAAAATATAATTATACCCGTCAACAATGATTACCGGCTGGGAACTCATCTGAATATGTCCCGTGAATTGATCGTATCGCAAACGACATTAAAAACTTCTTTGGTACTTATCGCCTGCATACAGTTCAGTTTATTGCAATGATCCTGGTGGCAGCGGCTGCAATCCAGGGAATGATAAATCAAGCGATGACCGTTGGCGGGACTATAGGGGAACCAGATGCCCGGTTCACCGGGGCCAAAAATACCGACTGTAGGTGTACCCATTGCCGGGGCAATGTGCATGGGGCCGCAATCATTGGTAACAAACACATTCAAATTGTGTAATAATGCCATCATTTTACGTAAAGACAGCACTTCCGGCTGAATGACCTCAAACTTGCATAAACTGATCACCTGTTTTAACAGCTCTTCCTCGCCGGGGCCCATTGTAAAGACGATCTGGGCATTCTTTTCAGCAGCTAACATATTAGCCAATTCCGCAAACCGTTCCGGGAACCAGCGTTTGGCCGGCCAGGTTGCGCCGGGATGAATACCGATGAGTTTTTTGTCGGTATCATACCCCTTATAATCCAGGTATTTATTGGCCCATTCTTTTTCACGGGGCGATAAAACCAGGTAAGGTTTTTCCGGGGTTGGCACATTGCCAAGTGGTTGTAAATAGCGCATGTGATAATCGATAGCTGATAGCTGCACCCCGTCATCCTCAATACGGTGAGTATAACAGAGTCTTCGTCCACGATAATTACCGCCGATCCTGATTTTAGCGCCGGTCATCAGGGTCAGCATGGCTGAACGGGGATTACCGAACAGGTCGATAGCAACATCGATGCGCTGTGTCAGTATAGTGCCCAGCAAACGAGCTTGAAGCCATTTGTCCCTTTTGTTTAAAGGCAAAAGGCGGTGGACATCCGGATGGTTACGCAGCAGGGATATATAGGGTTCTTCGGCGAGATAAGAGATAACAGCTTCCGGGTACATCATTCGCAGGGCATGTAACAAGGGGGTCGTCAGGATTATATCGCCCATAAAACGCAGACGGGATACCAGAATATGCAAAGGTGTTTTCACTTCTTCCTCTGGGGTTTAGGGTGTTTTTAATAATGATATACGAAATGAAAAAAATCAATACACATATTTTGGTGAAAATGTAATAATTAATTCTATGAAAAATTGAATTTTAAAGCAAGAGAATTCAGTAAAAAAATGACAAAAATGCAAAATATTTTTATTTCAATTGTCTCAGTCCGTAAAATGTGCCTTTTTCATTTCTGATCGTCAAATCATTACAGATAAAACCGGCAGTCAATAATTCATCGAGAATCTCTTGAATATCATCCGATGGCCAGCCGAACAATCGCCTGATCTCCGCAGGCTGAGCAACATATACCAGGGTAAAGAATTGTTGTAAAATTCTCAAGCGCGCCTGGTTTTCAGATATTTTAGCGGCGGCTGTTACTTGTTCATGATAACGGTTGGCAAATATATCCCATAAAAATGTGAACGGATCATAAAACTCGGCAATTTTGGTAATAAGCATGTGCATTTGCAATTCCGCCATAGCCCGGTCAAAAGCGGCGCGTTTATCGGGGTGCGCCATTCCGCTGGCCAGTTTTAGGTCAGCGGTGATCATGGGTGGATTATCCAACAGCGCTTCCATGATCTTTTTGGCTTCAGAAGATAATTGTCCCTGCATATATAAACGCAGGTAAGCTTCTTCTTTGCCATTGTGACCGTGCAGCCGGTAAAAGCAGGGTAAAAATTCAAGTGAGATCATGGTGGGGCGGTTCTTTAACGCTTTGCCGTAATAGATTTTTTGCTGCGCCGGCAACACATCTTTGGCTTCCCAAACCAGTCCGATATAGGGATCATGATGAGAATGCAGGGGATATTCCGGCTGACGTTCGCCGCAGGCGGCGTGCCATAGGCAGGGTAACTCGGAGTTGTGCGCTTTAAAGGCAAAGCAAAAACCAACCCGGTTGACAAAGTCAAGAGCCTCAGGTATGGAATGAACCCGGAGCGCAGGTGTCCGGCAAAAAGTCTTGTCCCGTAAATCTTCTATCTCTTCGCGGGTGAATTGCATATTATTCCTTTTTTAAATGCGTAGCTTGGTATTTGACAATAATTGAATATCACCCGCCAGCAACTTTTCAATGATCTTAACATTGGCGCGTGGAAAAGCATAATCTTTTAATTCGGGAACAGAAACCCAGCGCCAGTCCGTGCAACCCAAAGGTTTCGGCTCGCCACCAATAAATGTACAAATATAAATATGCAGGGTAATAGTGAAATGGGTATACTGGTGATTGATTGTGGTAACCGGTTTTTCAACCTGTACCTGCACATCCAGTTCCTCCCGTACTTCCCGCACTACTGTATTATCCAGCGATTCGCCGGGTTCCTGCTTACCGCCGGGAAATTCCCACAGGCCGCCCAGCATTCCCTTTTCCGGCCTTCGTGCAATCAATAACTTTTCACCATTACAAATTAATCCGGCGGCTATATTGTAATGCGGACGCTTTTTTACCGGCTTGTGCATGGGAAACACCTGTTGCTCACCGGCAGCACGGGCCAGGCAATAAACAGAGAGCGGACAGTCTTCGCACCGGGGATTTTTTGGTGTACAAACCAGGGCGCCCAACTCCATCAATGCCTGGTTATAATTACCGGGATGCGCTTTATCCAGCAAGGTATCGGCAAAATCTTGCAGTTTCATTTTGCCTTGGCTCGTATCAGGATCGTCAATAAAGCGTAATATCCGGCACAATACCCGCCGGACATTGCCATCTACCACAGCGTATTGCTGATTAAAAGCAATACTGGCAATAGCCGCCGCCGTATAGGGACCGATTCCCGGTAAGCTGGCGATTTGCGCATATTCTTCCGGGTAGACGCTTTGAAATTCATGTAAAATTATTCCGGCAGTTTTGTGAATATTTCGGGCGCGCGCATAATACCCCAATCCTTCCCACACTTTGAGGACGCGGTCCAGATCAACCTCCGCCAGAGTTTTAATATCCGGAAAAGCTGTAATAAACCTTGTATAATAGGGAATTACTTTGCTTACCTGGGTTTGTTGCAACATGATCTCCGAAATCCAGATATTATAAGGATCGCCGGTCTCCCGCCAGGGTAAATTGCGGCATTCCCGGTCGAACCAGGCGGCAAGATCTTCTCGGAAAATTTTACAATACTTGTCAGTTAACATAAGGCTCATTATATAAAAAAGCCGTCATAAAGACGGCTTGAATTATATTTGTGGTTTTAATACTATAGCGCCGATCTCGCCCAGAGTTTGTTTGAGTTTTTCAAACATTTTAGGGCCATCGTAGGTGCCGATAATGGCGCCGCCGCTGCCCGGGAATTTGGCGCTGGCACCAACCGAACGGGCCAGGTTGATCATTTCCAGGTTCATGCGGCTGATGGGGAAAATTTCTTTACGTTTATCAAAGTTGGCATTCATAATACCGGCCAGCTTGTCCGTTTCCCGGTTTAACAAACAGGCGCGCGCCTGTTCGGCCATATCGGCAAAAAATTTCATGGCGTCAATCACTTTGGGATCACCGGCCATATAACGGCCGCGCAGATTACCGTGCGCAATTCCGGACACTTCAGCCAGGTCGCTGATATACGCCAGGTATATGGGCGGCAGCAGGTTGGGATCGAGGTTTTCATAATTACCATGGCCCTGTGTATCCATCAACTTTTTATCAAAGTCCATATATACCAGGTTTTCATAGACCTGCACGACCCGATCCTGGAGACCGGCAGAAATTTGCAATTCATCGGTTTCAACGCTCAGGATCAAATTCGGTATCTGCGGTTTGGGAATTTCCACCCCATAAAAGGTCATCATAGCGCGAATGGTGGCGGTAACGATGGCGCTGGAACCGGCAAGTCCTACCTGTACCGGTATATTGGAGCTATACCGCACCGTAAAATTCTTGTCCGCCAGAATAATGCCTTTGCTTTTACAATAATCATAGAATTTTTTGGCAGCGGCCTTGATGAGGCGAATACCGCCATAATAGCCATGCCGCTGCACATCTTTGACCAGATGTTCCAGGTTGTGAAAATAAGAATGATCCCGTTCATTGGGAATAATTTCAATATCGGGGGTTTCATACATGGTCACTTCGGCAAAAAAATCTTTAAATGTAACGGACAATGTTTTTCCGAAATAGCCATCCGAAGGATTACCGGCCAAACCGGCCCTGGTATATGCTTTGGTACGAACGATCATTATGCTGCCTCCTGAATGAGGTGTATTATTATTTGCCAGTTATTACTTTATTCTTGGTTCCAGCCACTGCCACAGGTATTCCAGACTTTTTTCTTTATTGATTTCATTGAATAATTCATGTTTTGCGTCGGCGCATATATAGCTGGTTTTATCTTTAGCTCCAAACAAAGAAAATAGACGCAAAGCGCCTTCTTTGCTGATAATGTGATCATTCTCCCCCACCATCAATATCAATGGTTTGGTTATGGAGGTTGCCTGCTTCTGCCCATTTTCCATCACATCAAGCATGGTGAAAAACATGGCGGCGCTGATGCGACCATGTACAAGTTCATCCCGGTCATACGAATCCACAACCTGCTTGTCATTGGACAATTCATCGGATTTAATACCGTTCGACATGGTGAACGACGGCGCAATTTTCAGCATCAGCTTGCCCAATTTATATTTCCAGGACGGTACATGTACCGACAAGGCAAAAGCCGGGGAAGAAAAGATAATACCGGCAACCGGTGATTGCGGGTAACACAAAAGATAATCCAGCGTGATCAACCCACCCATACTGTGTCCCAGGATATACAGAGGTTTGTCCTTGTACAAGGGTGTGGTTAATACCCGCAGCTTTTCAACATCGCGGGCAAAATCGCTAAAATGCGGCACATGCCCGCGTTTGCCGCCAGAGCGGCCATGCCCCTGGTGATCGAGAGCATAACAGGCAATCCCGAGCGGCAACAGGTAATTGATAACATTTTTATAACGTCCGCAATGTTCGCCAATACCATGAACGAGCAGTAAATTGGCCAGTTGTGTTTCTGCAGGCAACCAGTATTGATATTTAATGCGTTGTTGATTCGGGTTGATAAAAGAATCTTTGGCATAAATTATCTTGTTTGTGTCCATCATTGTATTAGTTCCATTTGTTTTTAATCTGTTAACCGGAACGGTAATTGTTTATTAACAACAATATGCTGCGGAGTAATATCGGCATTATATACTAAAATTTCCACACCCTGATTAAATGCCATGTTTAAAGTTTGGGCATAAACAGGATCAATAAGCGCAGCCGGGCGAAAAGATTCGGCATCGGCGCGCTGCACCAGGTAAAACATCACTGCGCGATGCCCCTGCCGCACCATTTCTGTCAATTCATGTAAATGTTTGGTGCCACGTTTGGTAACGGCATCGGGGAATCGGGCAATCCTGTCCTGAGCCAGGGTAACATTTTTTACTTCCACATAACAAAGCCGGTTACAATGGGATAACAAAATATCGATCCGGCTGTTTTGGCCATAAGGGACCTCGGTTTGCACCGTATCATATTCATCCAGTCCGGTTATTTGTTTATTGACAATAGCTTCACGCACCAGTGCATTACTGCGCATCGGGTTTACGCCAACCCAGACATTATTGGTAAAAATCAATTCCCACGTCCAGGGGAGTTTTCGCCCCGGCGCATCCTGCCGGGATAAGAGTACCGGGCTGCCGGGGGCATTGCAGGAGAGCATACTGCCCGGATTAGGGCAATAAACCGTCACCCTTTCCCCGGAGGGACGCCGAACATCGGCCAGGAAACGTTTGTATCGTTGCAACAATACGGCATGTTCCATTTCCGGTAATTGCATATTTATTTTATTTCATTAAACCAGCATATCTCTGACAAAGAACGACGCTTGCGGCGTACTGTTTTTTTAGTATCACTATAACCGGCCGCAATAATAGCTACCGGTTGGTATTTATGCGGTAAGTTCAGGGCTTTTTTAACTCCCTTGCTGCTAAACCAACCGATCCAGCAGGTTTCAATTTCGAGCTCCTGCGCCTGTAAAATAAAATGCTCACCGGCAATACCGGCATCGACAAAGTAATAATGAATACCGGTAATCTGCTTGCCGATGCGGTCGGAAATCCAGTCGAGGTGCGTCAGAATAACTATCAATGCAGGAGACTGGCTAACCCAGCGACTGGAGGTATAAATACCGTTAAAGGCATGTTTGGCTAGTTTTTCTTTTAATTCCGGCTCATCAACAACCATAAACCGACATGGTTGCGCATTATTTGCCGAGGGCGCCAGCCGCGCCGCCTCCACACATTTATACAGCGCCGCTTTATCAATTGGCTGATCCAGGAATTTACGCACACTGTGCCGGGTTTTGACCAATTGTAAAAAATTTTTATGTTGCTGCAATGTGAATTGTCTCCTTTCCGGAGTAAACTAGTCGTTGATCATTTCAGAAATTTTTACCAACTGATAGCCGCGGTTGCGTAAACTATCGACCAGGGCCGGGATCATGAGATGCACCGGCTGCTGTTTTCTCTGTGTATCCAGGTGCATAAGCACTATACCGCCGTTCACTTTTTGCCGGGTACCGTTGCCAAAATTCAGGATTTTTTCCATAACCTGCTGCGGGGTTTTATATAAAGCCAGGGTGGAATCCGCTACCCAGTCATGCGAATCCAAATTCTCGCCATTGCCGACTGTCCAACCAACATGACGGTATCCCAGTTCCGCGGCCCATTGCCTGATTTCAAGGTTATGTTCGCCATAAGGTGCACGCCAGTATGGCGCCATTTTCTTTTTGGTGATCTTTTCAAACAGTTCGGCGGTATCGTTAAGCTGTTTTTGCAATTTTTCCCTGGTCATACCGGGCGCGGTATCCTGCTTCTGGTTTTTGGTATATGTAGTCAAATGCGGATGGCTCCAGGTATGGTTGCCGACCTCGTGTCCCTCCCGCACCATCCGTTTAGCCAGATCGGGATATCTTTTCAAAAAAGCGCCGGTAACAAACATGGTGCATTTCAGTTTCTTTTCGGCCAGATAATCCAGAATCTCTGCGGCAGCGCCATCGCCGGAGCCGCCGTCAAAGGTAAGAGCAACGTGGGGAATTTTGGCGTTGCCGCGCGAAAATTCCCGGGTTAAAAAACCCAGGCGCGGTTTGCCGTAAAAGGTGACCATTCTTTGCAAAACAGCCGCATTTCCATGCGTATCGAGGCCCTGGACAATTATCTCGTTGGCGCCGTTATCGAGCTTAATATCTTGAAAAATGAATTTATTATCTTCAGGTATTGTTACAGCGTGTAAACGCCCATTGACTTTGATACTGAGAATAATACTATCCGCCGCTTCCCCGGTAATATCAATACTATTGGAGGTTACCATAGCATCCGGAGCGCCGGTCATAGCAAAACCGGCATCGAGCGGTTGACCCGGAATCAGCATATCGCCGGAAAATATTGTTTGCTTTCGTTCCGAACGCAATTGCCGCAGCTCTTTGGTCATATTGTTTATTACAAAAAGCATAAACACCAGAATGATAATATAAACCAGGTCGAGTACAAACCGAAAGGATTTTAATTTAAGGCGGTGAATTATGGAAGCGCGCCGGGCGGTTACTGTTTTAGGCCGGATATTTAATAAAGCCAGCATCCCTTTTGCCAGGGCCCGTACCAGGCAGCGGGGACTGCAATAGGTGCTACCCAGGAAATCAATTTCACACTCGCTGCAAATATATGAAGCGCAATGCCGGCACTTTTTACGGGCTTTGTGATCCGGATGGTTTTTACAGAAATGTTCCATAAGCCTTTATCAGTTAATTCGAACTAAACATGTTTCGACATAAAAAATCAATACAGGAAAATAATAAATCTGTTTTCAAGAAAAAAGCATTTTCTTTACAAAAATCAACAAAAGCGAAAAAGCAGTTAAATTATTCTGTTTGATGTTAATGATAAAATCTTTATAATATAAGCTGTTCTGTTGATTTTAAAGGAACATACTATGAAAGATGAAAAAATTCGCCATTCGGCCTGGAATGGTTCTTTTTATCCCGCCAATCCCGAAAGATTGAGCAAGATGGTACAGGAATTACTGGATAAACAGACAGAACCGGAGATCAATGAAAAAATCTATGGCATTATCGCTCCCCATGCAGGTTACGAATATTCCGGGGCTACGGCAGCTACGGCTTATCGGTATATTCGCTATATGCCAATAAAAAATATTGTAATTATTGCGCCAAGTCATGCTGAAATGATCAAAGGCGTTTCGGTATATGACGGCGATTTTTACGAAACCCCGCTCGGTCTGGTGCCGGTCAACCGCGAACTGGCGGCAACACTGGCAGAAAAGCGGGATTTTATTCATTTGTCCTCAGCAGGACATCGTCTTACCGGGCGCGCCGAACACTCGCTGGAAGTTCATTTGCCGATGCTGCAAAAAGCGCTGGCGCAGCAATTTTCTATTGTCCCGATCGTTTTTCATGATTATCAATGGAAAATATGCAGCGGTCTTGGACAAGCGATTGCTGAAACACTCGCCAATATTCCCGATGTGCTGCTCGTCGCCAGTTCCGACCTGTACCATGGCTATTCGTATGCAGATTGTGTAAAAACCGATGATGATACCCTGAAAGCAATTACCGCTTTTGCTCCGGAACAATTTTGCCAGGGCTGCCAGGCGTCACAATACCAGGCATGCGGCGCCGGGCCGATTACCGCCGTGCAGGTCGCCGCAAAGCAGCTTGGCGCCAGAACCACACGCATTGTGGCCCGCACCAACTCGGCCGATGTTACCGGCAGCCGCGGCGGCTGGACGGTCGGTTATGCCTCGGCAGTGATTACGGCTTGATATGATGCAAACCGACAAGATTGCCGTTATCGGCGCCGGCAAACTGGGAAGCGCACTGGCCCGCGCCCTGAGCGAACATGGTTTTACAGTCATCGCCATATATGACCGGGATGCCAATCGCGCTATAAAATGTGCGCAAGCATGCGGATCTCTTACCCGCTTTATGCCCCTGCACGAGTTCCCGGCCGATCTAACGCTGCTTTTCTTCTGTGTTCCCGATGATGAACTTGAAAATGCTGCACAGCAAGCGGCGGATAAATTAACCATAACCCGGCAAACAGTGGCCGCGCATTGCTCCGGCACTAAAAGCGCGGAGATTCTGCTGCCCCTGAAAAAACTGACGCACCACCTGGCCTCCTGTCACCCGGTGCAAACCTTTCCGGGGTTGGCGGACGACTGGCAACGTTTGAGCAATATATTCTTTGGACTTGAAGGCGAAGCCGGAGCATTGGAAAAATTACAACAACTCGTACAGAATTTGAACAGTCAGTTTGTAATCATTCCATCAGAAAAAAAACCACTGTATCATCTGGGCTGTGCGTTGGCTTCGAATTACCTGGTTGCCATTGCCGATACCGCCCTCGAGGTTATGCAGAGCGCCGGAATAGAAAGTGCGCAAGCTATACCGGTACTGGAACCGCTGCTGCGCGCCACACTCGACAATGTAATTGCAAACGGCCCGGCCCGCGCTGCAACCGGCCCCATTATTCGCGGCGACGCCGGTACTGTGCAGGAACATATAGCGGCCCTGCACGAAAATATCCCGGAACTGTTGCCCCTGTACAGTTTGCTGGGAATGCGGCTGGCGCACATTGCCTCGGACAGACCAGACAGCAACCGGGAAAAACTGGCAAAAATTGAAGGACTGCTGCTGACAGAGATCAGAAAATATGGACTGGATTATGAATGATTATCATGTACATACCCGGTTATGCAAACATGGCGAAGGCGATGTTTACCAATATGTCGAATCCGCTATTGCCAAAGGGGTGAAAGAACTGGGCTTTGCCGAGCACATTCCGATCCCGGCGCTCAACGATCCGTATGGGCGTATGGATTTTGCTGACTGGAATGTTTATTGGCGAGATGTGGAAGACGCTCAACGGCACTATCCGGAAATTAAAATCCTGCTGGGCCTGGAAGCCGATTACCTGCCCCCATATATGGAGTATATTGAATCGTTTATAGCCCAATATCCCTTTGATTTTGTCATCGGTTCGGTGCATTTTATCGGCGACTGGGATTTCTCCAATCCGCAGTATAAAGAACGATATGAGTCTTTTGGGGTCGACAGGACTTTTTGCGAATACTACCAACTGGTTCGCGAAGCGGCTATGACAGGATTATATGATATCATCGGTCATCTGGATATTCCCAAAAGATACGGACACAAAGCCGGTCTAGATATGAGCGGCGAGATTGACGATACCCTCAAAGTGATCAAACGCTGCGGGCTGGCGCTGGACGTTAACACCTCCGGGCTGCGCCGGCAGGTGCAAGAGTTGTATCCTGCACAGACTATACTCAGCCGCGCTTGTGCGTTCGATATACCGGTTATACTCGGTAGCGATGCCCATAACCCGACCGAAGTGGCTTTTGCCTTTCCGGAAACATACCGGCTGCTGGAAAAGATTGGCTATAGCGAAACCTGCGTTTATAAAAACAGAATTCGTTCAAGCTGTCCCTTGAACACATAATTGATAATTAACCAGGCAAGGCAGTAACGTGGATTTTACTCTTGAATTAAAACAGGTAACTTTTAAATACACCGGCATCGGCGGCTCGGAACATTCTGTGCTCGATCATTTAAATTTGCGTTTCGATCAACAGGAATGCACGGCAATTATCGGCCCCAGCGGTTCCGGCAAAACTACGCTGATCCAGCATTTTACGGGACTGCTAAAACCGATCTCCGGGCAGGTGTTGTTCAACGGCCGGGATATTTGGGGCAAACAGTTTTCCCGAAAGGACTTGCGTCGCCATATTGGCCTGGTATTCCAGTTCCCGGAAGCGCAATTATTTGAAGAAACTGTTTTTAAGGATATTGCCTTTGCTCCGCAAAAACAGGAATTACCGGCAGAACAGGTAACCGGCAGAGTTAAAGAGGCAATGGCAGCAGTCGGGTTGGAATATACCGTTTTTGCCGAACGCTCCCCGTTCAAGTTAAGCGAAGGCGAAAAACGAAGAACCGCCATTGCCGGCGTACTGGCTATGGAACCAGCCCTGGTGGTATTTGACGAGCCCACCGCCGGCCTCGACGCCGACGGCATACATCGTTTTAGTATGATTGTCGATACCCTGGTACAGAAAAAAACCGCGGTTATTTTCATCACTCACAATATGGAATTTGTCGCCCAGGTCGCCCGCCGGGTCATTGTACTGAAAAAGGGGCAGGTTCTGTTTGACGGTAAACCATGTGACCTATTTACCAACCCAAGTCTCATCGAACAAGCGGAAGTGCAGATCCCGCCGGTTGTGCACTACCTGTCATCCGGGAAAAGCCCATTGGCAGGTAATATAAATGCCCATAACGGCAGGCAAAAAATTTGGCGGCGTATTGAAAAAATTGCCCGCAACCTGAACTTGGAGGCAAGCGAGTAAGCAATAAATGCCACAAACATCCGGCCGGCGCTGCCGGGAGTTGTATTTTAGCAATACAGTAATTGTCTTATAGTTAAACAATGGAAAACGAAAAAATCGGGATCCCCTGAATTACGTTTTTGTAATTTAAAACCCCCAGATTTTGTAAATACAGAAGTTAAGCGCTCCAAAATCATTGTTTATTAAGGTCTTGCAATTTATTATTTCTGTGGCAAACCTTTTGCATAATAGAAATGACTAATACCTTCATGACATGATAAAGGAGCAGGGTTAATGATAGGGAACAATTTAATGAGCGAGCAATACGATATAGCGGATATTGATTTTGATACCCTGGATAAACTGGAATTATCCCGTAATGGTTTGACCGGATTTGAAATGTATTATCCCAGGGTAAGCCGCAACCCCGAAATAAAAAAGATCTATGATCTTATAAAAAAAGTGGCTAAAAGCAATGCCTCTATATTGATCCAGGGCGAGACCGGAACCGGCAAGGAACTCATCGCCGGTACAATTCAGGCGCAAAGTTTACGGGCCGATAAACCGTTCATAACCGTTAACTGTGCAGCCCTGCATGAGAACTTGCTGGAAAGTGAATTGTTCGGTCATGAAAAGGGCGCATTTACCGGCGCCATTTCTACCCACAATGGTAAATTTGAACAAGCCGATGGCGGCACCCTGTTCCTGGATGAGATCGGCGATATGCATCCATCGACCCAGGCCAAGATCCTGCGGGTGTTGCAGGAGCAAACCTTTAACCGCGTCGGCAGCAGCAAAACCATCCGCGTGGATGTGCGGATCATAGCCGCTACCAATAAAGATCTGGGCAAGGATATTGAAGAAGGGCGGTTCCGTCCGGATTTGTATTACCGGTTGAATGTAGTGCCGATGCACGTTCCGGCGCTGCGGGAACGCATGGAAGATATCCCCATGCTGGCGGAATATTTTCGGCGTAAATTCTGCGAGGAACTGAAAAAAGAGATCGGCGGGTTTACGCAAGAAGCATTGGAACTGCTGGAACATCATAACTGGCCGGGCAATATCCGGGAATTGCGTAATATCGTCGAGCGCGCTGTACTGGTGGTTGGCGATCAGCGTAAGATCACCCCGGAAGTGCTGACCATGTCAGGTAAAGATTACTTTGGCTCCGGCGGCATGGAACGCCGTGGCAGCGAGCGGACCGGCACCAACTTTAAAACCCTGAACCTGGAGGCAATCGAAAAAGAAGCGATCATCGTTGCCCTGCAGCGTACCAAATGGGTGCAAAAACTGGCCGCAGATATGCTGGGAATATCGCCGCGCGCCCTGAATTATAAAATATCCCAGCACAATATAACCTATCACAGTTGGCGCAAACACAGTTGAGCATGAACAAGAATTATAACAGGAAATGATACGATTACGACACTTGAGACGGATTTTCATTTTTATATTGTTCTTTAACATCATTGTAACTCCCTGCATCTTTGCGCAGGATGCCGTATTGACAGTAGAATGGGATGCCAACAGGGAAAGCGACCTGGCCTGTTACCGCGTACACTGGGGCACAGCGCCCCGGCGTTATAGCGACAGCCGCCTGGTAGACACGCAGACCAAATGCACGATCACCGGATTGAAAAATGGCGTGCGCTACTTTATTGCCGTTACTGCAGTGGATTATTGGGGTAATGAAAGCCCCTGTTCCGCAGAAGCCAGCGCTTATGCCGGGGAAATACAGCCGGTAGAACAAATCATACTGAAAAACAACTATCCCAACCCTTTCAATCCCGGTACGCTCATTGAATACGAACTGCCGGAGCAACAATATATCGAAATTTCTGTATACAACAATCTTGGTCAAATAGTCAGGGTGCTGGAAGAAGGAGTAAAAGAAAAAGGCGCCCACTCGATTTACTGGAATGGGCAGGATGAGACCGGCCAGCCGGTCGCCAGCGGTTTGTACTATTACCGGCTGAAATCGCCCGGCAAAATTATGCAAAAAAATATGTTGCTGCTGCATTAAACGTGCTGTATGAACGCCAAGTTTGGGTGTTAAAAAGTTAATCGAATTACATTTTCGTATTTAAAATACAAAAACGTAATTACTTTCACTGTTACTGGATAAAAAATGGGTAATTTTTACCCGAATTTATGGCATGAAAATTGAATAATAATTACCTGTAATATCCAAGATAGTGAGGTTGATTGAGGTTAAAAGATGTATATTAGATATAAAGGGGGGTTGTTCACAGTAATAATTATATTGCTCCTGCTAATCAGTTTACCAATAAACGCAGAAAATTTGTTGATTTACTGGCAGGCAAACGAAGAGTTTGATCTGCAGGGCTACAATCTTTACTATGGAACCGCAACGCGGCAGTATGCAGATAAACAGATAACAGGCTGCGACACACTGGCATTGGTTAAGGATCTGCAGGAGAAAACCGAATATTACTTTGCGCTGTCGGCATTTGACGCCGCCGGTAATGAAAGCGGTTACTCGGAAGAATTTGTTTGCATCATCAACGACACCCGGCCATTACTGGTAGAATCCGTAACGGCGATAAGCCGAACCGATGTGCTCATCCGTTTTAATAAAAAAATCAATCCCGCCGCGGCGCAACGTGCGGCAAATTACGCAATCGATGGTGAAATCACGATTTTCAGGGCGCAGGTGGTCAATAACGGCAACGCCGTCCGCCTGGTAACCTCGCCGCATAAACTGGATACCGGCTATAACCTGACCATCAATAATATCATGGATATTTCGCTGCCTGCCAATGAATTGGAAAATAATAATTATTCATACCTGATGGACGGGCGCGCCACCGATCATACGTGCCCGACTGTAACCCTGGTCGCTGCAGATTCTGCTGATAAAGTGATTGTGTATTTTAATGAAAGTGTTAATCCGGCCAGCGCCACCAATCTTCTCAATTATACCATTAGCGATCAAATAAGCATTATTTCGGCGGCTATGTACGCCGATAACGCCGTATCTTTGCATACCTCCGCGCACGAAGCCGGCCGGGTGTATTCAATTACCGTCACCACTATTACCGACCTGGCAAACACTCCCAATTCCATTCCGGATAACAGTGTTTATTCTTACAGTTGGCAGCCGGAAGACCTGACCGGCCCGGTCATTATTCTCGCCCATTCGCCCGCTCCGGACAAACTGGATATATTATTCAGCGAACCCTTGCAAAAAGACAGTGATAATCCGGCCAATTTCCGAATCGATCATGATGTACAGGTACTGTCCGCACAGCTCGATTCCAGCCGCGAGATCATCCATTTACAAACAACAGCGCATATTCCCGGCCGGGATTATGTGCTTAACGCCGGGAATATCGCCGATGCAACTCCATCCGGTTATATAAATCCTGCCGGGTTACAATATACCTACCAATACACTCCCGATGATATTCTTTCTCCATACATAAAAACGGTGACAGTTTTAGATGAAACCCATATCAACATCTATTTTTCTGAACAAGTCGATAGAAAAAGCGCCGAACAGTCGCAAAATTATATCATCAGCAACGGCGTCCAGGTACTGACATCAACTATTGCCCTGAGCGACGATCATGTTACTCTGACAACAACCCCGCATCATCCGGATCTGGTCTACACCCTTGATGTCGCCGGTGTGCAGGATCGTTCGCTTTACGGAAACGAGATGACCGGTTCATGTCCTTTTAAATACTCCTTATCTGCTGCGCAGATAACAACCGGAGCATTGCTCTTGTCTGCAGAAATACCGGACGCGATGACTCTAAAAATTACTTTTAACAAAGCCCTCAACCGGGCAAGCGCAGAGGATATTAACAGGTATAGCATAAACGATGGCCCGGCCATATTATCCGCAACCCTGACAGATTCGTTGTCTACCGTGCAATTAACTACAGCTCCCCATAAAGCAGGGCAGCTCTACACCCTGGTTGCCTCCGGTATTTACCCGCAAATATTCAAAGATGAAACGGTTATTGAAGATAACCTGATCAGTTATTGTTACCAGGAGAGCGACCACTCCGGCCCGTATATAATCCAGGCTAAAGCTGTTGCCGGCGGTGAACTACAGGTATTATTCAGCGAACCGGTAGAACGCAGCGGCGCGGAAAATGTTGAAAATTATCAAATCTCCGGAAACATACCGGTGCTTTCCGCCAGTCTCGACGGTTCAAAACGCATTATCTGCCTGCAAACCGGACAGCATCAGCAAGGCGTCCCTTATACCCTGCGGGTCACTCAGATTACCGATGACAGCCCGGCCGGAAATGCTTGTCCCGATAATATACAATATACCTATATATACACACCGGCAGACGAGACTGGCCCGTTTGTCCGGATGGTGCGTACTATCGGCCCGGAATTGCTCCAGGTGCATTTCAGCGAAACCCTAGACAGCGCTGATGCACTAATAACTGAAAATTACCGGTTAAATAACAACGGGGAAATCCTGGCGGCTCATGCCGGAGTGACGGACAATATTATAGAGCTGACTATTTCTCCGCTGGATTCCGGTCTTGTCTATAGCCTGCAGGTATCCGGCGTGCGTGATCTGGCGGGCAATATGGTGACGGCGCTAAATAATTTTATATTTATGTATTACCCGGCTATATTAAGCGGCCTGCCACAGTTAACCGGGCTGACAATAAACAACGCCGATGAAGTGTTGCTTAACTACGATCGGCAGGTTATACCGGAAATTGCCGGAAACCTGAATAACTACAATATCAACCGCCAGATAACAATTTTCACGGCACAACTGCAACCACCGAACCAGGTTTTGCTGAATACAGGATTCCATGCTGAAAAGGCGAGTTATGTTCTGGAAACCCTGGCAAGCGGGAACGAACAACTTCTCACTCCCTATCCCTATTCAGTTGCCGGCAATGGTAACCATCACCTGGCAATAACCACTACCGGGTTATTATGTGCGGACATGTTACAAATTACTTTTAATTATCCGGTAGATGAGAACAGCGCAGCCAATATCATAAATTATCATATCGCTCCGGTGGGCAGTGTCCTGTCGGCCAACGTAGAAGCTGATAAAAGAACTGTTATTTTAACCACAAGCGCTCATATCGAGGGCATTCCCTATACTGTAAAAGTAACGGATGTCTATACCAGTGGAATGCATGGCGCAGCGAGCCCCCCCCTCTATGCAAACTATACGTGCCTGCCCTCGCTGGGAATTTACGTGCGCAGCCTGGCAAAAACCAGCATCGATTACCTGCAGCCGGGCAAAGAGTATTATACGGACAGTCATTATGTAACCACCGCCATTCCCGAAGGATTAGTCAACTCCCGCATCATAAAGACTCCCAATAATGATAAAAATAATAGCAGCGATGATTATTTATCATTGATCCTGACCACCGATGCAATGGTCTATATCGCTTACGATAGTCGCGTTAAAAAAACACCGGACTGGTTAACCAGGTTTACCAAAACCGGTAAGACGTTAGGGGTTTCGGAAAGCGGCGGTAAAATGGACCTGTGGGCAAGTATTTTCCCGGCCGGTGAAATTATACTGGGCGGTAATAATGCCGGCGGCGCCGTTGACGCTAAAAGTATGTATGTGGTTATTATCAGTGGAATTGACCCTGATTTGTATGAAAAAGGTGTAAATCCTGAAAAAAATAAAAACAACCAAAATCCGCACACCTTTATTTTATACCAAAACCATCCCAACCCCTTCAATCCGGAAACAACAATCCCGTTTGAAATTGCAACAGAAATGGTTGTCAAGCTGGAAATCTTTGATATTCTGGGCCGCAGGGTTAAAACATTACTGGAAAGCAAAATGCCGGCAGGGTATCATCGTTTGATTTGGGACGGCAGTGATGAGCTTGGTAATACTGTCGCCACAGGAGTTTACTTTTACAGATTCGAGCAGAACGCTGCCAATACGGAAGATAAGCATAGCAGTAGCGCCATGGTTAAAAAAATGTTGTTTGTAAAATGATCGTATCCCGCCGGATATTACCCAGTATAATTCCGGTTATTGTAAACTAGACGCCGTTCTGCCGCACAACCCGGCAGGACATTTCCACCTCCCCACCCGGTCGTTTCCCGGTAACATTATGTTTTTATTTACTATGCACCGTTTTACGCTTAATTTCTGTTGCTTGTTAATCCTGTATTCGTTATATTTTGAAAAACGTTAAACAATAAAAGACGGGGTAACGAAAGAAATTATGAATACCAGGCTTGTCTGCTGCATAATGTTTGTTCTTTTTTCCCTCATGCTCCGACTAACCGGTAATGACCTGTTATATGCGGTTGAAGACGACGCGGTTAAACAAGGTGAATTGACCCCGGTAAAAATCGATAGTCAGAAAAACACCTTGTTTGGTATGCAGTTTTTTCAGCAGATTTCTTCACCACAGCTCTCTTTTACAGGCGGCCAGGTATCCGTAGATTATCCGCTCGGCCCTGGTGATGCGCTGGGTATTTACCTGGGCGATAAAGCTCAGCAATTTTTTGAAGTGCGGGTGAGCGCCGACGGCAAGATTTACATTCCAACCGTGGGATTATTCGATGTGAACGGCACGACCCTGGAGGATTTACGAACCCAACTGGATAAACGCTTACAGAGATTATACAGTAATTATATTGTGGATATTATGCTGCTCACCCCCAAACAGATTCGCATCAGTGTGGTGGGCGAGGTCAATATGCCCGGTAATTATTCGCTCAGCTCGCTGCACAATGTTTCGGACGCCCTCATGGCAGCCAAAGGCCTGGCGCCGCAGGGCTCGCTGCGTAATATACAATTATGGCGAAACGACAGTTTGCTGACCTATATAGATCTGTATGATTTTTTACTGCGCCCGGCAAGTCCTGAGCAGCTTTACCTGCATGACGGAGATCGCATTTTTGTGCCGGTATCTCGTTCCGCAGTACAGATCGACGGCCAGGTATACCGCGAACATATTTATGAATTATCACAACAAAAGCAGGAACGGTTGTCGGATATCATTGAACTGGCCGGAGGCCTGCGGGATGCGGCCTATTCGGAAAAAATTGAAATCAGCCGCATGGAAGCCGATGGCCGCCGCTCTTTGTATTATATTAATTATCATTCAATAACCGGAAATGATAACGACACGTACAATCTGCCGTTACGCAATAACGACCGTATTCATGTTTACTCGATTCTGGAAAAAACCAATAAAGAAACAGTGGCAATTTACGGTGAAGTAAAAAAACCGGGAGAATATAATTACGAAAAGAACATGCGCGTCAGCGACCTGATCCTCAAGGCCGGAGGGGTAAATCGCAGCGCCTATATGCTGGAAGCCTCCGTTGCAAGGGTCGATCCGTTACAACCATTCAAACCGGAGCAGGCGCCCCTTGCTGAAATTATGGACAATCCGGGTTCGGCGAGAGATATACAACTGGAAGCCGACGACCAGGTTTTCATCCGCCGCATTCCCAAATGGCAGGTAGGGCCGGTCGTTGAAGTGCGGGGCGAGGTGAAATTCCCCGGTTATTATCCCATTATCAAAGACTCGACCACACTCAGCCAGATCATAACCAATGCCGGCGGTTTGACGGACAAGGCGAATGTACAAGAAACCAGGCTATTTCGCGCCACCGGACCGGAGATTGAAGATAAAGAGTTTGCCCGGCTTAAATCCATGCGCCGCACTGAAATGAGCGACCGGGAATATGACTATTTCGTCATGCGGCAAAACAGTTCCGAGGTCAGTAATATCGTGGTTGATTTTTATAAATTACTAGTCAAAAATGATTTACACGAAGATGTATTCCTGGAAAATGGCGATATCATCATCGTGCCGGAGAAACCGCGGGTGGTCATGGTAACAGGAAGAGTCGGTAAGGAGGGCGGCATTGTTTTTAAAGAGAATGCCAACCTGGACTATTATATCGGCAAAGCCGGCGGGTTTGCCTGGGATGCAGATTCCAAACATACCAAAGTGATCCTGACCAGCGGCGATATAAAGGATGATGAAGATGTGAAAAAATTTAATCCCGGAGACCGTATCTGGGTGCCCCGTAAACCGGATCGCGATTACTGGAAAATCTTCCTCGATACCATGCTGGTCATTGCCCAAATAGCAACAGTCTATATTGTGATTGACTCCGCCACTAATTAACCAGGAAGGCATTGTGAATAAAAAACCAACAGAAAAACAAGATGCTGCCGTTACAGAAATCCATTTGCTGGATTTACTTGGTGAACTGGTAGACGCCCGCATGCTGTTGCTGCGAAATTTTATTGTCACCATAACGCTGATCCTGAGCATTTCTTTTCTGCTTCCCCGTAAATATATGGCGGAGACTACGCTTATGCCGCCCCAGGAAGCTGAAAAATCGGCCATGAGCGGAATTATTTCCGAATTGAGCATGCCGGGTGTCGGACTACCGTTAACGTCAACAACCTCATCGGAGATGATGACGGAAATTCTGAAAAGCCGCTCTGTAAATGAACTGGTGTTACAACGCGAGTTTACGGTCAAAGATAAAACCCTGCCGTTGTACAAACATTTAAAATTTCGCTCGGTTGAAAAAGGGCTGCTGCGCATCGGTAAATATACACGTTTTTTTGTCTCCAAACAGGGCATAATCACCGTAGCGGCAGAAATGCGTAATCCGCAATTGGCGGCCGATGTTGCCAATGCTTATGTGGAAGAACTGGATCGGATCAACCGGGTAAAAAGTGTGTCGCGCGCTAAAAATTCCCGCATCTATATAGAATCACAGTTGCAAGAGACCAATGCAAAATTACTGGCAGCCACCAAAGAACTGGCGCATTTTCAGCAGCAGAACAAGGCTGTTTCCCTGCAAGACCAGATGAAAGCTTCTATACAACAGGCGGGGGAATTAAAAGGCCAGATCATCGCCAAAGAAGTCCAGATTGGCGTGATGCTGCAAACCATGAAAAAAGAGAATCCCCTGGTGATCCGCGCTCAAAAAGAACTTGATGAGATGAACCGGCGGTATAAAGAGTTACAATACGGGCAGCAGGGTGACGAGCAGGCGGAAGGCGAATTTTATGTGCCGTTCACCGATGTACCGGAGGTTGGTTTAAAACTCGCGGAACTTACCCGCGAGGTCAAAGTACAGGAGACGGTGTGGGAACTGTTGAACCAGCAATATTACCAGGCAAAAATTGAAGAAGCCCGAAATACTCCTACTGTTCAGGTGCTGGACTATGCCGAACCCCCGGTTATACCCAGTTGGCCGCGTAAAAAATTACTGGTGATTGTTTTCGGTTTATTAAGTATATTACTTACTATGATATGGATTTTTATGCGCCGTTCATACCGGCAAAGCCGGCCTGATGATAAAGAACGCCTTCAGGGCTTTATTGCCGAGTTTAAAAAAGACTGGCAGGCTATGAAAAATAAAATTCCTCACAAAAAATAACCATCAGTTCGAATCTCTTTTACAAAAGCATCTTTTCCCGCACGCATCAGCACGGGATCATAACCATACTATGACCAGGAAATTTATTACAGGTAAAAAGGAGAAAGAATGGAAAACTATATAGCGGAAAGCGCTAAAATCGGCAGCGGCGCCAGTATTGGCTGTTATTCAGTCATCGAGCAGGATGTGCAAATTGGCGATAATTGCCAGATCGGCCACAACGTGGTGATCAAAGCCGGAACGATCATCGGTAACAATGTGCGGATCGACGATTGTACGGTCATCGGCAAACAGCCGATGCGCGCCAAACGCAGTATTTTTAAAGATGAAAAACAATTACCGCCCGCTAAAATCGGTGATAACTGTATGTTCGGCGCACAGGTGGTTATTTATACCGGCTGCGTACTGGGACAGAATATATTGGTTGCCGACGGCGCCGCAGTGCGCGAAAATGTCACAATCGGCGAGTTTACCATCATCGGGCGTAACGCCACGGTTGAAAATTTTACCACTGTTGGTAAAAAATGCAAACTGGAAACGAACTGCTATATTACGGCCTATTCGCAGGTAGGCGATTATGTTTTTATCGCTCCGGGCGTGCACACCACCAACGATAATTTTTTAGGCCGCACCGAGGAACGGTTCAAACATTTCAAAGGCGTTACCATAAAAACCGGCGCCCGGCTGGGTGGACACGCCGTAATTTTGCCCGGTAAAGTTATCGGCGAAGATGCCGTTATCGCCGCCGGCGCGGTGGTGACCAAAGATGTGCCGCCGCGGGTCATAGTCGCCGGGGCTCCGGCCAGGTACTTCCGCGATGTTCCTGAAGAGCAATTACTTAAAAACCAGGGCTGGGATTAGGAGAACAGAACCTTGCAAATATTAACGATTGTCGGCGCCCGTCCACAGTTCATTAAAGCTGCGCCGGTTTCACGCGCATTGCGCGCCAGGCATAACGAGTACCTGGTGCACACCGGTCAGCATTATGATGATAATATGTCGCGCCTGTTTTTTGACGAACTGGGCATTCCCACCCCGGATGTAAACCTTGAAATAGGCTCCGGGCCGCATGCGGAACAGACCGGAAAAATGATGATCGCCCTGGAAAAGCTGATCCTGGCGCAAAAACCGGCTTGTGTAATGGTGTATGGCGATACCAATTCCACCATCGCCGGATCGATGGCCGCCAGCAAAGTCGGCGTGCCGGTCGTTCATGTTGAAGCCGGATTGCGCAGCTTTAACCGCACCATGCCGGAAGAGATCAACCGCATCATGACGGACAAAATCTCCAACGTGCTGCTTTGCCCGACCGTTACCGCGGTACAGCATCTCCAAAATGAAGGCATTACTGCCGGAGTTTATTTAACCGGCGATGTGATGTATGATGCGGCTTTACATTTTGGCGAACTGGCCGAACAAAAGCAGTCCGTGCTGGAACGGCTCGGTTTGCAGCCCAAATCATATTTATTGGCAACCTGTCACCGTCCGCAAAATACGGACGATAAAGAGACCCTCACCGGCATCATCGATGCTTTTATAAAAAGCGGTAAAAAAATTGTTTTCCCGGTGCATCCGCGCACCCGGGCATTTCTGGACAAGTATGACCTGCAGGAAAAAATCAAGAATAGCAGTACTCTTGAACTGATCTACCCGGTCGGGTACCTGGAAATGATCCAGCTTGAAAAACATGCCGCCAAAATACTCACCGATTCCGGCGGGGTGCAAAAAGAGGCCTATTTCTACCAGGTGCCCTGCATCACCATGCGCCCGGAAACCGAATGGGTGGAAACCATAGCCGACGGCTGGAATGTGCTAGTTGGTTCCGATCAGGCCAAAATTTTACAGGCCATAGCCGCTTTTGCGCCGTATCATCCCCAATCCAGCCATTATGGCGATGGAAAATCCAGTGAAAAGATTGCCCAAATCCTGGATGAGCATTTTAATGAAAAATAAACTCTTTACATTATTCCTGCTTATCTTGCTCGCAACCGGCCGGGCACAGACGGTATACGTGCCTGCCGGTCATTGGGTATATGAATACCTGTCCCGACTGGAAGCGGAACGGCTGCTGCCGGTGGTTCTGAATAACACCCGGCCAATGACCCGCCGGGAAATAGCCGGCTATCTTGAGGCAGTGTATCCCCTGCGGCAGCATTTGAACCGCGTGCAGCAGGAACAATTAGAGTTCCTGCTTGGCGAATTCCGCGAAGAATTGCCGCAGCAATATGCCGAACAACAGAGAGTGGCCGGACAACCCCTGCGGGATAAAAAGTTATTTTCACATTTGCCTGCCCTCTTATACGCCAACAACCGTAACCTGCTGTCGTTGCAAAACGGCCCGCTGCGCTTTTACTGGGACCCGGTATTCTCCCGCGGTCGCTTGTTTGCCGGCGCCGATACCCTGGTCGGACAGGAACGGATTTTTAACGATACCAATGGCTTTGTGATATGGGGAACCCTCGGCGGACGTATTGGTTTTTATACCGATGTGCGCGATACCAAAGAATGGGGTACCCGCACCTACGGCCCGCCCTGGAATTTGAATACTACCATGCCGGGACTCGGTTTTGTACAAACCAGTGGCTCGCATCTTTATCACGATGAAACCCGCGCCTATGTCGTTTATAATCAGGACTTTTTCACTATACAGTACGGTAAGGATGAGAATCAATGGGGTCCGGGGGTTCGCGGGCAGTTGGCGCTTTCAGACTATGCCACCAGCTATGATTTTTTGAAATGGCAGGCCGCCGGCAGCCGTTTTAAATACACCGGTCTGTGGGCGGTTTTGCAAAATTACAATCCCGATTTCTTTTATGGCTGGCACAAGGAAAAGTATCTTGCCGCGCATCGCCTCGAGTTTGCACCGTTCAATTTTTTTGAAATTGGTCTGCATGAAACCATATTGTACAGCGGCCGCAAGTTAGAACCGGCGTATCTCAACCCGGTCATGTTCTTTCGCTCCGCCGAACACTATCTTGGCGACCGCGATAACGCCACCATGGGGCTGGATATAGAATTAAAACTTGTGCCGCAAACCATACTGTACGGGGAACTGTTCATCGACGACCTGTCCACCGGCAAATTGGGCAAAAACTTTTACGGCAACAAATACGCCTGGCTGGTCGGCGCATACTATGTGGATGTTTTGAATCTCGCCAATCTTGATTTTCGCCTGGAATATGCGCGGGTACAGCCCTATACCTATTCGCACGTCCATGAATTAAACACCTATCAGCATTACTACAGTTGTCTCGGTCACTGGCTCGGCCCCAATGCGGATGAACTGTATATGGAATTTGCCTGGCGTTATTCGCGGCAGTTGAAATTGACCGCCGCCTGGCAATCGCGGCGTCATGGCGCAAACTATGATGATATTAATATCGGCGGTAGTATGTTCCAACCGCACCGCGTGCAGGATCCGGAGACGGTTGCGTTTCTGGAAGGCATTCGCGAATCCACTCGCGCGGCAACCCTGCAAGTGGATTATGAATTATTGCGTGCATTGTACCTGAAACTGTATTATGGCCGGTTTTGGAGCGATACGGATTGGCTCCCCGGCGCGCATTGGCCGGGTGGACGTTCCGAATTCCAGGTACAGATGAATTTGAATTATTAGAGCGATCTTGCAATGAACGAACCGAAAAAGATCACCGGGAACCTGTTTTACCTGCTACTGGGCGGCGCCATAGCCACCCTGCTGGAATTTTTTACCGAAGTTACCCTGGCCCGCCGCCTGAGCGACGAGGGGTATGGCAGGTGGGCGTATGTACAGTCCATTATCATCTATCTGATCATTATAATGGACACAGGTCTGGCGGTTTACGGAGCGCGGGAAATTGCCCGTTTCCGGGAACGGGCCGGAGAATTAATTATCAATATTCTGGCAATCAAATCCCTGTTGATGCTGCTTATTATTACGATATTTGCCGTGATTATCATCATGCTCGACTTTACCCCGGAGATGAAAATTGTTTACATCGGCGGTTCGTTGCTGCTGGTTTCCCAAGCGCTCAACCCGGAATTCATCTTTCAGGGCTATGAAAAAATGGCCGGGATTGCCCTGTGGCGGATCCTGAATTTTTTATTTTACTTTACTTTTGTCTATATCCTTGTCAAGGATCGTTCTTCTCTGGTTGCCGTGCCGTTCTACAAAGCCGGCGGCGGTATTATCAGCCTGGTCATTCTCTGGCTGATCCTGAAACATATAATTGCCCTGCCGAAAAAAACAGCTCTCAACATCGGTCTGTGGACAGGCTATCTTAAAGTCTCGGTCATTATGGCCTTGTCGTTTGTGATTATTAATGTTTACCATACTTTTGATACGATCATGCTGGGTATAATGATGACCCCGGAAGTGGTTGGCTGGTACAATGCCGCTTATAAAGTAATTTTACAATTTGTCGGACTGGCTATTGTTGCACAGGTCGTATTCGGCCCGGTCTTTTCCCGGCTGCGCGATAATGCTTATAAACTTTCCGCCACTTTGAACAACTTTACCCTGCTGTTGATCTTTTCAGCAGGATTGTTTTGCGGCCTGTTGTTCCTGATGAGCGACCAGGTTATATTGCTGCTGTTCAAAGTAACCTATACCAATGCCATCGGCATTTTACGATTACTGAGTATTTCCTTGTTCTTTGTTTTCATCCACTTTATTTTTACCACCCCCCTGCTCTATTGCGGTTATGAAAAAGCCTACCTGGCCTGCGTGTTCAGCGGCGCTTTTGTTAATATCGGCTTGAACTACCTGTTCATCCCGCATTTTGGCTATACCGGCGCGGCCGTGGCAACGATTATCAGCAATGTGGTTATCGGCGTAATGGGAATATATTTCCTGAAATCCAGGATGCTCATCAGTAACCATGTTTACAAAACCATCGCATATATTACCATTATTACCACTGTGCTCACAGCCGGGTTATGGTTTGGTAAATTATCATTTCCGGTTGCGGGAATAGTATACACCGTTTTATTTATAACTATTATAGTTTTGTTGTATGGCGATCTGCTATGGAACTTGCTGCAGAACCTGTTTATAAAATCCCGCCGCTGCACCGGCCAAGTTGAAGGATAACAATGGAAAAAACTCTTCAAAAAAATACCATGCTGGAACTAACCCAGGGAAAACTGCTGGCGCGGAATACCGCATTGAATTTAATCTTTCAGATCATCCCCCTGCTGTTGGCAATATTAACCATACCGGTGACCATCAGGGGGCTTGGCACGGATCGCTTTGGTATGCTCGGCATCGCCTGGATGGTAATGGGATATTTCAGCCTGTTCGACCTGGGACTCTCCCGCGCCTTGATTAAATTCGTTGGCGAAAAACTGGCATTGAACCAGGAAAAAGAAATCCCGGAATATTTCTGGACCAGTTTGCTAATAATGACCGGATTAGGGCTGTTAGCCGCCGTGTTGGTAGTGTGGGGAGCAAACAGCCTGGCGCTACGAGTACTGAAAATACCGGCTGCGTTGACCGGAGAATCCATCATTGCTTTTATAGTGATGGGATGCAGCATTCCGGTGGTTATCACCACAGTAGCATTATGGGGGGTTATGGAAGCCCGGCAGAAATTTTTACAAGTCAATATTATCAGAACGGTCAACGGTATTCTCACTATGGTCATTCCAATCATTGCCCTGCCCTTTACTACGCATATCGGTTATATCATTTTAGCAATGATGGCGGCCAAATTTGTGTTATGGTTTGTTTCATTCCGGGTCTGCCTGAATATTATGCCGATCCTGAAACAGGTGCGCATAACCCGGCAAGCGGTTGTCCCATTGCTTAAACTGGGCGGCTGGATGTCGGTGAGCAATATGATCAGCCCGGTCATGGTATATTTTGATCGCTTTTTAATTGGCGCCATCCTGTCGGTTGCGGCGGTAGCATATTATATCACCCCATACGAAATTGTTACCAAATTACTGATCATCGCCGTGGCGTTAAACCGGGTACTTTTCCCGGCTTTTTCCGCCAGCCATAAACTGGACGTGGAACGCACCATGCGCATGTACACTCTGGGACGTAAAGTACTGATCGTATTTTTGTTCCCGGTTGTTTTACTGATCATTATACTCGCTCATGCCGGCTTGACCTTGTGGGTTGGCAAGGACTTTGCTGAGCAGAGTACCCTGGTAATGCAATGTCTGGCCATCGGCGTGTTCTTTAATGCGCCGGCACAGGTTGCTGTTAGCATATTACAGGGCTCCGGTCGCGCCGATTTGACCGCCAAACTGCACCTCGTGGAAACGCCTCTATATTTGGGTCTTTTCTGGGTGTTGGTGCACCGTTTCGGCATTAACGGCGCCGCCATAACCTGGAGCGCGCGCATTTTCTTTGATATGGCGATTTTGTTCTTTATGGTTTACCGGGTGCATTCTAGTGTAAAAACCGGTTACCTGGTAGAATGGACGATGCTGCTGATGACCCTGGCTTTTATCATCGCCACGCTGCTGCCGCTTTTGTGGCTTAAACTGGTTTATATGGGAATTGTTCTGGTTGTCTATTTATACTGGACCTGGCATAAACTGCTGACCGGCAGTGAACGTTTGGCATTAATGAATCATCTCCCGCGAAGGCGAGTCGTATGAACAATTTCAATGAAACCAGGCTTTATAAGCAAATCAATACCCAAGTTGCCGGCCTTGTTAAACCCGATAGCAAGCTCCTCGATGTCGGTTGCAGTGCCGGAACATTGGGCGGGTATCTGATCGCCAACAAAAATTGCCGGGTATATGGAGTGGATAATAATCCCCAGGCGATCAACCTGGCCGCAGCTGTGTTAACAGCAGTGGCTGTTATGAATATAGGCAGCGATCCGTTCCCTTTCCGGGGAGAATTATTCGACATCATCATATTTGGCGATGTACTGGAACATTTGACCGATCCGCAATCGGTATTAATGCAATTCCAGGACTATCTTGCGCCGGGCGGTTATATGATCGTTTCCCTTCCCAACATTGCGAATATCATAATTCGCTTAAAATTATTATTCGGCAAGTGGGAATACAAGGAATACGGCATTATGGATGCAACCCATTTGCGTTTTTTTACCAGGCAATCATCTATAGATATGTTTAACAAAGCCGGATTACAAATTCAGGAAATCAAAACCGAGGCCGGAGTGTTTGTAAAGGATAACCTGGCAGAAAAATTTTTGCATGGTATTTACAGGTTGTTTTGTACTCTTTTTCCCAGGTTATTCGCTACACAATTTATATTTAAACTGGTACCGGAATGACCTGGAAGGATTGATCACAACCATATTCAATAATTAATCTTTAGAATAGAATCAACAGAAATAAATGAATAATTTCATAAATAACAAACAGTCAAGTTTTTCTCTGCGTCATCCGTGTCCTTTGCGGTAAATACTTTAACCGCAGAGATCGCCGGGCTCGCAGAGAAAAGATTAAAAACCATACAATAAAGGATATTTTTATTTTTCAATCACATATAATCGTTCTTTCAAGTTGTTAAAAGTAAATTTCTTTTTTTTCCTCTGCGTTCTCAGGGTCCTCTGCGGTAAATATTTTTAACCGCAGAGATCGCCGGGAGCGCAGAGAAAAGATTAAACCAACAATGAAGGAAATTTAAGTTTTAAATCACATAAAACCTTTCTTTTAAAGTTAAAAGATTAAATTTGTTTTTTCCTCTCTGCGTTCTCCGTGTCCTCTGCGGTGAATTTTTTTAACCGCAGAGGTCGCCGAGTTCGCAGAGAAAAGATTAAAATACTCATGTTCTTTTAAAAGAACTTTTATCAACTGGCGGGAGAGATAAAAATGAAAATCAATGAGATTACCGAACAAGTGATTGGTTTGGCAATTAAAGTTCATCGTACATTAGGTCCTGGCTTTTTAGAATCTGTTTACAAGGCGGCATTAGCATACGAGATGGAAAAAGCCGGTCTCAACTTTGAAAAAGAATTAGAGTTACCAGTTCCTTATGAAGCTATAATACTCGATGTTGGATTTCGTTGTGATTTTTTAGTTGAAAAAAAGTAATAGTTGAGGTCAAGGCAATAAATAAATTGACGCCTATTGATATTGCGCAAACAATAAACTATTTAAAAGTTACA
This sequence comes from bacterium, assembly GCA_029561455.1. Classification (GTDB taxonomy): domain Bacteria; phylum Zhuqueibacterota; class Zhuqueibacteria; order Residuimicrobiales; family Krinioviventaceae; genus Fontivivens. Next base: position 113,329 of record JAKQIY010000006.1, read on the forward strand.
AAACTTCAGGCTGGCTTGTTGATCAATTTCAATGTATTAAAGTTAACGGATGGTTTGAAAAGATTAGTAAATAATTACAATGAATTACAAGAATAAATATTGCTAAATTATATTTCCTCTGCGTTCCCCCCGTCCTCTGCAGTAAATATTTTTACCGCAGAGATCGCCGGGAGCGCAGAGAAAAACAAATTCCGAAATTTGCACAACCCTCAACTGGACAGGTAAAAAATGCTGGATTATTTGTGTAAATGGATAAAATACAAAATTAAAAGACACGAACTCGTGCTGGAAATCGGCAGCGGTAACAATCCCTTTATCCGCAGCAATATTCTATGCGACAAATTCCCGTTTTCCAGTTATGAACGCGCCGCGCATTCGCAAATCGTCATCGATCGGCCGTTTGTGGTTGCCGATGCCGTCAGCCTGCCGTTTAAAGATAAAAGTATCGATTTTGTTTACAGCGCCGACCTGGCCGAACATCTTGAACAACCACAGCTTTTTTTCCAGGAATGTATGCGAGTCGGGCGACGGGGCGTACTGCTCCTGCCGTCCATGCTGGCGGAACAGTTGTTTGGCTGGGATTTTCATGCGGTGATGTTTAGCCTGGAAAATGACAAACTGATTATCCGCCCCAAAACCAACAGCAACCGGGGCCGGTTCGGGAACTTGTTCCATGAAATAAATGCCCGAGACCGTCATTTTAGTACATTTGTACGCAAACGCTCCAATCTGTTCCGCATTGAATACCAATGGCAAGATACCATTAACTATGACTATCAGTCCACTACGACAGATATAAATGACCTGTGGAGCCGGCAAAGCAGCGCCGAGCACGAGATCAACGCCGCACCGTCGTCTTGGCAGGTAATAAAAAGAACCATCAAATCCCTGCTTTCATTACTTGTCAGAAAATTATTTTCCCGTTATTAACTATGCCGGAACGAGACATACACCAAAACATCTCTGCAGAACTCTATTCCTATTATTCGGACTCGAAAAATTATCAGGCCCTGTTGCAAGGTAAAGGGCCGGACTATTTTGCGGATTATGTACAGCTTGTCGGCAGCTACATTAAGGACAAGCGCAGCCGGGTTCTGGATGTCGGCTGCGGCTCGGCGCTTTCCACCCAGTTGCTGCGCTCGGCTTTTCCCAATACCTGCGGCACGGATGTATCGTTGCTGTTCCTGCAGCTCAATAAAAGTGATCTGAATTTTGTCGGCGACGCGCATCGCTTGCCGGTGCAGGATAAAACGATGGACGCGGTTTGCTCCTTTGAATTTATAGAACATGTAAACAATGCCGAACAGGTGTTATCCGAAATGATCCGCATTACCAAAAGCGGCGGACTGGTCATTATCATGAGTCCTAATTTATTTTCGCCGCTCATTCCCCTGCGGTCGCTGATGCAGTATTGCCGGGGGAAAAAAGAACCCTCGCCCTGGACGCCGACGTTTTGGTCGATATTTCCCCTGCTTGTAAAAAACTGCTATATGATCATAAAGAAAAAATTGCAAAAACAGGCGCACTTTGAGTACCGCCGCCCCGATCTTTCCGACAATGCCGACCTGGGCGGGGATTTCGACAGCGTTTACCTGTCCAATCCGGTTGATATAAGTAAATTTCTTAAAAGCAAAAACCTGCGTATTCTCAATATCAGCGTGGGGCGCAGCCGGGTCGGACGGTTCCTCTCCCGCTTTATGCCCTCTTTTGCTTCCGGCATGGCCATTGTTGCACAAAAGGAGGCGTGATGCCAAAGACCGGCGGCTATAAATATGATCTGGCGGTTGCCTACCGTATATATCCCGGCATTTCCAAAACTCCCCTGGTATATGCAGATGATAAATACCAACTGGCGCGTTTGTGCCTGCGCTCTTTTAAACAATGCCTTGGCGATCTTAAAGTAAAAATGCTGGTTATCCTGGATGGCTGTCCCCCGGAATACAAGCAATTATTTACAGAACTCTTTAATGAGGTCGACCTGGTTTTCCACGTATACGACGGTATCGGCAACCAGGCAACTTTTAATGAACAAATCGATTGGCTGCTGCAACAGGAAGATACCGAAACCGTTTACCTGGCCGAAGACGATTATTTTTACCTGCCCGGTCAATTCCCTGCAATGATCGATTTCCTTAATTCCGGCCATGATGTCGATTTTATAACTCCCTACGATCACCCCGATTATTACAGCCGACCTTTTCACCGTCCGCCGGCAATGACCAGGGAATACGGCAGGCGGCGCTGGCGCACGGCGCAATCGACCTGCCTGACATTTCTCACCACCAAAGCGTCCCTGCAACTCACGGCAGGGCTGTTTCGCTCCTTTGCCCGCGGCAATCACGATCACGCGCTGTGGGCGGCGTTAACCAAATTTTCCGGCATGAGAATATGGGATCATGCTGCGACAGCATTTAAGGAAATATACTATTTAAAGCTGTTGTACCTGACCTGGCGGTATGGGGGCAGACAAATATCGTGTGGTAAAAAATGGCGCCTCTGGGCGCCAACGCCAGCAATTGCCACGCATATCGAAAGTTCTGGAATTGCGCCCACTGTGGACTGGATGGTGGAAATAAGTAAACAGGAAAAAGAGAAAACATGATAAAACAGGACAGATTGATTTCTTTTACCGTTCAAAATAATTATTCTAATTGTGCTGAATATTTTTACTTTTCTTCTTTATAAATTTTTGTATAATAAAAACAATGAAAGCAATACTTGAGAAAAATATTTTTTCCTATTTCCCGGTAGTTATCTGTATTCTTTTATTCTGCATACCAGTCCCCTTGATAATTGCTTTTGAAATCTATGTTATATTTTTCATTGTTATTTTTACTATTTACAGGAGCTATGATAAAGAATTCAAGCTGGTAATTTTTATTTCAGCATGTTTTCGTTTTATATTGATTGTTGTAGATGAATCTGTTATGCCCATCTTGCCGGAACAAACTGATTCTATTTTATATGACACTGCTGCCAGTCAAATTCTAGATAATTGTGCTAATCATTTGTCACTCTTTTACCGGGTTGAATCGGTTACAAATATCAGAAGTTATGGATTTATTATTAGCTTATTATATAACGTTTTTGGAGAATATTTTATCATACCCAGAATCGCAAATGCGTTGCTGGGAATTCTGGTTGCAATTTTAGTATATAAGATTTGCTTTAAACTATTTAATGATAGAAAAGCTGCATTTATTTCAATGAACCTCGTTTTATTTTGGCCATCTATTCTGGTCTTTAATTCTTACGCATTAAGAGATACCTTAATTTCACTATTAACATTTTTAATGTTACACAAACTAGTTTTAATTTCACTAAAAGAAAAAATTATAAAAAGTATTTTTTACATTATACTAATTCTTATTATAATGTTTTTCTTTCGCAGTCAAAATGTTTTTCTTTATTTTGGAATATTCACATTATTTACAATTATCATTTTGTTTCGTGCCAATATTAAGGTAGCCAATAAAATTTTTTTATTGCTTTTTATGAGTATTATCTTACTTTTTATTTTTTATAAACTATCTCCACTTATTATAGAGGTAGCTACCTATCCCTTTAGAGCTCATCCAGGCCGTGTTGAAGGGGGCTCTGCGTACCTTCAAAATATGGTTTATAATAATTACTTAGATATCTTTTTATACCTACCTATTCGCTTTTTTTATTTTACATTTGGTCCGTTTTTATGGAATTTTAAAACTATGTTTCAATTGTTATCAGCTATCGAAGGCATTTTTATTTTTATATGTTTTATATTATTCATAAAACACTTTTTCAAAAGCCATCAAAAACGTTTGAGCAATATTGAAGTTTTTCTTTTCATATTTTGCATGACAGGTTTGTTTGCAAATGCTATGATAGATTCAAATTTTGGTACTGCAATCCGGCACAGAATAGATTATATTATTATTTTCTTTATATTTACAGGTATTTATCTAAAAAATTTCAAAATTAAAATTATTTAAGAATAACAACCTTATGCCGCTCACCTCCATCATCATCGTCAACTGGAATACAAAAGCCCTGACGGAGCGCTGTATTCAATCCATTTATAACTCAATCCAGTCCGGGTTCGAGATCATAATGGTAGATAACGGTTCAACAGACGGCTCGGTAGAGTATATTAAAAGCAAATACCCGCAGGTGAATATACTCGCCAACAGCAGCAACGAAGGCTATGCCCGCGCCAATAACCGCGGCATCCGGGCAGCGCAGGGCGATATCATTCTGTTAATGAACAGCGATACCGCCCTTCTCAGTCCCGGGCCCCTGGAGCGGATTCGGACATACCTGCACGACAACCCGGCGGTCGGCGTCATCGGCGCCAAACTGTTGTACCCGGACGGCCGCCTGCAATCCTGCGGCCGGGAATTTATCAGCCTGAAAACCCTGGTTAAAGAGCAGTTATTTTTCCACTCGGCCCTGCCGAAACCGATGCAAGCGGGCGTTAAAGCGGTGCCGGTCGATTATGTGGACGGCGCTTTCCTGGCCATCCGCCGTAGTGTGGTTGATAAAATTGGCCTGCTCAATGAAGCCTATTACATGTACGCCGAAGATATGGAATGGTGTTATGCGGCGCGCCGGGCCGGTTGGCAAATTGTCGTCCTGCCGGATATAAAAATTCTCCACGAACATGCCGCCAGTTCCATCAAACGCTTTCGGGAAATCCTGGTGCATAACGCGGTAAACACCTGTCGTTTTATTGCCAAAACCCGCGGCCTGCCGGAAGCTCGTAGCGGCTTTTATGTATTACTGGCTGGGATGCTGCTGCGTATTCCCATATCGGTGTTCCGTAAAAGAAAGCTGGCGTTGGACTATTATTACGGACTGAAAAGTTGTTTGGCTTTGCTGCCCGCTCTCGGGCCGATACTTACAGGAAAGGACTATGAAACGGGTCGCCATTAATGCCCTGGTGTTGAATAAACACAGCGGCGGACTGGGGAGATATATTACCCATCTGCTCAAATATTTTCTCGATCGCGAGGTTGGTTTTGAACCGGTCGTCTATGTTGCCGAAAATTATGACGGCTGCGCCGGCGATATACTCGCTCACCCGGCGGTACGGACAGTGCCGGCGCCTGCGGATAATCCTATAAAACGCATAATAATGGAGCCGCTGGTCTGGCCGCACATTCTTGTACGCGATAAAATCGACCTGTTCTTTTCACCGCATTCCTACATTCCGTCCGGGGTGAAAATACCGGCGGTGGTTACCATACATGATTTAGGCTTTTATCATAATCCGCAGCAGTATACATTTTTACGGGTTAATTACCTGCGGCACAAGATCAAACAATCCGCCCGGCGCGCCAAAAAGATCATTGCCATTTCGGAATTCACCCGCCGGGATTTAATTGAAACCCTGCACCTTTCGCCGGACAAGATCGAGGTGATCTACCAGGGTCTGGATCGGGAGCATTTCACCCGCGCCTGTAACGATGCGGAAAAAGAACGGATCCGCGCCCGTTATCATTTGCCTGCACAATACATCCTCTCCGTCGGTCACCTCGAACCGCGTAAAAATTATGTGCGGCTCATCCAGGCATTTGCCCGGTTAAAAAACGCCTATCATCTGCCGCATTCCCTGGTGATCGTCGGCCAGGAAAACTGGCAATTTCAGGAAATATATCGCCAGGTACAGGAATGTAATTTGCAAAGCTCGGTAATTTTTACTAAATTTATAGATACGGAGGACCTGCCGGCGGTGTATGCAATGGCGTCAATATTTGTTACCGCTTCGACGTTTGAAGGATTTGGTTATACGCCGCTGGAGAGTATGGTTTGCGGCACACCGGTTGCAGCAGCCAACAAGTCATCTTTACCGGAAATAACCGGCGACGCGGCGGTGTTGTTTGATCCATATAATGTGCAGGATATAGCGGATAAAATTTACCGGCTGGCAGTTGACCAGTTATTACAAAAGCAACTGACAACCAAGGGTTTTGAAAATAGCGAGCGATTCGACTGGCAGCGCTGCTGCGCACAGACCGCCGGTTTGTTAGCTAAAGAGTCAAACAAATTATGAAATCACGACGCATTAAAATATTACTTGTACAATCCCGCATTTGTGTCGGCGGCCCGGCGGTGCACACCGAAATGATCGCCCGTTACCTGCCCAAAGAGCGCTACCAGGTTACCCTGGTCGGTGGCGGCCTGAAAAAAGGGGAAATGAGTAAATTTGACGACATCAGGGAAAAAGGCGTGGACATTCGCATCATCGGGGATATGAAGCGTAATATCAGCGTGTTTGGCGACCTGGTTTCGGTATATAAAACCTGGCAATTAATAAAACAGATCAAACCGGACATAGTCGATACCCATACCGCCAAAGCCGGAGCGGTCGGCAGAATAGCGGCCCGGCTGGCCGGTGTTCCCATCGTCATCCATACATTTCACGGGCATGTTTTTGAGGAATTCTTTTCCAACCTTAAATCATGGCTATTTGTCTATATTGAAAAAATGTTCGCCTTGCTCGCCAACAGGATTATAGCAATTAGTCCAATGCAATTTTATGATCTGGCAAAAAAATATAAAATAGCGCCGGTAAAAAAATTTGTTATAGTAAAGTTAGGTTTGGAACTGGACAGATTTTTAAACATTGAAAAGAACAACCGCTTAAAAGAAACGCTGGGTATACCGGCGCAGGATATTTTAATTGGCGTTATCGGCAGAATGGTGCCGACCAAAAACCACTTGATGGTTATTAGAGTATTAAAAAATCTTCACGATGCAGGTTTTAAGGCACACCTGTATATAGCGGGAGACGGCGAAGAACGATATAAACTGGAAAAATTACGAGATGAACTGAATTTACAACCATGGATTCATTTCCCCGGTTGGGTGGTAGATATTGAACATATTTATGCCGGTATAGATTTACTGGCGCAGACCTCAACCACAGAAGGCACTCCCTTTACAGTAATCGAGGCAATGGCCGCCGGTGTGCCGGTAGCCGCAACCAATGTTGGTGGAGTTGCGGATATGCTGCTCGATGATGAAAACGGTTTACTGTGCAGGTCAAGAGATGATCGGGAAATGGCCGAAAAGATCAAAAGTTTATTTAAACAACCGGAACAGATTAATAAAATGACCCAAAGAGCCAGAAAATTTGTTATTGATAATTATTCTTATAAACGGTTGATTAGTGACCTGGATCAACTCTATACGCGCTTATTTTCACAATATTATCAGCAGGAGCGATGTTGAGCCACTTTATTAAAACGGGACAATGACTATGCTGCAACTGTGGGGATATTTTCTATTAACGATTGCCGGCGCTTTTCTGTTAACGCCGTTAATTCGCAGATTGGCGCAGCGGTTAAAGATCTTTGCCAGACATTCGGATCGCACCCTGCACCAGGGATTAATACCCAAGCTGGGCGGCGCGGCCATTTTACTGCCGTTTTATTTTTTTTCCGCTTTACTCATGTTCACAAACAGGCAGGTTTTCGCTGGTTATTTCCCCATGTTCATTACCCTTTTGGCCGGCAGTTTTATCCTGTTCTTGCTCGGCGCATTGGACGACAAGTATGATATTAATTGCTATATAAAAATCACTGTGGAAGTGCTGATAGCCGCATTAGCCGTGAACGCCGGCTGGCGTATCGACACACTGGTGCTGCCCGCAGCTTTGCAACTGCAATTAGGAGCGCTGTCCTGGCCATTGTCAATACTCTGGATCACAGGTATTATTAACGCCGTCAACCTGATTGACGGCCTTGACGGCCTGGCGCCGGGAATCATAATCATTGTCTGCCTGACCAGCGCGGCTATTGCCAGCGTATTGGGTAATATGCCGATAGTTTTTATCACCTTACTGCTGGCCGGCGCGGTACTGGGATTTTTGCGCTTTAATATCAATCCCGCCAGTATCTTTATGGGCGACGCCGGCAGTCTTTCCCTGGGTTTTTTACTGGCCTGCCTGTCGTTAAAAGCCGCCGAGACCTCCGCCGGTAAAGTAGTTTTTATCATTCCCTTATTGTTGTTAGGAATTCCAATCGCCGATACGTTCCTGGCAATAATCCGCCGGGTGCGCCGCCACATGCATCCTTTCCACGCGGATCAGGATCATCTTCATCACCGGCTGGTGCGGCTTGGTCTCAGCCAGGCCGGGGCCGCTATGACGTTGGTCGGTATCAGCCTGCTGCTGGGTATTATGGCGCTGCTGTTTGCCCAGGGAATTCATACCGAAATGCAACTGTTCTCTATGGTAAAAAGCTGGATTCACTAAATCTATTGTTTGGCAACCAAATTGCTATTCTGTCGTTAAATAAATAAAACGACGAGCATTCACACGCTATGAGACCATGAAACCGGAAAAAACCATCCATATCGTTGTCGGGGGATTGCTAATCATTGCGATGTTATTTCCCTGCAGTGCGGCGGGAGATACATTACGGATCATTGAAAGCCCTCCGGGACGTACCGTATATGAATGGACTGTTCCTGAAATACAATGGCAAAGCGTTACTACAACCGATCAGGATTATGTTATCCCGGTAATGGATTCGCTACACCGTCCGACCACCGCCGGAAGCCCCATGATACCGCAGTTTTCAATACTTGTCGAAAATGCCACTCTAACTGACATTCAGGTACTGGATACGGTCTATACCGTGCAATCCACCCGGCGTATCTGTCCCGTCCCGACCTTACAGATCGCTTCGGATGGACAAACCGGGAGTACTGTGTACATTGAAGATCCCGCTATTTACCAGGCCGACCGCTTTTATCCCGCGCAATTTGTTGATTTCGAAACCGGTATTTACAAGGATCGTTCCCTGTTAAGGTTAATAATATACCCGGCGCTTTACAATCCCGCTCGCGGCGCAATAAAACAACTGCGCTATATTAAATTTGCAATCATCGGCGCAACGCCTCGCGCCGGAACCAGTCTGACCGGTGCAGATCGAGTCCTCAACCGGGCAATTACCGCCACACTGCCGCCTCAACCGCGGTCGCTAAAAAAGCCGGTTGCCGATACCCCGTGGATGGATTTCAATGCCGGCCGTGATATGGTAAAAATTTGCACAGTAAACGAGGGCATTTATAGAGTAACGGGCGCACAGTTACAAAGCCTGGGGCTCAGCATGACCTCAATAATTCCTGACGAAATACGCCTGTTCAACAAGGGCGCCGAACAGCCCTGCCTGGTCAATGACGGCAACGATGGTGTATTGGATACAGATGACGCTATTTTATTTTATGCGGAACGCCTGGACGGCGATTCTTTGTATTATAATGCCTGGAGCGACACCAACAGTTACTGGCTGACCTGGGGCGGCGACCCCGGCATTCGTTATAGCGAGACGACGGCCAATCCCGCTGATGGCAGTCCCATTACTACCTATCGCTGCACCCTGCATAATGAACAAGACCTGGAGTATTATAACGGCGATACCAACCAGGATATACAAGATTCGGAAACCGCTGCGGGAGAAGGCTGGGTATGGACGCAAACTTTTTATTCCGGCACTATATATAATTTTTATTTCGATCTGCCCGGCCTCTTGTCCTCCGGCCAGGATTCCGCGTTGCTGCGCATGAGACTGCGCGGCACCACCTGGGATGCGGCGGCTAACGACCACCACGTCCGCCTGACCCTGAACGGAACCCCGGTATACGAAGCGTGGTTCGACGACCGCCAGGAACTCCTGGCAACTGCGGTCATTCCTGCATCGTTATTGCGTTCTGCCGGCAACCAGTTGGATATCCATTCTGTTGACGATACGGAGGCGGAAATATCGCAGTTTTACCTGGACTGGTACGAGATCGAATATACCCGCGCCCTCGCCGCCGCTAACGGCCAGCTGGAATTTACCCAAAACCAAATCCCGGCGCGACAGACTTGTTACATTAACGGTTTCCAATCCGATTCCGTTCATATATGGAACCTGCGTCAAAATACCTTGCACCCTGCCGGTTCTGTCAGTAAAGGCTGGCTGGCGGATATTCATGTGTTATCTGCCGGGTATAGCGACGGCAATTATGCGTCATTCCTAGTAAATGGCAGTACGGTTTATGACGGCGGCAGGGGCATATCGCTGCTAGTTCTGGATAGCGCTACCGGCGCCATCCTACAGAGCCGCACTTTTGATACCTGGGAATCGGCCACGGATGCAGATAGTCTTGTAGCTTTTATAAACAGACAGGAATTGGGAGCAACCGTCCTTGCTGCTATTAAAGATGAAGGCAGCAACCAACTGCGCGAACCCCAGTACGCCGCCCTCGAGAGCCTGGGCAGCGCGCACATCCGCACTCTGGGCGGCAGGGATTCCTGGGCGCTGATCGGCAGAAAAGGCGCTTCTCCGGGCTCGGCAATAGAAGCTCACAGCACCTCGGGAACCGGGGCGGTCAACGTTGCCGATACCCTGTTTTTTCCAAATGGCGGCAGTTCTTTTATGGCTGAATTTACCCCTCCGGAAAATAATGGGGATAATTACATTATTTTTGAACCGGCCGGTCTGTTATCACCCGCCGGGATGGAAAAAGTAACTCCCGACCGGCTGGCCTCGCCCGCCAATGGCGCGGATTACATCATCATTACTCATCCGGCCTTCCGGCAGCAGGCAGAACACCTGGCAGATTATCGCCGTTCTTTTAACGGGTTCCGCACCATGATCGCCCTGGTTGGCGATATTTATAATGAATTTAATTACGGCCTCAAAGACCCGGCAGCAATTCGCGATTTTCTTCACTATGCCTGGAAAAACTGGCAAACCCCGGCCCCTGCGTTTGTGCTGCTGCTGGGCGACGCCAGTTGGGACCCGAAGCAAAACCTGGCTTCGGCATATAAAACGGATTTTGTGCCGGTTTGGGGCAACCCGGTGAGCGACAACTGGTATGTTTGTTTTGACGGCCCCAACGACCTGCTGTCGGAAATGCACATCGGCAGATTGCCGGTAGAAACCGCCGCCGCGGCCGAAAATATTATTGATAAAATGATCGTTTACGAAAGCCAGCCCTCGGCTTTGTGGAAGAAAAAATTCATGCTGATCAGCGGCGGTTTTGAGGAATATGAACTGTTTGTCTTTAACCGGCAGACCGAGCAATTGGCCGGAGATTTCATTACTCCCCCGCCGCTCGGCGGCCAGGCGCAGATCATCAAAAAAGAGACCCCCGGTTACCAGGAGGGCGTGCATCGCGATGATATTATCAATTTAATCGACAGTGGTGTGGTATGGGGTAATTTTATCGGTCATGCCGGCAGCAGCACCTGGGACCTGATGTTCCACAATCCGGATATCGACGCCTTGAATAACAGTCCCCATTACCCCATAATCACCAGCATGACCTGCCACACCGGGCGGTTCGCCGAACCGAACCAGGATAGCTTTGGCGAACATTTTTTACTGGCGCAAAATAAAGGCGCGATTGCATTTTGGGGCACTGCCGGCTGGGGATATTCGTGGGAAGATTATATTTTCCTGCGCGAGTTGTTGCAGGTTGTGGTGCAAGATACGGTCTACCGCGCCGGCGAGGCGATCACCCTGGCAAAATTCGCGTTGTGGAACACCCTGGGCAGCGGTTCGCACGCTACCAACCTGCTGCGGCAATATACGCTGCTGGGCGACCCGGCCCTGCAACTGGCCCTGCCGGATAAACCCGATTTAACGATACCCCCGGATGCCCTGAATGTTAAACCCGCCATTCCCAACGAGGCGGATTCCCTGGCGGCAATCCATGTTCAAGTACATAACTGGGGACTTGTACCGCAATCCCAGGTAGCGGTGCGGGTTACCGCCGAACACGCTACGCATGGTAAAAGTCAGGTCGATACCGTAAAAACCCTCTCTCCTTTTACATTAACCGATTCCCTGGTCTTTTCCTGGCCGCTGCGCGGGATGACCGGAGCGGTCCAGTTGGAAGCATTGGCAGACCCGGATAACCTGGTCGCCGAAGCCGATGAAAACAATAACCGGCAAAGCAGCCAGGTCTATGTCGTTTCCAATCTCATTCAACCGGTTTTCCCTGCCGATATGAGCGTATGCCCGGCGCAGGGCCTGGTATTAAAAATCCAGAATCCACAGCAGGTTAATAACCAGGTTTTATTTTTTGAATTCGAAATCGATACGTCACTATCATTTAACAGCACCCTGTTGCAGCGTTCGGGACAAGTTGCCAGACAAACTTTGATCACCACCTGGAAACCACTACCACTGGCAGAGGGATTGTATTACTGGCGTTGCCGGGCGGCGGCGGACAGTTCGGAGACTGCCTGGGTGATCAGTTCGTTTTACGCTGACGCTGTCAACCGGTACGGCTGGCGGCAGGAACGGGCCAGCCAGTTTGCCAGGAACAAAGCAGTCGGCGCGCAGCTAACCGCAAATCATATCGAACTGGAAAAACAAATCATTACCCTGTACGCCGAATCCGCCGGTTACAGCGACGGCAATTACGCCCGGCTTATCATCAATTCCGACTCCCCGCTCACAATCGGCCGCGGTATTAATATGGTCATTGTCGATGGCAGGAACGGGGAAATCCTTAGCGCGCGGGTTTTCGACACCTGGGAGGATGCCGCCGCGGCGGACTCGCTGGCTGCCGTTATTGACCGCCAGCCGGATGGTCATTATATTCTGTGCGCTATTAAAGACGAAGGCAGCGCCAAAATGAATGAAAACGGCTACCGGGCGCTGGAATCCATCGGCAGTGCGCTGTGCCGCAAAACCGGTTCGCGTGATTCCTGGGCAATAATCGGCGTTAAAGGCGCAGCGCCGGGCAGCGTGCCCGAAGCGCACCAAATTACCGGCGCCGGCGTGGTCAGACTGGAAAGCTCCATAACGTTATATACAACGCAGGGAGTCGTTACAACCCCCAAAATCGGGCCCGCCACCGCCTGGGGCGAATTAACTTTGCTTAAGGAGACCCCGGCGGCTACCGTCTTTTCGGTGGACGTAACCGGTTACCATCGTTCCGGGCGGGTCGATACTCTTTATAAGGATTTTTCCGGCTCCGCCCTGCCTTTATCAACCCTGGATAGCGCACAATATCCATATCTCGCTTTGCAGGCCCGGTTGACCACGACCAACGGTAATTACTCGCCGGCTTTGCATTGGTGGCAGGTTACCAGTTCACCCGCCGCCGACCCGGCTATCGGCTTTGACACCTTTACCCAAAGCGCCGATACAGTGTTGACCGGGGAAAAGGTTACTGTGAATGTTGACATTCATAACATCGGCCCTGTACCGCTAACACCGGACAGCCTGACGATCCTGTTCGAGGAAAAAGATGCCGTGCTGGGACGGCGTACTTTTGCCACCGCCGCGTTAACCGCCGGCGTGCCGGTGGACAGCTTTATCACAGTCAGCCGGGAATGGTCGTCAGCAGGCAGGAATGGCGAGCGGCAATTGTTCATCACCATCGATCCCGACTACAAGCTCAGCGAAGCCAATGAAAATAATAATTATCTCACCACGTTTGTCTATGTGCGTAAAGACACGGTCAACCCTGCGCTCAAGGTGACCTTTGACGGCCGGGAGATCATGTACGGCGACATGGTGGCGTCCCGCCCGGTGATCCTCGCCGGTATATACGACAACAGTCCGCAAATGCTTGACGATACCTCGTATGTTAATATCTTCCTGGACGACCGGCGCGTGCCGTTCGCCGGGCAGACAGAGCAACTCAAGATAAGGCAATCGGCCGATGCGGGCGCGCGGGCGGTGGTAGAATTTACCCCGGTACTGGCGGACGGCGAGCATAACCTGAGCATTATGGCCGTGGACGCCAGTAATAACAGCATTGTCTGGAGCGAGGCATTCCAGGTGGTCAATGATCTCAAGCTGCTGAATGTGATCAATTATCCCAATCCCTTTGCCGGAAAGACTGATTTTACCTTTGAACTGTCACAGCCGGCGCAAATTCGTATTAAAATATTCACGGTCGCGGGGCGCCTGATCCAGGAAATCGAGCGGGGCTGGGCCGCCGCCGGGTTTAATACTATTCCCTGGGACGGCCGCGACGCCGACGGCGACAAGCTGGCGAATGGCGTGTATCTTTATAAAATCTATGCGGTGAACGGCGCGCAAAAAACCGAAGAATTGAGCAAGTTCATTGTCATGCGGTGAGCGGGGTACGATTATGTCGGTCGTCGGGTAAGCCATCCTGGACATCTCGATACGTCCCGAAAGGTGAAGCAACGGGACTACATGATGATCGTAGTATATTTTAGAAAACCCGGTCGTCGGGTAGTCCGGTCGAGCATGGCGAGACCGGACGTATCGAGACGTATCAGGAAAACACAAAGATCAACCCGGGGCTGTGCCCTGGGGAACATCACCAGGGTGAGCATAATGTCCGCTATGGTCGGTTACGTTCAAACTTTTTTTGTGTACATCGATGCCAACATAAAAAATGTTGTCTAAAAAATTGATTCTGATTATATTGTTCATGACGAATCATTTCTTCTTTTTCTGAATATTGTTAATTACAGAATAATATTAGTAATTTGGATCCGGCTTTCAAATGACTTTTAAGTGAATTATAATAAAATAAGATTATATAATGCAATCAACATGAAATATGGCTATCCATTAATTGATATTCGCTCACCCAGAGAGATCATAGAATGAACAATAAACATGAAAAAAATTTTGATGCTGTTGCTATGATGAGAAAAATTAGAGATGACCTGGTAAAAAAATATACAGCCGATCCCCAGGCAGAAACTAACGATTTGATAAACATACGTAAAAAATATAATATCCAGCTCATTGAATCAGCAAAAACTGAAACGATGAAATAATTCGGAATTACTTTCCCCCCCTACTTCACCAACCACACCCGAAAACTCGTAGCCTCCAGCGGCGGGTTCCTGAACTCTATCCGCTTAATCTCCCCCACTGACAAACTTTCCGCGCTGTTGTGAATGAATACCGAACTGCCGTCCACCGCCTCGCCGGCGCGGTTCATCCAGGTAATGCAAATTTTAAATTGCGGCTTGTCGTTGCGGTATTGCACACTATCCAGCGGCCCGGTGGCCTGCAATACCTTGACCACCGCTTCCACCACCTTTTCTCCGGCGGCGTTGAATTTAAAAGGACTGACGCTCAGCACCTTTAAATAACCATTATTATCGATCCCCAGTTCGCGCGCCATGCGCAATCGCCGCTGCACCTGGCTTTTGATGAACGAATCGAAACTCACCGGATCGACCGTGAACTGGACGGTCTCGCAAATGGTATAATCCGCTTCACTATGTTCCAGCACCTGCATATCGCGCAAATACCCGGAACTGATGGTCTGCACCAGGTCGGTGGTCATGATAAAATTATCGATCAAACTGGCCGCTTCCACAAATACCCGGTACGATTCGATGGCATTGCGGATCGCCAGGGTGCGGGTCAGTTCCCGCGCTTCCAGCAGGGTTTCGTTATCCCCGTAATGATAGCAGTACCGTCCCTGGATGGTCTCTTGTGCGAACAGCGGCATGGCAGTCAACAGCCCCGCCATCACATATTTTTTAACCCGGAGCTTCATATTACAAGGTCTTTTTAGTCACCAAACTAACCAGGGACAAGGCGCCCTTGAGCCGCCCGGCAATTTCGGCGCTATCCGGAATTTGCGTCGGCTGGTCGGCCTCCGGCGCACCGTTGGCGTGAAAATTAAACTGCGCCGTATATGCCTTTTCATCCTTCAGGTCTTTGCCTTCCAGGAAATCGAATGCGGTAAAATAGGTTTCCATGCTGATATTCTGGAACACCACTTCCTGGGTTTTCACTTTGAAAGCCATAGCGCCATAATAACGCTGGGTGGATTTCAGCTTTTGTTCCAGGTTGGGGGTAACGCGATTGGGTTTGTACCCGGAACTTTTATCCATTAAATACAATTTTGTGCGCCCCTTGATCTTTTTCATGTCCATTGTATATAAATTGGACTGCCCGGGATCGATCTCTACCAGATAAACGACAATCCTCTCCTGCTGCATGGCATTGATCAGCGCATCGATGCGGGGAAGCAATGCCTGGTCGGTTTCCACACTCTTCCAGGCCTGCAACAATTGCAGCGACAGGCAGGTAAAGCGGATTTCACAGCGCATGCTTTTAAACGGATTGAAAACATTCTGGAAGGTCCAGCGTTTAAAGGTCTCGCGCAGTACGGTGCGGCCGTCCGGGGCGGCGGTTTGCGGCGTCGCCGCGGCAGCTAAAATTAACAGGGTGATAATTACAAGGCACTGTTTTTTCATCATCATCTTTCAATTTTATTCATCATTACAAAGGATAAAATCGGGTCGAAAACAAATTTTACTCGAAAAAACTATTGCAAATTTCAGGCCCTTTTAGTGTTTTAGCTTAAAAATACCCGTTTCAGGTCTTCTGTTTGTGCAGCGTTTATGGGCACGACCTCTCCCAGTACTTTGGCGGATATGATCGCTTTGGCGCTGAATTCCGCCACTTCGAGGCGGTCGAACGCCTGCAGCAGGTCCACGCCGGTGCAAATCAGGCAATCATTTTCGATCAACGCCAGCGGCGCTTCCCGGCCAATGGTCCCAGCCAGCTTATCCAGTCCCAGGTATTGTGTGCCGAACGGCATCGACGGTATATCACGCAGCATGATATAGCTTTCCGGGATGGTGCGGGTATCAAACGGCGTGCACGATACGGCAAAAGCCATCATGTTCGGCGGGAAGGCCAGAATGATCGCATTGATATCGCTGTGTTTTTTATAAATCGCCTCGTGCATCAGCACGGAGCGGCTCGGCAGCTTGCCGGCTTCGCGCCGGCCGTTTTCCACCAGCACAAAATCCTCAATATCCAGGCATTTGCGGTCTTGACCGAATGGAGTAATAATGAAACTGTTTTCATCCACCCGCGCTGAAAAAGTGCCTTCGGTGCTGGTTATCAACATCTGGTCATAAGAACGCAGCACCAGTTCCTTCATCTTTTTGCGCAGTTCTTTTTCACGACTGCTGTGCGTATGCGGCTCAAATTCCGGCAGGTAATTGCGTTTTACATAGCTCAAATCGATTTGCGCCTGGGTCAACTGGTAAGGTCTGCCGAGGATATTGGCTTTGATGATGAGCCGGGCGCAGAAATCCAGCGTTTCGAAACGCTGAAACGCCTGTAAAATCGATTCCCCGGATGTTACCACGCCATGATTTTCCAGCAGCACGGTATCGTGACCGCGACCAAAAACCCCGGCAATATTTTCTCCCAATTGCGCGCTGCCGGGAATAGCATACGGCGCATAACCGACCTTGCCGCAAATCTGCCGGGCAGTGGAGAGCACATCCGTATCCGGTATTTTACGAACTATACTGAACGACACCAGCGCCGCCGGATGCGCATGTAAAATAGCGCGAATATCACCGCGGCTCTCATAAATCGCTTTGTGGAACGGGAACTCGGAGGATGGCCGGTGAATACCCTGTACCGTGCCATCCTGTTTAACACAGACAATATCTTCGGGTTTCAGGCTGCCCTTGTCCACTCCGGCAGGAGATATCCAGATATCGCCGTTATAATCAAGCACGGACAAATTCCCGCCCGAGGTGGTGGTCATACCATAACCATAAATCCGCTGCATAATAGCCACGATCTGGTCGCGGGGATGCAGTAAATTAAAATTAATCATTTCTATTCTATCCTGAAATTTTTTATACTCATTACTATAACAACCGGCAAAAGTAAAATCATTCTGCCAGCAGCGCCTTGACTGCACGAATTATATCGGCAAAATCAGTAAACGTCCGGCAGGCCTCACCTTTTTCCCGGCAATAGTCCAGCAACGCGCCTTTGGCAAAAGTAATATCCGCCTCGCGCAGGCCGCAGATATCGGAATGACCGTCGCCAATGTAAATGGTGGTCTCGCCCGGCTGTTTTTCGTTGCGCACATGCGCGCCCTTGCAATTGCCGCAGTTGCAGCAACCGGCCTGGTAATAGGGAAATTCTACCGCCAGCGAACCATCGTCATGGATTATAAGATGATTGGCGCGGATATCCAGATCATCAATGCCATGCCGGGACAGGATCCGGGCGATATAGGCGTCCATGCCGTCGCTGACCACATAAACCGGAATTTTCCATTCCCGGCAAAAACGGTAAAACTCTATAAAGTATGGATCAACCGGCTGTTGACGGGCAAATTCATCAAGCTGCCCAATAGTAATATTACTAACAACGCACTGTTTGCGCCACAGGTCGCGGCCGTCTAGTTCGCCCTTTTTCCATTGTGCTACCAGGCGCCACCAATAAGCCGCGTCGCCAAAGGTTGTAAACAACTCGTTACCAACATCATTTACGGCTATAGTGCCGTCAAAATCACAAAATACCCGCAACTTCATAGCAAACCAAACTTTTTATCACCTTAATTAAAAAAGGCGTCCGGTATAATTCCGAACGCCTCTTTATAACATCAACTTTTATCAGTCAATTATCACTCGACAGCAGCCTGGGCGGCAGCCAGACGGGCAATTGGTACGCGGAAGGGTGAGCAGCTAACATAGTTCATGCCGACCCTGGCGCAGAATTTAACGGAACTCGGTTCGCCGCCGTGTTCACCGCAAATACCGACCTTGAGGTTCGGGCGGGTGCTGCGACCGCGGGTGGTTCCCATTTCTACCAACTGACCAACACCTTCCTGATCCAGCACCTGGAACGGATCGACCTTTAACAGGCCCTTTTCCAGGTAAACCGGCAGGAATTTTCCGGCGTCGTCGCGGGAATAACCAAAGGTCATCTGGGTCAAATCATTGGTGCCGAAGGAGAAGAATTCGGCGGCTTCCGCAATCTTGTCCGCAGTCAAAGCGGCGCGCGGAATTTCAATCATGGTGCCGACCATATAATCGATCTTTTTGCCTCGTTCGGCAAATACTTTATCGGCAGTGCCGCGAATGATCTGTTCCTGCAGCAAGTATTCCGCTTTGGTGCCGATCAGCGGAACCATAATTTCCGGTTTGGCGTCGATGCCTTTGTCCTTCATATTCAGAGCCGCTTCAATAATAGCGCGGGTCTGCATTTCGGTAATTTCCGGGTAGGTGTTGCCCAGACGGCAGCCGCGGTGCCCCAGCATGGGGTTGAATTCATGTAAAGAATCGACCTTGGTTTTCACTTCTTCCGGGGTAATACCCATTTCTTTGGCCATTTCCTTCTGGTTGGCTTCTTCGTGCGGAACGAATTCATGCAGCGGCGGATCCAACAAGCGGATGGTTACCGGCAAGCCGTTCATAGCTTCAAAAATACCTTCAAAATCGCCGCGCTGAATCGGCAGCAATTTGGCCAACGCTTTACGGCGTCCGGCTTCATCATCTGCCAGGATCATTTCACGTACGGCTTTAATACGTTCACCTTCAAAGAACATGTGTTCAGTACGGCATAAACCGATACCGCGGGCGCCAAATTCACGCGCTACTTTGGCATCGTGCGGGGTATCGGCATTGGTGCGGACGAACATTTTGGTATGTTTATCGCATAATGTCATCAATTCGCCAAAATCGCCACTCAGTTCCGGTTTTTTGGTGTCAACTTTACCTTCAATAACATCGCCGGTAGAGCCGTTTAAAGAAATCCAGTCGCCTTCTTTATAGGTTTTGCCATCGGCGACAAAGGTACGGGTTTTGTAATTGATCTTGAGAGAACCGGCGCCGGAAACGCAGCATTTACCCATACCACGGGCAACTACAGCCGCATGGGAGGTCATACCACCGCGTGCAGTTAAAATACCTTTGGCAGAATCCATACCGGCCAAATCTTCCGGCGAGGTTTCGATACGAACCAGGATAACCTGTTCTTTTCTGGATGCCCACTCGACTGCTTCATCGGCAAAGAAAACAACCCGGCCGGAAGCCGCGCCAGGTGAGGCCGGCAGACCTTTGGCTATTACTTTGGCATTTGCCAATGCTTTTTTATCGAATACCGGGTGTAACAATTCATCCAGTTTTTCCGGATCGACACGTTTGATAACAGTTTTTTCATCAATTTTGCCGGCTCTTAACAAATCCATAGCAATTTTTACCATCGCCGCGCCGGTGCGTTTGCCGTTACGGGTTTGCAGCAGCCATAATCTGCCGTCCTGAATGGTAAATTCCAGGTCCTGCATATCTTTAAAATAATTTTCCAGTTTGGTTTCAACTTCGCTCAGCTCTTTGTAAACAGCCGGCATAGCTTCTTCAAGGGAGGGGAATTTGGCTTTACGTTCAGCTTCACTGACATTGGCTAAAGCGGCCCAGCGTTTGGAGCCTTCCAGGGTGATCTGCTGCGGAGTACGGACACCGGCAACCACATCTTCGCCCTGGGCATTGATCAGGTATTCGCCATTGAACAGGTCTTCACCGGTGCCAGCATCGCGGGTAAAGGCTACGCCGGTGGCGGAATTGTTGCCCATATTACCAAACACCATGGCCTGTACGTTAACGGCTGTACCCCATTCTTCGGGAATCTTGTTTAACCGGCGGTAAACGATAGCGCGTTCATTCATCCAGCTATCGAACACGGCGCAAACAGCGCCCCATAATTGTTCCCAGGGATCATTCGGGAAATCATGACCGGTTGCTTTTTTTACGGCTTCTTTGAACAGAATAACCAATTTTTTCAGATCATCGGCGGTCAAATCCGTATCGTTTTCGATCTTTTTTTCATGCTTTACTTTTTCAATGATCTCTTCAAAGGGATCAATATCTGTTTTGCTGACCGGCTTTAAACCCAGCACTACATCGCCATACATCTGCACAAAACGGCGGTATGAATCCCAGGCAAAACGTTCATTGCCGGATTTAGCAATTAAACCCTTTACAGCATCATCATTCATACCCAGGTTCAATACTGTATCCATCATACCCGGCATGGAAACCCGCGCACCGGAGCGTACCGAAACCAGCAAGGGATTATCTTTATCGCCAAATTTGGCATTCATCATTTTTTCGATATGTTTAATGCCATCCTCGACCTGGCTTTTCATCAGCTTTACAGCTTCAGCTTTGCCTTTTTGATTGTAAAAAGTACAAACTTCGGTTGAAATGATAAAACCGGCCGGAACCGGAACGCCAATCAAATTCATTTCACAGAGGTTGGCGCCTTTGCCGCCCAGCAAATTTTTCATATCAGCGCGGCCTTCAGCTTTTCCGCCGCCAAACTGATATACATACTTTTCAGACATACAATCTCCTATCTTGTTTTATAAACCGCTTATTTTATATCTTTATAGAAAAAAAACCGAATTATAAAGATTAAAATTTAAGCATTTTTTTCGTTAAATACAATAGTCAATTTTTAGTTGCCACTTTGATATTTAATACTTTATTATATTCATCGGGATTCTTTAAAACACTGATAGCCGCTTTAAGGTCGTCATCACGCTCAAATCCCGCCCGATACGCTTCATCATTGCCGAACAATTTGGCAGTCAATTCCCGTTTTAACAAATAACGGATATCTTCGGTAGACTTGTTCTTGTCCTGTTCTTTGACATTTTTAAAATCGTTGCGTATCTCCTGAATATGCGCTTTCATTATATCATAATACTGTTCGTCGCGGGCAATCTTCTCAAGAGTTTCCAGTTCCTTGTATCCATCCGGTATATAATCAAACTCTTTTTCGCGGGTAAATGCAAAAAAGTCTTCCAGCATTTGATCGGTAACCTCAAAATCACGATCCAGGGTTGAATGGTCGGCAGCATAGTTAAGGCTAAAATTAAAGAACAAAGATTTGCGCCGTAATTCGGCAACATATTTGGTCGTGCGTTGGTTTTCCACTTTAATATCCGGCTTTATTCCACCGCCGCCCAACACTTCGCGATTGTTGCGGGTGTAGAATTTGGGCAAATCCTTATCAACCAAAGTCTGTTTAGGGTCCTTTTCTTTCTCACTTTCTTCATCGCCCGTTATTTCTTCATCTTCATCATAGCCGTTGTCGTCCACATGTAAAGAATTCGCCAGCACCGAACCGCGGCCGCGATTAAAGACTTCCGGGCGTTGAATAAGCCGTCCACTCGGCATAAAATACTGGGCGGTGGTTATTTTCAATTTGGCGTCTCCTCTTTGGTCCAGGTTGACAACCGTTTGTACCAGGCCCTTGCCAAAGGTTTCTCCACCAATAATAACACCACGATCCAGATCCTGTATAGCTCCGGCAACAATTTCCGAAGCCGAGGCGCTGTAACCATCCACCAGCACTACCAGGGGGGCCTTACCCAATACCGGTTCAATGCGGGTACGATAATCCTGTTGTGAATCGCCATTGCGGCCTTTGGTGTAAACGACCAGTTCACCTTCGGCAACAAAATTTTCCAGTACGGAAACAGCTACATCCAGTAAGCCGCCGGGATTGCTGCGCAAATCAAAGATCAATGATTGCATTCCCTGAGCTTTAAGGGTTTCGATAGCTTGCTGCACTTGCCGCCCGGCGCCGCGGTTAAATCGCGTCAAGCGGATCAATCCTATTCCCGGTTCCACAATACCGGCAAATTCGATCTCGGAAACAACAATTTCATCACGGATCAATGTCAATTCCATCGGCTTTTCGACACTTACCCGGCTAATGGTTATGCGCACCTCGGTTCCCTTGGTGGTGCCGCGCAGACGCGCCGCTGTTTTCGATAGCTTATCGCCTTTGGTGGTTATACCGTCGATTTGAATGATCTGGTCACCTTCGCGAATGCCGGCAATAGCGGCGGGACTATTGGGGAAAGGCTGCTCGGCAACGGTGGGCCAGCCATTGCGTAATGAAATTCGCATGCCAACGCCAAAATATTTGCCGCGGGTCATTATTTCCAGTTCATCCTTACCCTCATCTTCCAGATATACCGTGTAAGGGTCCAGTTGATCTAACATTCCCTGGATACCGGCGCGGATAAATTTCTCCGTATCGATCTCTTCAACATAACTGCTGGTGACTTCTTTATAAACTTCACCAAATAAAGTAATATACTTTCTGACATTGAAATAAACATCCTGGGAATTGCTGCTGTACAAACTGGTAGACAGGCCCACTACAATAATGGTTAAAAGCGCACATGCCAGAATAATAAATTTTCTGTTCTTTTTTAACATAAGGCCAACCTCGGTAATTATGCAAATAATTTTAATCTATTTTTAACATGTTGAATGATTTCTAAACTCAATTTTTCTATGGATTGTTCCCCATTTAAAACATATATCCGTTGTTTATATTCCCCGGCAATCTGTAAATACCCCTGCCGCACCCGGTTTTGAAATTCTAAACCCTCGGCTTCAAGGCGGTCTGCGCTCATTTCCTGCTTGATCCTTCTTGCACAAGCCGTATGTACATCAATATCGATGAGGAACGTCAAATCCGGAACAATTTCATTTGCGCCTAGCATATTAGCCTGTTTGATCACATCGAGATCGAGTTGTCGTCCATATCCCTGGTAAGCAGTTGTCGAATCGAAAAACCGGTCACAAATAACAACCTGACCTTTTGCCAACGCCGGAGCGATTATTTCATGCACCATCTGCGCCCGGGCGGCTTCATATAATAACAATTCAGTGCGGTAGCTCATTTCATGATTTTTATTATCGAGCAATATCCGGCGAATCTCTTCGGATATTCGGGTGGCGCCGGGATCACGTATAGCAACCACCGGTAACCGTAAATCCTGTAATTTTTGACAAAGTAACTGCGCCTGAACTGATTTCCCCGAATAATCTATTCCCTCAAATGTAATAAATTTACCTGTTTTATTGCCGTTATTCAATGACATGAATGGTTTGACACCCTCCACTCACCCCGGTGAAAACGCCAGTAATTTAAACACAAGCGAATGGATTCGTCCAGGCATTGCACACCCCAAATACCGTATAAACCCAACCCGGCAATAAAAACCATAACATAATTAACGCCAATTTCAAAAATTAACACAAAAATGATTGTTGTCCACATTAACCATTTTAAATCACCCACTCCCCGCATATTGCCGGCCAAAACATTGCTCAGCGCTTTGGGAATTTGTGCTAATGCAAAAATAATGATCGCTTTTTCTCCCAGCGCTACTGTGGCCGGATCTGTAGTAAAAACATGGATAATCGCTTTGGAGAAAAATATCATAAAAAAAACAATTAAAAACACAAAAACAGCCATAACCTTATGGGCGGTTTTTGCCATTTTTTCAGCTAACTGGTTTTGCGCAGCTCCCAGGTTTTGCCCCATTGTGCTCATGGCGGCAAGGCCAAATCCAAAATAAACCATAGACAAAATTGATTGTATTCGCACAAATACGGCATGAGTGGTCAGCACAGTAACATAAATGCTGCCGGCGTAACCTGTCACTACCAGTTGTCCTAATGCCCAGGTCAATTGCTCGACTGTGGTGGGAATACCTACTTTGAATAGCTCTTTAAAACTCGATAATTTGGGTTTGACCAATTCCTTAAAAGGCAGAAAAAGCTGTAATTTCCGGCTGCGTAATAAAATTAAGGTAACAAAGAACCCCATACTATGGGCAATGCCAACCGCCAGCGCGGCGCCTTTAACTTCCAGCCGGGGCATGCCGAACAAGCCAAATATCAATATTGGCGACATGACCAGGTTTAGCGTATTGATTGATATATTGATAATCATAGAATAACGCGTATCGCCAACCGCGCGAATTATACCCAGGGCAACAAAATTGGTTATCAGCAACGGCGCAAATACCGCCACGGTGCGCAGATAGGTAATACCCGCGTCCTGCGCCGAAGCAACACCGTTCTCTTTGATAAACTTGAATAAATGAATTGCCCCGAAATACCAGATCAACGAAAAAGCGACGGCCATGATTACCGTCATAATCATGGCCTGTCCAAAAATATGATTTGCCTGGTAACGATCCCGCGCCCCAAGATGCCGGTTAATGATCAGACTGGAACCGACCACAAAAGTAAGCAGCACAGCAAAGAAAACAAGAATGACCTGAATGGCCATACTATGCCCGGCCAGTGCGGCGCCGCTTAATTTACCGATAAAGATCGCTTCAATCGTCCACATTATTGTTTGCGACGAAAGATCGATAACCGCAGGCAAAGAGGTTTTTAATATTGTTTTTAATGGTGAAGGTGTCAATAATACCTGAATTATTTAGTACTCGTGTAAACCGTTATTTATGTATTACCACCAAACAGGTCAATCGTAATAATCCAGGCCTAAATGGGTTATCAAGTCTTCACCTTTTAAATATCGAAGTGTGTTTTTCAGTTTCATCAACTGAATGAACAAATCATGTTCGGGATATAAACCCGGAGCAACCATTGGACTCTTGAGGTAGAATGACAACCATTCCTGAATGCCATACATACCGGCGCGCTGCGCCAGGTCGATGAATAAAGCCAGGTCCAATACCACCGGAGCAGCCAGGATACTGTCGCGGCACAAAAAGTTCACCTTGATCTGCATGGGATAATCTAACCAACCGAATATATCAATATTATCCCATCCTTCTTTGTTATCGCCCAGTGGCGGATAATAGTTAATACGCACTTTGTGATACAAATCCTTGTACAAATCCGGGTATTTATCCGGCTGGAAGATGTAATCCAGGGCGGAAGATTTGGTGATTTCCTTGGAACGGAAAGACAACGGTTCATCGAGAACTTCGCCATCGCGATTGCCGAGGATGTTGGTGGAGAACCAGCCGCGTACGCCAAGCATTCTGGCTTTAAAGCCGGGAGCCAACAGCGTTTTCATAAAGGTTTGACCGGTTTTAAAATCTTTACCGGCAATCGGTACTTTCATGGTTTTCGCCAGGCTGTCCAGAGCCGGCATATCATGGCTCATGTGCGGCGCGCCATTGACATAGGGAATTCCCATTTTCAAAGCAGCATAGGCATAGAGCATACTGGAAGAGATTGCCGGATGATTTTCGCGCATCCCTTTTTCAAACGATTCGATGGTGTCCCATACATGGTCATATTCAAGGTAAGTTTCGGTGCTGCCGGTCCAAACGATGACGATACGATCCAGCTTGTTCTTTTCTTTAAAGCTTTTCATATCATCCATCAATTGCTCGGCCAGTTCCATCTTGTTTTTACCGGTTTTTTTATTCGGGCCGTCCAGTCTTTTTACATACTGAGGATCAAAAACAGCCTTCATCGGCTTGATCGCTTCTAATTCCTTTTTTACCTTGTCAATATCTTCTTTTTTCAACACACCGGCATTAAGAGCAGATTCATAAGCATTGTCCGGGAAAATATCCCAGCCGCCAAACACGATATCGTTTATATCAGCTAATTGTACAAAATCCTTAATCAAAGGAACACGATTATCAGTACGTTTACCAAGCCGGATCGTCCCGATTTGCGTTAAAGAACCAATCGGTTTTGCTTCCCCTTTACGAATCAGGTAGACACCAGCTATTAAAGTTGTGGCTACCGCACCTAAACCCGGAAGTAAAATTCCCAGTTTTCCTTTAGGTTGTTTGATTTCTACACCTTTTTCAATCACTGTGTAACTCCTTTCATGGTATCGCTATTAATAAATCAATTACGGTTAGTTTATTAAATAGTTTCCGTAATTTGGTTATTTTCATTAACAAGAATAATTTTTGGTACAAAATTTGGCAATTCTTTTTCATCCACCATCGCATAGGCAACAATGATGATCAAATCACCCGGCTGCGCCCAGCGGGCCAGAGCCCCTCTGATGCCGATTTCTCCGCTGTTACGTGCGCCTTTAATTACATACGTTTCAGCCCTGGTGCCGTTATTAATATTTAAAACATGAACTTTTTCATAGGTCAACAAATCTGCCGCTTCCATTAAAACCGGATCGATAACAATACTGCCTTCATAGTTCAAATTTACGTCTGTAATTCGTGCGCGGTGAATTTTAGATTTTAACATAGACCGCTGCATGCTTTATCCTCTACTATTATTAAACAATTTTATGCCCAATAAAACAGGTCATATACGAATTATGTTACTTGCCTGATAATGCTTATGATGAGTACCGGGAATTCGGTAACTTGCCTGCGCCGTTAAACAAATAATTCATTCTTATTTTACATTTTTCAGAGCAAATTCCTCTTCTTTAACTTTAGCGTCCTCGGTTTTAAATTTGGAAGGATTTTCAAGTTGCCAGATATAAAAAAGGCGTTGAATGGCGGTCAAATTTGCCATAATTGCAATAATAAATATTGCCAAAATTAAGGTAACCTCGGATATAAAAGCGCCCAGGCATATTAGTATAACACGTTCCGGACGTTGTAACAAACCCACCTTGCACTCAAATCCCAGTCCTTCTGCCCTGGCCCGCACATAACTGACCATTAATGAACCGAAAATTGCCACAAAAACAGTCATGGCGACAAAAAAACCAAACTCGTAACCGGCTAAAAATCTTTTAATGAAATAAACGCCCATGCCAAAAAAGACTATAAATTCAGCGTAACGATCCATAGTAGAATCATATAAAGCGCCGAACTTGGTTACCCGGTTTGAAGAGCGGGCTACGGCGCCGTCGAACATATCACACAGTCCGCCCAGTAAAAACAATAACGCGCCCAGCCGATACGAGCCTTTGCCGAATTCATACGCAGAAAACAAACAAATGAATATCGACAGGGTTGTAAATACATTCGGACTGATTTTTTTTCGCACAAATATATTAATAACCGGCTTTAATAATGTTCTGAATCCTTCTTTAACTGAATTCGGTAAAAGAACATATTTCATTTTTTCACCTTTTCTTTTTTCTTTATTTCCCGCTGGATTTCCCGGCTGCATCCTTCCACTAAAATGACAAATTCACCTTTCAGGGTTAATGTTTCAACAGTTTTTAAAAGTTCTTCCAGAGAACTCCGTACAAACTGTTCAAATATTTTTGTCAGTTCCCGGGCCAATACCACCTGACGATTACCCAGCACAGCATATATATCCTGCAATGTTTTTACTACCCGGTTGGGCGACTCGTAGATAATGATCGTTCGCGGTTCGAGCCGCAATTCTTCGAGCCGTTTTTGCCGGCCCTTTTTTACCGGTATAAATCCTTCAAATACAAACCTGTCTGTTGCCAGGCCGGAACTGGTTAATGCCGTAACAAAAGCGGTGGCGCCGGGGATTGACTCAACATTTATTCCTCGCCTTATCGCTTCTCTTACCAGGTAAAATGCCGGGTCCGATACTCCCGGTGTTCCTGCATCACTGATTATTGCTATAGATTCAGCAGATTCAAGTCTTTTTATTAATGCCGGGGTAACTTTTTCCTTATTAAAATCATGATAACTGGTCAAGGGAACCTTGATCGTATAATGATTCAACAATTTTAAACTTGTCCGGGTATCTTCGGCGGCGATGATATCAACCTGGGCCAGAACTTTTAACGCCCGCAAAGTGATATCCTGTAAATTTCCTATCGGTGTGCTGACGAGATACAGGGTGCCTGGTTTTACTATAATTGTATCGGCAACTATCGTAACAAGCACCTCATGTTTACGAACCAATACCTGCTGTTGTTCTGCATTTTTTATTTAACACAACATTCTTAAACTGGATAGTATAATAAAAAAATGCTTAAAAGTCAATAAAAAGCGTCCAAATTTCAACACGCTTTATTGCATTGCTCAATTTCCGGCGAAAGCATCGGCATCCAGGCAGCGCATACATTGTCCTTCACGGCATAAAAATTTATACAAGTAGATCATTCCCTGTTGCTGCCGCACTCCGCCGGCACAAGTTTCGGTAATGCCGCCGGGCTTGCACAACCACGCTGATACGGCTCGCGTTATTTCATTATCAGCACCGGCCGGGTATTGATTATACAATTCCAAAATCTCGTTGCCCAACCTTAAATCATCCGCCTCGGTTGAATAGGCATAAATGCAAGGTAAAACTACATTGACCACAATATCCGCTGCCCGGTCATTGCCGATAAGTTGTGAAGAACGCCCTGCCGGCAACTCGGTATTTTCAAAGCAATAATGATCCTCCCAAAATCCTCCTGCGGCAACACGAAACACTTTCTCACACTCTTTTATCCGCACCAGTTTTTTACCAGACCATAATGAAAGCACTTTGACCAGCGTTTGGATAAAACCCTCGTCCAGGAATTGCATGACCAGTCTGGCCGCCGCAGCTATTCTACGGGTTGGAAAATTCTGCGGTCGCAGCCGGAAGAACTGCCATTCCTCGGCTTTCATAATAGTGATTTTTGGTCGCAGGGGGAAATCCTGCCAGCAGCGTTCCAGACGATCTACATAGTCCTGAGATTTGCTATCCAGCGCTACCGGGTTGTTTTGCTGCGACGGCAGCAGCCCGGCGGCGCCAAACATAAAGGCCTCACATTTATACAGCGCCAGTTCGTCCGAATCATTCCATAGCAAACTCCACAAATTCTCGACCGGTATATTTTTTGCCAGGTTGCGGAACGGCACCTGGTTTTTGACATAACCCAGGGCTTCCAGGAGTGCTTGATAAAATAACTGCTCCCAGTTCTCACTTTGCCGCGCTTCTCGAAACTGTTGAACCCGCATCATAAACCGTTTGTCCCCGGCCTGTTCAAGAGTTCTTTTAATTACAGGTTCGGGCTGTTTTTTTAATCCGCAGCCTTCTCCTCGCTGCGCCGTTTCCGGGATGGTTTCTTCGCTTTCAAGATCTTCCGATTTCTTTTCCAGGAACGAATCGAGATTTATGGTAGGAATAATTTGCCCCGCCTGGTTAATGGTTTTAAAAGAAGCCGGGCAATTCATGGTAACAACATGCAA
This sequence comes from bacterium, assembly GCA_029561455.1. GTDB lineage: Bacteria > Zhuqueibacterota > Zhuqueibacteria > Residuimicrobiales > Krinioviventaceae > Fontivivens. The sequence continues at coordinate 142,960 of JAKQIY010000006.1, forward strand.
AACAACATTATTATAACGTGGATCGGTGTGATGGCGATGCGCATACCAGTCGCCGGCTACCGGGTGAACCTCGATATTGCCGCGCAGCAAGCGGTTTTCGATAAAGATCAAAGCATCCAGAAAATCCGGGCCGGAGTCGTAATTACGCACCCCCTTACTGCGGATTTCAATTTTTCTACCATCAACTGTATACAGTTCCCGGTTCTCAAAATTCTTGCTTTCCCACAGGTGATAAAGAAAAGCCTCTCGCGCCGGTTCCTTAACCTGGTCCATAGTCCCCTCCGGTTATTATTTACCACAAATCAGGTATTATAAACATCAGAGTTACTTTATTTATCCTCGATAATGTTGGCGTCCTCGATATCGTCGCTATTCGCTCCGGATCTGACACTGGATTTGCCGGTTTGCTTTTGTTCCGATGCCGCACGCGGTTCCGGTTGTTTACGGTTTTGTTCCCGCTCCCGGCGTTCCGCCTCTTTTTGTTCCCTGACCTGTATAATCTCATTTTTCTTGCTGTCTAGTTTTACTTCCTGGGCTTGTAAATCCGCAATCATTTTCTTCACCTGGGCATCGTTGCCAACGTCGGCCTTGTCGTCTTTACTGAGCAACTCAAACGTCTGCCCGCCCAGTTCTGCAAACAATTTTTCAATATTGCGCTGGATGCCCATAATATCGACTTTAAGTTTGCCGATCTTGCCATACTCTTCGGTTTTATCCACAACCAATTCAATACCGTCACGAATGCCGTTTTTAATATCTTCAAACAATGTACTCATAAATACCTCCTTAAATTACCGGTTATAATTGTGAACCAAGGTATGTAATTTTATTTATTTTATGATATATACCAGACCTGAACTCGACAAAATAAATACCGCAGGCCAGAGAATAACCGGCATCATCGCGGCCATCCCATTTTATTAAATAATCCTGCCCGCCAACCTTGTTTTCATTCATCAGGTTCCGCACCAGTTGGCCCAGAACATTATAAATTTTAATTTCAACATGGTGAGTGGATGTTTTAACAGGAAGCATAAATTTTATTTCGGCGCTTTCAACAAACGGGTTGGGCCAGATGTTGAATAATTTAAAATTGACCGGCAGTTCTTCGCCCGGGGTGTGCTGTAACGCGGAAAAAATATCCAGTTTTCCCCATCCCCACTCGCCGTTGGGTATTTTTTCTACCGGGTATTCCGTATCGGCTGAATTGGTTAACATATCGCGAACCTGGATGGCCGTGATATCAGGATATTTTTCAAAAATCAGCGCAACCGCGCCGGACACATGAGGCGCAGCCATACTGGTGCCACTGGACAGGGCTTCGCGTCCACCTTCCAAAATCAGGGCATTGGGCAATCCCGAGGTTGTTTCCGAAAAAATACTGGCGCTGCTTCCCGGCGGGGCATACTGCGAATAACTGCTGGCAATGATCTCTCCGGGGGCAACAATTTCCGGTTTTATGCGTTTATCCAGCGTTGGGCCAAAGCTGGTAAAACTGGCCAATGTGCCAATTGCTATCTGCCCAAAAGGATCAAAAGTTAAATGATTACCATCCAGATCTACCCAGGATTTTTTACTGGTGTATGCGCCAACGGTTATGACGTTACGTGCAGTTCCGGGTATGGATATTTTCCCGTCATTAACATTCCCCTCCACAAAAGCCGCCTTCATACTGGCATTGGTAACCCCGGTAATCCAGGCGTCCACGTCCCCGGCTTGGCCGGAAAATTTCATCTTCCATGTGCCGGCTACCGGAGGCTTGAGTGCGTTAGCATCATTGATATCCACATATATTTCATAATTGCCGATCTCTTTATTATAACCGGGCAGGTAGCCGCCGACCGCTTCATAAAATCCATTCCACACATAAACTGTCCCCTCATCCGTATTTTCTTCCGTTACTTCACCCTGCATAACCGGGCCAATTCTTTTTCCCGACGGCGTTGTGATGGTGATGCCGACTTTTTGGTTGCTTTGATACCAGATATTAAACAACACCCGGTCGTTGCCGGCGCCCGGTTTTGGCATATATTCATTTATAGTAAAAGTAACGTCCTTATAGGTAATCCCGTTGCTGAATTGCGCCCGGGCGTGTATATTGTTGCCGCCGTCATTACCGGCAACCGTTACTACCGCTTTACCGGACTTGCCGGGGCCAACCACCTGGTCGATGGCAAGCTCCACATCCGAGGTGCCGTTATGGGCGCCGCTGTGGCCGCCAAAACTCATATTGATAACGCAGGGCATATTCAAAACTGTTGCCAGACTGTCGACGATCTTTAATGCAATGATCTGGTCGGCAGTCTGGAACTCTTGGCTCATCTCATCGCGGGTAGCTTTAATAATGATCAGACCGGCTTCAGGGGCAACCCCGGCATAAGCGCCAAACGTGCCGTCGGCGCTGCCGTCGCCGGCGGCTATTCCGGCGACATGCGTGCCATGCCCGGAATAATCCCGCTCGTAAACAAAGCCGTTGCCGTTCAGGGCGTTATTGATATCATCTTCAGTATACATAGTGCCGCCGTAAACATTGCCGGGATCGCTCATATCCAGCAAGTATTTAATACGGGTTTTACCGGCGGCGTCAATAAAATCTTCATTCTCCCAGTCAATTCCCGAATCAATGATCCCTATCAAAACCCCCTTGCCTGTGTAGCCGAATTGTTCCCGCACTTTAACTGCGCCGATTCTGGCGGCGCTCACATCCAGACAAGCATAATCGGGCCGTGATGCGGTAATGCGTATAACCTGTGGTAAACCGGCCACTTTATCAAGCCCGGCAACCGGGATAGTGACAACGGCCAAATTTTTATATATACATTCAATTTTCACACCATACGCTTGCAGTTCATGAACATCGCCCTGAAAAGTAACAATCGCCCTGACTTGCGCGCCCCGGGCGGTTTTCTGCAATGAATTATCCGGCTGCAAAAAATCCAGGCGCTGCGGGTAGGTAACCAGTAGCCCAAGCTGCGGATCCAGCTTGTTTATCCCTTCCACAGCATACAACCCCGCGCTTGTAAGCAGCAATAAAACTATAATTACATACTTGTTCAAAATCATTCACCTGTTATTGTCATTATATCTATTATACTCAAAACCGGTTGTGCGGTTCATTTTAATGTAAAAGAGCATCGCGTTTTATCCGGGCGTCGCGGAATTCCGGGTCGATCAACAGCGTCCGATCCAATTCCAGGCGGGCTTTATCGAGTTGTCCTTTGCGTTCATAAGCCAGGGCCAGGTAATAATGAGCCATTGCAAAATCAATATCCTTTTCGGCGGCCGCCTGGAAATGGCGCAAAGCCTGATCAAGGTTGCCCATCTTCCAGTAACACAAACCGCTATAAAAATATGCCGCGCCGTAATCAGGGTCGAGCTTTATTGCCGCCTGTAATTCCGGCAAAGCCAGGTCCGGGCGGTTTTGCAAATAAAAACATAAACCTTTATGATGACGCGCCTGGGGGTATTTCGGGTCGAGTTGTACCGCCCGAACAAACATATTAAACGCCGCATCCAGCCGGTTTTCTTCCAGATATATCTCACCCTGCGCCTGGTACGCCCGGGCATTGCGGGGATTCAATTTCAACAACGCCTGCAATTCGGTTTTACGGCGGTCATTTAATCCGTCCAGGTACAAAGCGTTGCGGTTTCCCGGACTCTTGTCCAATGCTTTACGGTAATAACTGCGCGCCTCATGGTAACGGCCCAACCAGGCCATAACCTGACCTTTGGCAACCAGTGATTTGGCAGCATCCATCCGCTCCAGGTTCACCTGCACCTGCGAACTGTCCACCACATTATATAAATACGGCCAAACCGATTTCTTCAGGTTTCCCAAACTGGTCATTACGTCCGTATTGACTGATACACTCAATTCCCGTGAAAATTCTATATAGGGCAGGTCATCGGAATTTACCGGCGCAGAAACGCCATAACGCTGCAGGTCGTCTTCAGCCATAATAAAGCAGCTCAGTAGTTCGTAAGGATCATCAAGATTCACTTCGGCAAGATCGTTCCTGATCTCTTGTCGGTTGATGCGTTCCAAAAGTATCGCTAAATCGATTTTAAATGGCTGCGGCGTGGCCATTAACAGCATGTGCGATGGATTAACATACCACAACGAACTGTGCGGAAAGACCAGTTGAAAAGTTTTGATCAGGGACTGGTATTCCAGTTCGGTTATGGCATTAGGCGGCAGCCAGGCGATGATAATTCCATCCTCCGAAAGTACATTTTTACACATACGGTAAAAGTCCAGGGTGTACAGGTTCGGGCTGATCTTGGGATGGATGGCGTTAAAAGAGATCATATCATAACGCTTATTAGTGCCTTTGATAAATTCCCGCCCGTCGCCAATGATGAGATTAAATCGCGGATTTTGCAGCACGTTGTGGTTCTGCTTTTCGAAATACCCGGCGGTTTCTATTTCGTCTTTAACCAGTTCCACACAATCGGTCTGCATATCCGGGTAGAGCATGGAAGCCCACGAGGTGCTGCCGAAACCAAATCCAACGATCAGGGTGGTTTTGGGATCGGGATGGATCAACAAAGGCAAATGCCCCAGCAGTTTGTGAACCTGCATATCCTGGTAGATCGTAAAAGCGGTCGACTCGCCGTTAATGTTCAACTCGCGCTCATTGGTAATTTTATCCTGCAAAACCGCAATGGAAGCATCTATGCCCTCTTTATAATACAACAGGTCATAACGTTTGGACGGCCCGGTAAACTCGACGCTGGCCAGCACCACCGGCTTGCGGTTAATGGTAAAAGCCAGTATGACCAGGGCAATTCCGGCCAGGACTAACGGATAGCTCCGGCGCTTGCGGCCCGCATCTGGGTGCAACAATAGCAGTCCGACGCCAATACCTAAATTGACCAAAACGACCAGCGCTATACTGAGTCGAATGCCGAATACCGGTAAAAGGACAAAACCGGCTAAAAATGACCCGACAATCGAGCCAACCGTATTGGCGGCGTAGACCTCGCCCACCTGACGGCCCAGTCCTTTTATATCGCGGTGATAGCATTGCACCGCCAGTGGAAATGTCGCGCCCATAAGCAACGTGGGCAGTAACATGACCAGAAAAGACAACAGGAATTTTACCCCGGTATTCATCCACCAGTTATGGTAACCCAGCGCCTGCCGCAGCGTATCGCTGATTGCATAGAACCGGGCGATGAGCGGTAGCACCGCCAGGGCGGTCAGGCCGATAAGAATTTCTATCACTGCAAACCAGGTCAGATGATCTTTGATTTTGGGAACAATATGCGAAAAGATATAACTGCCGGCAGCGATGCCGATCAAAAACGTGGTCAAAATAGTCGTAAAAGTATAAGTGGTCAGACCAAGAAAATAAAGCAGTGAGCGCGTCCATAACAGTTCATAAGCCAGCGAAGCCAGCCCGGACAGGGCAAATCCCCACAGGATCAGCCGATAACGACGCTGCGCGGCGGAATTCTCAGGTTGCTTAATGGCGCCGTCCTGTTCTGCAACCGGCTCAGCAGCAGTATTCTTTTTACCAAGCGATATAAGGTACGCGGTCAGGCCAATAGCTATATTTATAGCTGCGGCCAGATAAATCGTCTGAACAATGCCAAACATCCTGACCAGGAAAAACCCCGTGCCGAAAGCGCCAAGAACCGCGCCCAGGGTATTAAATGAATAAAGATAACCGGAAATTTTACCCGTTTGCTGCCGGCCGCCGACAAAATAACGGATCAGCACCGGCAAAGTGCCGCCCATTAACACAGTGGGGATCAGAATAATTATAAACGCCAGCAAAAAGCGGATCAGGGCGAACACATAAAATTGCGGATGAAACTGGCTATAGATCAATGTATATAAATGGTCGGCGCCTTTAAAGATCAGCGGCGTAAACACAGCGTAAATGCCAATGCCGATTTCCAGCAACGCATACAACCTCAACTTGTTCTGACTTTTATCAACCAGGCGGCCAAAGTAATAACTGCCCAGCGATAAACCGGCCATATATGACGACACCACTGTGCTGGCGGCAAACGCAGTTACCCCGAAAATCAGTTTTAGAATCCGAATCCAGACAATTTGATAGGCCAGCCCGCTGATACCGGATAAAAAAAATAATCCAATAATTAAAAAATGAATACCGGGTTGTGCAAACAGGGGGGTATTTCGGTCCGGGTGAGGTTCTTTATTGATAACAGCTTTTACTGGTCTTTTCTTTGCTTTCGCCACTCACTACTCCAATGCAATAACCGGTCACTTTGCAGGCAGGGATTGTCATTTATTCTAATATAATAAATACTTTAATTATATACCACTTTTTACCGAAGCAAGGTGATTTTTTTTATACCGGAATATGTACCGGCCCTGAACTGCACCAGGTATATTCCGGCGCTGACCGGACGGCCCTGCTCATCCGTGCCCTGCCAGCGGGCCCGGTATCTGCCGGGCTGCTGCGGCTCCGCTACCAGCGTTTTCACTTTTTGCCCCAGCATATTATAGACCGTCATTTCAACGAAACTGTTTTCCGGCAGTTCATAGCCGATGACCGTTTCCGCATTGAATGGATTCGGATAATTTTGCCAAAAATCAAAACGGGACGGCTTTTCGTCATGCTGGTCGGCAATGTTCACTGTGGTTTTATCAAATACAAAAAAATCGTCAATATACCAGCCGGCGTCCTCGGCTTGTCCCGTGCTGCCGAAATGAAAACGCAGCCGGATTTTTTTATCGGCCCATGGAGTCAAGTCAAACTGTACTTTCTGCCAGACGCTGATGCAGCCGCTGAACCCCGGCTGCCCTGCCAGCGCTAAATTTTCGGCGGATAATGAATCGCAGGTATAACCCTCCAGGGGATGGATAACCAGCCACAAAACCCCGCCATCATCGGAAAGCTGCACATTGCCGCCGTCATAACAGGTATTCAAATAATCCATACAATAATAGTGATAGAATTGCAGAAACGGCGCTACAAATCCCGCTAAACTGATCTCCGGGCTGTCCAGTTTATAATCTGCAAACGGCGTATAATCACCCTTTAAAACCGTGCCCCAAACACGACGGCCGGAATGGGCTTGATCCGGCGCATGATAATACAGGCCCGGCTCCGGTACGCCCCATTGCCATAACCCGCTGCCGGTAAAATCTCCGGCATCCGTCTCGAAAGATTCATCTACCACACTAGTTCCCGGTACTAGAATAAAATTACAATCCCCGAAATAATCGCCGTCGTTTAACACAAGCTGCCGTTTTTGCGGAACGTAACCGTCATGGCGGACGGCCAGTATCACCGTATCCGCAATAACCCCGGACAATAAAAACTCACCGCTGCCGGACGTGGTATCGGCAAGACCCTGTCCGCGTATGCCGACAACCGTGCCGGTATGGTCATTCATATCGCTCAAAAGGACAGAGCCGCCGATCATTTTCGATTGAGCCGGTTGCAGGTAAAGCGGTAGTTCGTTTTGCCCGGCGGCGAGCCACATACTATCGGCATAGGCGCTGTATCCCTGCCGGTATACATATATAAAATAATAACCGGCGATCATCTCGGTAAAACCGAAAACGCCGTTTTTATCGCTGGTTGCCGAATATTCCTGTCCCGATAAAACATGGCGCAGGTAAACAAAAGTTTCCGCGATGGTCAGGCTGTCTGTTTGGCGGTAAACAATGCCGGACAAACCGGCGGCAGCGTTGCCTACGGTAATATCGGTTTGATAAAGAGTATATCCTGTTGTACCCAGACTGAACGTTATTTTTCCAGCTTGTTTTGGAACAATTGTAAACGTGTAGCCGATAAAAACCGTATCGAGTCCGCAGCCACTCACAAAGATTCTTTCCGGCTCCGGGAAGGCGGCAACAGAAATTTCTCCGGGAACGCCCGGCGCCAGGGAAGAATCCAGCCCAATGAACGGTGCGGCAGCCACAATTGTTATTGCCGAAAAATCGAGAGCGCTCCGTACCGGCAGCCGCCCGGTGTAATCGGGCGCCGGGTCGGCCGGTTTACTACCATAAATATAAAGCGGCTGCCCATAAGGACAGTTTATTTCAATATCCGCCGCGCCATCAGCGTCGGTAACAGCTTGGATTGACGAATCCAGGCCGATGCCATGAATAGAGATCAGGTAATTTGCCAGTGGCGCGCCGCTGTTATCAGCCACATCGATATGCAGTAATTGTTGAACATTCGCAGTTAACGTATCCGGAGTAAAGGTGACCCGCGGTGGTTCAGGCACGGTAAAATTATACCGGTAAAGTAAATGCCGGTTTTTACTCACCGTCAACAAGGCGTTGTCTGTGGAAAGTGGCTGCTCCAGCGCAACTACTGCATGGCCATTGTGCGTCATCGCCGCGCCGATCAACACATTGTTTTGCGATAATGCCGTTACCGCGCCGTCAACCGGGCCATGTTCATCCGTCACTTGCACTTCCAGGCGCTCCGCGCCCGCCGCCAGGGTTTCGGGATGCGCAACCTCCAATATCTCCGGCGCGCCGCGCCAGAGCGGTAACGAAGGATCGCCGAGAATATTATAGACTTCCATATAAAAATCAGAGTATGGATAGCCGCGGCTATAAAGTTGTAACAGGGCGTCAATTGCCGCCTGGCCAAAACTCTCATACTGTTTATCAAACGCGGCTTGAAAGAATTGCTCCTGCAAATAATAATCCTGGTGCCAGAACGACACCGCCGATGCGCCCCAAAACAACACCGCGCCGCGCTGTTCATAGCTCAGAAAACTTTCTCCCAAACATTCCATACCGCCCTGAATTTTATAGGCAAAATCCCCGGCATTGCAGCCAAAGCTCAGTGTTAGCGGATAACGCCCTGTATTTTGCAAATAATAAAGTTCCACCAGGCTGTAATCATCCAGGTCGCTCCAATAGGTTTCCGAGCCGTGACCGGAATAAACGACCATAGCGGAGCCGCGGTCAACGGCATCGTTCAATTGCTGGCGATCATCATTGTTAAAAGTCCATATCGAATCGCCGGCGACAGCAATAGGAGTGCAATAGCGATTTATGGAATTACGGTGTCCCTTTTCCACAAATTCGTGGAAATTTTTATCCCTGGTGGCAATAAATGTGGCGTGGTCAAGCCAGGAGCGATCAGGTGCGATTAATTCTTCATAAGCTATTATCTTGTCGATCATGCTCCGCAATTGCGTGGTATCGGCAGCCGGCAGCCGCCCGACCAGTATATCCGGGAATATATCGTCATCGCCATCCATTGTCGCATAATAGAGGTCTGTAATATGAGGGACATGCGGATTTAAAGAAAATTGCCCGTTAAAAGCCGGTATGTGGGTGATATCGCCGGCCAGCAGCACAAAATCAGGCGGAGTTGGCCAGGTAGTGTAAGCCTGGCGAATGTAATTGCGAATGGCACCGGCGCTGCCGCCGGTGTGACTGAGCGTGGCAATAGTAACTTTATATCCTTTTTGCGTCTTCCACTCCGCCAGCAGCGCCGCTTGTTCTGCAAACGCATCCGGGGTAATGAGCAAATAACCGGGAGGAGTCCAGAGCTCAAGATCACCCGGTAAAGACTGTATTGTATTGCCGGTTTCGTTCAACAACCGGTTAAAAAGCGGACCAGTCGATGCCGGTTTGGCGGCGCGCGGCTGAGCTATTGCCGGGTCGGTTAACCGCAGGCGGCACTCCAGCCGGGTAATAAAGCGAATGTCGCCGCTTACCGGGTTATAGTGTACGGGCATGATCTGCAGGCGGGCTATTCTGCGCCCCCGCATAATTCCACCGGGATAAATGCGAACCGTTTCTGCAGGGTAAAATTGGTTGGTTTGATATACCCTCCCGGTTTCAGCGACAAGCGATTGGGGGGCTTCCCCCACCCTGGTATAAACCGGCGCTGGTTTAACAGTTCCGGTCATCATTGCTTCAGCCCCGGAATAATTCTGCTCCGTGACATCGATATGGTCGATAACCAGTTCCCGGCCATCCGGGATCACCAGCAGGCGGTTAATTACCGGCAATTGCGGACATTGGGGATCGACTGATACCTCGCAGCCGGGGATGCAAATTGTACTGAAAGCGGGAAACAACGAATCCTGCTCCACGGCAAAACCTGCACAGGCCACATTAACGACCAGCCGGCTTTCATCGACCGCGCTGACAGTACAGGTAATCTCCTGCTCTGTGGACGCCATTAAACGGGAAACCCAACGACACATGGCGTCGCTGGGTATCCACAGAATCAGCAGAAAAAAATAAATGATTTTACTGCCTGGTTTCCTCATTTATGCTCAGGACATATTTCCTTATTTAATCAGGATCATTTTTTTCACATCGGTAAAAGACCTGGTTTTTAATTTGTAGAAATAAACGCCGCTGGAAACCTGGGCGCCGCTATCATTGCGTCCGTTCCACAGCACTTCATACCGGCCGGCGCGATGTTCGCGATTGACCAGCGTGGCAATGCGCTCACCGAGAATACTGTATATCTCAAGGCTAACCTTGCCGTCTTCCGGTAATTCATAATGGATGGTGGTAACCGGGTTAAACGGATTCGGGTAATTCTGCGCCAGGCTGTATTCTTTTGGCAATGCACTGCCGGTCTCATTTTCCACGCCCGTCAGCACCGTATCGGCAAAAATATACACATCGTCGATATATATACCGTCTGCTACATTGCTGTCCTCATTGCTGGCCAGCCGGAAGCGGAAGCGTACCTGTTCGCCTATTGCGCCGGTATAATCATCCAGCGATATAATTTGTCGACTCCAGTCATACCCGGATTCGCCGCTAAAAGTCAGCATTTTTTTCCAGGTTGCCCCGTCGCCGGTGACTTCAAAAAAGACGGAATCGCCGCTGCTGAGCGAATGGATATAATAAAAAGAGACCGCAGCATTATTCTTGCCGGAAAGATCATACGAATCCAGCAGGGTCAGGGAACTCACACTGTCCGGACTATAATAGCCATCCGGGCTGTCCGTCATAGAGTTGTTTCCACTATAAGCGTAAAAATTCGGGCCCCAGCCGGCATCCAGATCCCATTTTGAATTCGCTCCTTCAAAATCGTCTACCAGCAGCGAGGTAACAATTTTAAATTCATAATTATCCGATGCCAATGAATTCGGATTTGAGGCATAGTCGAAAGCCCGGACGGTATATTTGACCCGGTCGCCGCTGTGTAACGGGGCGTCCAAACTGATCGTGCCGCGGAATATATCGGTGCCAATATCGCGGCTCATGTCTACGGAAACCGTTTCGCCATTGTTTATTGAATAATCCAGAGTAACTTTGTCGTCGTTAATAACTATGTTATCCGTAACCTTTGCAGTTACAACAAAAGGCCCGGTCATATTAAAGGTGTTGGGCAACTGGGTAACGTTGCTTATTTCCGGCTTGACTACATCGACGCCGGCATAAAAAGTATAAGCAGCAAAAGGCGCTTCGTACGGTAATTTTGCCAGACGATTGTTCTGATCGTAGGCCATAAAATAATAATGAATTGCCGTTTCAGATTGCGCCGGTATTTCAGCCTGGAACATATCGCCGACCAACGGCGTCATTTCCGATGAATACAATCGCTCTTCATTGCCAATTTGCCAATACAACATGACGGAATCCGGGTTGACCGGGGCGCTCTCGGCAATAACTTCCGCAACTACCTGGTAAGGAGTTGCAGTGTTTTCAGTATCTCTGAGCGGAGTATGTAAAATTCGAATTCCGGCCGGGGCCATGGCAAAGTATTTGTTGCCGGCAGCCTGCACATTATTACGTAAATCGTTCAGGTTGTCGCCGCCCAGCACCGCAAAGGTCACTGTTTCATTGCCGCCCGGCGCTATTGAAAACGGCCCGGCGGAAAGCACATGCGACCAGTCGTCATTTTGAGTGCTGGCGGTTGCTACAAATCCTTCACTCATAAAATCATATTTCAGGTCATCGGTGAGGGCATTATTATAAACATACAGGTTATGATCGATAGCCCGGTACGACACCGGCTGCGGATACAACATGGATATACCATAATAAGCAGCGCCGGATGAACTCATATAACCCAGTTTTTTACCCGTATCCCAGCCGGCAAAATCGACATTATCATCGCCGTTTGAAACATCCCAATCCATATATAGACCAACATAAATATTATTCAACATCTGACCGGTAGTATTTTTGACCTGAAATTCCAGGATAACATAATCATCATCAGGAGAACCGGACCAGGCATAACTGTTTTGGGTCACTTCCACACCCAACGGATTTTGGGCGCGGGAATCGTTAAATATTGCTTTCCCATCCTGATCGGAAATGATTTTACCGCCAATATTGATATTACCGCCCTCGCTGGTTACCCAGTCATAATTATCATACGCAGCATTCCCATACGAACAGTCGGATACCTGGTTCGGCCCGGATGCGACCCACAACGAACCCAGGAACAAGGCGCTGTAATTTTCTTTGGGATACCGGAACCCTGTACCGATTGAACCATCCGATTCCGCATAATCATTATAACCATAAGCGCCAAAGCTGGTGATGGTAAAGTCCACATTATTGATGTCGTGATTCATATATAAAGGCTGGATCAACATTTTAAAAAAGCGGGTGCTTGCATAACCGTTATTATCGGCTATTACCAGCTTGATCAGCGCTTCATAGCCTATCGGCGTGCTCGCATCGACAGTCAACACAATTGGCGAGGCGCTGTTATCAACCGCCTGACCTTGCAGCAAGGCCGGGAAAACCGCTGCATTGCTGGTAAAAGTAATTTTAGGATCGGATGAACTGGCCGTAACGGTAACGTTGTCCATATCTTCGGCAATACTGTTCAAAGTAATGATCAGTTGCACAGTCTCGCCGTTATCCACCACGCCGTTGCCGTTGCCGGTTACAGCATCATTGATCTCATAATCAACAAACTGGACGGGATTTTCCGTCAGGGCGCGGTAAGCGTTAACCCGGCCCGATCCAAGCCAACCGGCATAAGTGGGGTTTTTTTCATCGATATTATCCGTCGTTTCAACAATCTGGGTAACAATCCGTTCATTGCTCCAGCCGGGATGCAACGCTTTGACCAGGCCGGCCAGTCCTGCTACAATAGGGGTAGACATCGAGGTGCCGCTCATGTACCCATAGGCGCTATTGGGCAAAGTGCTGTAAATTTGCGTGCCCGGCGCGCACACATCAACACTGGTATGATAATTTGAAAACGATGCCTTTTTGTCCACATCATGGATGGTTGCGGCAACACATAGTACATTTTCATAAGAACCAGGATAGTGTGGTCCATAAGCGCCGGGATCGGAATTACCTGAACCGGATACTAGAACAACGCCATTCTCCCAGGCGTAATTAATAATATCCTGGGCATAACTGCTATAGCGGCTGCCGCCCCAGCTCATACTGATTATATTTGCCCCGTTATCTGTGGCATACACAACCCCATTATACCCATCAATAACATAACCGTTTCCATCCCGGCCCTGGTAACCGCAGCGTACCGGTAAAATGGAACAACTCCAACCCATACCGGCGACGCCGGTAGCATTATCGGTAACCGCCGAAGCCAGCCCGGCGCAATGGGTGCCATGCCCGTTAAAATCATTCGGATCATTATCCGGGTTGGCGCCGTCTTCACCAGGCGCAGGACGGGTATCGTCGCTGCTGTATTCATAACTATCAACAAAATCCCAGCCCCGGAAATCATCAATATAACCGTTGCCGTCGTCATCGATATTGTTTACATCAGCTGTTGTAAACTTGCCGTCATGGTTGGTATCTTCACCCAGGTTTTCCTTAATATGCGCTGCAAGGTCATCGTGATCCCAGTCCACTCCGGTATCGATTATAGAAATAATAACATTCGCACTGCCCTTGCTGATATCCCAGGCTTCTGCGGTTTTCATTATATTCCAGTGGGTTTGTTTATTTAATGATGGGTCATTGGGAGTGGCATTGATTTTAGAGATATAAACCGGTTCCGCATACTCTACTGCGGGGTCGGCGCCAAAAGCATTGACCACGGCCATAACATCCTCGGCGGTAGAAAATTGCAGCTTGAAAATCCGCGCCAAATTTGCGCTGCCCGGGTTCACCCTGTCAATATGTTTCGGAAAGACCGGTGAGACGCGGGTTACCTGCCATTGCTGTATTTTATTATCAATAGATTTAATACCGGTTTGGTTTGCTTGCGCTTGCCGGTAGACCTCACGACTTGAGATATTGTCTTTAAATTTGACAATCACCTGGCCTTGAAGATAAAGAACGTCGTCAGTATTTGTTTCGATGACAGGCGCAACCGGGGTGTTACCGGTTTTTACGGTATTGGCGCCCATAACCGGCCCCGTCAGGGTTATAACTACAAACAATAATGAAAAAAGCATTAACCAATTTCTGTTCATATCATTTCTCCCGCACTTGATTGTTATTTTGTTGTCTGTCAGTTATACAGAATCTTTTACCGGACTAGCAACATTTTGTGTATTTGACCGAAATCGCCGGCCTGTAAACGATAAAAATAAATTCCTGAAGCTACATTATTACCCATACTATCGCGGCCTTGCCAAACTACCTGGTGGTTACCGGCCTTGATCTCGTTATCAAACAGCGTAACCAGTTCGCGCCCCATAATATCGTACACTTTAACTGTGGCATGGGTTGCTTTGGGTACGTAAAAATCAATACTGGTCTGTGGATTAAAAGGATTCGGATAATTCTGATATAATACATATTGACCGGCAACCGGGAGGTTTTCATCCCGAATTCCGGACACCGGGTTTTCTGTCCCTTGCAGCCAGTTTATAACATTACCCATCATTTGCTTGCGGGTAATATTCTTGGTGCCAAATTCATTGACGCCTTCAAAACTAAAGGCAAAATAGACCAGCCGGTAATCATCTCCACGGTATTTGATAGCAGCGGCTTTATCCATCAGACCGGTGCCAAAGTAGTTTAATAGCGGACTGGCCAGGGTGTCCGGCGCCACTATGCTGGCTGAGGTGTTGTTGTTGGCGCCGTTGCCTTCGGTTATAAAAAAGTAGGGCCGGAAGGTTTTGCTGATCGGGTCGCCGTCAATACCGGCAACCATGACGATCGGACTGCTGGTGGCGGTATCTTCAATGTGCCGCGCATGCAGAATATTTTCGTAAAACAGCCGGCTGGCGGCATTGCCGGAGCCGATCAGATCATCGCCAATGTTTTGCCCGGTCAGGAACAGTTCGCCGCCGCTCTGCAGAAAGGTTTGAATGGTATTTTGTTCGGCGGCAGATAATGTGTTTGCCTGGGAACCGGTGAACCATACCACCGTGCCATACTTGTTTAACTGGTCGATATCCGGCGAACCTTTTTGCGCAACCCGCCAGGTATCATAATAGGTAATATTCAACTCGTCCAGGGCAGATTGATAAAAAGTAATAACCGGAATATTGTTTTCATCTGTCTCATTCCAACTGTCGTCAACCACCAGAATATATATATTTTCCATCATAATTATAACATTCAAAGTAGTTATTACCCCCAGCTCGTCTTCCAGACGTAACCGGCAGTTAACAGGATGATAATGCGCATCCGGCAAAGCTTCAATACCAAAACCATCTGCGCCCGTGGTTGTTTCAGCATCTTCAGCCATGAAGGAATAGATTGCTGTGGAATCGGTAATTGCGATAGTCGGATCGTCAGTACTCAACACCGCTGTTACTGTATGCAAATCAGCGCCAAAGTTATTTACTGTAATTGCAATCTGTCCGTATTCTCCGGGGTCGAGATAGCCGTTGCCATTGCCGCCGCCATCATTCAGGGTATATTCCACATAACCAATGTCACGGGCGTTACTATACAAGTCCGCATACATGGAATCTGCCGAATCGCTGATATTATTAACGGCAATTTTGGTAACCCGATCCTGGTAATCCAGACTGTTGGGATTGGTAATACGGTTAAAAAAGCGATTCACTGTGCTGCCCGGGAATGGATCTTTATCGTCGCCGCCATTACGGCCATAATCAAGATCACGCCGGCCGTCAGCTTCCTCAAGGTCAACAAGTTTGTGATTCTCATCGTCATTTTGATTATAACCAACTGTATTATCCACGTGCCAAATCAACAAACCGGAACCCTCAATGGTTTGATCAAAACCCTTTTGACGACGGTTTTCAACCAGGAAATACTGCTTGCCGATATCCGCACTTAAACCCAGGTTACCTCCGGAATTATACTGGTAAGGTTCAATATTACCATTCGTCCACAATTTATAAACTACCGGGGTGTCTTCCACTGCCGGGAAAAAAGCATCAAGAGTATTTTGCTGCACGACTATGGGATCAAGCCAGCCCAACACTTCCTTGCACCAGGCGCTCATATGGCTGGGATATTGGGCGGAATTGCCGTCGCCGCCCCATGAGCCACCGGCCATCAGGCACCAGTTACCAACCCCTTCCGAAGTTTCGCCATCTTCTTCATCATCGCGGTCATACAAATCCGGCAGGCCAAGCGAGTGCCCGAACTCGTGACAAAAAACCCCAATCTCGACCATTTTGCCTTTTTCTATTGCCGGTTGAATGGTATACTCGTCGATCTTGATAAAACCGCCATTCACAGATACATCTTGAGTGGAATAAGCCTGGCCAAAATAGGCGCTATATACAAAAGAATGCGACCAGATGCCCCTGCCGCCCTCTTCCGCGCCGCCGCCGGAATGAACGATAATCATCACATCCACATAACCGTCATCATCGCCGGAATTGGGTATTCCGTCCGGGCCATCGTCATCATACTGCCCATAATCGACCGAGTCGTCCGATATTTGAAACAATTCACGCAGCAGTAAACCGGTATGCCCGCTGTCGTCATAATAATACTCGCTGTTGCCCGACACCTGGAACCAGCCATGCACCTGGCCGGTCAGATCAAACTGACCATAAGACACCTCGTGGTAATAATCACGCATGGAGCCGGTCTTCCAGTTACCAAACAGTTTACTCTGTAATGTCTCTGTCTTCCATTCCTGTTCAACATCCGAATACTGTACGCACAGAACCGGTAGGTGAGCGTGCACAAAAGGTGGTTCATAAGGGGCAGCCGCTTTTTTGCTTGACTGTACGGCTCGTTTTTGTTCCCTGAACTGGATAATTTTACTCTTTAATCCCTTTTCCGGCATATAAAAAGCGGGATTGCTTTTAATATTTCGCAACATATACGACGGAATTTTCACATCTTGTGTGCGCGGCGGCACAATAGCCAAGCTGGCTGCCGCGCTGCACAACAACAAAATCCATACACTTGCAAATTTTTTCATGTTATTTCCTGATATATATTAACTCTTCCGGCAATTTATTAATTACAGGGCCGGAAATTTTTTCTCCGCAGCTGCCTGAATGGACACCCGTGATTTATAAATATAATAAATTATCGCAACAAAATCATCTTTTTTGTTTCACACCGGTTACCCACAGTTAATGTATAAAAATATATACCGCTTGTGGCCGGCACACCGGTTTCCGCCAGACCGTTCCAGGTGAGGCAATAAGAACCTGCCGGCTGACGCTCTTCATGCAGGGTAGCTATTTTTTGTCCGCATACATTATATATGTACAGACTGGCCACGCCCGCTGCCGGCAAAGTATATGTAATTGTGGTTGTTGAATTGAACGGATTAGGGAAATTCACGGCCAATTCAAACATATCCGGTATGTTTCCGGTCAGGGCATTAGTTTCTTCAACAGCGGTCTTTACGCTGCCCTGCAGCCATTCCAAAGTTTTTTCCAGCAGCTTGCGCCTGACATCATAACCGGAGTGTTTATTGTTAACCGCTTCCAGGCTGAATGCATAATAAACCAGTTTATACTTGCCGTTGTACCGGGTTGCTGCACATTGGCCGGGTATTTCCAGGTCGGTATAGGTTAAAAACGGTTCCGCCAGGGAATCGGGCGCTACCGCGCCGGGAGAAACCTGGTTGCCGGCGCCATCGCCCCCGGCGGCATAAAAATATGGGCGAAATTCATCGGAAATAGGATCGCCTGCCAGTCCGGAAATCCTCAAGACCCCGGTAACCGGTACATTATCGGTCAATAAGCGGGCGTGCATCCAGTCTCTCAAAAAACTGCGCTGCACGTCATCGCCGTTTGCCATTTGTTTGCCGATATTCTGCCCGCATAACAACAGCTTCCAACCGCTGTACATCAAATACCGGAAATTTGCCATTTCATTAGGAGTAAAGGTCGCTTTCTGAGAACCGGTGAACCAGATAATCACGCCATAAGGGATCATGTCATAGCGGGTGGGATTCTGTTTGTCCTTAACGCTCCACACATCATATTCAACATAATCTATGCCGTTCAGCGCATCCCGGTAATAATTCACTATCCGCTTTCCGTTTTTATCCGTCTCGTCCTGGCTGTCGTCTACCAATAATATCCGGTTGTTTTCCATATAGATGATCACATCACGGGTTATGGTATAGCCATTATCGGCAGCCAGATGTAATTTACACAACAGCGGATGCCGGATTGTTCCCGCGGCCAAGGTTATTACAAAAGGATCGGCAACATTGGCCTGTATTTCATCTTCGCCAATACCTTTATACACAGCCTGCGCATCGGCTATATGCAGGGCAGGGTCGTCACTGCTCAATTGCGCATTTAAAGCATTGATATATCCACCATAATTTTTTAACCTGATATACAGGTTGATTGTTTCACCAGGGTTGAGGTATTTACGCAGGGTATCCTGGTTCAGGTAATACCCGTCGCAGGCAATATCATCGGCAAACGCCTGGATATTGGCAATCATCGCAGATCCGTCACGATGAATATTTTCAACCGCTATTTTACTCGGCTTGCCGTCATAACCAAGCGAATTAGGTAGACTGGTTCGGTTAAAATTACGGTTATTGGCGGCGCCGGGAAAGATATCACCCGCATTGCCCCGATTAAGGGCGCAATCCAGGTCGTCCTGCCCGTCCGCTTCTTCCAAATCTAAAAATTTGTGATTCTCAAAATCATTGCCAAGCAAATAGGACAGGCTATTATCAACATGCCACAATAAAAAACCTTCGCCCGGTAAATTGCTATCAAAACCGTGCTTTTGCCGGTTTTCCAGCAAAAAATATTCCCGACCCAGTTGTTCAACAAGCCCAAGATCGTTTTGATATATAAAAGGTGCAATTTGGCCTTTTGTCCATAATTTGTAAACTACCGGTTCGGTTTCACACGCCGGCACAGGCATATCGTCCAGGTTTTCGGTTAAAATCAGCGGCGTTACCCATCCCAGGGCTTGCTTACACCAGGCGCTAAAATGAACCGGCGTCTGCGGTGATTTGCCATTCCCGCCCCATGAGCCGTACCCCATTACACACCAGATTCCCACTCCTGCTGAACTGTAATCGCGGTCATATAAATCCGGCAGACCCAAAGCATGACCAAATTCGTGACAAAAAACCCCGATGGAAACCATATCGTTCTGCTGCATGGCCGGAACGATCATATAATCATCAATTAATATAGTTTCCCCACTAGCCCGGCTATCATTGGTCGTAAAACAATCACCGTTAAGTTTACTATATTGAGAAAAATGCGACCATATTTCCGGACCCCCGGCTTCTTCGGCGCCAACCCCGGAATGGACCAGGATAACGACGTCGACATAGCCGTCATCATCCCCGGAATTGGGAATACCGTCGCTGCCATCGTTATCATAAAGACTGAAATCAATACCGGTATCAAAAAAGGTCAATGCTTCTTTTAACAGCTCGCCTGCATTCCCCCGCTCGCGTTCATAATAAACGCTGTTGCCGGTTGCCTGGTACCAACCATACACATCACCATCCGGAATAAACCGGCTATATGATACTTCCCGGTAATAATCCTGCATGGAGCCGGTCGGCCAGGCGCCAAACAACATTTGCTGCAAATCGGCAATAGGCCATTCTTCCCTTTTTACATCCGCAAAGCGGACGCACAATACCGGCAGATCAACCGTTACGGGCGCCTGACGGTAGTCGGGGCTGGAGCCCCCGGCAAGTGTTTGGCTGCGATACATGCGCATGGTCTGCTGAAAACCGCGTTTTGCCCGGTAATAAACAGGGTCACGGGTAATGTTTTGCAGCATATCGGCTGGAATCCGAACTGTAGCTTCACGCGGAGGCGCAATTGCATAGACAAACGCTGGTAGTAAAATAATAACCAGAAATATTTTTTTCATCGTTTTATCAAGTGAACAAACCGGCATCTTGATATAATTAGCCTGATATTGGCTTTCCTGAAAATATGTTGTATCAATAAATTAAAAATTTTTTAATTTTGCTATTGCATTTATCAATCTTTTTTTTTATACTTCAACTAGTATAAAATACTATCCGGATTTAAATTTTTACCTTACCAAGTTTACAAATAAAATTACTCATTTACCATAAAAAAAACGGATGAATTATGAAGAAAATCTGTTTTCCGCTATTCCTGATGTGTATCCTGTCGGTTCATGCAGGGTACGCCGGTATAACCGGCACACTGGCCGGTAAAGTATTTGAGAAAGGCACCAATGAACCTTTACCCGGTACAAATATTATTTTAACAGGTACCACGCTGGGCGCTGCCGCTGATGAAAAAGGCTTTTTCCTGGTTAACAATATTCCAGCCGGCAAATATAATATACGGGTGGAAATGATCGGCTACAGAACATTGATCGTGGAAGATGTCACTATCCTCATGGATCTGCGCACGTCTTTACAGCTCGAACTGGAAGAAACCGTACTGGAAATGGAAGAGATCACCGTTACGGCGCATTCTTCCATGATCCAGAAAGATGTTACGGCTACTACACATTTCATCAATCGCCAGGAAATAACCCGGCTGCCGGTGCTCTCTTTTACCGATATTGTCGATATTCAGCCGGGAGTTGCCGCCGGTCATATCCGCGGCGGTCGTGAGAGCGAAGTATTATATATGGTAGACGGATTTCCAATCCAGGAAGTGATCGAAGGCAAAGTAGGTACGGAATTACCCATGACATCGATCATTGATATGACCGTACAAACCGGCGGTTTTAACGCCGAATATGGCAATGCCATGTCCGGAGTCGTGAACATTCTTACCCAGGATGGCGGCGAAAAGCTGGAAGCTATGACTGAATTCTCGATGCAAAAATTTCAGTCCATGCGTAATCCCTGGCGTGACCGGAAAAACGATGCGGACTGGATCAGTGAAATGTACCTGGGTGGTCCTCTGTTTACCCAAAAATTAAAATTTTATGTGGCCGGTGATGTGCGCGCTCCCCATACCCGCTGGAAACGAGAAGAATTCGGTCAGCGCATGATGATCTATAACTCCAAAAACGGTTGGAACATGAACCTGAACGGTAAACTGACTTGGGCGGCGTCCAATTCTTTTAAAATCAGAATTCAGGGCTTGTTGTCACTATGGGACTGGCAAGAATATGATCACAAATGGAGTAAAAATCTCGCTGTTTTGCCGGATCGGTCCAAAAAGAGCTACCGCACCAGTATAGCGCTTACCCATACACTCAGTCCTACCACTTTTTACGAATTGCGGTTGAGCCGGTACGATGTATTAAAATCCATTTATGGCGCTTCATCTATTGATATGGCAGGCGTGGAATATGAAAACAACGATCCCACCAGTTGGGTCATCGCCGGTGATTATCCCTGGTGGCTCGATCACCAGGAAATTCACAATACCGCCAAATTTGATTTCACATCACAACTGAACAATTACCACCAGCTTAAAGCCGGTCTTGAATTTGTATATTATGACCTGTACAAAAAAAATGTACAGAGAATGGAAGTAAAAACATACGACCCGCAATTTCCACAGTATATCTCGTATGATACGGAATATCATTACTATCCCAACCGCGGCGCCGCTTATGTACAGGACAAGATAGATTATGACGGGATGATTATAAATGTGGGCATACGCTATGACTATTTAGACCCCAGAGCACAGCGCCCTGCCCTGGAAGAAAAGGTCTATGGCCAGCGCCATACCTGGATCATTAACCAGGATAAAAAAGAACAGGCCTCCTTGAAACACCAGTTCAGCCCCCGGGTAGGTATTGCCATACCGATGGGCCCCGACCAGGAACTGCATGTTAATTATGGCTGGTTCTTCCAAATGCCGCTCTTTGATTACCTGTACACCAATTCGAACCTGAACCTGGCCGAAGGCTTTTCCCCGCTTGGCGATCCGGACCTGAAACCCTCCCGCACCATTTCTTATGAGGTCAGTTATAAAAACCAGATCAGGGAAAAAACCCTGTTCGATTTTACCGTTTTTAATAAAGAGGTCAGCAACCTGGTCGATAATAACACTTACCTGGACAAGCAAAAAAATTCCCTCACCGGCACCGGTTATTCCCGTTTCGTTAACCTGGAATTTGTCAATATCTGGGGCACTGAAATATATTTAAAACGGGACGTCAGCCAGTTCCTCTCCGGCAAGGTCAGCTATACCTACATGGTCGCTAAAGGCACAGGGTCGGAAAACACTGAAAAATTCAACTGGATCACCAAAGACACCAAAGTACCGATCAGCGAATATTATCTAAGCTGGGATCAACGTCATACCCTGGTGACCAATATTGATTTTCGCAAACCCGATAACTGGGGTGTAAATTTATTGTGGCGCTGGAACAGTCCGCTGCCCTGGACCGAATACCGTGGCGTTGCCACAGAACCGAATAATAATCGCATGCATGTCATTACCAGCCTGGATATCCGGTTGAATAAAGACTTTATTATTGCAAATTATCCGGTCTCCCTGTTTGCCGAATTTATAAATGTTTTTGACCGCAAAAACCTGCTCTGGCAAGACTCTGAAGGCCGAGAAGGCGGTTATTTGAATGATCCAGGCGCCTGGGATGAACGGTATTGTTACCGCCTGGGTTTTAATGCAAAATTTTAACATGGTAACTCTATGGTAAAAACCCGTAACATGTTGTTTTTTATTCTGCTCACTACCCTTTCCTGCTGGAACAGACAAGATCATGACGTCACTCGTCCGGTTATTCCGCACTATTATTTTAATGGAACCGCGGTCGGTTATGATTCGGGGGAATCGCTGGAGGGTATTATTGTAGAACTGGCCGCCACCAAAATGTTGTATGATATCCAATTTTCTACACAGACCGATACTACGGACAGCAGCGGTCATTTTTCATTCGACCCGGTCTATCCCGGTTATTATACCTGGAAAGTCAAAACCGACGGCTGCTGGCTTGCCAAACAAAAGCTGGAAATTGCCCATCACGACAGCTCTGCTATTATCCAGATCCCACAGCTCTTTTACGCCAGGGATTTTGGACGTCTTCCTGGTAGCGCACATCCTGCGCTGGCAATTAATGGTTCTACCGCATGGTTAAACGAATTTTGGAGAGCAGGGGAAGATACCCCGCCATTTATAACTTCTGATCTTGTGCGGGTCTATAAACAAAAAAACCAGGTTTGGTTTTTTGAAAACTGGTATATTTCTCCTTTTTATCACAGGAATCTGACATCGATGACTTTTAGTCGGGAATTTTTATACGCCTGTGTCGCTCCGGACACATTGTACATCGTTAACGTTTTAGATTGCCAGCTTTCCGGTAAATTCCAGCTATCGCAAAATATCACCGGGGTGGCGTTTAATCCACAGCAAAACTGTATTTATACCTGCTCAAAAAATAATTTGTACCGGCATGAAACGGAACAGCCTGTGAATATTGTGCAAAGCTGGAATTTTGACGATCAAACCCTCTCGGCTATTGCTTATTACAAAGGTATTTACACCTATGATAACAACAGCTACCTGCTGAAAAAATATAATACCGGAATGAATATAGAATCAACATTTGCGCTTATCGATTCTGATTCGCAGAAACAAATTGCGAATATTTACGATATGAGTTTTGACGGTTACGGGCAGTTGTGGATTACTTTGCCATGAAAGAATTATACTTTTCATAAACGCTACATGAAATTGCAAAAGAGGGGTTATGAAAGTAAAAATAAAAATTATAATCATTGTTGGTTTGTTACCCATAATACTTAATTGCTGGGATAAACAAAGTCATGATATTACCAGGCCGCCAGTTCCACATTATATATTCAACGGAACAACAGTCGGATATAATTCGGGGGAATCGCTGGAGGGCATTATTGTAGAGCTGGAAGCCACCAAAATGTTGTATGATATCCAATTCTCTACACAAACCGATACTTCGGACAGCAGCGGCCATTTCTCATTCGATCCGGTCTATCCCGGTTATTATACTTGGAAAGTCAAAACTGACGGCTGCTGGCTTGCCAAACAAAAGATGGAAATTACTCATCACGACAGCTCTGCTATTATCCAAATTCCACGGCTTTTTTACGCCAGGGATTTCAAAAGTCTCCCAGGCAGCGAACATCCGGCGCTGGCAATTTATGGTTCTACCGCATGGTGTAACGAATTTTGGATTGCAAAAGAAGATACTCCCCCTTTTATTACTTCTGATCTTGTGTGGGTTTATAAACAATCTAATAAAACCTGGTTTGCAGATAATTATTATATCTCCCCGTTTTACCATCGGAATTTAACTTCAATGGCTTTTGGACGCGAGGTTGTATATGCCTGTGTCGCTCCGGACACATTGTACATCGTTAACGTTTTAGATTGCCAGCTTTCCGGTAAATACCAGCTATCGCAAAACATTACCGGGGTGGCGTATCATGCATCGCAAAACTGTATTTATACCTGCTCAAAAAATAATTTGTTCCGTCATGAAACCGAACAGCCGATAAATATTGTACAAAGCTGGAATTTTAACGATCAAACCCTCTCGGCTATTGCCTATTACAAAGGGTTTTATACTTTTGATAACAACAGTTACCTATTAAAAAAGTATGATACCAGTATGAATATAGATTCAACTTTTGCGCTTATCGATTCTGATTCACAGAAACAAATTGCGAATATTTATGATATGAGTTTTGACAGTTACGGGCAATTATGGTTTACTTTACCATTAAAGAATTATTCATTTCATTAACACAACTCCAAAAGCTGAAAAAGGGCTGTTATGAAAGTAAAAATAAAACTAGTGGTCATTATTGGGCTATTGCAATTACTTAATTGCTGGAAAAAGCAAGATCACGATATAACACGTCCAATTATTCCACACTATATTTTTAATGGTACGATGGTTGATTATGATAGCGGTGAAAAACTGCCCAACATTATTATAAAATTAACAGCTTCCAGAATGCTTTATGATGTTAAATTTCCCACCCAGTCCGACACTTCCGACAGTAATGGAAATTTTTCTTTCGACCCGGTTTACCCCGGTTATTATACCTGGAGGGTGCAAAAAGAAGGGTGTTGGCTCAATGAAAAAAAACTGGAAATAGTGCATCGAGACTCTACATCTGTTATTGCGGTTCCGCACCTTTTTTATGGAAAAGTTTTTAAATTTCGCTCCAGTTATCCTGTTTTTGCTATTAATGGCACAAAGGCATGGTTCAATGTATATTCAATGACGCCTTATTTTAAAAGAGCGCAAATGTTTATCTTGTATGTTCTTACTAACGGAGTGTGGTTTGAAGAGGGTTATTACCTTTCACCTTTACGTAATAAAAAAGCTACATCTATGGCTTTTGGGAGAGATGCTTTATATGTGTGTATTGCACCGAATACATTGTATTTAATAAATACTTTGGACGGAACCCTTATAGGTCAATACCAGATATCGCAAAATATTACAGCAGTAGCATATCACCCGCCACAAAATTGTATTTACACCTGTTCAAAAAACAATTTATACCGGCACGAATCTGAGCAGCCCATTAATATAGTATCAAGTTGGAATTTTGAAAATCATACTTTGTCGGCTTTAGCCTATTATAAGGGTATATACACATACGATAACACAAATTACCTGTTAAGAAAATATAATACGGAAATGAATGTAGAGATCACATACGCATTTGTTGATTCAGATTTAAAAATTCAAATTCTCAATATTTACGATATGAGTTTTGACGGTTACGGGCAGTTGTGGGTTACATTGCTATGATAGAGTTATTAATTTTTAAATACAACTCCAAAAGCTGAAAAAGGACTGTTATGAAAGTAAAAATAAAAATTATCGTCATTATTGGTTTGCTGTCCCTGGTATTTAATTGCTGGGACAAACAAAACCATGATATTACCAGGCCCATAGTTCCACATTACATATTTAATGGAACCGCGGTCGATTATGATTCGGGGGAATCGCTGGAGGGCATTATTGTCGAACTGGCCGCCACCAAAATGTTATATGATATTCAATTTTTTACACAAACCGATACGACCGACAGCAGCGGTCATTTTTCATTCGACATGGTCTACCCCGGATATTATACCTGGAGAGTGCAAAAAGAAGGGTGTTGGCTCAATGAAAAAAAACTGGAAATAAAGCATCGGGACTCTACATCTGTTATCGCTGTTCCGCACCTTTTATATGGAAAAATTTTCGATCTTCGTGGCTCCAGTCATCCTGCTTTTGCTATTAATGGCACAAAGGCCTGGTTCAGTACTTATTCCATGACGCCTTATTTTAAAAGAGCGCAAATGTTTTTCGTATATACTCTTACTAACAGAGGCTGGTTTGAAGAGGGTTATTACCTTTCACCTTTATACAAAAAAAACGTTACCTCAATGGCCTTTGGAAGAGATGCTTTATATGTATGTGTTGCGCCGGATACATTGTATTTAATAAATACTATGGACGGAAGTCTTACAGGTAAATACCAAATGAAACAAAATATTACAGCAGTAGCATATCACCCGCCACAAAATTGTATTTATACCTGTTCTAAGAATAATTTATACCGGCACGAATCAGAGCAGCCCATTAATATAGTATCAAGTTGGAATTTTGAAAATCATACATTGTCGGCTATCGCCTATTATAAAGGTATATACACGTATGATAACACAAATTACCTGTTAAGAAAATATTCTACGGAAATGAATGTAGAAATTACTTATGCACTTGTTGATGCAGATTCAAAAATTCAAATTCTAAATATTTATGATATGAGTTTTGATGGCTATGGGATGTTGTGGGTTACTTTGCCTTGAGTACATTTATTTTTATAAAAGCTACTTAAAATTGCAAAAGAGGGATTATGAATGTAAAAATTAAAATTATAATCATTATTGGGTTGTTACCCATAATATTCAATTGCTGGAAAAAACAGGGTAACGAAATAACCCGCCCTGCGGTGCCGCATTATCAGTTAAGCGGCACAACTCTTGATTATGACAGCGGAGAAATACTGCCTCACATTACAATTCAGGTAAAAGCCGTTACCATGCTTTATAGTGATGTAACTTTTACTGACGTTATAACCGAATCGGACAGCGTCGGAAAATTTATTTTTGATCCGATTTATCCCGGTAATTATGTGCTTGCTATAAATACTGAAAATGCCTGGCATTCCAGCAAAAACATTGAAATTGCCCATTCTGACAGATCTATTGATCTTTTAATCCCGCAGGTGCAATTTGCCACCTATTTACCAAAAAGTTACCAAGCTTCAAACGATATGGATATTACAAAGGTAAAAAAAAATGCAGCTTTTTGTATTGATCAAAGTACCTGTTATATTAATTGTGCTCATGATCACTACCCGCTTCCACCAACTGAAATTTCAATCTTTAAAAAAGAATATATCAGGTGGGTTTATGAAAAGCCATTAAATCCGGGAATTGACTATGATTCATTTTTTAAAATGACCTGTGATTATAATAATCTGTTAATACTGGCAAAAAACGATACTATTATACCTGTGAATAAATGGACTGGTTATGCAGGCAGAAAAATCAAACTAGCGGGGCTTGCAAGTTTGCAGGATTTAGTTTTTAACCAAACGGATAACTTTCTTTATGCATGCACTCCAACAGAAATACTGAAATTAAGTGCAACGGATTACTCAATTCTGGGTAGCTATCAGTTCCCAACCAGAAATTATGATGCAATAGCATGCAATAATACGATCTTTACTTTTGATAAAGCAGATTATTTACTCCGTCAGCACAACGCCAATATGCAAATTATAAAGACTTTTGTTATCATTAATTCTGTAGATATGAGCCAAATAACAAAGTTATATGATTTTGACTTTGATGGTCTAAAAAACCTTTGGGTTATGCCCTTGATAGAATAAAAGAAATAAATAAAGAACTCCTAATATTATCGCCAATCCGCCATTTGGGCATTAGTATAAAGTTGTTTGCGGTTTTCACCGTTGCTGTCCATCACCCATACGGATGACGCTGTTGAATTATCATTTGCCACATTAGTAAAAAGGATCTTGCCGCCATCGGGAGACCACACCGGATCCAGATCGTTGGTGCCGGCCGTTTTCTTGGATGAGATATTTGTCGTATCGCCGCTGCTGATATTAACGACAATCAGCTGCGCATCCAGCATTCTGCCGCTGCTCACCTGGTGCCCGGCAACATCACGATAATAGACAATTTTGTCCCCGGCCGGTGAAAATGACGGATGCCCCATAATTCCCGGCAAATTTTCCACAACCAGGGTCAAATCGCCGTTATCCGGATTGACCAGGTAAATTTCACTATCCCATTCCTGCTCGCCAATTGTCAAAGCAACAATTTTATTGCTGACAGAGGTCCAATCCAAATCCCGGAAATGTCGCCCATCCGGTGCGGTGGCTATTTGCTGTAACTGCCCGCCGGTGGCGTCGATCTGGTACAATTTATTATAGTTGGCGTACAAAATTTTCTGCCCGTTACCGGCCCAGCAAAATCCTCTCCCATAATTAAAATAACCATCCACGGGTGTGGTGGTAATTTTTTGCACATTTGCGCCGTCGCGGTTCATGGTATAAATATGCGTTACAATATCCCGATCAGATGTAAAAGCGATTTTATCTCTGGTGGGGCACAGTTTGGGATACCAGTCCCGGCCTACAGCCCAGGTAAGTAGAATAGAATCGGTTCCGGCTGTATTGCCGGAATATATGTTATAATCGCCATCGCTGTTGCCGGCAAATAATATCGGGTAATCCGGTAACGGGAGGGTGGTAAAACTCCAGGCCGGTCCGTTAATTTCCGTTCCGCTCAAATCGCGCGCTACGATCTGCCAGTGATACGTGGTATTGTATAAAAGCCGGTTTAACGCGTAACTTGTATCTTGCAATTGCGAGGAAATAAGTTGGAATGCCGAATTGCCATTGCCCAAATATATATCAAAGCTTAATGTATCGTCATCATCCGGGTCCCGGCTACTCCAGGTCAACGACAACGAGATCGGTTGATTGACGGCGCCGTTGGCGGGAACCGGTTTTGATGGAATTGTTGGCGCATTATTGGCGGCAGCGCTTTTCGTTAACAGGATAGTGGCGATAGCCGTCTTGTGCTGTTTTACTTCTACAGATACAGACCCGGATTTATACCCGGTTTTAACTGCTTTAACGATATATGTATTTTCGCTGATATCTGTAAGAAAAAATTTTCCATCAGCATCGGTTATCACCGCGTCGCTGGCCGGGGAGGTAGTTATACTTGCTCCTGCCACCGGTAAATTACTCTCCGCATCCAGCACTTGCCCGTTTATAGCGCCATTAGTTTCAGGCTCTACCGGGTCTTCGGTACATGAAAACCACCCCGCCATACACACCAGTAATCCATAGCAAACTAGCTTGATTATGCCTTTTTCCAATATCATTGGCTTGCGTCCCTTCCCTCACATGTTTTTTATTGTCAAGATAATAAATTCCGGATAATATGCAAAACATTTTTCACTTTATTAACAATTATTAATGATCCGGCCCGGAAATAAATATATCGACACGCCGGTTTTTAATTCTTCCTTCCGCACTATTATTTTCGGTCAGCGGGGCATAACAGGACTGCCCGGCTGAAAGCAAATTTCGACCATCATAACCCGAAACCGCCTGTAGCACTTTAACAACCCGGGCCGATCTTAATGCCGACAGTTCCCAGTTACTGAATTTGTTTTTCTCCAGTTCATTAGAAAATGGAACTGCATCGGTATGTCCAACTACCATTAACTGAAAATCACTATTTTTTGGTTTTTTCAATACTTGTGCTAAACGAAACAAGGCTTCTTCACCCCTGAGACGTAAATAGTCGCTTCCGGAAATAAATGCACTTTTCCCCGCCAAAGTATAACATAATTTATTGCCATGCCAGGATAACAACACATCGCCATTAATAATATCAATATGCAATGCGGTTTGTAATTCTTCATACAACGATTGCAATGCTGCGGATATATGTCCCTCCGGCGGGTTTGTTCCCGGAACAACTAGAGTATGATAATCAAATTCCTCTTTCCCCTGTAACGATTGCGTCAACTCCACTAATTGTATATCCCTGGCTTTCAGTTCTGCACGTAAATTCGTTATCACCTGGTTATCCTGCGTCACCTGTTCTTCCAACTCTACTACTTTATCCTGTAGTAATTTAAAATTATCTGCAATCTGTTCCTGGGCTTGGTTTTCTGTAATATTACTAAAGGTTCCTGCCGCTATTGAACTTGTTTCCTTTGCATCAGCCGGTTTTAAAAAACCGGCGCGGATATAAACCCTGCCGGTTTGGTTTTTTCCTGTGGCCTTTAGATTAATAAATCCCTGATGTTCAATTTTTTGACCCTCAGGAATGATAATAAATACTGTCAGCTTTTTTTTCTGACCGGCGCTTATTTCAACCCGTTTTGGGGATACCTCGAGCCAGGTAGTATCATAATCTGTTTCCACCCTGAGACCGGCTTTACCACTGTTGGTAACCTCCACCTCGCGTATCTCCAACCCACCCTCCGGCATAATAACTTCAATTTGTAAGGGCTCTATGAGTAATGCCGGTTCACAATAACTGTTAACAGCGCTAATTAACAGTATTAACGCCAGAATTATAAATATAGTATTTTTCACTTTTTCCTGCTCTGCAAATATCAACTCGCGCTAGTCTAACTGATTTTTAATACCTCCCTTCCTCAGTCACACCACCAGGTCACCTGGCTCGTCTCCAGCAATTAAAATTTACTTTATGCTTTTAAATGTAACCAACCGATTAATTGTTTTGGTTAACTATTGAAATATTATAATCGCCATACTGATTAATTGTCGATTGATGTAAATCACCGGTCTGGGTGGTAATAGCGCCGTTATAATCACCAATGTGGTAATTGGTTGCCTTGTTAAAATCACCGGTCTGTATGATAGTAATAGGATCCGGGTTACTATCGGAACCGCCAATGTCGAGCGTACCATTGTTATTATGCTCACCGAGCGTCAAATTAAATGCCTTGTTATTGTTGCCTGTTTGCAAAGTGAGGTGTTTGTTCTCATAATTATAACCACCACCTACCCGTGATTCCGAATAATTGGAATTGCCGGTTTGTTCCACAACGGATGAATTGTTGCCACCCCAAAAATATAGTTTGGATACATTATCATCACCAATTTGCTGAACAAAGCCATAATTGGCATCATCATATCGCTGGTCAAAACGGGCGTCGTTACGGTTGCCGGTTTGAATGATCTTGCCTTCGTTATCATCACTGTCGCCATCCAGCCCTTGCTGCAGAATATTGGTGTTATCGCTACCGGTTTGTACTGATGCAGCCAGGTTGTTACTTTGGGCCTGGGAGATGGTTGATTTATTTCTACCGGCTGTACCGGTCGCCAGGGGCGCGATGCTTTGTGAAGCGGTGTTATTATCTCCAATCTGGCTGATTAACCCTTTATTGTTGTGATCCAGAAAAGTGAACCCGGATGCGTTCATTGTCTGGGTCGATTTATTCATACTACCGTTTTGCAGAGATTCAAAATAGTTACCACTACCGGCCGGAATGCCGCCCACACCGAGGTTCTGAAAAGCATCGTTAGCTGTGCCGGTTTGAGAAATTTTTACTTCACTACCACCGGCGTGTACGCGGGTACTAGCAATATTAAGAGCTCCCTGCTGAAACACATTCGAGGTATTGCTGTTACGCTCATGGCGTACAGTAGCCTGGTTTTCAGTGCCTTCCTGTATAACCGTAGAGTTGTGATTGTCGTGATGCATCATATAAACATCTGCATCATTACCATCACCTGTCTGGTTTACCTGGGCATGCATACCACCCCAGGGACTGGAAACCTGTTCAACCTTGGTTTCATTTGCATTGCCGGACTGGGTTATGTCAACCGAATTATAATTGGAATTTGCCGGGACGTCTTTGGATTGAATGACAGACACCTGGTTTCCGGAACCAGCCTGATCAACAGTTGCGGCATTATTTGCCCCGGTCTGATCCAGAGATGTATTGTTCCCGGCCGCCAGGGTTAGCGTAATCATTAAAAACAGACAAACGGGTATAAAAAGACCTTTCATTATTTAACTCCTTGAAAAATTATAATATCAGTCCTTAATTTGTGCGTGTTACCTTGACAATACTGCCGTTACCGGTTTGGGTGATAATTCCACCTAACCCGCTGCCAAAAACATTCAATTCGCCATAATGGTTGGCGCCATACTGGTTTATTTGTAACCGGTCGGCGTCTCCATCCTGGTTAATATCGCTTTTACCGTTATTTAATCCGATAGAGGTAATATAGGCTGTATTATTTCCTCCGTTTTCCTGGGATATTTTAGCATTGCTGCCGGTATCGCTATTACTATTTAATGGATTGACCAGGTTTATCGCTGCCGTATTATTGCTGATCATTCCCTCACGACCCTGTTCGATGGTGGCGGAATGATTATCGCCAACCAACAAAATACTTACCGGCTGGGTATTGCTACCATTATAACTGCCATTGCTGATAATTGTGGCTTTATCTTCCTGCGAACGGCTTTGGTTACCGGCAATCAAGATCAGAGAATTATTATGGTTGCCATCCTGACTGATTGTAGCTTCACCCCGATTCGATGGCCAGAGAATTTTTTCCTCGGCATTATTATAATTACCGGCCTGGGAAATAATTGCCGAGGAGGCATCGGCCGTTGTTACCTGGGAAGCCAGGTTCCAGTTCCCGGTTTGGGTAATTTTTTGCATGCCCAAATTGTTGCCGGCAAGATGGTTTTGGCTTGCTTCATTCCTGTAACCCTTTTGTGTGATCTGCTGTTTGTAGGCATTATAAACATCAAATGAAGAATTTAACTGAAATGCTTCATTGCGGGAACCGTTCTGTTCAATAAGCGATACCGAATTGCTGACTTTTTGAATAACATTAACAGCATTCTCAAATCCGATTTGCTCGATCATCACCTGGTTATTATTACCGATCTGATCAATTGTGGCGGTTTGCTGAGCATTCCCGGGTGGACAAAAAAACAAGATCAGGATCGCAGGATAGCATAATTTCTTCATTTCATCCTCGAAATATTTACCAGCTTTTTAATTCATAATTGTTTTTATTGACTCAGTCAATGTAATTAGCATATTATTATGATAATGTGATTTTTGGTTTATTTAAACACGGCAGCAACACAAGCTGCCGTGTTCACTATTTGTGCCTTATATCTGCTTGTCGATTCTATGGATTCTGTGTTACGATTGCCTGATTGTTATTACCGGTTTGGGTAATTGTTCCGGTATGACCTGTACCAGTGGACAGAATTGAGGCAATATTGTTATCGCCGATTTGGGATATAGAACCCTTGTTCAAATCGCCGGTCTGGCTGATATCGGCAATATTATTGTTGCCGCCAATAAACTCGGTAGCATCGTTTTTATACCCATCCTGGGCAATTGTAGCGGTATTAAAATCACCATAATATGTCGATGGCAAGTGCTGAAATGCTTTATTCGAACCGGTTCCGTATTGTTCCACTTTAGCCAGGTTATTATCACCGTTTATCCATTGTGTCACATTATTACTGTTACTGGATGATAGCGCTGTGCCCTGAACAATAATAGTCTCATTAAAGGAACCAACTACCGCGGTGCTCGCTTTATTGGCCGTACCAAATTGTTCCATTGAACCTTCATTTTCGGAGCCTCTTTGGTTTAACCCTGCGGTATTGTTTGACCCTTCCTGATCTATATAAGCGCTATTCAGATAACCGCCATACTGTACCAGTTCGGTTACCTGGTTATTGTCGCCATTGATTTGGTTGATAATTGCGGAATGCCCTTCGCCATTTTGCTTGACAGCCGGGTTATAGGCATAGACAAAATCGCCAACCTTATTATTATTACCAACCTGCGTAATAACTGTTGAATTGGCATTACCATTTTGCTGAACCGCTTCGGTTACACCGGTGGCGGTACGAAACTGGCTGACTTTATTTCCCGTGCCGTTTTGCTGAATATCGACCATATTTGCCGAACCAACCTGATTCACACCCAGGGCTGCCGGTTCGGAAGGAGTGCCGACGATATTGCCATCTCCGCCGCCCTGGTCGATCGCCGATATATTATCAGTTCCGCTTTGATTGACTTTAGCATAATTTGAACCAGATGCCTGATTTACTGTTGAGCTATTTCCGGCAGCTAAAACAAAACTGGCCAGGACCATTACAAGTAATATAATAAATCTTGTTTTCATCATCATCCTCACTTGAACATTCTTCCAAAAGTATCAATTTAATTCAAATTTAACGAGCGGGAACCTCCATGTTCCCGCTTGCCATTATTATGGCTGTTGAATGATTTGACTGAAATTGTTGACACCGTTAACCATAATAGTGCCCGACTGGCCAATACCGGTTTGCTGAATTGCCGCAATATTAGTATCGCTGGAACCTAGCAGATCAATATCCGCAATGTGATTATCGCCGGCCTGGCTTGTGGCAATGACGTTTCCTGAACCACTTACATTAATAAATGAATCATTGCTTTCACCATGCTGACCCTGAATCGAAGCGTTATCATTACCAACAATTCCCAAAGTCGCTTCATTGGCGCCGCTGGTACTCCATACGGTGTATTGTTGCGCCTGGGTGGTTTTATTGCCATCGCCGGCAACATCTATTACAGCTTTGCTGTAACGTCCATCCTGGAACTGAGAATAAACTCCATTGGTAACATCGGCCGCCTGAGGGCCAGTCCAGGAAAGTGCAAGCGGACTGGCAAGACCGGTAGCGGCAACATCAACAGATGCTGCCCCGGTATTATTATTACCGACATGTTTGACATTAATTTCCGAAGCCATGCCGCCTTTGCTTAACTGATTGGCATTATTAAGATTACCTTCCTGGAAGACCAGCATTTTCTGAATACCATAGCTGCCAAAACTGGCTAATGTTTTTTGATCGGCAACGTTCTCATTGCCAATCTGCTTGATCTCAATGGCCATATAGCCTTTGTTTGCATTGGTGCGATGATAGGTAGAATTCAATTCCTGAGAGCCCTGGTTCAAATCGCCGGTTTGGAAAATTCCGGCTTCCCCGTTATTGCTGTTCATATCTATCAAAGCATCATTAGTATTGCCGGTTTGTACAACATAAGCTCCTTCCTTCCAGTCCGAAGCATAACCCGGTTGATAATAGTTATTAACGGGAGCGCCGGATGCGCCTTGTGCAACGACTGCTTTATTACCGTTACCGCCATTCTGATCCACATCGGCATAGTTACGGCCATATTGCTGCACAGAAGCATTATGACTGTTACCTACCTGATCTACGGTGGCGATATTCTGGTTGCCAATCTGGTCAACATCAGCAAAATCACTGTTCCCGGTCATTGTAGTTGTTGCCAGGTTCATATCACCCAGTTGATAAGTATTGGCGATATTATCTGCTCCGGCGCTGATTTGTGATGCATTGTTCAGATTACCATCCTGTAGTATATCCCCTTTCTGGTTATGGCCCAGGCCACTGCCGGAAAAGGTTTGACCAGCGGTATTATCATCGCCAAACTGATCAATATTTATACCGCCGCTGTATCCATGATTGCTGCCGGTTATATTCTGGGTAGCGGCGTTACGGTCGCCAACAGTATAAATATACCCATGACTGTGGTTTGCCGACATGGTTTGCGTGGCAGTATTATCATCGCCGATCTGGTCAACCTCAAAAGAATTGGTATAACCGGCAGAAATTGTTTGTGTGGACAAATTGCCGGCGCCTTGTTGATAAGCATTTACGGTCTGACCACTGTTGTATCCCGGAGCATAGGTGCTTTGTATTGCGGTATTGGTGGTTCCATCCTGTTCAATCGTCGCCCGGTTAGTGGAGTGACCACCGCCGCCGGTTTCAGTTTGATCGACATCAGCTACATTGCCTGTGCCGGTTTGTTTGACGTTGGCAATTTGCTGCCCGACCGGGGTATTTGATGCTGTTTCTACCTGGTCGACTGTAGCCGTATTAGCGCCATCCTGTTGCACGGTTATCTGGCCATTATCACCGGTTTGGTTGGTTGTGGTTACATTAGAACCGACCTGTGTTACATTAGTAGTATTATTATTGCCGTTCTGATTGTTGGTGTTGGTATTGGCGGCGTAGCTAAAGCCGACGAACGATAAACAAATTATTAGAATAATAAATTTTTTCATTTCTTTTCCCTCTTTCTTCCAATTTTAAATTACCATCCATGGCATCATTTATCTTTCTCGAATCCTGAAAAAGGTTGTATAAAACATCAAACCGGGTTTATTTAATTCGTTTGTTTAATAACCGCATTATTATTATTGCCGGTTTGTGTTGTCGACGCATTATGGGCATTGCCATACTGAAATGATTGTGCCGTATTCCAGTCGCCGGTTTGAGTTATTATTGAATAATTATTTTCCGATCCGGGCGTAGTTGCCGATTTATCCATATATTCCTCTGCAGTATTATTATTTCCGGATTGCACTACAAAACCCTGGTTACCACCGGTATGGCTCCAACCCCATTGTCCGCCAGCCATAATTTGATTGGAATAATTTTCAATGCCAGTTTGGGTAGCGCTCAAGCTGGAATGGTCATTCACAGTTCCGCTTCCCAAAACCTGCCACGCTTCATTACCCATGCCGTTATCGCCGCCGCCGCCATTACCACTTTGAATTATGGTCGCGCCAAGCACGCTGCCATTGATGTGCTGGTTAGCGTAATGGTCGTCGCCGGTTTGGGTAATAGTACCGGTCGATTGATTACGTAATTGGTTAATATAAGCTTCATTAAACGAACCGGTTTGGCCTACATTCGCCAGAGCATAATCATTCACATTTTGATTGATATCTGAAATATTCATATCACCAAGTTGATTGACTACTGCCTGGGAAGGAGTGCTGCCGCCATAAGCCCCACGATATTGATCTACATCGGACCAGTTATTATTCCCGGTCTGCTGCACCGTGGCGGTAATGCCGGAAGAATAATACGTATAATCCGTTTTGGTCTGATCAACCGTACTGGTATTACTGGAACCAGTTTGTGTAGTAGTAGCTTGATGGTTTTTGCCGGTTTGATTGATGCTCGATGAATTGCTGGCAGCAAGGACAAAACCGGCGAAAACAAGAACAAACAATAAAAGTATTAACTTTTTCATAATGACTACCTCTGTACTTTTACTCTTACCCGGTTTAAAGAATTATTGGTTTTGAATCACAATCGTAATATTAGTGATTCCGGTTTGAATAGCATTACCGGAATTATTGGTTGTAAATTCAAACCCGGTAAGATAAAATTGATACATAAAAATTTTCATTATTACACTATCCTGTAGAATTATTAAATAATTATGGATAGGTTTGGTTAACTGTGGCGTTGTTGCCGGTGCCATTCTGCATAACAGTGGCTTTATTAACAAAGTCGCCATAATCGCCAAATAAACCGGTGCCGCCGTTTTGCACGACAGAAGCTGTATTGGAATCGCCAAGTTGATCAACATCGGACTTGTTAACATTCAGATTTTGGGTTACAGAGGCAGTGTTGTAATTACCGGCCTGGTAAATACCAAAATCATGATTACTGAACAGTCCTTTGCCGGTTTTATTATCATCGCCGGTTTGAGTTACTTCAGCATAGTTTCCTTGTGCGTTTTTGGCCCCGCCAGTACCATATTGTACTATGGTAGCAGTATTCCATCTTCCAGTTTGGGTTTCAATAGCCGTATTGCCAACTACCCAGCCGCCGCCGCCCTGTTCATCGACAACCGCAATATTTGCAGTTCCATCCTGAACTTGCCGTACATACCCGTTAAAACCGGTTTGATAAGAATTAGCTTCATTAGAGTTACCAATTTGATCCTGGTCAACTGTAGAGGAAACAGTGTGCTGCCAGGCAGTCACTTTATTGGTATTTCCTTCCTGGTATTGAGTGCCGGTGTTGCCACCGTTGCCGCCATCAGCTAATTGCCATAAAGTGGCCTGGTTATTGTTGCCATGTTGTTCCTGGGCGCCGGTCTCGCCAACAACTGTTGACCCAGCCGGCCAGCCGCCTTTTTGATCCAGATCGGCCACGTTGCCGGATCCATCCTGAATTTGGGTTGCAGTGCTGGTATTGGCTATTTGTTCAATAGTAGCCGCATTGCTTGAACCGGTCTGTGAAGCAGAGGCGGTGTTGCCCGAACCGGTTGTCGATATTGTTGCAGAATTGCTGGCCGCAAATACAAATCCGGCCATTGCTAAACAGAGTATAAAGGTAAACAGGGTTTTCATGATAAACCTCTCTTTTTGTTTAATTTATGTTTTTATGGATAGGTCTGGTTTACATTGGCAGAATTGCCATTGCCGTTTTGCATAACTGTGGCGCTGTTTACAAATGCGCTGAATGCGCCGGTATCGCCGGTTTGATTAATAACTGCATTGTTGGAATCGCCAATTTGATCGACATCGGAAAGGTTGGCATTTAAATTCTGGTTAACAAAAGCAGTATTAAAATTTCCTTGCTGATAAATACCCCAGTCGTATTGATTATAATAGCCATCTCCGGTTTTATTGTTATCACCGGCTTGATTTATTTCCGCCGAGTTGCCTAAAGCAGTTTTTGCAGCGCCTGTTCCATACTGTACAATATTGGCTTTATTGTTTACACCGGTTTGTTTTTCAATTGCGGAATTTCCATCGCCGCCGCCCTGTTCATCGACAAAGGCGCTGTTTCCAGTTCCAGTCTGATATTGTTGAACATAACCATTATAACCAACCTGGAAAGAATTAGCGACATTGGAATTACCAATCTGATCCTGATATGTTTTACTGCTGCCGGTATATTGCCAGGCAGTCGCTTTGTTGCTGTTACCCTCCTGGTATTGCCGGGCGTCGTTGCCGCCTTCATTTTCGTTGGCTAATTGTAACAATGTGGCCTGGTTGCTATTGCCATGCTGTTCCTGGGCGCCGGTCTCCCCTACGACTGTTGATCCGGCTGGCCAGCCGCCTTTTTGATCCAGATCGGCAACGTTGCCGGTCCCATCCTGTATCTGGTATGCCGAACTGGTGTTGGCAATTTGTTCAATACTGGCGCCATTGCCGGAGCCGGTTTGCGAGGCCGAAGCGCTGTTCGCGTTCCCGGTGGTCGATATAGTGGCGGTATTGCTGGCGGCATACATAAATCCAGCCACTGCCAGACAGATGATAATAGTGAAGAATGTTTTCATGGTACTACCCCTTTCTTAAAAATTTTACAGCGTTTTGGTTAAACTGTTGGTTATTACTGTTAAAATGCTTACTCCCACAACCCTCCTTTCACGTGTTGATAATTACTAGTATTGTTGATTGCTAATAATATTTGATTCCAAACTTGAAACTCCAAAAATAATCATCCAGTTTGCCATGCAGTATTCCGTCCATGTAATCCGTAAAAGTATACTGGTTTTCAAATAAAAAATTGAAACTGACCTGGCGGGAAACAAAGCATTCCAGTCCGGCGCCGCCGGCAATAACAGGTTCCCAGCCATTAAAGCGTTTCTCCCTGCTTATTTGTTCTCCTGCTTTATCTCTGACTTTAAAATTCATAACACCGCCGCCGGCATACACAAATGGCCTTAAACTGCTTTTAGGCCACATATTATAAAATCCCTGTAACTGGGCTAATGCCAGGTCGGTATAAAAGTTATCACGATTTGCCAGCCGGCCGGCGCTGGCATTGAGCGCCAAAGCGAAGCGGGGATGTAAACCATAACTAATCGTAACATCGCCGCCGGGTCGCAGCCGGGGATTGGCATAATCACCCTGGTATAACTGGCTGCTGAAGTTGAGCGAAAATGCCAGGCCCTTGTCGTAACCAAACGCCGGAGCTTCGTTAAATGCGGTTTGTTCCTGACCAAACGCAGAATACCGCTCGCTGTTTTCTTTCTCTACCAGGTAATTTTGGATAATAGGTGATTTGATGTCTTCAGGATTTTTTAATTCCCAGTTTTTGGTAATAATTCCTTCGCAAATCAAACTCAAAACGCCTTTTTCAATCGCTTCTAAAACACACATCTGCGGGGGTTCATTGGTGCTGTAACCGCTTTCAATCTCAAGCAAGCGTTTTTCCCGGATAAACCGGTACAGACTGAAATCTACGGCTTTGGATAGGATAGTTTTAGTGGTTGTTACATTATTTAAAATCCGTCCCGTTTTTGTGGCAACGGTGCGCAGGTAGATATTAACCTGGTCGCTGCGGAATTCTGTATGACCGCCCAAACCAAAATAGCGGGCGCCAAATCCGCCGGTTAATGTATTGGTTTCGTAGGAAATGATCCCGCCTTCAAGGGTAACGCCGGCGTAAAGCAGCGGCGGTAATGGGGGAAGTTTATTTCCCTGGTCATCGGTATAATTATCGCGGGTGGCGGTGATTATTTTTCGTTCATTTAAAAGATTGGAAATACCTTCGCGTTCAACTACAATGAACCAGCCGGAATCCTCAAGCGATTTTAACAACATAGACGTGGCGCCCTGGGTGACGGCTGTCGACCAGGTCATGCCGGTAGCAGAGGCTTTGTATTGACCGGTTTGATCGCGGAATTTGTAAACTGCTATGACGATTTTTTCTTTGGGCTCGGGTAAAGAAATCAACTCTTTATGTACTGATGTAACATAAGTAATGGCTGCCGGTGTACTATGTACCGGGTTCATATTGCGAAATTGTGGCGAGCAACCAACAGTTAATATTATTAATGCTGTGAGCAGGAAAAAGCCTTTAGCTCTTTTATTATTCATTACAGACCCTCGCCATTGTAGTATGGTAATTCGATAGTTGTGGTGCCGCCGGTGGAAGGATCGCTGATCTCTATACGCAGCCCCTGTTCAGCGGGAATGACATCAATAGTATAATCGCCAATTTCATAATGCCCTTCTTCCAATTCCGATTCACCGAATATCTGCGTAACCAGTTTACTGGAAAGCCGGCTCAGAATTTGCCGGTTTATACTGTCGGTAAAATCTTCCAGGGGGTCGCTGGCCTGATAGGAATAAGAACTGGCTTTATCCCCGGTCTTGTCCTGCAGTTGTGCAGAACTTAACAGCCACGAAGCATTATATGGATTTCCGCCAAAATTAGGGTTTACAAAGGTATGGACTAATTCTGTGGTGTAACCGGGTAAAACAGAAAACAGAATCAAGCCTAGAACGCAAAAAACACCAAAACAGCTCTTGTTCATAGTTATTCTCCCTAATAAATACCTGTTCCAGCCATATCGTCGCCGGCCATTTGTTTTTGATCCTGAGTGTAATTAACCAGATAATTGCCGGTAAAACCAGTTGCCTGCCTGGCAGCCTCTTCGATTTCGTCGGATCTTGGCGTTAATCGGTTTTGGTAAATAGAAATATCGTTAATATTTATGAAAACCCAGCTGCCGGATTGCCCGGTCGGCATTTCTGAAATATAAATTGTATAATCATAAACCCCGGCAGGAGGCTCCCAGAGGGTATAAAAATACTCATAAAATTCCTGACCGATTTTGGTTTTGGTATCGTTAATTATCAGTCCATCAATTTCCAATACATCGCCCGGACGAGTATTTTTTACAGTCTCAGTTTGTTCTGTTTCTTTAACAGTATCAGCCTGCTGCTGGACTTCCTGCCGGGCTTCCTGCAGTAATTTTTCCAGCAACGCTTTGGTGTTCTGTGA
The DNA here is from genome assembly GCA_029561455.1 of bacterium. Lineage (GTDB taxonomy): Bacteria > Zhuqueibacterota > Zhuqueibacteria > Residuimicrobiales > Krinioviventaceae > Fontivivens. The sequence continues at coordinate 184,861 of JAKQIY010000006.1, forward strand.
CTTTTTTTCTTTATCGCTGACTGTTGTACTATCGTTTGTTTGCGTATAAAGGGGTACAGTCATCATAAAAACACACAGCATCGTAACTAAAGTACTGGTTACACATTTTTTCATAAATTTTTCAGGTGCAGCGAATTAATAAAAGGAACAAGTAATCCCCTTTTTCATCCCACACCCGACTCGCCCTTAATATGATATGAACCAGGAAATTAACATTATTATATGTCTAGTTTTTTTATTAATTCAAGCACTATGCCAGGTAGAAATTCAGATCTATTGGACAATAACCCCTATGTTGATATTTTTCAAATATTTGTAAATGTTCTTATTTCGTAAATATCTTCGAGGAATGGAATTTGTGTTTCCTGACTGAAACAGGTTGATGACAATAATGCTATAACATCATAAAAAACATAAATCAAGCAATTGTACTAAAAATGACACAAAAAAGCATCATTCGTGTAATTCGGAAAAATTTGTAATTATACCTGTAATAAAAAAAAACAAACAATTAAAACAAAAATGATCATTAAAAATACTCAACTTTAGATTGCCAGGTAAGTTATTTGAAAATTAAAGATGATGAGGTTTTAGAGCGGGACCTTGACAGTACGATTCACTCTTTTTTAACCAGAAGCATAAATTTTTAAAATTATAGCTTCTGGTTCACAATCTCCCGATTGGGAACCCGCTTGTACAAAATCTCTGATTTGATATGCAAAAATTATATAAAAAAATAACTGCTTTAAAGGAATCGGAGATTCCTGACCACTTTCGTTCCTGAACGGGAAATCAGGAACTAAGAAACAATGATTGTAAATTACTTGCTTATTGAAATGAACTCTTTAATCACGCCGTTTCCCGGTGTCATTAATACTATCTAAAAGGACAACAGCGAATCCGTCTCGTTCTCCACCCGTTTGCGCGTTACATACACTACAAAGCCATCCACCCCGGAGCCGTCATAATCCACTTCCAGAGATACCTTGCTGCGACTCTGGATGATCTTGTGCAGCAGCCGGATGATCTGCGGTATACTCAACTTGCCGCTCATGCTGTTTTCACTCCTTCAAATCCTGCCTCGGCAAACCGTTTTTCGGTAATTTTCCCGCTCACCAAGCCAATGCTTTCCACCCGCCCGGACTTTTCCCGGCATTCCCGGCAATCTTGCGCTAAACAACGGGTGCAATAATGGCATTTTTCTGTATTGTCTTGCATTTTTTCTCCACTATTTTTTCCAAAACCCCAATTAGGCCTTAATAGTTGCAATACCTTGTCCCCTTTGTCCATGCCGTCCACCGGTTACCGGGTGAAGCATTCTGTCCAGGACTTGTTACAGTTTAAATTTCATTTGGAACGAATGCTTCACCCCTACTCAACTAGACAAAAATCCCGGCCATCAATTCTCCACCCCCAACAACCTTCTTGCCCCCCGCACCGCGCCGTTGCGGCCATCCCCATCGGCGATAACCTGCAACAATCCCGCCGCACGGTTGATACCCTTGATCCGCTTTTTCGGCAAAAATCCCCCATTACGCACCAGGTGGACAAACTCTTCTTCATCGATCATCCCCATTTCAAACATGCGCTGGTAAGCGTTCAACTCCTTGTCCAGCGCCGTGGCGTTCAGCAGCCGCGCCCGCGCCTGTTCCGTCTTGTCGAGCAGATTAACCTCTTTCCATTCCAGCTTCCAGTTCGCCCCGGCCTCGCCGCGCAGGATCAAAAACGTATCCACCACGCGACGTATAATCGGGTCGATTTTCGTCCGGTACGAGTTGATATTCGCAACGATCATATCGTTCTGGTTATTGCTCATCCGCTCGGTCGTCGTCCACTTGTACAGACCGAACATAAACGGCGGCAGTCCCGTTTTGGTTATGATTTCCTCCTGCGCCGTATGCACCGGCACTTGCAGGTTCAATATGGTATCCTGTCCGCCGAGTATTTTCACGTCGATACTGGCCCCCTCCGGCACGGCCGCGGCTACATCCCGCACACTCCCCCTGCGCCGAGCCCGGAACACCTCGGTAATATCATTCTGCAAATCCTCCGCCGCTTTTTTTACGCGCCCGAAATCGCCCCCGCGGCCCCCTTGCACCGTCACCAGGAAGGTCGGGTCCCCCACCCGCCATACCTGGTTTTCGATAGCCTGCTGGATGCGTAAAAAGATTTTCACCACAAACGGCAGCGAATAAAACAGACTGTATCCCTGCGGATGCCCGTCCCGCTGATCAAAACTGAGATAATAGATGAAATCCTGGTTGGCAAACGGCAGCACATTAAACACCCCCTCGCGCGCCTGACCCAGCAGCAAACAACCGTTGCGCTCCACAAAGCGGAAATCGTTGGCACGGGCGATCTTGAGCTGCTCCACATCATCCAGCATTTCGGACGGCACCAGTTCCCCAAAACCCATGCCTTTAGCCAGCGCCGAATCGCACAACTGGTCCACCCACGTATTCAGGCCCGAACTGAAATGGTTCACCCGTACGCCGGACTTGAACGCGTTCAGCAACTGCTGCACGCGCGGATCTTGCGCGGTCAACTCAAAATCGCCGATCAGCCGCACCAGCTTGATTACCGCCACATCCAAAAGCGGCACCGCCTCGCGCATCAGGTCGTACAAGTCCAGGTTGAACTTTAATGGCTGATAACCTTGCAGCGCCAGCGCAAAAGGATTCTCCCACGCATCGCGCGTCTGTGTCCGACTGCTTTTGGCGGACTCTTCCCGCCCCGCAAACCACCTGCTAAAAGGATTTCGCATCTTTTCTCCCCTCTTTAATCACGACTACAAGATACACAAATAATTCTTTTTTCCAAGCAAGATTGGGTAATTTACACAGAGGGGGGAAAGAAATTATTTTTTATGCTTGTTCAACTCTTCAACCAGTTTGAAAATAATGTTACATTTAAAAATATTCAAGAAAAACAATTGACAAAACGCTTTAAATATATTAGATTTAAAGCATGATATCAACTCAAGACAAACAACAAATAATTGAAATTGCCCAAAAATACCAGGCAGCGCGCGTTTTTCTGTTTGGTTCCAGTATCGATCCGCACAGAACTCCAAAAGATATTGATCTAGCTGTGGAAGGCCTGCCCGATAACCTGTTCTTCAAATTCTGGGGCGAACTTATCTTTGCCCTCTCCAAGCCGGTTGATCTGATTGATCTGAAAAGAGAAACCCGCTTTACAGAAATAATCCGCGCTGAAGGTCTTTTATTATTTGGATAATATACTGTATCCATAATCAACTACTCACCTTAACAAATCGTCCATTCAATGGCTGAATTTCAACCACTGAGTGGACGATTTGCATAATTTAACTCCTTAATAATCAATAAAACTACCACTAAAAATCAAACAAAACTTTAAAAACATTTTTGCACATCTTTAATTACAAAAAATCCTTGAATATCACCGGATTTTTCCTTAATATCACCATACAATCGGGTTGTACATCTTACTATATACGACCGGGTAACTATGCAAAACTCAAATAAATATATTGCCATCATCGGCGATCTGGTCAACTCCCGCGCCATGACCAACCGCAACGAGGTGCAAAATGCGTTGATCAATACCCTGAACACTATCAACTCCAGCGATCTCAAACAACATATCGCCGCCAAATTCGTTATTACCCTCGGTGATGAATTCCAGGGACTGGTAACGCGTAATTTCCCCCTTCACCCTTTTCTCGAATTATATCATTCCGGCCTGCCCGCCAATGTCGCTACCCGCTTTGGTATCGGCCTGGGAGAATTGGCCACCGAATTAAAAAGCGAAACCATCGGTATGGACGGCCCCTGCTTTCACAACGCCCGCTCTGCAATTACCAGGGCTAAAAACGAAAATATCAACCTTATCTTTCAGGGTTTCGAAATGAATACCGCTCTCAATGCCTTGTATCATAACATTAACAATATTACCCAAAACTGGAAAGCCAGACAACTGCAAGTTATCTCGCTTTATAAAGATACGGAAGATCAAACGAATGTTGCAAAAAAAATGAAAATATCAAGACAAGCGGTTCATCGTATTTTAAAAGCAGCAAAATATGACCTGGTGCAAACCGGCTGGGATGGTGTACAAGAACTATTCTCCTTTATTTGAGAATAATAACTTTTGTCAACCATTTTTGGTTGACAAAGCCATTGTCAACCATTTTTGGTTGACTACAGCCCAGTCAATTAAATTTGATTGACTGAAGCCTAGTCAATCAAATTTGATTGACTTTTATTATACTACACTCCTGCAAATTTCCTGTTAATAAAAAAATCCCCTTACAAACACTGAAAAAATCACTGTATTGACCTCTAATCAAGGTCAACGAAATACGAAATTATTAAGATGGATATTTTCCCTGGGAAAAAAAATCTGTTGCATTCTAGCCAAATTCCTGTTATTTTTTCTTAAATAAACCGTTTATAATATTGCAGGTGAAAAATGCACACAAAATTCTATCCCCTTGTCATTCTGATCGCAGTTATCCTTCTCTCCCTGGCGGGTTGTTCCAAAGACGAACCCACCAAAAGCAAAGCCCCGGCCAACGTGGTCGGCACCTGGCGTATCGAGTGGACCGCCCAGCCGAATCATGGCTCGTTTACCATTACTTTTAAATCCGATTTTACTTACACCTCAACGGCTGCCGCCGAACCCGGCACATTCGATTCTAACGGCAAAAAAATCTCCTGGATGATGAATAATATTTATTACTCTGCAACAGTCGGCGGCACATCCATGAGCGGCACCCTCGCTGATGGTAATTTTATCGGCGCCAAACAATAACCAGGCAGCTTCTGTTGTTTATAGAGTACCTCTTTTATATTGTGCTTGCAATCGGTAGGATAGGGTCTTGCCCTATGTAAAAATTTTCATTTATTGTAATCAGGATTTTCCAAGAGTACATGATCAGAATTAAGCAATGACAGGGCAAGCCCCCATCGAACCCTTAATTACCAAATTAAAAAGCAAAGCATTTACTCTTTAATACCCGCTTATCCACAGGTTGCCGTAAGCATCAAAATCCATATCTGTTAATTTTTCAATCTGCCGCCCGGTTTTGCTGTCAATCAGGGCATAAGTGGCAATAACGTTCATATTATTATCATACCGCTTTAATACCTGTTCGGAATTGTCATAAGAATAGAGTCCTTCTTTCCAGGCCAACGCTTCCAGTTGCACCACCGGGGGCGTCCAGGTTTCTGCAAACCCGCCAATAGTTACATCGTGCCGGAAAATTGCGGTCCGCGAACAGGAGAACAACCGCTCGCCGGCCTTGTCGTAGGCCAATCCGGTCAGATTGGCGCTCACCGCATATCCCCCTGCCCGCGAGCCGTCAAAGCGATTCAATACTATAATTGAATCCGGCGCCTGGGTAACATAAAAGTTATTTCCGATAATCGTACAGGCTTTAATATTTTTATCTTTTAAAATATTGGGCAAATATTTTTCAACTACCCATTTACTGTTCTCATACTTGAATTGTATTATATCAGTTGAAAAAAACCAGCAGGTTGTATTATGGATGGCCATCGGTTTGCCGGAATAAACCATATCGTCTAGTCGTAACCGCGAAGTTAAATAAATTTTGGGAACCCTATAATCCCGGTTTATATCACTATAATCGACCTGAAAATTCCGGTCGCCAATCGGATAGCCATCCCTTTCAAAATGTAAAAAATATTTGCCGGGGTAAACCGGGGTAATTAAAAAATTCCCGAGGCTATCGCTTACACCTCGGAAAAAGACCGAATCCACATCATATACTAACACCGCAGCGGTTAATACTACTTTTACTCCCGCCAAAGTACTATCACTATCCCAATCTGTGATCTTGCCACTAAAGCTGTAGAATGGTATATCCGGCCGCGTAACGTGATGATCTTGTTTGTTCCAGCACCCGGCGAAAAAAATCATTAAAATACAGGTTACGCAATGCAACTTTTTAAACCTTGTCATAGTACAACCTCTGTCAGAAAAAAACTTGTAAATTTTTACAAACTTTATAAAATATTAGTATTAAGATTGTTCGTTAACCAGACAATTGTATAACAACTCTGCGAAAAATGCAATTCATTTTTTAACTAAAATTCAAAAATTTACAATTGCATTTGTAATAATGAGCTTTGATTAATGCAACCAATTTTCTAAATTCATTATATTATCATTAAACCATATAACAATCGCGGAACCAGGTGACTATGAAAACCTTACTAAAAACCATCTGTTTTATTTTGTGTTTGTTTATTCCGGTTTTAACTTTATCCACAACGCCGCCTCCTCCCTCGATACAGATCAACGACGCGATGGAATTCACCTCCTCCAATTTGCCGATTGTCGTCATCAATACCAACGGTATGCAAATCCGCGATGATCCGCGTATAATAGTGGACATGGGCATTATCGATAACGGCAATGGCCAGCGGAATAATTTAACCGATCCCTTCAACGATTACAACGGTAAAATCGGCATCGAATATCGCGGCAGCGCCACCAGCGCTTATCCCAAAAGACAGTACCGCATCGAAACCGTCGATTCCCTCGGCGAAAACCTCAATGTCTCCCTCATGGGCCTGCCCAAAGAAAATGACTGGATTTTATATGGGCCCTATACCGACGATATTTCCCTCATTCGCCATGTTCTCGCCTACCGGCTGTCCAATGAAATTGGCCGCTATGCCAGCCGCACCCGGCTCTGCGAACTGGTGATGAATGATGATTACCGCGGTTTGTATGTGCTTATGGAAAAAATTAAACAGGATAAAAATCGCGTCGATATTGCTAAACTACTCTCTACCGATATTACCGGCGACGAGATCACCGGCGGTTATATAATCAAGGTCGATAAATCTGCCGGAGAAAACGTCGCCGGCTGGCAATCTGAAAACCGCGTCAATTATCAGTACCATGATCCCCAGGCTGATGAACTGGTTACCCAGCAAAAACAATACATCAAAGATTACATCAATAGTTTTGAATCCTGCATGGCGAACCTGGATGATAACGAACAGAACGACATTCCGGAGTATGCCGCTTTTATCGACGTACCTTCATTTGTCGACCATTTTCTACTCAATGAATTCTGCAAAAACGTGGACGCTTACCGAATCAGCGCTTATTTATATAAAGAAAAGGACAGCAAAGGCGGTAAACTTTATGCCGGGCCGGTGTGGGATTTCAACCTCAGTTTTGGTAACGCCTGGTATGCTGAAGATTACATGGTTACCAATACCTGGCAGGTGGATTATACCACTATCATTCGTCCCTGGGATGGTTATAAAGTCCCATTCTGGTGGCCAATTTTGGCGCGCGATCGGGCTTTTGTTGAATTACTCTTGCAGCGCTGGAATGAACTCAAAAACCTCAATTTCAGCAAAGATCATCTTTATACGGTTATTGATAATCTCGTTATTGTCATGACTGAAGCCCGGCTACGCAATGCAGCGCGCTGGCCGGAAATGGCAGATAATGATTACGAGGCGGAAATAACCACTATGAAACACTGGCTCAGCGACCGCTGGGACTGGATGAATATCAATCTTGGTTTATTGCCCTCCGGCACTAGCGGTTCGGCAGATGTGGCTAATCAGTTCGCTTTACAACAAAATTTCCCCAATCCGTTCAATCCCGCTACTACCATAACCCTCAAGATATTATCAAAAGCGCAGGTCGAATTAAAAGTCTACAACACCCTCGGCCAGGAAGTAACCACCCTGGTCAATGATGTTATTTCACCAACACTAAGCTATCCTGTTGAATTCAACGCTGCCGGATTACCATGCGGAGTATATATTTATCAACTCAAAGCCAATAATTATGTCACGTGCAAAAAAATGGTACTGATCCGATAAAAAAATTCTTCTCTTCGGGTTTGAATAAATGGGGGAATTAATTTATTTAAAAAAAAGTTATTTATATATATTTTTGAAGATCGGATATTCTATAAATCCCTGCCCGGTATAATTTTTCTATTCTCCTAGAGTTTAATACTCAATGAAGAAAAGTGATTAATTCGATCTTGTACAAATCTCAGGTCTGCCACGAAATAAACGCCACCACTCTCCGGTATTATGAATCTGTAATTTTACTTTTAGGTGTAGAGTAATTTCCTTATCTAAAATTTCTCATTATCAGGAGAGAGCTTATGAAAATGCATAATTTTTTACTCTGTATGATAGGCTTTATTTTGTTTTCCGGAATTTCATTAGCTACCGCTCCCTCTAGCGGGTTAAAACCAGATTTTCCAAATTTGTTATACACACAATACATACCTTCACTATTAACTATACCAACTGCATCACAATTAACCAAAATTGCCGATATTGGCGGACGAACCAACACAATTATATTCAAGGATTATTACGTTTGCGCCAATGAAGGCAGAAACCTGGTCATTATCGATTTATCCGACCCAACTACACCGCAACTAATGAGTAAGCTCCAGCTAGGTGAGAGCTTTATCACCAATCTCTTTGTTTCCGGTGAAAAGGCGCTGGCCTGCACAGAATTTTCCGGCACATATATTATTGATCTGACCAATCCATACACACCTGTCATTATCGGTCATATTCCGGCGATTGGCATCGTTTATGAAACTTATTTTGCAGGTAATTATGCATATCTTGCAGAAGGGAAAAATGGCTTTAACATTTATGATATTACGAATCCTGAACAGCCGCAAACTGTTTACCATAACGCCGATTCCACCTATAATATTCGGATTAATGGTGCATTTTGTTATACCTGCAGCGGCTCAAAAATTACAGAATTGAATGTAAACAACCCGGCTTCACCGCAAATAATTACGGAATTCAAACTTGGTTTTGATAATGCCAGGATGCTATATCTACACAATAATTAGATTTATGTACAGGATTACCATGAATTGCGCATTTACGACATCAGCAATCCAGCAACATTACATCAAACTGGTTCTTATTCCTTCCCATCAGATCCCTGGGATTTAAAAGTGAATGGGAATCTCGCCTATATTGTCTGATCCAGGTATTTTAGTATCCTGAATATCAGTAATCCTGCCACTCCACAATTAGTTAGCCAACAAGTGAACTTTTATCGGCCCTTACAGCTAGCAGTGTCAGGCGATTTGGCCTTGCTAGCCTGTTGGGAAAATAATATTCAGGTCCATAATTGCAGTGATCCTGCCAATCCAGCGCTAATATCCACCTGGGTAGGAGTGGCGCCAGTTGCACAATCAATAACAATAGATAAAAACAAAGCATTTATTGCCGAAAGGATGGGGGGAATGGCTATTGTGGATATTTCCAATCCGGCAGTTCCGCAATTAATACAAAAATATACAAACAACCTTAAAAGCTGTGATGCCGTCGCCGTTAAAGATAACATTGTACTGCTGGCCGAAACTGATATATTGCATATTTTTGATTATTCAAATCCGGCAGGGCTTTTACCCCTTGCCGATTTTTCTGTTCCGGAAGGTACAATAAAGAGTATATTAATTGACGGCTCGACAGCCTGGCTGGCTGCAAGTAATGAGGGTTTGATCGCACTGGATATCAGCGATCCGGCTCATCCTGCTAAAATCAGCCAGGTGGACAATTCTCAATATGTAGGAAATTTGGCAATATCCGGCAATTATATATGGGTTACCGAATACCTGTGTGGTTTGAGAGGATATAATATTTCAACCCCTTCAAATCCTCAGGAGATTGCATTCATCCCAACTCTTTCCAAATCCAGAGATATTGTCATTAGTGGTAACTATGCTTATATCATCCAGGATGATAATTCAAAAATTTACATTGTGGATATTAGCGCTCCGCTATCGCCAGGTGTTGTGGATAGTGTGAATACCGAGATTTTTGACCCTTATTCTGTTCACATACAAAATAATATACTTTTTATTGCCGGATTTAGAGGAATTCAGGGCTTTGATATCAGCAATCCAACGCAACCTGTCGAGGCCATCGCTTATTGTAAAGTATCTACCAATATTAATCATATAAAGGGAAACAATGAATTTCTGTATGCCGCAAATGAAGGTATGGGCCTTGAAATCTACAAACTGCCAGGCTCACCTGTTGTTTCAGGAATAATCGTTACAAACACCAATGACCTGGGGGAAGGCTCGCTGCGCCAGGCGCTGGATCAGGCCAACAGTGAAACAGGCCCCGATACCATCCGGTTTAATATTCCTGTCACCGACCCGAATTACAATGCCGCCTCAGGTGTGTGGACAATTAAACCGGTTTCACAGTTACCATCCTTTAATGAGCAGACAGTTATTGAAGGTAATTCCCAGGCTGATTTTATCGCCGAAGACACCAATCCCAACGGCCCGGAAATTCAAATCGACGGCAGCCTGTTATCATCCTGTCCGGGTTTAATTGTCAACGCCGATAATTGTGAAATCAGCGGCCTGGCTATTATCAATTTCCAGAGAGCGGCCATAAACGCCTCTCATGTTAACGGCCTTAAAGTCTGGGGCTGTTACCTGGGTCTCGATGCCACAGGCGCTACCGCCGGCCCCAACCTGTACGGCATTTTCTTATTCAACAATTGTAGCAACTCCATCATTGGTCCCATTGATGATTCCATGTCCCCCAATGTTATCTCCGGAAATAGCGAAGTCGGTATTTACCTGGTACAAAACTCGTCAAATAATACTGTATATCGAAACATAATCGGTCTTGATCCGCAAGCGACTGTAAAGATCGGCAATGCCGTTGCCGGTATTGCTATTGGGGATCAGTCCATAAATAATATGATTGCGGAAAATATTATTGCCGGTAATAAAGATGGTATTAGCATTGCTGATTGCATTGAAAATCAAATTCAGAACAACTCTATTGGCGCCAATCCCGAGTTCATTGCCAATCTTGGCAACACCGAATATGGTATCTACATAACGGGCTCCTCGGAACGTAATATGATTTGTGAAAATTCCATCTGGTATAACGGTTTGTACGGTATACTTGTTATAGGTCAGAATTGTGTTACAAACACTATCAGCCGCAACAGCATTGCCTTTAATTCGGAAGCGGGCATCGACCTGCGCTACGGCGGCAATAACGACATGCAGCCACCCGGACAGTTGCATAAAACCGGCGCAACCCTCAGCGGCGTAACCGTGCCCAAAGCAGTTGTAGAATTGTTCAGCGACCAGCATGATCAGGGCCAAACTTTCCTGATAGATACCTTTGCCGATAACAACGGCGTTTTCTCCTTTTCCCTGCCTGCTGAGCCACTTTTACCCAATTACACCCTGACGGCTACAGATACATTAGGCAATACCTCGGCATTTACCGCGCCTATCTCTACAGTAATTATGGAACAGGAACAAGCAAAAATCCCTTCTCAATTTACACTGGAACAAAACTACCCCAATCCCTTCAATCCGGTTACCTCAATTCGCTACGGCTTGCCAACTGCCGACCTGGTTACTGTTAAGGTATTTGATATTCTTGGTAAAGAAACAATGACCCTGATAAATGCGGAAAAACAAGCAGCCGGCTGGCATAACCTCAAATTCGACGCCTCAACACTCACAACCGGTCTCTATTTCTACAAGGTTATTACTACCCGTTCAAAAGGGAGTGGCAAAATGATACTTGTCAGGTAAACGAGTTGGGTAATACATAGCCCTGTCGTCAATATACTGCCTCCAGAACTCTGACTCGCATTTTCCCCAACAGTATTCGGTATGTCTGGTCTTTTAACCTGGTTTAATGCATGAGAGGCATCAGTCCTGAACCTATCTGGGAGTTATTACTGGCATTCGTGTAACTCACTTTAGAGCTATACCGGTTTTCTCTTTATCTTCTCAATCGGTATGTTTTTTCAAAAATCCTAAAAAAAGTAATATTGTATTAAAATTTTATGTATATTTCATCTCAGATTAAAAAATTCAACTCTTTTAAAGCTCGTTTTTTCAATATTCCAATTCGATGAGTAAAATTAGAAAATTATAATTGCCCAATTTATCTCATAATCGGGAGAGTTGTCATGAATAAACATTACACCCTGTTCTTTATGTGTGGATTGTTGCTGCTAGCCTGCTTTGCTTCTGCAGTTCCATTCTCACCCGGCGTTCCTGCGCAGGCTGCCTCCGCTTTACTCACCCGGCCAAATCCCCTCTTGTACACTGAAAACACTGCCAGTTCAGGTTTAACCAAAATTGCCGATATTGGCGGGCAAAGCAGGGATATTGCCTTAAATGGTTATTATGCTTATACCGGCGAGGGCAATAAACTGGTCATTCTCGATGTCTCCAATCCCGCTGCCCCGCAATTACTCAGCAGATTGAAACTGGGAGAAAGCGAAATCTATAATATTACTGCTTCGAATGATCTGGTTTTCGTCTGTACTGAATATTCAGGTTCTTTTATTATCGATGTCGCTAATCCCCATACGCCGGCTATTGCCGCCCATCTACCGTATACGGGCTGGTCATTCAAATCCTGTCTCGCCGGAAATTATGCTATTTTGGCCAGGGGAACCAACGGCTATATCATTTTTTATATCGTCGACCCCTATCAACCACAGGTTGTATATACCGGTTCCGTTATTGCCAATGCAGTAGAGGTAGTTGGTAATTACTGCTTCCTGGCCGATTATACCAAACTGACAGTTCTCGACATCAGCGCACCCGCGGCGCCTCTGTTGGCCGCCGAATACCCGTTTGCCTACAACGACGCCTCGATGTTGTATTTACACAATGACTTGCTGTTTGTTGCCAACAATAACATTTTGCATATCTATAACGTCAGCAATCCGGCGACCATTGCAGAGCTCAGTTCCTATACGTTCACTGCGGGCTATCCCTACGATGTAAAGATGGTCGGCAATCTTGCTTATATTGCTGATTATTATCATATTATTCTTCTTGATCTCAGCAACCCGGCGAACCCGCTTTTGCTTGGTCAGGAAGACATTGGCTGCCTTCCCTACCAGTTAGCCGTTTCAGGAAATTTTGCTTATTTCGCCTGTTTTTATAAAAACGTCCAGGTCTATAATTGCAGCGATCCTGCAGACCCATTTTGGTTTTCCGAATGGACCGGCCCGGTTCCCACCGCACGGGAATGCGTTCTTGACCAAAACAAATTATATGTCGCCAACCGTGAAGCCGGTATGAGTATTCTGGATATCTCTGTTCCCCAATCACCTTTTTTACTGGGCAAATATACTGACATTTTCTACAGTTGCAATGCCCTGGCGGTTAAAGATAATTATGTTCTGCTTGGCGACCTGGATACGCTGCGTATTATTAATTGCTCAAATCCCCAGGCGCTCGTGCAGGTTGCCACGTTAACCTTATTAAACGGCTATATAAGCGATATTAAAGTGCGAAATTCGTATGCCTGGGTAACGGATAATTATAACGGCCTGATCGGGGTAGATATCAGCAATCCCGCCAACCCGGTCATTACCGGTAACTATGATACTCCGGGCGATGCGTGTCATTTGGCATTATCCGGTAATTATGCCTGGGTTGCCGATGGGTCTTCCGGTTTACGCTGTATGAATATTGCATCTCCTGCCAATCCGTTCGAAATCGCTGTGGTGTCCTCTTTAAAAAATGCTTATGATGTTGAAATTTCCGGTAATTATGCCTGGGTCGTAAAAAGGTGGAATCCCTATATTTATCAGGTAGATATCAGTACGCCCTTGCTGCCGATCATTACCGACAGTATTAATACACAAATTTTTGACCCGTTCTCCGTACTTATTCAGGATAATCTTGTATTAATTGCCGGGGTTCAGGGTATTCAGGGTTTTGATATCAGCAATCCGGCTCAACCCGTCGAGGCAGTTCCATTTTATCAGGTTTCCTCATGGGTATCCGGCATGGACGGCAGCGCTGAATATCTCTTTACCGCCAATGACGGCATGGGCGTCGAAATTTTTAAACTGCCAACGCCTTCTCCGTTTACCGGACTGCTGGTAACCACTACCGCCGATAGCGGCGCCGGCTCCCTTCGTCACGCCATTGAACAAGCGAACATTAAAGCAGGGCCGGATACGATACGCTTCAATATACCTGATAGCGACCCCAATTTTAATATTATTGACGGCGTGTGGCACATTCGCCCGGCGTCCCCGCTGCCCTCGATTACCGACGCTCTAATCATTGAAGGCTATTCTCAAACCGATTTTATTGCTGCCGATACCAATCCCGCCGGACCGGAAATTCAAATCGACGGCAGCCAGGTTTTTTCCGGCTCCGGTCTGAACGTTAATGACTATAACTGTGAAATCAGCGTTCTGGCGATCATTAACTTTCCCCATGCGGGTATTATGGTCTCCATTGCCGATGGTATAAAAATCTGGGGTTGCTACCTGGGAATCAATGCCACAGGCAGTGCCGCCGGGCCCAATCGCTATGGATTATATTTATGGGGTGGCTGTGAAAATTCAATTATCGGCCCCCAGGGTGCCTCACAAACTGCCAATGTAATTTCCGGTAACAGCGAAACCGGCATATTCATTGATGAAGACTCGCGCAATAATAATATAACCGGGAACATTATCGGTTTGAATTACAACTCTAATCTAAAACTGGGGAATGGTTATGCCGGGATCGCCCTGCAGGAGCAATGCAACGATAACCGGATCGCTGAAAATATTATTAGCGGTAACGGCAATGGCGTAATCATAACCGAATGTGCCGGTAACCTGCTTGAAAATAACATCATCGGTACAAATAACAGTCTTGCTCCCGAACTAGGTAATACGGAATATGGCGTTATCATTATGACCAAAGCATTTCAAAACAAGCTATCCGAAAATATTATCTGGTACAACGGTAAAAGCGGTGTGCTTGTCAATGGTCAAACCAGTTATGCCAATACTATTTCCCGCAACAGTATTGCTTTTAACACCGACGCCGGTATAAAGCTGGTCAATAACAGTAATGATAATATCGATCCTCCCGCCCAGTTACACAAAACCTGGACCACCCTCAGCGGCGTCACCCGGCCATTAGCAACAGTAGAACTGTTCAGCGATCAGGACAGTCAGGGTCAGAATTACCTGGGAGACACTATTGCCGATAATAGCGGCGCCTTTTCATTTACCTTGCCGGTTAATCCGTCTTTATCGTATTACACCCTGACGGCTACGGACACCTCCGGCAACACCTCGGCGTTTTCCATGTCCCTGCCTACCGACATCGAGGAACAACAGCAGCAAAAACTGCCGGAACATTTCACCCTTGATCAAAACTATCCCAATCCCTTCAACCCGGTAACCACCATACGTTATGGCCTGCCCGTCGCCGAGGTTGTCACCCTTAAGGTATTCGATGTACTTGGCCGCGAAATGCTGACCCTCATCGACGCCGAAAAACAATCCGCCGGCTGGCACACCTGTACATTCGAAGCCTCCCGCCTCGCCAGCGGACTCTATTTCTACCGGCTGCAAACCCCGCATCAAACGCTTTGGGGTAAAATGACGCTGGTGAAATAAAATACCGGGTACAAATATTTCGTTTTTTCTCAGAGCAAGGGGCAAAAGCCCCTTGCTCTAAATTCTTTCAAATTCTATATTCATCTAGTCAACACTGTCCATGCCGTCCACCCCCTGAAAAACAAGCTCTTTCACCAACGTCATTTGCAGATCGCGCCGGGATTCATATCCCGGTGCGGGAAATAAACCAGGGTTTCTAACCCTGGATAATGATGTTAATACTCTGCATTACCAAACTGCATTTCTGGTTCCAGGCCTCCCGGCTTGGAACCCCTTTACCCCGGCTCTGCCGGTAAAAATATGAATACTTTTACAGGGCGTCCCCCCGAACGCCCCATCGCTCAATCTCGCTCAGGGAGTCCGTCCCAGAGCGCATAATAATGTAGAACATCCGTCCTGTAGTAAAATTTATAGTTCTGTATCAAGGGCAAAAGTCCCTTGTTTAATATTTATTATCCAACCTCACCCCTTTTCCCATCATACCAATTGCAATTCCTATCTGCTCTTGAAAACTATTTTATTTGAGCTGAATTCATCTGACGGATAATGTATGTTATTTTATTATAATTCTTTAGGCTTGTCTAAAATTTTTTCACCTAAAAAATGAATAATGGTTTTTTTACTTGCTACAAGCATCGAAAATTTATATATTGCATCGTGAATGGAGTGGGCCTTTTTTAATCGGGGGGCCTCAAGCTGGACCTCAAATTCGGGATTTATTTAAATTTCCAAAAGCGCAAAAACACTATCAAAAGTTATTTTTTACCAGGTGTTATTTTTTACACATTTAATTGTGTTTTTTACAACAGTATGAATTATCAGGGCTTTTAGACCCTGATTTACATTCATAGCAGGCGTTTAAGAACTATTTAAATTTTTACCTGAAACAAACCTGTAATTAATATTTACTAATTACTACTTATTCAATTATGGGTAATGTTATGGGTAATTAAGAGGAGGAGGAACAGATGGGTAAATTTTGTAGTAAAATTTTATGGGGAGCGCTGATCACTCTCACTTTCTCAACACTGGTACGTGGTCAAACGCATTTCTTGTTCACCCCAACTGAAGACTATTATAGTATCATCGTCAGCCAGGCAACAATTGCCGGTCAACCCCTGCAAAACGGCGATGAAATCGGAGTCTTTTATGATAATGGCAGCGCCATGGTTTGCGCCGGAGCAGTTGTCTGGCCTAACAACGGCATTAGCGCCTGGGGTGATGATTCACAAACTACTGCTAAGGATGGCTTTGCTACCGGTGATTTGCTGGTTTTCAAAATCTGGGAGTCAGGATCAGCATCTAATTATGACGATGTAAACGCTACATTCTCAACAGGCAACGGTACCTGGGGCAATGGTATTTATGCTCAGGTGAGTCTTGATGCTGTACCATATATCCCTATCGGCCCGGATCTGGATGTACAGGATAATGTTCATTCTTTTAATTTCGGGAATATCACTGTCGGATTAAATTCATCGCATACTTTTGTTATTCAGAATGAAGGCGATGCAAGTCTGGATATCTCTTCTATCGATATTGGTGGAACCAATGCAACTGATTTCAGCATTTCCAGCGGAGGCGGAACTTTCTCTGTTGCTGCCGGCAGCGATCATAATTTGGGTGTACAATTTACTCCAGCGGCAGCAGGAGCCAAAACTGCAACACTAACCATTTACAGCAACGACCCGGATGAAAACCCCTGGCAAATAATTCTTTCCGGTTCAGGTGAAACAGTCCTGCCGCATTATAACTTTGCAGCCACTGAAGACTATTATAGCATTGTAATCAATAATGTGACAATAAATGACCTGCCTTTGCAAAATGGCGATGAAATTGGCGTCTTTTTTGATAATGGCAGCACCCTGGTTTGCGCAGGCGCAGTTATTTGGCCTGATTATGGTTTGAATGCCTGGGGTGACGACTCCCAAACCAACGACAAAGATGGATTTATTGCAGGTGAATACCTGGTTTTTAAAATTTGGGATGCCAGCGCTTCAACCGAGTATACTAATATCAATGCCCTTTATCTGTACGGTGACGGCACCTGGGGCAACGGTGTGTTTGCTCAGGTTAATTTGCATAATGTTCCTGTTGCTATTAACACAACAAACGATACAAGACCGATCCAGTTCGATCTGCTACAAAATTATCCTAATCCATTCAATCCGCAAACAACAATAGAGTATTCCCTGCCGGAAACTGCAGATGTACAGGTCGAGGTTTTTAATATAACTGGACAAAAAATATGTACCCTGGTCAATGAAAAATTACAACCGGGGTATTATCGAGTGGTTTGGGATGGTACAAATGACCGTTCCGAAACGGTTAGCGCCGGTATTTATTATTTAATCCTTAAAGCCGGAAATTATACCCAAACAAAAAAAATGGCCTTTATTAAATAAAAAAATATCTCAATTGTTTTTACTAATTGGAGGGTGAAATGAATCATTTAAAAAATACAGTTCTTGCCCTGAATATAATGTTTTTCCTATTCCTTATGGGATCATTTTCATTTACGTATTCTGAACCAGAAGCAAAAGCAAACGACCGTTTAAAACAATCTGATCAAAACAGGGATGACGGTAAAATTTCAATAATCAGAAAAAAACTGGATGGCTCATTGCTGGGAAAAATTGATTTTTCCAAAGAAACTGGCAGGATATCAAATACTGAAATACCTGAACCGCCATCTCCACCCACAACGGATGGGTGGCAAACAATCAAATCTGAAACATTTGAAGGTTCTTTTCCAAACGATTGGCAACTATTAGGAACAGGATGGGGTAAAAGTAATTATCGCAAAAATAATGGCACCTATAGTGGTTGGTGTGCCCAAGGTACGAATCCAGGCGGTCATACCTATACATATAACATGAATACCTGGATGATTTATGGTCCTTTTGACTTGTCCGACCCTAACATTACTAATGCAAAACTGTCTTTCTGGCACTGGACTATATCCGAATATCAATATGATTATTTCATGGTAGGGGTTTCCAGAACCAGTTATAATTCCGGTTACAGTGTTTATGGTTATACCGGTAACTTTACAACTCTATCCGGAAATGTCAATGGCTGGAATTTCCTGGAGTTTGACTTGAATGATTGGGATGGCGAAGGCGACAGTTATCTTGACGATAATCAGGTATGGATTGCCTTTGGCTTTGGCAGTGATAATGTTGTAAATTATGAAGGTTCTTATGTGGATGATATATCAATAACCAAAGAAGCATCAGATCCTTTCACATTAACATCTCCCAATGGCGGGGAAACCTGGTACACGGGAAGTAATCAAAACATCACCTGGAATTCTACCGGCAACAGTGGTAATATTAAAATTGAATATACTACCAATGGCACAAGTTGGACAACAATTGTTGCCAGCACTCCGGACGATGGATCTCATCCCTGGACTGTGCCGGATACTCCTTCTACCACCTGTAAGGTTAAAATTACGGATTCTGATGGAACGCCTACAGATCAAAGTAATAACAACTTTACAATTAAAGCGCCCTTTATTACCGTAGCTTCTCCTAATGGGGGTGAAAGTTGGGAATCTGGCACTAATCATAATATTACCTGGACTTCCGGGGGAACCAGTGGTAATGTAAAAATTGAATTTACGACCGATGGCTCTAACTGGATTTCTATTATTGAAAGCACACCTGATGATGGCGCTCATTCATGGGCTATTCCTGAATCTCCATCAACCAATTGTCGGGTCAGAGTTACCGATGTTGACGGGAATCCAACGGATACAAGTAATAACTCTTTTACAATTACTGCCCCCAATATCATCATTACTTCTCCTAATGGTGGAGAAAGTTGGCTGCCTGATTCAAGTCATCCTATTACCTGGACTTCTTACAGAACAAGTGGTAATTTGAATATTGACCTTTCCACTAATAATGGGGTAAGCTGGACGAGAATTCTGTCCAATGTTACAGATGATGGCTCAAAATCTTGGACAGTGTCAAATACACCATCATCACAATGTTTGATTGCTATCACCGATGCCGACGGAGCTCCTAGTGATACAAGCGATAATGTATTTACAATACAAGGTGATAATATCACTATAACCTCACCCAACGGCGGCGAGAGTTGGGAAGTTGGCAGCGCCCATAACATAACCTGGACGACACTCGGTACTATTCCCAATGTTAAAATCGAATATTCCATTAATAATGGAACAAACTGGAACACAATCAACGCCAATACACCTAACAATAATACACTATCCTGGACTATACCCGATAACCAATCAACTAATTGTCTTATAAGGGTCGCAGACATCGACGGTACACCCACAGATCAAAGTGACAATGTCTTTACTATAACAACACCTCCTTGTCCCCCCCACTTTGCATTTACGGTTACTGAAGACTATTATCCCATTTTATTATATACAGTGACACTCGATGATATCCCGGCAAATACCTGCGACGAAGTAGGCGTTTTTGCTTCGGATGGTCAGGGTGGGCTGGTATGCGCCGGTGCGGTAACCATTAACGGGGCGCCTCCTTATTCCTTACAAGCATGGAGCGATGATTCACAAACCGGGGTAAAGGACGGTTTCTCTTCTGGCGAAGCTTTGCATTACCGCTTCTGGGATAGTGAAACACAAACTGAATATGGACCGGAATTCAACGCGACCTATACTACCGGTAACGGTAACTGGGGAAATGGCGCTATGGCGGAAATCAATCCTCTTCAGTTCAAGGCTGGATGTAATCTGACAATAAATCTCCTCGCTGGTTGGAACTGGATTTCCAGCAATGTTGCCCCTGATTCCCCGGATATGGAAACAGTGTGGGCTGGCATCCCCGGCTTGAATATTGTTAAAGGACAAAGCGGTTTTTATATTCCCGGCGTCATTAACACTATTGGCGATTGGGATGTAAAAAAAATGTACATGGTTAATGTACAATCAGCTTGCCAGTTAGTAATTACCGGCTCCTGCATTGCCGCCGACATGCCCATTCCCTTACAGCAGAATTGGAACTGGGTAGGTTACTTACCCAATTCCCCGATCAATGCCGAAACTGCTCTGGCCAGCATTGTCTCACATCTTTCTATTGCAAAATCCCGTAACGGCTTCTATATCCCGGGTACAATCAATAACATTGGTAATATGACCACCGGCTCCGGTTACCGGATATACCTGGATCAGGCAGCAACTCTCATATACCCCGCTGCTACAGCCAGCCCGGAGCAAAATTTAGCACCCGAATTACATAAAACTGCACCACAAAGGCAACATTTTGCAACCAGGCCGCAAAGTGACGATTACCATGCTATAGTCATTGAAAATGTTCAGGGTCTACAACCTGGCGCAGAAATTGCGATATATTCTGAGAATGGTTTATACGCCGGCTCTGTTGTATACACAGGTCAAACTCCCATAGCTCTTTTGGCTTGGGCCGATAACGATGAAACCGATCTTGTTGAAGGATTAAAGTCGGGCGAAAAAATGTACTTTAAATATTGGAATGAACAAAATAATAATGCTGTTGAAATGAATTGCCTGGTCAACAAGGGTTCAGAATTTTTCGGGGCATCACCATATTCATTTGTAACCCTGGAAACCGTAGAGTCCTTACCAACCCGGTTCAGTTTGCAGCAAAATTATCCCAATCCGTTTAACCCGACCACCACAATTCAATATGAATTACCGGTGGCCTCAAGGGTTGAACTGGCCATTTACAATATTAATGGCGAGTTGATCAAACTCCTGACCAATGAATTACATGAAGCAGGCCGGTATACGGCTATTTGGGATGGTACTAATCAAGACAACACTCCAGTATCGTCAGGTATCTATTTTTATCAGCTCGACACCCAAAAGGAAAAATTTATTAAAAAGTTGACCCTGGTCAAATAATTTAACCGCGAGTAAAGTATATTTGTGTAGAACCGTTAAAGCCAGGTATGGACACAATATCTGGCTTTAACATTTTATATTTACCAAGATTTCAGCACAACATAAGCAATGGAGTCGGAAAAATGAGGAATATATTATTCTTTCTAGTGATTATTTTAGGAGCGCAATTGCTTTTTGCCCAGAGCATTACCTTGAATAAACGAATAATGACTGATCAGGAGTTCAATCGTATAAAAGCAAAAATCGGTGTTTATCAGGATGGAAAAAATTATAACATTAAAGTCAATGGTCATGGCACCGGTCTAAAACCTCCAACTGAAGCCGAATGGCAGCAAGTTCGCAATTTACCCATACTCGTCGATAAAATTAATAAAATTGGCGGGGGACTCAAAGCTGCCCCTAATCATGATAATTCAGCTACGAACTGGTTCCCCCCTATCGGTAATCAGGATGGCGAAGGTTCCTGCGTTGCCTGGGCTGAGGGTTATTATGTGAAAACCTTTCAGGAAGCCCGTGAACATAACTGGAATCTGTCCGGCGCCAGGTGGGAGGGCGGATACGATGGAGAACCAAGTTCCGCTTATCAAAATAAAATATTCAGCCCCGATTTCATCTATCATCAAATTAATGATGGCGTAGATGAAGGCGCCTATTTTAGCGATGCCATCGATTTACTATATACGATAGGCTGCTGCACCTGGGATTTAATGCCCTTTGATCCGCGCAACAGCACGACTTGGCCTGACGAATCTGCCTGGCGGCAAGCTCCTTTATATCGCTCGGATTCCGGTTATAGTTACATGTGGGTTACTGAAGCAGCAAATTTGGTAGAATTGAAAACCATTATCGAAAATTATAATTGCGTCACAATCCCCGTTAATGCCGATGAATATGAAGACATGACAAGCAATGACCTGTGGACATGGAATAATTACAGCGGCTCTGAAACCAACCACGCCAATACGATAGTCGGGTATGACGATAATTATGGTCCTTATTCCGAATCCGGCTCCTCCAATAATTACGGGGCCTTTAAAATAGCCAATTCATGGGGCGAGGGCAGCTGGGAAAATGACGCCGACGGGTTTTATTACATTTCATATAAAGCGATGATGGAAAGGGTCCAGGTTATTTTTGTATATGAAAATCGTGTTAATTACCAACCACAGCTTTTGGCGGTGTTTAATGTTTCCCATAACAATCGCAGTGATTGTAATATAACTCTGGGCATTGGCGAAACCTCCAGTCCTACGCGTACAAAAAAAATGGATGATTTTATCAGCCAGGGCGGGCCTCGTCCTTATCCTGCTAATAATATGGCGCTTGATATTACAGAATTTGTGCCCTATATGAATAATACTGCCGACAAGTTTTTTCTGAATGTATATGATGGCAGCAAATCCACTACCGGCGAAATAATCTCTTTTTCAGTAGAAAAATACACTAATTATCAGTCCGGCTCGCCGGTAAACACTTGGTATTCATCAAGTACTCCGGTAGACACCCGTAACAACTCTAATAACTATGCTACCATATTAACCAGCGACATTGCTGCTGTTATTCAGGTCTCACCCGCGCAACAAAATGTCAGTAACAGCGCCGGCGACCTGACTCTTACCATTACTTGTAACGGAGCTGATGATATGCCCTGGACAGCTGGCGTAACCAGTGGTTCCACCTGGTTATCAATTACCTCGGCAACATCGGGTAACGGTAATGGCACAATCAATGCTCATTACCTCGCCAATCCGAACTCTAGCCCGCGCACCGGCGTCATACAAATAACCGCCGCCTGGGCGTCAAACAGTCCACAACAATCACAAATCACCCAGGCAGCCGCCGATAATAGTACTATTACTGTAACCACGCCGAATGGCGGTGAAAACTGGCAAACAGGCAGTAACCAGCGAATAACCTGGAATTCTTCTGGCGCTGGCAGTACGGTCAACATTGATTATTCAATCAATAACGGTACTGATTGGCTCAGAATTTTTACTGCAATTTCAAATGACGGCTCCCATTCATGGACAATCCCCAATACACCATCATCTATGTGCCTGGTGCGGATTGCCGACACGGACGGAAACCCGGTTGACCAAAGTAACAACGTATTTACTATTTACGGCACAACTGCAAACATTACTCTCACCTCCCCCAACGGCGGCGAAAACTGGCTGGCTGGCAGTAGTCATAATATTACCTGGACTTCCAGTAACATCAGCAGTACTGTTAATATTGACTATTCCACCAACAACGGGTCCACCTGGTCGGCCATTATCGCCAACACCAGTAATGACGGTTCCCATCCCTGGACTATTCCAAATGTCCCATCTACTTTATGCCTGGTGCGAATAGCCGATGCCGACGGCAGCCCGGTCGACCAAAGCAATAGCGTGTTTTCAATTTTACCGGCAATACAACACTTTAGCTGGACAGAAACAGAGGATTATTACCCGGTGCTTCTTTATGCTGTCACCCTTGATGACATTCCTGTAAATCCCGGCGATGAAATAGGCATTTTCACCTCTAACGGTTTTGGTGGCGAGATTTGCGCCGGCGCAGTGGTAATCTATGGCAATCCCCCGTATTCAATTATGTCCTGGGGTGATGATTCCCAAACCGATGTCAAAGATGGCTTTGCCAGTGGTGAAGCTTTACATTTCCGCCTGTGGGATAGCAGTACAAATACCGAATACGCCCCAGAATCCGGCGCCAACTATACCTCCGGCAATGGCGAATGGGGTAACGGCCCAATGGCGCAAATAAATCCATTAGAATTCAGAACTGCCTGTACATATTCTCTTACCCTTGCCAGCGGCTGGAACTGGATTTCCGCCAATGTTATACCGGAAAATCCTTCCATGTCCTCAACCTGGGCTTCTGTTCAGGGTGTGACAATTGTTAAAGGTATAAATGGTTTTTATGTTCCAGGAACTATAAACAGTATAGGTGACTGGAATGTATTGCAAATGTACCAGGTTAACATGCAATCCGCTCAACAACTGTCTTTCGCCGGAGAATGCGTTGCAGCTAACACGCCAATTACTCTTGCCGCAGGTTGGAATTGGGTTAGCTTTCTGCCCAACGACCCCATGAATGCCGAAATTGCCCTGGCCGGCATTGACGCACAACTTGGTATTGCCAAAGGACGCAACGGGTTCTACATTCCCGGTAAAATGAACAGTATTGGCGATATGGCCCCTGGCGCAGGATATAAACTTTATATGAACCAGGCGGCTACCCTTATTTATCCGGCGCCGTTATCTATACAGAATTCACCGGGAATGGCCCTGGCAAAAACCATTTCAGCTCCTGGCGCCCATTTCAGGATAGATCAAACAGGCCCCGATTATCATGCCATTATTATTAATAGTATTCAAGGAACGGATATCACCCCAGGTGCTGAAATAGCTGTATTTACAGATGCAAACACGTGCATCGGTTCCACCCTTTATAACGGCCGGTTTCCTCTGGCTATTCTGGCCTGGACCGATGAACAGCAAACCGATGATAAAAACGCAGTCCTTGTTGAAAAATTATCCTTTAAATTATGGGACCCTGCGAACAATAATGAATTTTCACTGCAATCCACAACAATTCAAGGCAGCGATACATTTAATGATGATGCTTTCAGTGAAATTATACTCAATCTGGCATCAATGGAAAATATCCCTGCGGATTTGTCCCTGGCGCCAAACTATCCCAATCCCTTCAACCCGGTAACCACCATCCGTTATGGCCTGCCCGCCGCCGATGTGGTAACGCTTCAGATATTTGATGTGCTTGGCCGCGAAATGCTGACCCTCATCGACGCCGAAAAACAACCCGCCGGCTGGCACTCCTGTACATTCGACGCCTCCCGCTTCGCCAGCGGACTGTATTTCTGCCGCCTGCAAACTCCACATCAAACGCTTTGGGGTAAAATGACGCTGGTGAAATAAACACCGGGAACAAATATTTCGTTTTTTCTCAGAACAAGGGGCTTTTGCCCCTTGTTCTGAATCTGCGAACTGATTGAATATTCTATCCTCTCATTGCCACGATCTTTAGATCGTGGAACATTAAAATTCAAATATCGGGGCTTTAGCCCAATCCACCTGTTCACACCCTCCACCCAGTCTACACCGCCCCCACTGCTGTAAACCCAACCTACTTTACCAGCGTCATCTTTTTCGTCTCTGCAAAACCGGTATCTGTGCTGAACCGGCACAGGTACACCCCGCGGCTCACCGGTAGTCCGGCATCATCCCGGCCATCCCAGGTTACCCGGTGCTGGCCGCCGCTGCGCCACTCGTGCAGCAGCTTCCGCACCCGCCGGCCGGACACATCATAAACCACCACCTCCACACTCGCCCGCGCCGGTAACTCAAACTCAATATTCGTGGCGGGATTAAAGGGATTGGGATAGTTATTCCACAACTGTACCCGGTTCGGTAAGGCTAAAGTTTTGTTTCCCGCGTCTTCCACATCGAGCGTTTGGCTGCCAAAGTAGAGATAGGCGTCTCCATTATAGTATTCTCCGTAATACGGAGCGCCCACAAGCAATTCGCTGAATCCGTCACCATTCACGTCTTGCAGGGCGGCAAGACTGAAACCAAAACAGCTATTTTCAATCCCGGTCAGAATGCCATCGACCTGGTCGTCCATATTCGGGCCACCGTAATAAATATAGGCCCGGCCGGTTGATGTTGCATAACCATAAGCTCCAACAACAACATCATCATAACCGTCATGGTTGATATCGACTCCGCCGGTCATGCTTTCTCCGTAGTATGTAGTCTTTCCATACACTGCCCCATCCAATATCAAATCTGGACTAGTATCCATATCAGGGCCGCCAAAATACAGGTTAACTTTATATCCTCCGCAACCTATTAATAAATCCAGAAAACCGTCATTATTTACATCGCCGGCACTAGCGACTTTTCTTCCCAGGTATTTCATATCGAGTTCCCCGGTAAAGATCACATCCGCTTCATTGTCAAAATCCACTCCCCCATAATAAAGATATGCCCGGCCGACAATATTTTTATCTTCGCTATAGACGCATTCGCCAATTAATATATCATCATAGCCATCCTGGTTGACATCTCCGACTCCTGATAAAGCTTCATTCCAACTCAAAGAATAAATAGAGATCGGATCTCTTTGTTTTGCAATGATTGCATCTGCAATATTATCCATAGCCGCCCCTCCATAAAACAAATAAACATTAATATTATATCCTTCACACCGAGCGCTAATCAGAATATCATCGTACCCATCGCCATTCACATCACCAGCCCCAGCCACCTTATAACCGAACTCGACATCGTAATAATCTTCCGGCGCTTCACCTGTCATTACTATATCAGCTTTACCATCCATATTGGAGCCCCCCAAATATAAATAAGCACGACCTACTTCCCAATAATCTGAATTTTCATATCGGTAAGCCCCAACCAGCACATCATCATACCCATCACCATTTACGTCCCCGGCGCCGGCGACACTGTAACCAAAATAGTTATTAGCGTCCTCACCTGTCATGACAATATCCGGGATCGTATCCATATCAGGCCCTCCATAATATAAATATACCTGACCGGTTTCATAGCAATAAGATATAGCGCCAATCAAAACATCATGGTAACCATCATTATTTACATCCCCGGCGTCGGCAACACTATATCCAAATCCATTACTAACTGTTTCTCCGGTGAGGGTAAGATCTGCTGTTTTATCAATATTCGCACTGCCGTTTAGAATATAAATCCAATCAACCTCATCGTAACTATTACCGCTACCGCTAATTCCGATTGATATATCCGCATACCCATCATCATTCACATCCCCAACACCGGCGATTGTGCCATTACAAAAGTAGTTCAACTTTTTATCTTCGGTAAAAACAATATCCGCATTATTATCTATATGCGCACTACCGTAATACAAATAAGCACGTCCTTCAGTAAAAGAAAAGCATGCCCCAATAAGAATATCATCATAGCCATCGTTGTTTACATCACCGGCCCCGGCGACATCGCTTCCAAAATAATTAAAATCTGATTGTGCTGATAGCATTATATCCACAGTATTATCCATTGCCGTACCGCCGTAATATATATAGGCATGTCCTTTGTCACTATTATCTTTATAAGCGCCGACAAGTATATCATCATAGCCATCGTTATTTACATCGCCGGCCCCGGTAAGAGTAGCACCGAAATAACTATTTTCTTGCTTCCCGTAAAAAACAACATCGGCAGTCGCATCCATGTTCGGGTTACCGTAATATAAATACATCCGTCCTGTATAATTGTTAATATAGTAAGCTCCAACCAGCACATCGGCGTAACCATCGCCATTTACATCACCTACACCGGCAATACTGCCAGCATAATTATCGCCGGGAGTTTCACCTGCTAAAACCACATCTGCGATATTATCCATTGCTTGCCCGCCATAATACAGGTAAACATAACCGGTATATTCGTTTTCTAAATAACCATCTCTATAATGTCGTCCTCCAGGGATTACGATCATTACATCACAATACCCATCGCCATTCACATCCCCGGCGCCGGAAACGCAATCACCGAAATAAGGTTCGTCTCTTTGGCTCATAACCACATCGGCAATATTATCCGGATTCGCTCCGCCTAAATAAAGATAAGCCGTTCCGGCAGAGTTTGCCCCGATTATTATATCCGCATAGCCATCGCCATTGACGTCCCCGGCTCCAGCGACACTACAAGCAAAATCGCTCTCTTGGGTGTCGCCGGTCATGATAAGATCAGCGTCTGCATCCATATCCGGGCCGCCATAATAGAGGTATGCCCGGCCTCGTTCATTATTATAATAATTAGCCCCAACCAGCACATCATCATACCCGTCGCCGTTCACATCCCCGGCGCAAGCCACGCTATGGCCAAAACCCGTATCCCCGGTTATATTCGGCTCACTGAACTTCAGGTCCCAGTCATTTTCGGCAGTACCGGATAGTGAATTCTGGTTGCTGTACTTGTCCGGGTTTTGCATAAAATCCCTGGCAATTTCACCATAATAACTTTCATTCGCTTGCGCCGCATCTATAATAACATTAACTATGAACAGCAATCCGCAAACCATAACCAAACTTGCCACCAACTTTTTCATGCGTTCTCCCAGGCTTACAATTGGATTAATTTCTTCCCGTTTCAGGGTAAAATCCCCTGCAGGTGAAATATAATAAATATTTTTATTTTTATACAATATTTTAATGCATTGAATTATCAATCCACCATGTAAAAGCAATTGTTATACCATTACAACAACTTCATTCAAACTCATAAAAAACAAATATTTGTAAATAGCGTCAGTTTATTTTCCCGCCAGTTAGCCCGCATAATTTGCACAGGTGCGCAAAATTTTCGCAGTTAAAAAGTGTCTTCCAATTAAATATTTTTTTTCTGGTTCCAGGCCTCCTGGCTTGGAATCCCCCTCAACCGGCTCTGTCGGTAATAATTATGAGTTCTTGTTTGCAAGGGCGTCCCACCGGGACGCCCCTACCAGTTTCTTCCGGGGCTGTATCAAAAGCCCCCAAAAGTAGACTAGAATACAAATTTGAGAAAAAAAAAGCTTTTCATGTCATTCCGAGGAGCGAAGCGATGAGGAATCTTTCGTATTTAACATATTGTAAAAACAAGATTTCTCGCTTCGCTCGAAATGACAAGCTTATTTTGAGCGCTTTATGTTTTAAATGACTTTATGTAAATTGGGGCTTTTGATTCAGCCCCGATCTGCAGGTCGGTTTTACTTTTGGGATAACGGAACATCACTACACAATATTCCTTCGCTGTTGCCTTTGCAGCGCAAGCCGCCTTGGCCACTATTTTCACCCGGACATTCCGGCTGTTCCCGTTTGTATTAGTAAAGCTAAATGACGGTTTATCAATATGCTTTAGACAGATAATCCAGCAAGATTTGATTCACTTTATACGGTATTTCCAGCATGAAAAAATGGCTGACTTTTTCGATTTCATGATATTCAACCAAAGGATACATATTGATAAAATCCGCTTTATCTTTTGGGGTTAGCTGATAAGCTGGTGAGTAAATTGCCAGGCATGGAATATTCATAATCCGTTTTTTCCAGTAATTTTGACTGGATTCCACACCTTCAATCATAGACTTACCTATTGTCAGGGGCACATTACTGGATATTTTAAAAACCTCATCTTTTAATATTTGGGGGGTATCTGGTAAAAATAAAGCATTGATAAAATCTTTTCTTCCTTGTTCATTTTCCATGCTTTTCGCAAACTCTCTGTTATATTGAATCCAGGCCTCCTTTTCTACCGGCTCTTCAGGTAATTCAAAATGAGCGCCATCGACACTGCCTATCCCTTTGCAGATTTCAGGATACTTGCAAGCCATTACTTCAGCAACAGCAAAGCCCATGCTGTGACCAATGAAAAAGGCATTATTAATATTCTCTTTTTTAAGGATTTCGTATATAGTATCCGCAAACAAGTCCATCGTGTAATTAACTTTTTCATTTTTCCCACTTTTCCCGTTTCCCGGTAAATCAATCGCAATAACGCGATAATCATCAAAGGCATCCAACTGATACTTCCAGGTTTCCCGGCTGCCGGTCCATCCGTGAATAAAAAAGAGTGTTTTTGGCCCTTTTCCCCTTATCTCGTAGCAAACCTGGTTGCCCATATAGTTTATAGTTTTTTCCCAATCGCCATGTTGGTCACAGAAAGTTGTAATTGAAATAAAAATAAATGTCATTATTATCAGCGCAATCTTTTTCATTAATTTTCCTTTCTTTTTAATCATCCTGTAATTTTACTTAACGATCTCTCTAACGGGCCGGCCCTCGATATAGCCGCGATACCCTATGGGCTCCATTTGAAAACGAGGCGCAACCTGATCCGCCCATTCAAAACCGTAAATTGGGGGATTGTATGTTTTCATAACATCCCACAAACTCTGAATCGCCTCTTTAAAATCCTCATCCCTGAAAGGCGAACCCTGAAATATCATCATTTTACAGGGTTTGAGATAAATCATGTCAAAGCCCTCCGGAATCAGACCGGAATAATCGGCAGGGACTTCTACTCCTTGCGCATACACAGATGTGCCAAGGGGCGCCATTCCGGAAGGCAACCATAATCCGGCAGGTTCATACAATGCCTCTTTTATGCTTACAAGGATGCCCCAAATATCACAACCGACTTCTTCGCAGTATTCAAAATAATCTGTCGCTTTAATACCTCTTTTCAGGATCATCTTGCGCGCCGGTCTTTCTATAACTTGAACGAATACGGTTTTGACCGGGTCGGTTTCTGATTTGCTTAATTCTTTATTATTCATAAACTTTTCCTCTTTTAAGAAATTTGTGTACGAATCTATAATCTGATGAGGCAGAAAAAGTTTAACAGGAGGAGTGGTCTTTTTATACCTGGCCGGATTTATCCCGAATTGCCTGGTAAATGCTCTTGTAAATCCTTCATGGGTATCGAATACAAAATCCAAAGCTACATCGATCACCTTAACTTTTTCATCTCTGAGTTTCAAGGCGGCCTGTGATACTCTGCATGCCCGGATATATTCAAATGGTGTTTTACCCAATAGTTCTTTAAAAATCCTGGAGGCATACCAGGGTGACAGGCCACATGAACGAGCCAAATCATAAAGTGTAATCGGTTCAGTCAAATGGGCTTTAATATAGTCCTGCATTTTCCCGACTGCAATTATTATTTCTTTTTTCATCAGATCATTCTCAAGTTGAGAAAAGATAAACAATATTTTAATGAATTTCTTGACTTTAATTGCTATTTTACAAAAAAGTCATAATAACAGGGTTTTTAATAGGGTGTTTATTGTTTATAGCAGATAATTTACAATTAAATTTTCTTATTCAAACACAGAAAACTCTGAACAAATATTCGCATTAATAGAGATTAGCAAGGCCGGAGATTATAAAAGTCATGTATTCCCATGCCAAAAAAAACGAACATAGAGATGTCTGGCTTGGTTTTCCCTGGTATTACATTTAATGATAAAACAGGCGCTGATAATTTTGCAAAAGATACAATCGCATGATAATATCAACATCTCTATTAATTTTATGGTGATTTGGGATGCATATTCCAACAGAAAAAGAGATGAATAAGGTGGTGTGGGGAACTTGTCTGGCGCTCTCTCAAATTCCAGGATTTATTAGTATCTACGAATGTTAATTGTCATTTTAAAAGAAGCTGTAATATATATGGGTTTTTAACCACGTTATGATGACAAAAGGAGAAGGATTGTCATGCCGAATTGTGAATGCCTGGCCGGATACCCCTTTTTTAATGATATCATGTAAAATATACAAGCGCTTGGATAAATATATAAAAATGTCGCCGCCGTAGAGGCAGTACTCAATTCGTAACCTGGATGATTTTTTAAAACCCGGTAAACCCAGCGTTCCGGTGGTTCTCTATCCTAATGACCATGACATGCCAAGTAGCTTTTAACCGGTAAGCGTTAAAATACCATGCTCACAAAATACCCTGGATATACATTAAACGGCGCTCGTTGTATTTCATCCATCTCGTTGAGATACCTGGGCTAAAGAGATTTTTTAATAATATGATCCATTAAGGAGAAAGTTATTCATTTTGCGGGAACCGGGGCTTGATAAAAAAAGCTGTTTTATTGCAAAAAAATTTTTTCTGGTCCCAAGCCTCCCCAGACTGTGTGAAAACGAAAGAAAATGCCAGGTTGTTAGAGCTTGGAAGTAGCTCAGATTCTACTGGAACCGGAGTACAGTCCCTTTATGGACTGTGGACTGCCGCAGGCAGTCTTAGTGTTTTTATTAGTTACGAAAATACATATATTTGCGTAATATGAAGATGATATGTAATGATCGGTAAAGTTTCCATTTTTCAGACAATATTCGGACCTCCGGTCCGACACATCGCATAAAGGCGATGCACTGGTATATAAATGTCAATAGTTATTTTAATTATAAACAAGGCTAAACAAGTCTCTGATTTATTAAATTTCAATATAAAAAGCCAATTTTATTCATAAGTAAGCAGTTTTTTAGTATCAGG
>JAKQIY010000007.1 GCA_029561455.1 bacterium
ATAAAACTGTATTGCAACGCACGGCAACAGGTTGGTATATGCAATTGGCGCTTCATGGCGCGACTGGTTTTTGCGCGCCGATCCGCCTGACCGGCACTCCAAAACCAGTTGGTGCTTTATCGGCCCGGCTTCGCGGCTAAAGCCGCCAGGCAAAAACCATTGCATGGTGCGCCCGGCTTCGCGGCTGAAGCCGACAGGTAAAAACAGTTGCGCGCCACGGCCTGCACCGGTTCCGCCGAACGTTAGCATGCCTATAGATGATTTTGTAAATATTACCCTGAACATAAACAAAAAACTGTGTGCCATGAAAACAAGAATCTACCTTCTAATGGTTGGAATGTTAGTGTTTACTTCCATTGCCGGACAACAATCCTGGGATATAAGAACCAGTTTGGGAATCACAAGTGGTTCAAAGGTTATTGATGGTTATTACTTCTCCTTTGATATTGGTATACCAATTTGTAAAGCAATTCAATTAGCACCAACCTTCACATATGCAGATATGTTACCAAATACTTACTTTTCCAATTCCTGGAACTATATCTACCCAACTACTCCTATGCAAGGATATCCAACTGGTGGTCCAAGGCAAGAATATGAATATGGAGACAATTTAGGGTCTATAGCATTGTTAATTCTCTTCTTACCTTTCGACTTAGTGAATAATAAAAGCTTTAAAAAACACGAATTAATTATTGGTGCCGGCTACTCCTTCAACAGTTATACAATGGTCGATACCCGTTATGAAATTAATGGTGAAAACGTTGAACTACTAGGATTTGCTGTAAAATCAAATAAATCCTTTGAACCTTATTATGGCAAAGTGTCTTATAATTACCTGTTTAACAGGCTATTCATTGGCATTACAGCTAGTATGATAAGTTACGATAATGAAGGTGAATTATTTGCAGGTGTTCAACTAGGAGTGAAATTCTAAATAAATACGCATGCTAACATGTTGGCATAAGTCACTGTAGCTCCGCACCGCAAGAACATTCTGGTCAAAGAGGACTGTTTAGTGATCATTGTCGTTCCGTGGCGCGAGAATCCGCCGGCCCAAGAGGAGCGTTAAGTGGTCACTGGTGCTCCGTGGCGTGACAATTGGGTAATTAAATGGACGGTTCTGGG
Source organism: bacterium (assembly GCA_029561455.1). Lineage (GTDB taxonomy): Bacteria > Zhuqueibacterota > Zhuqueibacteria > Residuimicrobiales > Krinioviventaceae > Fontivivens. Next base: position 1,129 of record JAKQIY010000007.1, read on the forward strand.
ACTGGGACTGGAACTGGACTGGGACTGGGACTGGGACTGGAACCGGGACTGGGATTGGGGCTGGGACTGGGACTGGATTGGGACTGGAACCGGGACTGGGATTGGGGCTGGGGCTGGGACTGGAACCGGGACTGGGATTGGGGCTGGGGCTGGCGCCACGACGACCCGGCGCCAACAACACTTATTCGCCACTCACCCAGGTTCGTGGCTCATGAGCTCGTCCGCTGCAAGGCCCCGGTTCCGCCAAAGGTTAGTACACATAACAAAAATCCTTCAAGATGAGAAAGCATTTCATAATTAGCGCATTACTGATAAGTCATATGGCTATTCAAGCGCAAAGTGTCCATAATCAGTACATGGGAGTAAATCTATTGCAAATACCCTCATTGACTTTTAACGTAAATTACACAAGAGAATTTACTCCAACCTTTACGAGTATTTTTGAATTGGGATTTACACCAAATTATATAAAAGCACAAAATATTGATCTGGTTGGCTATCTTCTGACCCCACACAGTAAAGGTGCAAATGAAGGCTATGATATTGATGTACAAACGGGTGGTTACATTAAAACAGGTGGCTATGTAAATCTTAGATACAATCTTGAAAAAACAAGTTTTTTTCACTTCGGCTTATCAATTTGCAATTCTGTTATTTATGAAAGTGGTACAAGCCAGGCTCTAATTTGGCCCACTCCCCCGATCCAAGATGTGGAGCACACAAAATATATCTTTGGGTTAAACCTTGCATTTGGCTATGAGTTTACCCTTTACCGTAAACTAAGAACTAACATTGATTTCCAAATTTCACTACCCAACAAAAAATATGAAGATTTATACGGGTATAGAAATTACATACCAGGTATGGGATATAAAGATTTCGAAGGCTATTGGTTTCCTATGCTTATCTGGAACATTAAATATCAATTATAAAAACTTAAGCACACCAACAGGCCGGTATATATCATTGGCGTTCCGTGACGCGAGAATCCGCCGGCCCAAGAGGAGCGTTAAATGGTCACTGGTACTCCGTGGCGTGACAATTGGGTAATTAAATGGGCGGTTCTGGGACCGGGACCGGGGCTGGGACTGGGGCTGGACTGGGACTGGCCTGGGGCTGGGACTGGCCTGGGGCTGGGACTGGAACCGGGACCGGG
>JAKQIY010000010.1 GCA_029561455.1 bacterium
GAAGAACAGGAATATATCTGGCTGACCTGGGTTGAATCGGGCTTTCTTGGAGGCGAACCTTTTAAGGTAACTGCTATGAGCGCCATGAAAGAAATTACCCCGTATGTGAAAGTAAGATTGTTTTATGGCCCGCAGATGGGCTATGACTCAGCACAATTGAAAAGCAGGATATATGAATCGTTGATCGCAAATAATATTGACACGTCAAGGATTACCCTTTTTTATAATGAGGTGTATTGTGGTGCTATTCAGGATTCCGGGCCTGTTTTTCTTAGAAATACAGAGGGCCGGTTTGCCATAGCCGATTTTAATTTCCTGCACCCGGATAATCGCACCGCGTCCATCGACAAAAATGTGGCTGCACATTTTAATCTCCCCGTTATTTCTTCAACCATGATTTCTGAAGGAGGGGCCTGGCAAACAAACGGCAGGGGGACTATGTTGCTGGTTGAATCGGTTGAACTGGACCGGAATAAATCCATGACAAAAAAACAGATTGAAGAGGAATACAAGCGGGTCCTTGGCGTAACAAAATTCATCTGGCTTAAAAAAGGAGCCAAAGAGGAAGAATGGGGGAAATTAGAAAATGGGAAATACGGAATCGGTACGAGTGGACATGTGGATGAATTTTGCCGGTTTGTAAATGACAGCACGGTTCTTTTGGCAGCCGTCGCGCCGGCGGATACCATTGGAAACGAAATATCAAAAGAAACCTATCGCCGGATGGAGGAAAATTATAAAATACTCCTTCAAAGTACGGATCAGGATGGAAAACCATTGGACATTATACGGTTACCTGCCGGTCCGCTGATGTCAAAGAATGTGGCTTATAAAAACTTAAGTAAAGACGAACAATCCTGGTTTGACCAGGTTACCACTGATTCGGTCGAATTCTATTTAGCCACAGGCTATATGAATTTTATCATCGCCAATCAGGTAGTAGTTGCTGGAAAATGCTGGAAGGAGGGACTGCCATTCGAATTTCAAGAAAGAGATAAGCTCGCAAAAAGTATTTTAGAAAAGGCATTCCCCGGAAGAAAAATAGTACAGATAGATTGTATGCCTTTGCATCATGACGGGGGAGGATTGCATTGCCATTCGAGAAATCAACCGAAAGGAAAACTATGATTATCTTAGATTGAAATAGCCTTTCAGGTCTATTCCCTATACCGCTGTTCCACCCAAACCAATCTGTCATGAACACGCTTCTTAAATTAATTATTCTCTTCTTCTCATTCGCCTTCACCCTGATCTCTCACAGCCAGCCCACCCCTATCAGTAAAACCCCCACCGGCTTCACCGTCGCCTGCAAAGATTACCTGACCGAACTGCAGGTATACAGCCCCGGCAACATCCGGGTGAAAAAATATCCGAAAGAGAAGACATTCAACCCGCAGAGTCTCTCTGTTACCGCAGGCCCGGTGAGCACGCCATACAGTATTAAAACAAAGGGCACGATGGTAACCCTCAAAACAACAGAGTTGAATGCCATACTGGACCTGAATACCGGTGCGCTTACTTTTACTTCCCTGAATGGTACGGTGCTCCTGCGTGAACAGCCCGATGGTACCCGCTTCACCTCCTTTAATGACGCCGGTACACCAACCCTGAGTGTCAAACAAACCTATCTGCTGGATACAGACGAAGCGATCTATGGACTCGGGCAGCAACAAAAAGGAAAAATGATCCAGCGTAACCTCACGCTGAAAATGATCCAGGACAATACTGATGACTATGTGCCCTTTGTTCTCTCCGCCAAAGGATACGGGATCTTCTGGGATAATTATTCGCCCACGGTCTTCAGCGATGATCCTTCCGCCACTTCCTTCAGTTCTGAAGTGGGCGAAGGGATCGACTACTATTTTATCAAAGGAACAAACGCCGATGCCGTGATTGCGGGGATGCGTACCCTCACCGGGGCTTCGCCCATGCTCCCGCTCTGGACCTTTGGTTTCTGGCAGAGCAAGGAACGCTACAAAACACAGGATGAACCGGTGGAAGTAGTGCGTCGTTATCGTCAATTAGGCGTGCCGATCGATGGCATCATCCAGGACTGGCAGTACTGGAGCAGTAATTATTTGTGGAATGCGATGGAATTTCTCAATCCTGACTTCGGTAACCCCAAAAAGATGATCAGCGATATTCATGGCCTCCATGCGCACATAGCCATTTCCATCTGGAACTCTTTTGGTCCCGAGACCAAACAATACCGCGAACTGGATTCAATAAAAGCCCTGATGAACTTCGGTACCTGGCCGCTCTCCGGGGTGGACAAATGGCCGCCGCTGCGGGAGTATCCCTCCGGTGTAAAAGTTTACGATCCCTATAATCCGCAGGCCAGGGATATCTACTGGAAATATCTAAGTAAAATGCATGCCCTCGGTCTCGATGCCTGGTGGATGGATTCCTCCGAACCCGATCATCTGGACTTCAAAGACGAAGACCTGAACAACAAAACATATCTCGGTTCCTTCCGCAAAGTGCGCAATGCCTTTCCGCTGATGACCGTAGGCGGTGTGTATACACATCAGCGACAGGTGGATTCGTCCAAACGTATTTTCATTCTTACGCGTTCCGCTTTTGCGGGACAACAACGCTATGGCGCCAATACCTGGTCGGGCGATGTGACGGCTTCCTGGAATGCCCTGCGCAACCAGATTTCCGCCGGTCTCAATTTCTCACTCACGGGTATTCCGTACTGGAATAGTGATATCGGCGGTTTCTTTCTCGGTCAGTTCCGCAAACCCCTCGCCAATGCAGATTACCGCGAGCTCTATACCCGCTGGTTACAGTTCGGTACCTTTTGTCCTATGATGCGCTCACACGGTACTGATGCCCCCCGGGAGATCTACCAGTTCGGCAGCAAGGGCGAACCCGTGTATGATGCCATAGAAAAGTATATCCGTCTCCGTTACCGCTTACTGCCCTATATCTATTCCACGTCCTGGCAAGTGACCCATGATCACTCCTCCATGATGCGGGCCCTGGTGATGGATTTTGCCAATGATAAAAAAACACTCGACATCAACGATCAGTTTATGTTTGGCCGCTCCCTGCTGGTAGCCCCGGTAACGGAACGTCAGTATGCAAAGGCAACGGGCGTAAATGGCAAAGACACGATCTACACGCCCGACTATTCCGTTACCCGTTCAAGGCAGGTGTACCTGCCCGCCGGCACCAACTGGATTGATTTCTGGACCGGCACCTCTCATACTGGCGGACAAACCATTGCTAAAGAAACCCCGCTGAATATAGTACCGCTCTATGTAAAGGCCGGCAGCATCCTGCCCATGGGTCCTGATGTACAATATGCCACCGAAAAGAAATGGGATTACCTCGAGCTCCGCATTTATCCGGGTGCCGATGGCGAGTTTGTATTGTATGAAGATGAGAACGACAACTACAATTATGAAAGAGGCAGCTACAGTCAGATTCGCTTTTCCTGGAATGATAAAAAGAAACAACTGACTATCGCCGATCGTACGGGCCAGTTTCCCGGTATGTTGGAAAAACGCAGTTTCCGGATGGTACTTGTAAACGAAAAGCAAGGAGCCGGCGATCAGCCTGCGGGCGGGGATGCACATAAGGTGGAGTATGAGGGAAAGAAGCTGGTGATTAGTTTGTAGAAGAATGACGATGTTCTTGTCACCCTGAGCCCGCTTCGCCCATCGCAGTTTTAACGAAGCTGTACCTGTTCGTTTTGTATTTTTAAAAATTCGCTTTTAATGCTGACAGAAGAAGAAATACTACAAACGTTGGACAATTATCGTAATGGACACGACCCTGCATTTGTTCAACTAGGACACCCTTATGTGTTTCCTATTGACTCACGAATTAATGTATTCAGAAACACCCAGGGAAAATGGGCAATAGCTATTGAAAAATTAGGCTATGACCCTCGCTCTGAACCTATAGGACTTGAAATTACTTATTACGGAAATTGTTTAATTAACCTCGATTACAGTGAAACCTACTTTTCCAATTCCTATACTGTTTTTCCCATAGATGAAGAAAGTTTCAAAAACACTATTGAACTTGAAAACCTAAAACCAGATGCCGGATTTTGGATTGTCAGAAATAATCAAATTCAACTACCCCATAAAAAAGAAGAATATTTAAATGCCGGAATAGTATTAAAGGAATATGAACCAAATACTATTTCTGCAGAAGAAGTAGCACGGCTTTTAGTTACGAGACACCGGGATCTGTTCAGAGCCACTGACGAAGAGTTATATAAATCTATTCCAAAAGACTTAGATAAAATATTAGTTATTGACGAATGGCATCACAGAGATTTCTATCAAAATAATTTTAACCCCATTGACGACTTACCTTTCACATTTCCCGGACCCGAGGAGCTATGTAGAGTGATAGAAGATCAAATTGAAAAATTAAATGAACTTAACATTACGAAAGAAACATTGTTAAACTCTTTTAACCTGACAGAACAAAATGAAATAAGGCTCGAGCAGAATAAAAAAGAATTAGAAAATAACAGACCTGGGAGTTATGAAACCTGGCAATTTATAGCTAAAGTTATTGTGACCGGTGACCCTTCCCATTACAAGCCAACATTAGCGCCAACTTCACATTGGAAAAATTGGCCCGATGCAGGCTCATTGTAATTAAGTTTATCAACCAGCCTTTTTTAACAGTTCCTTGTGTGCCGGCAATACATTGCAGTCCGAACTTTAGTGACAAACCACTGCCATGCCAAAACTCTCCCTGCTTTTTTGGACAATCCTGCTTGTCCTTGTCATTCAATCCCCCGCGATCGCACAGACTCCCAACTTCACCGGCACCTGGATTATGAATAAAGAAAAAAGCAAAATAGAAGACCCGTCTGAGGGCATGACCGGAAGTGTTTTCAGGATCAAACAAGAGGGCAACAAATTCCGCATCAAGATCTATCATATCTATGGTGAAAAAGAAAAGAAGATCGGTTTCAAGATGAAGGCCGATGGCAGGACTCGTAAGGTCAAACTGATTTTTAAAGGAAAGCTCGAGCAAAAAGAGAACAGCCTGATCGCCACTATGTGGCGGAAGAACTTCCTGAATATCGTGAATTACAAATTTGGCGTCAATGAGAACGAACTCATCGCCGACGAAGTATTCACCGGACGTCCCCGCGATCATCACAGTGTGTGGGTGTTTGACCGGGAAGTGGTGAAGTAACAGGCTGTTTTGTCATCCCGACGAAGGAGGGATCAACCCAGTCTGAGTCTACCACTTGCTTAAATCCCGACCGAAGGGATGGTGAGTCCTCCGAAGCTTTTGCGAAGGAGGGATTTGGCTGTTCTTGGAGATTTCGTTCAATACAGGATTCCTCCTGCCCTTCGACAAACTCAGGGTAAACTTTGGAACCTGCATATACTTCTATTACACACATCTATCACCCCTCGCTTCGCTTCGGGGTGACAAGGGTTCTTAGTACTCTTCCGTTCTAACGACGAGCGTTACTGACCGGCAAACACGTTGGTCGAAGGATGCCGAAGCATAAGGTAAATTTTTTCTTACCTTCAAATTATGATTCTCTCTTTTATAACTTATACCCGTGTTGCAGGAAACCATTGACAGATCATACAAAGTCTTTGCTAAATATAAGCCGGCAAGACCACTTGACGTTTGTACGAACTGCTGTATGACCCCGGAAGAAGAAAATACCCTGGCTACCCTGCCCTTGAAAGAAATTACAGCTGATTTTTTGGCAAAATACAACGACAGTGCCAAACCCGCCAAAACAAGCCTTGATGAGGTAAAGTATTTTCTGCCCCGGTACTTCGATTTAATCGGACAATTCCGGTTTCCTTCCCATTCAGCGGAATTATCCTTTTCAAGACTGGCTCCTTTTGATAAAAGCGAATGGACGGTGCAGGAACAGGAACTCCTGAAACAATTCTCCATCGATTTTTTCAACCATTGCCTTAGGGTATATCCGATTCCCGCATTTAATGAAAGTATAGACTGTATGCTCATCATGTTTTGGAATAGCGGATTTGACATCAGTAACTTATTAACCTGTTGGCAAAATGCTACAGGTAAGGAAAGTGTATTTCATTTCCGGGATCTTTACCTGCATGGTTTTAACCAATATAATCCGGCAAAACTTTCAAATGCATTTGGCGAAAAAGAACTGGCTGATCTGCTCAGAAACTGGATGCAACAGGAGGCCGTGAAAAAGGCCTTTGCAGAAGCCATCGAAATGTTGATTCTTGAAGAAACGCAGCTGGAAGAAACCGATGGATATGAATTAAATTTACTGTATGACCAATTACGGGCATAACAAAATAGTTTGCTGAATGAGATGGTGTATTCTACCTTTTATAGTTTCGGCTATTTTAATAATATCGCTGATCTGCTCCTGCAGCAAAACCAACAAAAGAAGAGTATTGGTTGAAGATGTTTATGCAGAAGGGGATATTTCAAAAGATACCGTTTTCAACGGGCTGATCCGGTTTTACGATACTACACATAACCGGCTGGTGATGGTGGCCAGCTACAAAAAAGGTGTGCTGGATGGTCCGCGGACAGATTATTATAAAAATGGACGACCGGAAACGAAAATAAAATATGAAAACGGAAAAATAAACGGAGAGTTAATCGTTTACGATACGACCGGAAAGATCACTGAAAAGCAAAACTATTACTATGATTTAGTAACCGGCCCTTCTCAAAGTTTCAAAAATGGTAAAATAAGCAACTATTCGTTTTACTCCCTGGACAATGAAATATTGTTTACGCTCGATTATGATAAACCAAAAAAGATCGAAAAAATCAACAACAACAGTTATTTTTTCTGGAGTATAAACAAGTATACAACCACTACCAGCCCGGATCCGTTAAACGAACTTTTTATTTACCTGCCCAATCCACCATTACTTAACCTCCGCTACTCGCTCTGTATTATTGACAAGGCTTACACGGTTTTAAAAGTGGTAAAGGAGTTTGATTCAGCATTGTATTGGGAAAAAACAGACCTGAATTTTGCCGGATTGAAACCGACAGAAATGTTTGCGTTGCGATTAACTATTGAAAACGCAATGGATGATCCTGCTGACATAGCAGTTATGTTCAAAAAGCTGTAAACCATGAAATTCATACTGGTTATATCCCTTTTATTGTTTGCCTCCTGTAAAAACCATATTGATGTAGACAATACGGAACAGCGGGAACACGGTTTATCGTATATAAAGGGTACTAACAAATTAGTGGATGGCAAAGTGGTCCGCAAATCGGGTGGTAAAATGATTGAACTGCAGAGCTATAAAGACGGGAAAATGATTGGCCCGTTTTTTCAATATGGCCCTGACGGACAAGTGGTAACAAAGGGTTTTGGTATTGAGCTGAAAACCTACGAGCAGGCGATCGGAGGAACGGACCTGACCAATTGTATTCTTTCCGTAGTCCAGGTGAATAACGTGTTTAGTTATGCAACTGTTTATATGGATAATGCCCGTGTATTTGATGAGAAAGAAAAATTGTTGCTGCTGACAAAGCATATTTTAGCGGACTATTCAGCTACTTACAAGATTGACGATTTGTTTATTTTTGACAAGAACCACGAATACACCGTTTCAAAAAACGCGGCCAGTAAGGCTGATTACACGGTCGATACAGCTTCAAGGGCAAACCCGGTAAAGGTGAATTTCAGGTAGTATTATATATAATTATAAATATTTCTTCGTGCTGACCGGCGGGCTTTCAGCTGTCGTCATAGCACCAGGACAAACAGATAGCAATAATTTTATGAGACCTTTCTTTACAATTTTATCAACTCTTGTTTCGGTTACTTGTTTTACACAGGTGATAACTGTTGAATCGGTAAGAGTGGATAGTGGAATATATGAATTCAAACTACAGGCAAAAAAGGACGCTGCAGACTATTCGAAAGCCTTTAGAATATTATCTAACCAGGTAAAACAAAATCCATTAAATGCCGAGTGCCGGTATTTTTTAGGGTACGCAATTGACCGGCTCAATGCTGAATACGGCAAGGACATGATCAATCTTAAAAAAGAAATGACCATTAAAGCCAGCGAACAATTTGAAGAGGTCAATAGACTAGAACCGACTTACAAAGGCGAGATTTTTATTCTAGGGCCCTATGCAAAACTGGCTTCTATATGGGGAAGCCTCGCAGCCTCCTATTTAAATAGAAAACTCGTTGATTCTGCAGTTTGGGCTTTTACTGAAGGCAGGAAAAGGGGCGGATTTATAGACCCGATTTTAGAATTTAACAGGCAGCTTTTAAACAGTTGCGACAAAAACGCCATTCTTGTTACTTACGGAGACAATATTACAGTTCCGGCCTGGTACTTACAGACAATTGAAAATTACCGGACAGATATTACGGTGGTAGATGCAAACCTGATTCATACAGATTGGTATCCGAAATTTCTTAAGTCTGAGAGAAAGCTGAAAATCAGCTTTTCAGATGCGGTTATTGATACCATCGACTATATACAATGGCAACCTCAGCAAGTTACCATCACCAATACTGTTGACACCACACAGGTTTTCAGTTGGGAATTACGGCCAACCTATTTGGACAAATACATACTTAAAGGAGACAGGATTCTACTGGATATTTTTCAACAAAATTTCTTCAGCAGACCCATGTATTTTTACAATGAATCCGATTCTTCTTTCAATCTATTTCTAACGCCTTATTTGGCTGACGAAGGATTGGTTAGCCGGGTAATGACAAAGTTGATTGATTATAAAAAGGACGTAATTACTGTGTCAAAAAACCTTTACGACTACAATATCGACAAGCTGAAAAAAGAAGATATAACTAAGTCAGATGATGCGGTGAGTGTTTTAAATTCCTTTCGCTGGGCTTACTTCAACAACATATATCATTTATTGACACAGGCAAAATATGACAAGGCAAAGGAATTGATTAAACTAATGGATAATAAGTTCAAAAAAGACAAATTGCCTTTTACATCTGTTGAAGTTGAAAAATATTTCTCTGAACTTTTTAAGCGGGTTGACAAAGATTACCGGTAAAATTTAGTGAGCTGATATGCTTGCTGAATTCCGTCAACTAATTTTAGTACGGGACAATTCCTCCAATCGTCGGAATCTATATGCACGTCCACGATCAATGCCACCACCCCTCGCTGCGCTTCGGGGTGACAAGGGTTCTTTGGAGATACCCTTTGCTACGATAAAATAACCAGACTGACATACACCTACCCTATACCTCATCCGAACCATCTCTAAACTAAAAGCGCATCATGCGCTTTATCCCTATCCAAGCCCCGAACAAAACCAATACCAGGTCTGGAAAAAACTCGGCTCAGCCCCACATAAATCATTGCAACTCTTTGCCTTACAACTAACCCACGCTCACTTTTAACAGTCAACACTCTCTAACCCTCTCTTTTTCAACCCATTGCCTTAACTGAATCTGGTTTCCTTCGCAAATCCTTCGTGTTTTCATTGACAATACCTGTAGATTTTGCGAAGGAGAGTCGAACAAGTCCCGAAGAAAGGTCGAAGATGAGTAAAGTCGCTAAGGGGTGTCCTGTACTGAAAATGCCCCAGTCTTGAAACCCAAAACAGCTAAGAAAACCTCCTTGTTAACCTTTCAACCCCTCAACAATCAACTACCCGGAGCCCACAATAACCACCCCGCCCCTCCCGTTTCACAGCAACCCCCTGCCCGCCAACACCATTAAACGCTTATCATGAAAATACTGCTATTGCTTTTATTGCCCGGCTTGTTTGCGGATATACATGGACAGCAGGCCACGGCAAAGAAAAATCCGGTTACAGTCTATCTGGGTGCCAAAACAAGAGTCACCCCCATCTATTTAAAACGGCTGCATGAAGGTTTTGAAATAGGATTCCCCAATAACATGGAGCAACCCGATTACCATTTATCCGGACCAGGTTTACTGATTAGTGAAAAGAAAGCCCTGGGCCGTAAACTGGAATTTTCCCTGCATCAGGTGATCCGTTATGATTTTCTTTATCAACGAATGCCTATGGACCTGGTTTTACCGCCCGACTTCAGTTACAGTATAAAGCGGAAGTGGATCATAGATCTTGAGGCTGAGCTGAGCCACCGTTTCCCGCGCAGGAAATCGGTACTCCTCGTATCCCTGGGTGCCGGATTGAATGGCCTCAACACCGGTTTCCAGGAAACCCGCCGCTTTTACCAATCCCCTACCAGCTACACTGAAAAAGAAACCCGTAAAAACTTTCTGTTCCCCTTTCTCAGTACCGGCTTTGGCTGGCAAAAGAAAAAGCTGTTGGCGGGAATGAAACTCGGCTATTGCTGGGACAACCCCACCGTTTTTGCCAGCCCTTTTTTGTATCCGGAGCTGAGTGTGGGGTATCGGTTGTTTAACGGAAAATAAGAGCATGCATATAAAACGAAAACCTGTTAGATTTACTTTGTAATAACAAAAGCTGATTCTTAAATGCCTGGCTTTACGCTCATGGCGAAACGCTGCATACTATATGGGACTAGAAACTCACCCCTCCTGGTACCGCGACCTCCCCACACTTCGCACGCTCATCCTTGGCAGCTTCCCGCCCCACCCATCCAAACGGATCTATCCCTTTTTCTACCCCAATGGCCGCAACCGGTTCTGGAAGATATTGGCCGATATAGCAGGTATGCCGCTGGAGTGGACCAGGAAAGATCCGGTCAAAGCCGTGGAGGAACGCTATGCGATTATGCAAAAACTGGAAACCGGGGTACAGAATATCGGCTACGAAATTGAACGAAAGGGCACAAGTGCACTGGATACCGATATCAGGATTACCAAATACCACGATATACTCTCCATAATTACAACCCATCCGGAACTGACAAGGATCCTGTTGCCGGGCTATTCAGCGGAACATAGTACCACCCGGTCGTTTTTAAAGTACATCGAACAAAAAGGAATACGTTCATCGGATATTCCGCCCATCAAAGCTGAAGCGGCATTTAAAATATATGTTAATGACCGTGAAATTGAGTGTGTCATTTTAAACTCTACATCGACGGCGGCAAAGATCAGGTATGAAGATTTGCTGGAGCAGTTTAAGCACTATTTGCCCTAACTTTAGCTATATAAATTGAACTCGGGAAATGCCGGCTTCCCGAAAACCACGGATGTTCAGACTTCTATTCATACTTACCTTATCCCTCCTCCTCTTCTCCACCTGCCATGTAGGAGCTGATAATACAATGCTGAAAAAGCCAGGGTCTATTGATAGTCTCCATAACGCAAAACAAATCACGGCTTTCATTCACCAGATAGATAGCAACTATAGAAAATTCATACTAAATGATCCGGTAAACTATGAAAGCCGGTATGCAGCATTCAACTATAAAAGAGTCGCCGATAGTTTAGGTGTCCGGCCATGGTCTAAAGCGGACTTTGACCATAACGGATTAACTGATCTCCTGGTTATCGGGCAGCACAATGACCCCAGTATCCTGATCATCCTGAACAAAGGTGACCATTATCAGATCATACCGATCACCCGTCGCTCTTTCCAGGATCACACATTCCCGGTTGTTGAAAACAATAAGATCAGATATACTTTTGAAACCAATTCAGACAAGATTTACCAGGTATTACCTGCCAGCCTGGAAACCATAACCCTTGTCTATAAATTCGGTGATTTTATTGAAGAGAATCCGTTGCCGGCTGAACACAAAATTGAAAAAATTGAATACAATACTACGGGGTGCTTTGGCACCTGCCCGGTTTTCAAGATGACAATCAGGACTGACAGGTCATCTGTATGGGAGGCCATTCGTTATAACCAATTTGGTTCGCATAAATCAGCCGGAACATATTCCTGTACAATCACAGAAGACAAATATGCAGAACTGACGAACCTGTTAAACTATATAGACTTTGAAAAGCTGCAACTTGATTACGCCGTCAGATGGACCGATGACCAGCAAGCAACCTTAACAATCACATTTGATAATGGCCAAAGTAAAACGATCCTTGACTATGGCCTACTTGGCACATACGGACTCAACCGTGTACACCAGCTGATGTTTAATTTAAGAGAAAATCAGGATTGGAAATAAATCGAAAACTAATGCCACTGAAAACCTATTTACCCCGTCATTTTAATTTTCCCTGGTTTGTTCCGATTGCGCTTTGCTGTTGCCTTATCCTTTTGAGTTGCAAACAAAATAAGAACCCCTGCAATCTCCCTGCATCTGTCCTGGCAGATATAGCCAAACTCGATTCCCTCGTCAATGTTCCGGCACTAAGAGAACGTGATAGTATATGGAATGCCGGTGGTTATAAAGAAGCCCCTGTATATTCAGCCCAAAACGAAACATACCGTTTTATCTGGAATAGTGCTTTTAATGGATCAAAAGTTTGCCGGATTGAACATATTTCTGACTCCTATAACGTAACGGTAAAAAAATTTACAAAAGATGGTGATATAGCAGAGATCCGTCATTTTAGTATTAGTAAGAAATCCTGGAACAATATAACCGATTCGCTGGCCATCCTTGGATTCTGGACTTATTTCCACCCGCCATATAAAATGGTATTCGACCCAGACAACTGGAGACTGGAAGCTTACAAACCAATACCCGATGCCTGTACGGGTAAACGCTATCACAGTGTATCGGGCTCTTCACCAATTGATAAAGGTCTTTACAACATGTGTAAGCTGCTTAACCGGTTAGATGAGTCGCTCGTTGAGTAGTTTTTTTGCATGTTTGATTTAAATTTGTCACCTTATAGATACCTTCATTCACTAACCGAAACCCTTCCATGTTCTACCTCTACCGTCGCAACATCATCTCCTTTGGCCACAACGATGGCGATGAAATAACAGATAAGCATACCATCCTGCTGGACCATGCCAGCTCGGCCAGTATGATTCAGTCCCTACGGGATAAATACCAGCATGCATTTTATAAACAGCTCTGGTGTTATAAAGATTTGACAGCTGAAGAAAGGCAAGTGGTGCTGGAAGTACTCGGCAGCAAGGTAACGGAGGACAACTGGGAATCAGAACTGGAGCGGATTTCCGTTGCCGAATACAAAAAACTGGAAGCCACCCTGCAATTCAATTTTACAAAGATCATCGAAGGCAATCCGCAGCAAGACCGGTTTTACCCGCTGATCAAACACCAGCAATTCAGTGAATTCGGGCTGGACAGCAAATATTATCACGACATGGATCACCTGCCCCCGCTGCTGATCAGCAACAACAAACAGGAAGCCTTCGAGAAAGGGGTGCTATACCTGTTGCTGACCAATGATGTGAGCCATTATATCGGCGACCCGGAAACCACTCCCTACGAGGCTGACTTCCGGGAACGCTTTGCCGCACCCCGGAAAAAGATGCTGGACTATTTCAGTAAATCCGCCTTCCCCTTTCTCAAAAAATCGGTATCGGCCGAACTGATCTCCAGACACCAGGTGCTGAAATTCTGGATTCTCGAGAATCCCTACTTCATTAATACAGCACAGTTTGAACAATTCCTGAAGTACAAAGAAGAAATCCTGAAAGACAAACTGGACCATTTTAACCGGATCGTGGAGTTGTTCATGGAAAAGAAGAATGAATTGATCGAAGTGATCAATATATACTGAACTTTATCACGTCAAATGACGAACGAAGTACACTATACCAAAGGCGATGCTACTCAACCGACCGGTACGGGAAACAAAGTAATTGTACATATATGCAATGATATTGGCGGTTGGGGCAGGGGTTTCGTTATGGCAATCTCCAGCCGCTGGAAAAAACCTGAAAACGAATACAGAAACTGGTTTAATTCAGCGGTCAATTTTTCACTGGGCGAAGTACAGTTTGTACAAGTAGAAGTAGAAACCTGGGTGGCAAACCTGATCGGCCAACATGGCATCAAAAGAAACAATCAAAATATTCCACCCATCCGGTATAAAGCAGTGGCAGATGGATTACGAAAAGTTGCTGATTTCTGTAAACCGCTTAATGCCTCGGTTCATATGCCAAAAATTGGTTGTGGCCTGGCCGGGGGCACCTGGGATGAGGTTGAACCCATAATTATCTCCGCCTTTATACCTTACGGAATTCCGGTTACCGTGTATAATTTTGATTAAACTAATTTTTAAACATCCTGCAAAAACCAATCTGATCAGTTATTCCAACCTGATTCCCTACAATCATAAAAAACCAAATTAAGTAGATTTACATCCAATCATTTACTAATGTCTTCCTCCAACCACTTCTCCGACTACTACAAAACCATCACCGCTACAGAACTGCTGGCCATACTGAATAATCCCGGTGACTATCAGCCGTCGGCCATCGAAGCGGCCAAGGCGGAACTGGAGAGCCGGCAGCTGAGTGAGACAGCATTACAGGAAGCGCGGCAACCCCTGGTGGAGAAAGTGCAGCGGAAAGAAGCGGAGCGGAAGAAAATAAAAGCCGTGGAAGAAAAATTGAAAATCGCCGGGACCGGCTTCTTTGAGGCCATCAACCCGATACAACAGGGAATTCCTTCTACGGAGAAAATGATCAGGCGGATAACAATTGTTTTTGGAGTGATTTTTCTCTACCAGTTAATAAGCGATTTCAGGGAACATATTGCCTATATCAAAGACTTTTCCAGCTACCCCTTTCTTACCGTTTTATACTTTTTTTCCCTTGTGCTGTTACCCGTTGCATTATTATTTTTCTGGAAAAGAAAAATGTTGGGCTGGATACTCTTAACCATTTACCTGAGTTTTACTGTGGTAACTGTTCTTTGGTTTATGTTCCTGACTTTTACCCGTAAACATTCAGCTTATGGAGTCTTTGAAAATTTTTATCAGACTCCACCCTTAACTGTGTTTATTATTCAGCTGTTGTTTTTTGTTGCAACCATGTATTTAATGTGCCGAAAAAATATCCGGGAAGTATATTCAATCACCGATCAGAAAATGATGGCGACAATAAGCATTACCGCCCTGATAAGTTTCTTTTTGGCAAATGCAGCTAATTAGGGTGAAATAAGAAACCGGCAAATATTTTCCGGCACCGATTCGCATTTTGACTTAATTTGTTCCGGCATATTCAAACCTCTTCCATAATTATGAAATCAGCTGCACCCTGAAATTTTCGGAATGCATCACCTGGTTTTATTTTCCACCCATTAACTTTATCCTCTAAATTGTAAAGTATGACTCCCATTGAAACAGCCATTAAAATGACCCTGGACCGCTGGTACGGTTCTGTAGCCAGCCTGGATAAGGTGCTGAACGTACTGACAGACGATCAATTGCTAAAAGAAACAGCCCCGGGCAAAAACAGGGGCATCTATTTACTGGGACACCTGGTCGCCGTACACGATGATATGCTGACCCTCCTGGACCTGGGTGAAAAACAACATCCGGAGCTGACTGAGCCCTTTATAAAAATGGCCGATAAAGTGACCACGGAACTTCCCTCCGTTGCTGAACTGCGCGACTACTGGTCCGGACAAAGGGCCTTGCACCGGGAAAAATTTGATCAGTTTACAGCAGATCAATGGTTTGAAAAACATACGGCCGTTTCAGCAGATGATTTTGCCAAAGAACCGCATCGCAACAAATTAAACATAATCATCTCCCGTACTTCTCACCTGCAATACCATACCGGTCAGATCGCATTGCTTAAATAACCCCCCATGAGTAATCAAAATTTTCAATACAGCTTTACCACCCCCAAAAATCCAGCCGAAGTATTTACGCTTTTGCTGGATCCCAAAAACTGGTGGGTCGGTTTGTTTGGTGAAACCATTGAAGGAAAAAGTCAGGCGGTCAATGACGAGTTTACATTCAGCGCCGGCGATGGGGTACATTTTTCCAGGCAAAAATTAACGGAGCTGGTACCTGATAAAAGAATAGCCTGGGAGGTAACCGAAAGCAATTTATCATTCCTGAAAAACACCAACGAATGGGCCGGCACAAAAATCTGCTTTGATATAGAAAATGAAAACGGGAAAACAAAAGTCCTGTTCACACATGAGGGACTGGTTCCGCATTTTGAATGTTATGGGGGATGCTCGGGAGCCTGGACACAGTATATGGAGAAGCTGGAGAAGAAGCTAGAAGCTAGAAGCTAGAAACGAGAAGGAAACAGCCCCTGCTGAGTTGGTTTGTATGAAGAATGTACTGCTACTGCTATTTCGAGCGAAGCGAGAAATCTTGTATTTCCTTTCTCTCTCCCCCACAGCCCGTCATTCCGAACAAAGTGAGGAACCTTGTATTTGCAAGGCAGCGAGAAATCAAAACATCCTCTAACTTCCCGATGCATCGGTCTGTAAAAAGTATCTTTGGTTTAAATACTACTTACTTATGCCAACCACTATACTCCATCCCACTTTCATACTGCGACTGGCCGTTGCCATTATTCTGTTCATGCACAGCATTCCCGGTATGTTTAATAACGGGATTAATGATTTTGGCAATCACTATCTTAATGAGGTTGGCTTCGCCCCTGCCGGGGTACCCCTGGCCTGGGCCATTAAACTTTCCCATGTAGCCGCTGCCATCTGCCTCTTGCTGAACAAATATGTAAAATGGGCCGCTGTTATCACCATCCTGATCCTGGTAGCCGGTATTGTGATGGTTCATTTTAAAGAAGGCTGGTTTGTGGTAGGCGGGGGAAGCAATGGAGTGGAGTTCAATTTCCTGCTGATCGCAGTATTATTAACTTTCTTGTTCCCGAATGAGCGTAAAACAAGTTAAACTTCCTCATAGAACTAACGACCAACCCATTAGACAAACAATCACTCCTTCACCTTAATCACCACTTTCCCCTTTGCCCGGCCGGCCTCCACATAAGCCAGTGCTTCATTTGTTTGGTCAAAAGGAAACACTTTATCAATCACCGGTCTGATGACACCGGCTTCGATTAGTTTGGTGATCTGACTCAATTGCGCTCCATCCGCCCGCATAAACAGGAAACTGAATGCAATATTTCCCTTTTTGGCTTTTCGCTTCATACCCGAACTTAATAGACTTGTAAGTAGTCTTAAATACCAGGGCAACCCAATAGCTGTTGCAAATTCAGGGGTGGGCGGACCTACCAGGGAGATGAGCTGACCGCCGGGTTTTAAAATCTGTAACGATTTATCCAGCGAACCCTTTTCCTTACTACTGTGCAAAACCATGTCATATCCTTGCAGTATAGTTTCGTACCCTTCCTTTTTGTAATCAATAACAAGGTCAGCACCGAGGCCTTTTACTAAATCCATGTTCTTTGCACTTGTGGTGGTAGCCACAAAAGCTCCAACATGTTTTGCCAGCTGAATGGCGAATATTCCCACCCCGCCGGAACCGGCCTGAATAAACAGTTTTTGCCCTTTTTCCAGTCTGCCAATTCCGATAAGTGCCTGCCAGGCTGTTAGACCTACCAACGGAATGGAGGCGGCCTCTTCCATAGAGAGGTTAGTTGGCTTTAATGCCAGTGCATTTTCATGAACAGCAATGTATTCGGCGAAACTACCGATATGATGATCCGGTACCCGGGCATATACTTCATCGCCAGCTTTGAAACGGCTCACCTTTGATCCTGTGCTGATCACCACACCCGCCATATCATGGCCGTTTACAAATGCAGGCTTATAGGGCAAGAACAATTTGAATTCTCCATTCCGGATGAGTGCATCCAGCGAATTCACTCCGGCCGAATAAATTTGTACCAATACTTCATTTTCCTTTACCGCTGGTTCTGCCCAATCCGATAAATGTAATTTTTCTTTTTTGCCGTATTTTTTTACGATATATGCTTTCATGATACTGTTTATGATTTGTTCTGCTTATGAAATGGAGAAATACTTTTTTTAAAACCCCGGGATTACTAACTATTCAATTGTTTCAATACATTTTTCTCCAAAAACCCATACGCAAAATGCTGTAAGTGAATTAATGCAGAAGTACCCTTCCCCACGATATTTCTGAATTTTGGATTATCCGTTTCCACTACTTTAATCACTTTACCAGCTACGATGGCTGGATCTCCGGCTTGCGCAACCAGGTTATTGGTGAACCCTTCAATTTTCCGTCTGAGCAGATCATAATCGTCAATTTTCAGTACTGCAGTGGATGAATTATCGAGGATATTGGTTTTAAAGGCCGCCGGCTGAATCATGGCAACATTGATATTAAATTCCTTCAGCTCATAACGCAGTGATTTGAAATAGCCTTCCAATGCATGCTTGGAAGCTGCATAATAAGCACCATTCGGAAAGGATACCAGTCCGACAATGGAACCCACCGTTATGATCTTACCGGATTTTTGTCTTCTGAATTGTGGTAATAATGCGTTAGTCACTTTTATAGTTCCCCAAAAATTGGTTTCCAGTTGTTGCCGACCCAGCTCAATAGGCGTTTCTTCTGCAATGCCCGATACTAAAAAACCGGCATTATTGATCAGTACATCCAGTTTTTTAACTTCACTGAAAACGCTCTGGGCCAAACTGTTGATGGATTCAGCGGAATCCAGATTCAGGGATATCAGCTTGAAAGGCAGCTTTGATGCATACTTTTCCGGGTTTCGGCTGGTGCCAATGACATGGTGTCCCCGCTTGTGCAGTTCGGTAGCCACCAGTAATCCAAAACCGGAAGAAGCACCGGTTACTAATATGTTTTGTTTCATGTTTTTAGTTTAAAAGGTGTATATTTGCTTGCATTTTGCAAGTGCAAATATAGAATTAACTTTCCTATTGCAAGTGCTTTTTAAAACTTTTTTATGGAAACAAGCAAAAAAAGGTCGGATTGCCCCATAAGTGGCTCATTAGATGTGTTTGGTGATAAGTGGTCCTTACTGATTATCCGCGACCTGATGTTCGGAAATAAGTGCACGTACAACGACTTTTTAAAATCGGATGAGGGTATCGCCACCAATATACTAGCTTCCAGACTGAAAGGTCTGGAAGAGCATGGCATTATTGAAAAATCAGCCCATCCTGACAGTAAAGCAAAATTTTTGTACCGTCTGACTTCTAAAGGAATTGACTTATTGCCTGTTTTAATGGAGATATACATCTGGTTTGATAAACATTATGAAATGCCCGCCGACCTTAAAGCAACCATGAGGGATGCAAAGAAAGACAAGGAAAAGTTTGCAAAACAGATCATAAAAGAGTTGAGAACGAGAAAGTCAGATAATAAAAGCAGCAGCTGAATAAGAGAATTCGATGATATCAGCATTTCACATATTGCCTGTTCCGTTACGATGCGGTCGCCACCGGTAAAACAATTCCCCTCTTTTTTCACCGGAGTTGGATAAATTCACCTTATCAATTATGAAAAAGCTGATTCATTGCTTTGCTCTCCTTTTCGTGTTTAGCCCTTTTCTGCACCTGCGGGCTCAACCCCCCCTCATCCAAAACGACACCTTCTGGTTTACCAAAGAAGGCCAGCCTATCTACAGCCAGGGCGGCGGCATCTTCCGTTTTAAAGATCCTTCGAGTGGAGTAGAAAAATATTACTGGTACGGAGTGCGTTACCGCGAAGCAGAAACCTACCGGCTGAATCCTGCAGTCACCTTACCTACGTCTACTTTTGAAAGCGTGACCTGCTATAGTTCCATCGACCTGGTGAACTGGAGCTTTGAACATAATATACTCACCATGGCCGAACTGGAAAAGAACGGCGGTTATAAACGCTGGCTCGGACGGTTAGGTGTTGCCTGGCTGGCTGAACTGAAAAAATATGTGATGGTGGTGCAACACGGCAACCAGGTACTATTTACCACATCAGATACACCTGCGGGTAATTTTACCTGGCACAACCAGATCAGCATGAAGGAAATGATCGGCACCCCCAATACCGGTGACCAGACGGTATTCACGGATGATGATGGCAAATCTTACCTCATCTATTCATATGGCAGCGGACGGAATAAGATCTATGTATCCGAGATCGGTGTAAAAGAAGGTAAAGCTAACTTGTTGGACTGCAAAGAAATTTTCCGCGGTGAAAGTCGCGAAGGCAATTGTATGTTCAAATACAATGGCAAATACTATATGGCCGCTTCCAATATTTATGGCTGGGATGCCTCCCTCGCCTACTACCTCGTGGCAGATGATATCCGCGGTCCATACACTCCGGCAAAAAGTATGGCGGTAATGAAGGGCTGCGAAGACGACTATGCCCATATCACTCAAACTGGTTTCTTTGTTTCCGTGAAAGGCACGAAGCAGGAAACCATTCTATATTGCGGTGACCGCTGGGCCGATTTTGCAGGCAATGGACTTGGTTATAACCAATGGTTCCCAATGTCATTTGAAGGCAGCACGCCGGTATTCAATTCCCTGCACCGCTGGAACCTCAATGCACAAACAGGCTTATGGTCCGTAGACCCAGGTAACAACTATGTCCGCAATGCGAGTTTTGAAGCCGACCGCCGCTATGTTCCCACCCACGTAAAACCCGTACAGGACCAGCTCACCGGCTGGACCAGCACTGTCATCCTCGGCAATGCCATCAGCCAGGATTCACTCACGAGTCCGGTACTCAACTATTTCAACACCGAATCCGATCGCAAAACCGTAATTGGTGAAAAAAGTCTAGCCATTACCGATAAGATAAAATTCAATCGTAAGGTCTCGCAAACTATTATATCCACTCCTTATGTAAAACTGCAAGACGGTTACTACCGCCTCAGCGCGATGATCCGTAACAGCGGTTCATTCGATACGATGATGATGTATGCCAAAAGCAAGGGCAAGACATTCCGCTATACCATCACCGGTGAAAACAATGAATGGAAAAAGATCAATCTCCCCCATATCAAGGTAAGAAAAGGAAAAGTGGAGATCGGATTTGAAGCAGCGGGTGCCGCCGGCGCGGTATGGCTGGTGGATGATGTGGAGTTAGTGAGGGAGTGAGGGGCTTCCCATTTCGGGCGCCGCGCCTCCGTTTCACTACTAAGGGCATGGAGCGGGTAATACGGTTAGCTGCCTTCGAACAACGATAATCAGGAATTTACCTTCCTTTTTTCCCGAACTTTACAGTTAACGACCGATTCTCTTCTTCAAATAGTCCTCCCATGCCTGCCACTTCCTCCAAGCAACTGCAAATTGCATTAGCTGTCCTGCTGTTCTTTCCTATAGTTGGCATCAGCCAGGTGAAACCACAGATCCGCACCGGGTTTGATGCGATGTATCATATTGAACAACTGCCATTGCTCTTTCCAAATGGCACCAGCACCCGTCAGCCCCTCGCTTATGATCCCACGGGTCAGAACTGGGACCATCATTTTATGGCGGCTTTTACCCAATATGTGGACTCCATCAAACAGGATGACGGAACAATGGTAAAAGAATATGTGATCTATGATGAATACGGTCCTGGTGTATTGTACCGCCAACAGATGAATGCCTGGTACGACCGTTCCAAAATTCCCAATGGCTGGCTGGCCTGGGGAGAAGCCGATCAGCCCAGGGCCAATGCGAATATCCGGTACTACTTCGATGACGAAAAAGAACCCCGGATCAATATGCACCTGAAGGATTTCTTTGGTACCCAAAAATTTCCCTTTACTGAACCACTGGCTTTTGTGGATTCGGGCTACTTGTTTGCCAACCTGTATTACCCCTTTACCTATAAAAAAAGACTGAAAGTAACCATGCGCCCCAATGCAAAATCATTTGAGCAAATGGATACCAAGTGGTACCAGTATACCGCCCTCTCCTTCCCGGCGGACTACAAACTGGAAAGCTGGACCGGGCAATCCGCAGTTGCCAACCCGGTAATAGACCAATGGCGAAACACCGGCGATAACCCCAACAACCTGGAAGACAGTAAAAAAATTACCAGTCAGACAAGAATTAAAAAAGGCAGTTCCGCAACGATTTTATCGATCAATCAACCCGGATCCCTTGCCGGGTTTACCCTGCAACTGACCCCTTATAACAAAGAAACGCTATTCAATACCACATTGAAGATCTACTGGGATGATAGCAAAGTGCCTTCGATTGAATTACCACTCGGTTATTTTTTCGGCGCCGGGGCCAAGGACTATCCCGCTACGGTTGATAAAGTGGTACAGAAATCACTTACTACCTTACTCTTTGGTTTTAATCCGCAAACAGGAACACTCTATTCCTATTGGCCCATGCCTTTCTGGAAATCTGCCCGGATCGTAATTGCCAATAACACGGATACCGATATCAGCAACCTGCAATGCACTACCTGGTTTAAACCTGCTGCTATACTCTCCTACAATAAAAATAATACAGGTTATTTCCTGGCCCGGCGAACCATTGACTCCGATCCGGATACCCTGGGCTACCGCTCAGTGGCTTTTGAAGAAAAAGGAAGAGGTCATGTAACCGGGGTGGTCTTTTACTCCGACCGCTATGATATGGATGGTGATGAATTTTGCTATATTGACGATAGTAAAACACCCCAGATACACGGCAGCGGCACAGAAGATGACCATAACCAGGGATGGGCCGGAAGAGCTTACCAGCAACCACTCTGGGGCGGATTGGTAAACGGGTATGACGGCGCTTACCGGATTTACCTCAATGACTGCTATATCTTCAACCGGAATATTCAGATCACTTATGAATACTCCCTTACAAAACCCCATTTTGTAAACGGGGGAAAAACAGATGTAATTGTGTACTATTATAAATCAGCCACCCCCGGTAACCTGCAACTCACCGATGAACTGGATCCCGGCAATCATTTTAGTGAACAACAGCATCAGTATGAAGTAACCGGACTTACCTGGAAAGGAAAACTGAAGGATGAATACGATGGCTATGAAAGAAACCTGCTGTATGGCGCTTATACCGACGATGGTAAAGCTTATAACGGGAGCAGCCGGTTCACCGTTCAGGTTCATCCTTCCAATGAAGGCGTAAAACTGCGCCGGAGAATCAACCGCACCGGCAACGGGGTGCAGACCGCCCTTGTATATATTGATGGAAAACAGGTACCCCGTCCCTGGCATATTGTAATTCCATCCCTCAGTACCGGCAAAGGTCCGGTGGATGGCTGGTATGACAGCGATTTTGAAATTCCGTCATCCTTTACCAAAGGAAAAAAATCGATTGAAGTAAAGGTTGAATATGTCAACTCACCACAAAAAGGCGCAATCAACGAATTTTATTACTGGGTATATAGTTATGTGGGGTTGTAGGAATCAGATGTCAGTTGCCGGATGTCAGTTGCCAGTAAACAGCCATTCCGAAACAAAGTATTATAAACCTGATAAACATCCCGGCTGCACCTCAACATCGTATCTCCTGTTTGTATATTTGTTCTTTCGGGGACTTCCGTGGACCGTTGTCTGTCGACTGTGGACAATACCCTCCCAGCCCATTCAATCAACCAATATGAAATCAACCTTATTCACGCTTTTTACCCTGGTCTGTCTGCAGGCATTGGCCCAGCCCGTTACCGAACTCAGGGAAACGGAAGTATACTTCAGACCCACCCTTACTATCCCGGGCAAATTGCGGGTGATGTATTCAGCTGACAGCAGCCTGCTCCCGGCCGGTCACTATAAAACAAGCGGCGGCAACCGGTACCACCTGTTCCAGGTGGGTGACTCCGGATACCTGAACGGCTCCTTTAAAGATTTTACAGATCAGCAGGTTTACCGGGAGGTAACTTATTTAAACGGTCTCGTAAACCGGGAATACTTTATCATGAACGGGACAGTACACACGGAGGCATTCGACTCCACTGTTACCGTACTCCTGTATAATCCGAAAAAAAATAAATGGAATCCGGAATTAAAGTCAGTCAGGGTGGAAAAAGAATATGGTCAGAAAGGGCGGAGACTGATCATCAGTTTTACAAAAGGGCCCTATAACGCTTATGCCCGTTATAAATACGTGGATGGCATCCTTGTCAGTGAAATGAT
>JAKQIY010000018.1 GCA_029561455.1 bacterium
CCTGTCTGCGCAAAATACGCTCCCAAAACGGGAAGCATACCCAATCCCAGGCCTGCCGACCACTCCGGCCACCTGCGCTTCAATATCACCGGCGTGTAAAAGACAACACAGAGTGCCGCAATGATAAGCAACGGTAAAAGCAGCCATCCCTGAACCACAATAAAATAAATTCCAATCGGCGCGGCCAGAAGTAAAGTGACAATACCCATAGTCAAAACCTGTCGCGGTTGCAAAAGTCCTGCTTTTAGAATACCGCTGCCGCCACTGAAAGGGGTTACCCGTGTTTTAAGGTCCACACCGCTTTTATAATCGAAATAATCGTTTAACGTGTT
The DNA here is from genome assembly GCA_029561455.1 of bacterium. GTDB lineage: Bacteria > Zhuqueibacterota > Zhuqueibacteria > Residuimicrobiales > Krinioviventaceae > Fontivivens. The sequence goes on from JAKQIY010000018.1 coordinate 333, forward strand.
TACGCTGATGTGCGTGAGTACTAGGCCAATACCCGCCAGCAGAGCGTAACCCAAATTTAGCGCATCTTGATAATACCAGGCTATACATGTTCCCAAAAAGGCCAAAATAACCGACAGCAAAAGGTATTGCGGTCTGGTTTCCAAAAAACAAATTTTCAGCATAAGCTCGACCCGTTTCCCGCATATCACGTAATCAATAATCTATGTACACTCTCATGTCATCATGACACAATTGAGAAATATATGGCAAATTACGCTCACGTGTCAATTCCTATTGTCAGGACAAATCATTCTTCAGAGTGAAAAAATGATAAAAGAAACTTTCAAATCAAGTGGTGCCCACCGTCGAGCAGCAACGCTTCGCCCGTGACCAAAACCGCGTCTTCAATAAAATAGCGGATTGTCTCGGCGATAATCTCCGGCGTGGCCGTCGCGCGCAGAGGCAATGTACCCTCAAGCCTATCTTTCAGTTTCTTATATTTTTCCTCTCCCATGCCGGCTTTAAGCCATTCGCCTTGAATAAAACCGGGACAGACTGCATTGACGCGAATCTCCGGCCCCAGCGCGCGCCAGCGCCATCGTCATGTTGATCAGCGCCGCCTTGGAAGCGCAATAAGCCACGGAACTGCCAATCGCCTTTACCCCCGCTAAAGACGCGATATTGACCACAACACCCTTACCCGCTTTTTTCATGTGCGGCACAACAGCACGAATCATCTGGTAAGGGCCGACAACATTAATGCCGTATATATACAAAAAATCTTCTTTGGAAAGCCCCTCCAGATTACCGTGCGCGTTGAACTTTGTTGTGGCGGCATTATTGACCAGCGC
>JAKQIY010000022.1 GCA_029561455.1 bacterium
GATTCGGCCCGTATCGAGACGATATTTCCTGATCAGCGCTCAAATAAGCGAGGAAAAATCTTTTGTTCATTGCCACGTCATTTATGACGTGGATTACTAAAACTAAAAATCGACTTTAGTCAAATACTGATTTTGGCTAAAACCATGTTTTTGCTTTATTTGTCCCACGACCTGAAGGTCGTGGCAATGATAGGGTTTAACGGAAAAACCGGTCGTCGAGTAGGGCCGTACATGGTTTTGAAAGGTGAACTGTACCGGTTAAAAAGCAAATTTTCAGCAAAAGGAGATTCGGCCCGTATCGAGACGATATTTCCTGGTCAATACGCAACAAAGTGTAGCCCACCTCGCCGCACATACAGCACAAGCCCGGACAGATTCGGAGTTATAGTCCTGACTTTATAGCAATCCTGTCCCCCAGGTGGACCACACTGAAATGCTGCCGGGCTGTAGGCCCGGAACCAGGGTGATCAGTATGTTTAACAGTTCTTCTTAAAAGGTAATTTCCAGCAGCCGGTAACAGGCAATGAAACCGGCTTTTTCCAGACTTTTACGGGAAGCGATGTTGTCAATGGCGCAGCCGCAAATGCCCCGCCAGCCGTTTTTACGACAATAGTCGGCCAGGTAATGAATGATATAACTGCCATAGCCCTGGTTGCGGAAAGGCTTGTCCACCAGCATACCAATATCAAATTCCGGGCGACCGGGAATGACCCGTGAAAAAATACCAAAACCGAGGATGGCGTCATGCAGGGTAAAAACCAGGATCCGCTGCGTTTTAATATAATCCCCGATTTGCTCATCTTCCTCAAACACTTCTTCATTCATCAACGCAATTTTATGTTCATCTTCGGGTACGGCAAAACGGATGTGTACTGCCGGGTTGAGCGGCGGCAGTGGTTTTTCGCGGCGCTCACGAAAATGAATGCCAATAGCTTTAACCGATTTCTGCACGGCAATACAACAGGAAAGCAGGGTATGATCAAATGATTTACACAATGCGGTTTGCACGGCAAACGCGCGAACGATCTCCTGAAATACATGATCGACCTGATCGATATACTCCGGCGCTATAAAATATTCCAGCAGGGCGGCATTCGGTCCCATAAAGAAATACCCGGCCGGGTTGGCGGCAATTTGTACAATATAGCATGCCGCCTTGTCGATCTGCATTTCCAGGTACAGTTCCTGGGCTTCTGGCAGGGAATTCAGGTACATCTCCCGCCAGGGAGCTATTGCTGCCGCTGAAGCTGCTTTGATAAAAGTAATATTCTCCATAGCTGGTTTCCGTTTTGTCATGGAAATTGAATAAACTGCTTGTAAATTCAATATACTAAACAAGCCGGTATTGGCGCAATTACTTTATTCAACCTGAACCCCTGGTAATAATTTAAACGCATAACCTTTCCATAGAAATTATACTTGTTTTTTATGATGTAAACTTGTATCTTATAGTCACTTGAAGAATTATCCCCCCGATAATCCGGCGGAACCTGGTGACAGAGTTCGGTATAACAATAGATAAATAGAGTCCAATTCGGCAAAATGCTCCCCCGGATGCAAGGCCGAAGGGCAAAAAGTTTAATCCGTTATTATAGATCAGGCTGTGGAAAAATTTAATTAATTGTATATATAATGCTATATTTTGAGAGAAAGAAACATGTCCGAAAAGGCTTCAGGGGTATTAAAATTTCAATCCCACAACTATGCTTTTCTGCGCGATCCGGCAAATTCATTTCAACCAAGCCCCGATGACGTGCGGGTACCGCGTGATCTGATTCGCCAGTACGACCTGGTTGAAGGCGCATTTATTGTCGGCGAAAAAACGCAGGAAGAAAACGGGGTTTATCTTTCCACTATTGAAACCATCAGCGGCCTCGACCCGCAACAATTTTATTTACGGCCGCGTTTTGAAGAACTGCTGCCAATCAGCCCTACAGAGCGATTCCGGGTTGGCGATAGCGGTATTATGTCCATGCGGGTCATCGAGTTGGTTGCGCCAATCGGCAAAGGCACGCGTGGGATGATCGTAGCATCGCCCAAAACCGGCAAAACCCGGCTGCTGGAAGAAATAGCCGTTTCGATTTCCAGAAGCAACCCCGAAACCCGCATTATTGTATTATTGATTGATGAACGCCCGGAAGAGGTGACGCATTTCCGCCGCAGCGTTAATGCTGAAGTGCTGGCCAGTTCCAGCGATATGAGCATCGAATCGCACGTCAACCTGGCCGAACTCACGCTGGAGCATGTTCGTTGTGAATTGGAATGCGGCCGCGATGTGGTCATTCTGCTGGACAGCATTACCCGTATGTCGCGCGCGTTCAATTCTTATGGTTCCGGCTCGCGCCGTACTTTGTCCGGTGGTCTGGACGCCCGCGCGCTGGAAATTCCGCGCCGCTTTTTCGGCATGGCCCGCAATATCGAAGACGGCGGCTCGGTAACCGTGATCGCCACCGCCCTGGTCGATACCGGTTCGCGCATGGATGATTACATATTTGAAGAGTTCAAAGGCACCGGCAACAGCGAAATTGTACTGGATCGCACTATGGCAGAAAGCCGGATTTTCCCGGCTATTAACATTCCCGCCAGCGGCACCCGCAAGGAAGAACTGCTGTTCAACGAAGAAGAATTAAAATGGATTACCGGCCTGCGCCGCGCCCTGGTAGACCAGGAACCCAAAGTGGCCATGACCATGCTGCTTAAACTGATGCAAAAAGCCTCAACCAACAAAAAGCTGATGAAACAAGTCTCGCTGGACGCCAAAAACTTTACATGATGCTGATAATCAATTGTTTGGCCGTATATAATTAACCGCAACATGGGAAAATTATATATAGAAAAAATTTTTGAAAAATAAAGAAAACGTTTGCATTTTTGAAAAATATTCTGTAAAATAATTGTCTTAATAATTAAACGGAGTTTTTTACTACTTATGATCATTATTCTAAACATGTCAATGCCGCAGGCGATCACCCCGACCGCCACATTTATCGCAACTCCGTTTGTATGCGGCGCCGACGATCGTTTCATTACTACTAAAACAAAAATGAGGCTATAATAAATTATAGCAGAATATAAAGTATAAATAGAAAGCCTCGTTTTGAATAAAGCGGGGCTTTTTTGTTAAAAGCAGAAATGAACCGGTCTTGACGCCATTAACAGGAAGCGAAAAATGATTTCATTATATTATTTTCTACACAATATTTTCGTCATCAACCCGTCTCAATTGATTGATTGTTGCGTTGTTATTTCAACCACCACCGCCGAGCGTTTTTTCACCCCGGCTGTAATGGGTTTTGACGTTATCCACAAAGAATGAGGCTATACCCGGTTCAGATCATAAAACACTGAAAAGCCTCGTTCGAATAAAACGGGGCTTTTTTTGTTTTAAATGGGTTCCTGCAAAAGAATCCTGAATATAAAGATCAAGCAGAAAGGAGGCGCAATGTCGGATTTGATGTTTAATCTGACGGAATTTACCCGGTTAGCCCAAACCGGGAAGGCTAAGGACATCGACGAACTCTTGCGGATACTGCAGGAGCAGGATCATTTCATCGTCCAGAAAATGATCGATTATGCCCTGGGCCTGGTGGGCTGCGGCGAAGGACGGGAACGTATCAGGTATTACCTGTTTAACGGCAGCCCGGTGCAGCGCAATTATGCCGCGCTCTATTTCAAGCGGCTGGGACATATCGAGGTGCTGGAAGAAGCGGTGCGGCTAAATTGCATCGACGAGGTGCAGGCATTCTGTCGCTGATGCTTACCGGGCGACTGTAACAAATAGTTTTGATAATCGTTTACAGTGTATTAATTTATGTTTGAAGTGAGGGAAATAAATTGAAAACGTTATTTTATAAATATATTTCAGTCTACCGGGGCATGCCGAAACAAGCATGGCTGCTGTCGCTGGTGGTACTGATTAACCGCTGCGGTTCGATGGTACTGTTTTTTATGACCCTGTACCTGACGCAACAACTGCATTTCAGTATTGCCGACGCTGGAAAGCTGATCAGTATCTATGGTTTGGGCACGCTGATCGGCACTTATGGCGGCGGCTTGTTGAGCGACAGATATGGCACCTATAAAATTCAGGTCTACAGTCTGCTCGGCGCCGGGATTGGTTATTTTGTCATGTTGATGGTGCACTCGTTCACGGGATTAGCGGTGGTATTGTTCATTTCCGCAGCAATCACGGATGCTTTTCGTCCTGCCAACATATCCGCTATTGCCCAGGTCTGCCCCCCCGAAAAACGGGCGCGCGGTTTTGCCCTTAACAGGCTGGCTATCAACCTCGGCGTTACCATTGGCCCGGTATTGGGCGGCTTTTTGGCGACCCACGATTACCGGCTCTTGTTCTGGGTAGACGGTTTGACTTCACTGGCAGCCGGCGTTATGTTCTGGAGGCTGTTCCATCGTGCCCCAATCAAAGCGCCGGATAATATCGATCGGACGAAGGGGTCGGCGCCTTCACCCTGGCGCGACACGCCGTTTATGTTCCTGATGTTCATTATGTTCATTCTCGGCATCGCCTTTTTCCAGATATTCAATACCTGGTCGCTGTATTTGAAAAATTTCCTCGGCTTTACCGAGAACCGCATCGGTATCTTGCTGGCGTTGAATGCTGTTATGATCGTGTTCATGGAAATGCCGTTGATCCACAAAGTGGAACGCTGGAATCCGCTGCCGGTCATTGCCGCCGGGTCACTGTTGATTATGCTGGGATTTGCCATTTTACCACTGTATGGCAGTTATTTGTACATTGCTTTTACGGTAGTGGTATTCACAATCGGCGAAATGCTGGTATTCCCCCTGACCGGCGGGTATATTGCCAACCTGGCGCAGGATGCAAACCGCGGTAAATACATGGGCATTTATACGCTCTCTTTTTCCCTGTCGTTTGTAATTGGCCCTGCAGCCGGTGCCTGGGTCTATGAACACTGGGGCCCGACGATTCTGTGGAGCGGCATCGGTGTAATCGGCGTGGCGATTTTTGCCGGTATTATGCTGCTCAATCATACTGCCAAACCGGCTGCGGCTGCCGGGGCGGAAATGGCCGGGTAAGCGGTAAAAACTCTTTTCCCAGTTCTTGGCGCGGTTATTCAATTCCCGGCGAAGAATAACCGCGCCAGGCCGCCGGGAATTGACATGGCTTTTTAGCGGTTTTATATGTATATTCAAAAAATCAACCAGTTCACTGTTTAGGACCAGTTATGAACTTGAGCGGATTAAAAAAAATTGCAGCGCCTGCTATTATACTGTTACTCGTTATTACTTTATCGACACTTTTTCATTACCCGATGCACATAGCCGATGCTGTAAGCGGCGCCCCGGCGGCAGGTTTCAGCGTTCACAACGCGCCATGGCGGATTGCCCTGGAGCCGTTCATCGGCTGGGCTTTCTTTTACATGCGGGCCGATCAGCCGCTGGTGGAAATTTGTGTATTAATGTTGTGGATCATGCTCCTGGCGCTTCCGGTAGCGCTGCTGACCCGTAGAAAAAAGCCTGGCGGCTGGAGAAACGCTGTAAAATCCTGGCTGGTATCCCTGCCGGATATTCTAACCATAACCATTGCTATAATCGTGGCGCTGGTGTTCTTTCCCTGGCCGGAAAATACTATCAATAATCACAACCCGGATCAGGTCCTGGTGAATTTTCACAGCCACACCTGGTATAGTCACGATGGCCTGGCCTCGCCGCAGCGGGTAATGCAATGGCATAAACGCAACGGCTACCAGGCATTTTTCCTCACCGAGCATAATCATCATGCCAATACTTTAGAGTTGGTGGAGCGGCAGCGTCGCGCCGAACTGGCGGCTGAGCCGCTTTTGTTGTGCGGCCAGGAATATTCCGGCAGCAACCATATCCTGTTACTGGGCTTGACCCGCGATTTTATCACCAAAGACATGCCGGATTCCACAGCCATGGATTCGGCGCAGGCGCACAACGGCGTAGCGGTGATCGCACACTGGTTTGCCGATAAACGCCGTCCGGCGTCCTATTATATTGAAAACGGTGCACAGGGCTTTGAAATTGCCAACCAGGCGGAAGGTATTCGGGTGGAGGATGAGGATTTTCACGCTATGGTTGATCCGAGCCGGGAAAGGAATTTGCTCATGCTGGGCGGCGCCGATTATCACGGCTATGGCAGCGTCGCTTATACCTGGAACGCCCTGCACATACCGGGCTGGCGGCAAATGGATACCGAAAGTCGGCGCGCCGCCATTATGGACATTTTGCGGCAGCGCGACCATGCGAAAATTACCGTGCTGGTGTACAAAGACCGGGAGTCTTTCCCGCGCCGCCTGGTGTGGTTGAGTCCGGTATTTACCCTGGGTGGCTATTTGCGTAGTCTAAGCCCAATCCAGGCCGCATCGTGGTTTTTGTGGATGACGCTGGTATGGGCGTTAGCGCGGCAGCGGCAGGTGCGGAGGCTGTGCGCCGGATTATTCAGCAGTTTCCAACGCTTCCGGCAATACCTCTCCCTGGCCGGGGCGCTGTTCACCGGCATTATCGGGGTGTTTTTGTGGTGGCAATCCCGACCGCTGGCCGAATACAATCACATTTTGCGCGAATACGGTACTTATTTTGTGATCTATGCTGTACTGGCGGTGATCTATGGGGTGGTAATGATAAAGAAGCATGTTAATTCAAATCGGGCTTGCAACCGGATAGGATAGATAGACAAGGGGCAACAGCCCCTTGTTCCAGGCCAAGAAACATGGGAGCATTTCTAACGCGATCAGTGGAGTACACCTGGGGTACAGAATTGCTATTAAGAAAATCCTATGACACCGAACCTGTCCGGGCTTGTGCTGTATGTGCGGCGAGGTGGGCTACCCTTTATTGTGCATAGACCAGGAAAAGTCGTCTCGATACGTCCGTCCCGCCAAGCGGGACGGCCTACTCGACGACCGTACTTTTCTAAATCTGTAACGGTCATCGAGAGTCCCGTTGCTTCATCTTTCGGGACGTATCGAGATGACTGAAAAGCGCCCCTCCAGGTTCCACCCCTAACGGGGTTACGAGTTTTTTATTTATTTTACTATAAACATTTCACCCCTGACGGGGTTTAATCTGTAGGTCGGGCCTGTGGCCCGGCAGCATTCAGTGGAGTCCACCTGGGGCACAGGGCTGCTATAAAGAAAATCCTATGACACCGAACCTGTTCGGGCATGTGCTGTATGTGCGGCGAGGTGGGCTACACTTTATTGTGCATAGACCAGGAAAAGTCGTCTCGATACGTCCGTCCCGCCAAGCGGGACGGCCTACTCGACGACCGTACTTTTTTAAATCAGTAACGGTCATCGGGTAGTCCCGTTGCTTCATCTTTCGGGACGTATCGAGATGACTGATGATGGTATCCACGGTTCCACCCCTGACGGGGTTTAATCTGTAGGTCGGGCCTGCGGCCCGGCTGCATTCAGTGGTGTCCACCTGGGGTACAGAACTGTTATAAAGAAAATCCTATGACTCCGAACCTGTGCAGGCTAGTGCTGTTTATGCGGCGAGGTGGACTCCACTTTGTTGCGATTGACCAGGAAATGTCGTCTCGATACGTCCGTCCCGCCAAGCGGGACGGCCTACTCGACGACCGTACTTTTCTAAATCTGTAACGGTCATCGAGTAGTCCCGTTGCTTCATCTTTCGGGACGTATCGAGATGACTGATGATCGTACCCGCGGTTCCACCCCTAACGGGGTTACGAGTTTTTATTTATTTTACTATAAACATTTCACCCCTGACGGGGTTTAATCTGTAGGTCGGGCCTGTGGCCCGGCTGCATTCAGTGGAGTCCACCTGGGGTACAGGTCTGCTATAAAGAAAAACCTATGACTCAGAACCTGTCCGGGCATGTGCTGTATGTGCGGCGAGGTGGGCTACATTTTATTGTGAACTGGAACAAATGCTTTGCCCCTATGAGAAAAGTGTCTTTCCGGTGTGTTTGGACAGATTCACCCTGATTCCGGGCCCCCCGAATTTTATATAAAGAATATTTCCAGGATATCACTTGTTACATAAAACAACGCTATATTACCAGATTAAACCTGATTTGCTTGCTTTTTCAGGGGCAATTTTGTAATTTGTTATCAAGTATAACCAACTTGGAGGTTTTATGACCACTCGGGAATATATTGCGCTGGAAGAAAAATACGGAGCACACAATTACCACCCACTGGATGTGGTGATCAACCGCGGTCAGGGTGTGTGGGTGTATGATGTGGAAGGTAATAAATACCTGGATTTTCTCAGCGCTTATTCCGCAGTAAACCAGGGACATTGTCATCCCCGCCTGGTAAAAAAAATGCAGGAACAATGCCAGCAAATTACATTAACATCGCGGGCGTTCCGCAACGATCAGTTACCGCTGTTATGCAAGGAATTATGCGAACTGACCGGTTTTGCGCGCGTATTGCCCATGAACAGCGGCGCCGAAGCGGTGGAAACTGCTATTAAAGCGGCGCGTAAATGGGGCTACACAGTCAAAGGCGTAGCCAAAGATCAGGCGGAAATTATAGTTTTTTCCAATAATTTTCATGGCCGCACCACAACCATAGTCGGTTTTTCCTCGGAACCGCAATACCGCGAAGGTTTTGGTCCGTTCACGCCGGGTTTCATCATGGCGCCGTATGGAGATATAGCCGCCGCCAAAAAAGCATTCAACAAAAACACCGTCGCCATTATGATCGAGCCTATCCAGGGTGAAGGCGGCATTCTCATTCCTCCGGACGGGTATTTGCAGGAACTGGCGGCTTTATGCAAGCAACACAATGCTTTATTCATGCTGGACGAAATCCAGTCCGGTTTGGGTCGCAGCGGCAAGTTATTTGCTTATCAATACGAAGACGTCAAACCGGATGTGGTGATCATCGGCAAGGCCCTGAGCGGCGGATTTTTACCGGTCTCGGCAGTGCTTGCCGGCGACGCCGTGTTAGGTGTGTTCAAGCCCGGCGATCATGGTAGCACTTTTGGCGGCAGTCCGCTGGCGTGCGCTATTGCCCGCGAAGCGCTGCGCATTATTGTGGAAGAGAAACTACCGGAAAGATCTTTTGAACTGGGCATCTATTTCCGCGATAAACTGAATACCCTGGATAAAAAATATATCCGTGTAATACGCGGCAAGGGCCTGTTCATCGGCATTGAATTGAAACCGGAAGCCAGGGGCGCGCGCCGTTTCTGCGAAGCCCTGCAAAAAGAAGGCTTGTTGTGCAAAGAGACCCACGAAAATGTCATCCGTTTTGCCCCGCCGCTGGTCATTACCAAAGAAGAACTGGACTGGGCATTTGTGCGGATCAAAAAAGTGTTTGATACGATATAACCAGTTATCTTGCGGAACCCGGAGGTCATCCGGGTTCCGAACGAGTCATCTATTTTATGGAGGACAAGCTATGAAGAAAATTTTGGTGGTATTATCCCTTTTCCTGCTCATCGCAACGACTGTATTTGCCAAACAACCAAAATTTAAAGAAGCAACCATGATTCCGCAAGCCGCCGCTCCGGGCGACAGTGTCACCCTTACTGTAGAATTTACCGGCAAGATCAAAGAAATAAGTAAAGTATTTCTCACAGTCCGGGAACATCCTTATGACGCTCCCCAATTTATTTTGCAGCCCGATAAAAGCCAAAAGAAAAAGAATATCTGGATGTTAAAAACCATTGTGCCGTGGGACGCCCCCAGCGAATCTGTGAACCTTGATATTACAGCGATTGATAAAAAGGGCAAGGAAATTGTCAGTAAAGGATTGGAGAATCAGGCCACCGGTAAAGCCGGGTCGGTATCTTTTGAAATACAATAGTATTTGTTTGGATCTCTTGTTTTTTCCCATTACTGTATTTTTAGACCCCGAAAAGTGGAAACATCTTAAAGTATTAATTTTTAAATCCTTTTTTGTCATTCCGAGGAGCGGAGCGACGCGGAATCTTTCTAATCTATTTTATTATAAAAACAAGATTTCTCGCTTCGCTCAAAATGACAAGTTATAATGATGAACATTTGCAAAGCAAAGGGATTATTCTCAAATTGAGACTTTGCCGCCCTGGTATGGGGAAATGATATTCGGTTATGTCTACAACAAGCGTTTCCCGGGACTAGTAAAGCCACATTACTTTTCTTCCTATCAACACATAATGGAATTGCGGATATATATGAATTCCATCATATATTGAATAACCGCTTTACGCTTACCCATAAACAGCAGGGAATAACTGTGTTTACCATCCGGGGAGAACTGATCGAGAATAAAAGTGACCGGAATAGCCGCGCTGGTTTTTCCCTGGCCAATAACACAGGTATGCAGCATTCCTTTTATCCTGCCCTGCCAGGTATCGCTGATTGAAAACAAGTCAAGGCTCGAGGTTAGACAGATGGGTGAATCGGACTCGCACGCGGTTATTTCCCGGATTGTTAAAAAAGCCGGCACGTCCGGCGGATAAATCCGCAAAATATCCGGGGTAAGGTATTCCTCCTGCCAGGTATCGGGAATCGAAAAGGTAAAGGCAGGCGTCAGAACCGCCTCGTTGTGCATAGGGAAAACTTTCTCTACCGGCTTGATCGGAATTGTTAGTAATAGTCGACTTATTGCTGTTATACCTTTTGCCATGTCAACACCTCATCACATCATTTCTTTATTGCATACTTACCTGCAATACCAGTTTTTCACAATAAATTTTGCAAAAAAAACGGACAAGTTTTGTGAGATGTCACACGTTTTTTAAAATTACTCTATCGGGATATTGATTTGATAAACCGGGATCGTCCGGCCCGGAATGCTGGAAGGTGAATCGTACAGAAACTGTGCGCCTATTTTATCATAAAAGCCCCTGGCAAATGGATCGACAAAAACCAGTAACCGGGTGCAGGGAATGCTCCGGCAAATAGTGACGGCATGGTTTAATAATCCGCTGCCGATACCACAATACATAACCTCCGGTTCTACAAAGATATGTTCCAGCCAATAGCCGGATTCTACCCTCACCTCGCCGATCTGCCGGTAATATGGATTGTGAACCAGCGCATAATAACCCGCAATCCGGTTTTCCTGTACGGCAACATATACAGGATTGGCGGCGACATAGGCGGGAGAAATAGTCAATTCCTCCCGCCAAATTTCAAAATACTCTTCCGGGTAAGGCCAGATCTGTTTTGCCCGCCAGGAAATATCGGTCAACACTTTATATTCAGCCGGCTCGGCCCGGCGAAAGAGCAGATGAGTTGAGTTAGCCAATGATTGCATAATTTGTTTTTTTCATCTTAACGCCTGTTTGGCCAAATCGGCCGGGGGCTGGTCAACAGTTGCAAAAGGTCGCAGCCTGATAGTGTATTCGGTCTCTTTGGCCGGCGTCTGGTATTGTTGCATGGTCTTGACCGCTGTGCAGCCAACTCCGGTAACAAGATGATCGATATTCATGGTAATCCCGTCCTGCGGTTTTAGCTGGAACGGATAGAGCGCCAGCGCCAGGTTTTCCGTACTAAAATGCTGGGCGCTGATGTTCAGCAATTCCGTCCCGCTTACAAATAATCCCAAACCGTTTTTATTGGTGATCGCCGCCCAGCGTACATCGGTTTTATTGCCGTAATCGCCCGACGTCAGGTAAGGCACATACTGTTCCTGTACCGAGCCGTTATATAATCCGATTTTAGCGCCGGTCTTACGATCCGGGTAAGTCTCTATTGGCCCCCGGCCATACCAGGTGAACTGATCAAATTCTTTGCCTAACACCAGTTGCAGACCCAGCCGCGGTAAATAGTCCGGCATTTTGCCCTGTAGCGTTATATGATGGGTGAGGAGAATATCGCCGCTTTTGAAGAAAGTATAAGTGTATTTGCTCACGAATGCGGTTGCATTATCCGGCGCGGCGGTTACGGTTTCCACCACTAGGACAATCGTTTCCCCGCTGCGGCCGGCAGTAACGCCGGTTACCTTGTGCTGCAAACGATCTAACCCGGCGGCGCGCCACTGGTTCACGATCGGCGTCTTACCCCAGTCGCGTTCAGTCTCGTTCCACACCGGCGCCCGCCAGACGTTCAGCGTCGGGCCGTCCTGTAATAATTCTTTACCTTTGTATAAAATAGAAGATAGCTTGCCCATATTTTTATCAAATGTATAGAAAAAATCCTTGCCATAAATATTGGTAAACTGGTAACTCTCATCCATATTCAATGGCGGCAGATCTTTAACATCAATGACCGGCAGCGCCGGAGCAGGCAGTGGAATATCCAGTTGTTCCCAGGCGACTTCATGCCCTTTTGCTGCCCAGGGGGTGTCTTTGGCCAGGGTAAAACTGAATGCCAGCCGGAATTCTTCACCAGCCCTGGCCGCCGGCAGGTTCATGGGTATTGTTAAAGATTTGGATTCTCCCGCCGGTATATCCAGATTCAGAATGCCGGATTGGATGGATTTTTCATTAGCCTGTAACGACCATGAGGTTACCAGTTGGTTCAGATTGGTAAAATTGTAGCGGTTGGTAATTTTTACTTTGCCCTGCAACAGGTTTTCGGCCTCCACTTTTACCGGCTGGGGTGTTTTTTTAAGCTGCCACAATTCCGGCTGTACGGTGCGATCCGGCCACACCAGTCCATAAGGTCGCGCGCCGATACCGAGAAAGTAAAACTCTCCTTCTTCTGCAGAACTATCAAAATTCAGGCACAGAACCGCATCTTTAACAACATTTTCATCTGCCGAACCAAGCTGGGCAGGGGATAACGCCCGCGCATATATCCGCACATTATCGATAACCGCGTTGCACAATTGCCCCGCATGTTCCATGCCGTGCAGTTCCGCGTTCTTGCCAATGTTTAAGGGATAATAGCCGTAAGCTATATTGCCGCTGTGTGGTAGGGTGGCTTTTTCCTGGCCGTCAATATAAATTTTCAGGGCGGCATTATCATAAATACCGGCAATATGGTGCCATTTGTATTCCCAATCCACAGGAAGCGCAGTACGCGCGGCAATGCGCTCGCCGTTATAAATGTAAAATTCCAGGGTGTTTTTATCAGCTTGCAATAATCCATATTGATGATCGCCTTTGGTGATGAACGGGCCGGCGCCGTTCCAACTGCGCGGATAGACCCATGCTTCCAGGGTCAACTGGTTGCCGGTAATATTCAGCGCCGGGTGGCGATATATTTCCACCCAGTCGTCATGGCCGCTCAGGGAAACGGCGTTACCGGAAATACCTTCCACGAGAAAAGCCCGGCCCATCAGGTAGCCTTTGTTGTTATATTTTGATAGATCCGGCGTACTGATGATTTTACTTAAAATTCCGGGACTCATCCAGTCCCACACAGCGCCGCCGGTCAGGCGCGGGTAACGATAAATAAGGTCCCAATACTCTTCCAGGCTGCCCAGGCTGTTCCCGGATGCGGCCAGGTATTCATCCATAAAAGAGGGCCGGGCGTCCGTTGCCGCCGGAACCTGGCCTACTTTTTCCAGCTCTTCAGGCGTAGGATAACGCGGCCCGACAATATCTTCAAACGGCAGCAGATCCGTATTGCCGCCATACAACCAGTTGGGTCGGCTGGGATCAAGCTGTTTACCCTGGGCAATGATAGCGCCGATATTATCGCCGGAACCGCTTTCATTACCGGCGCTCCAGATCACTATTGAAGGGTGATTGCGATCCCGCAGCACCATTCTTTTACCCCGATCTAAATAAGCGGCGCGCCAGGCCGGGTCTTCGGAAAGGTATTCGGTGGCATGCGCTTCGTCGCCGGTCTCGTCGACAATGTACATACCCAGTTCGTCCGCCAGGTCGAGGTATTCGTTGTTGGGGGGATAATGGGAGGTGCGCACGCAATTAATGTTGAATTGTTTCATCAGGATAAGGTCCTGGCGCATGGTTTCGATATCCATGGTTCTGCCGGTGACCGGGTGGTGAACGTGACTGTTCACCCCGTTAAACTTGACGGCGACGCCGTTAATGGTAATGGCCCGGTTCTTGACTTCAACTTTGCGAAAACCGGTGCGGCCGGACAAGGTTTCCGTAACATTGCCGGCAGTATCCAGCAATTCCAGGATGACAGAATACAGGTTGGAATATTCCGCCGACCATTTGGCGGGATTATTTACCGTTTCGGAAAATTTAACTTCCTGAACCTGTCCCTGGGCAAGCGAAGGGATCAACTGGATCAGGGGCTTTTGTAATACCGCATTACCTGCATTATCAAAGAGAGTTACACGTACGGAAAAGCCGTTTGCAGTTTACGAAGCGAAATTCTTCACTTGCGCCATTATCTTAAGCAATCCGTTCTGGTAATTTTTATCCAGATCCGGCCAGATGAAAAAATCGCGGAGATGCACAGCCGGGGTAGCATACAGGTAAACATGACGATAAATGCCGGACAGCCGCCACATATCCTGGTCTTCCAGGTAGGCGCCATCGGAGTAACGGTAAACGCGCACGGCTAGAGTGTTATTGCCGGCTTGCAGCAACGGTGTGATGTTGTATTCGGCCGGTTCCATACCGCCCTGGTTATAACCGGCTTCTACACCATTGACCCACACCTGTGATGCAGAATGAACGCCTTCAAAATGTAAAAAAACCTGGCGGCCATTCCAGGAAGCGGGGATAGTAAAAGTGCGCCGGTACAAGCCGACAGGATTATAATCATCCGGCACAAACGGCGGCCGGGAAATGAACGGCTGCTGAATGTTACGGAACAAAGGATGTCCGAATCCTTGCATTTGCCAGTTGCCGGGCACCTGAATGGTGGGCCATGTGTTTACATTATAATTAGGCTGATAAAAATCGGCCGGGGCTTGAACAGGCGATGAAAACCAGGAAAATTTCCATTCCCCGTTCAGGGAGTGCAGCCAGGGCGAGTTGAATTTGTCATACCCAAGAGCTTGTTCAACGGAATTAAAAGGCGCTAACGGCGTATGCGCTTCTTCCTGACCACGGGTAAAGACCGCGGGATTTTCCCAGTCCCGCCCGGACCCTGGTTGAATAGAGGCATAGGCAAGAGCGGTTATGCAAAATAAAGCAGAGATAAACACAATGATCCTGTGGCTCATTTTACTATCCTTTGCGTTAATGTTGTATTTCAGGTGGTTTTCTCAATGAACAACTTAAAAATTCCGGCAGCGCCGGAGTCATGTTCAAACCAGGCGCGGCATCAGCCCGGTTTGTTGGTTCGGGTATGGAAAAGATTTGACAAAAGAGCGGATATTTATCCTTGTTTGCTATAAGAAGCAAAGGGAAAATTGTTGTACATCAGCTATTTATATTAGAAATGGCATGAATACTAATAACAGAATAATAGAAAAAAAAACCAATTAAAGCAAGTTTTTTAAGCGGAAATAAAAAGTGGGGAAAAAGAAAGAAGGGAAATTGTAGTGAGAGCGGTGGGAATCGAACCCACGACCAACGGCTTAAAAGGCCGCTGCTCTACCGGCTGAGCTACGCTCTCTTGCTATGCCAAGTCTATAAATATACGAATAATAAATAAAAAGCGCAATAAAAAATTTTAAAAATTCAATAAAATAACCAGCGAGGTTTCCTGAAATATAACTGATGCCCATGAATCCGACTACATCCACTCTAAACAGTTAATTCAACTCCTTTGGCGCCGGTTTGTCCCTTGCTCAAAAAATAGTTCACCAGCTTTATTCCCGCGCCGGTAATATTGCCGATGCCCATTACTAAATCGCCATCGTGCATGGTGCTTTCCAGATAAGCTATAACCTGCGCGGGTTTATGAAAATCGACCAGCGACCCGGCGGGAAAGCCATGTTTTTGTAATTTGTTTTTTATGAGCAACCGGTTATCTCCGCCGCACAGGATGGTGAGCGCAGCGCGTGGTTGGGATTTAACCAGTTCCAGCAATTGTAATGAACGGTGCGGACGGTCGTCGCGGAGATTCAGTATCAAAATGAAGCGGTTACCGGTAATTGCCTCCTGATAGCGGTCGAACAATTTTTGCGTGGATTCCGGATCATTGGCGGCAAAGCCATTAATAAATTTAACCTTTTGGCCGTTTAAACTCGCTTCTATCTCCCGTAATGCGCCGATATCCGGATTCGCTTTGCGCATACCCGCCAGGGCAGTTTCCCGGTTAACCCCAATATGTTCACATACCGCCAGGGCCAATTCAATGTTTTCAGGGTGTTCGATGTAACTCCATTCGCCATAATCGATTCCCGCTGCCGGGTCTGGTTCAGCAATGGCCTGAACCTGGCAGTCCATATATTGTGCGCGTTTTTGCAAAACCGCAAGATTATTCTGTTCGCGGGTAAACAACACCCCTTTGTATGGAATAGCCTGGCAGAAGGTTTTTGCAATCTCAGGCAGAGATTCCCCGCTCACATCCAGGTGATCCGGTCCGACATTAGTGATGACCAGAATAGAGGGCTTTATTATCCGCTGAGCTTCCACCCATTGTAACTGGGGGCGCAGCGCCATGCTTTCTATAACCAGGGCATTAGCTTTATTAGCCACCGCTAGTTTAACTACCCGGCATTGTTCCAGGATAGTGGCATTGCCGCTACGTGCCAGCGCTTGCTCACTGCCGTCCGGCATAATTATTCTGGTGGCGCTGCCGGTCGTTTTGGCAATGGCGCGAATTCCCCCGCCGTTCAACCCGGCGGCGATCAGCCGGCAGACTGATGATTTCCCGCGCGTGCCGGTGACCAGGATACGCTTCTCTATCTTGAATAAATAAAAATAATGAGCTAGCGCTTCTGCCAGCCAATAAATCAATAATAAACTGGTCACAAAAACAAGAATACGCACAATTCCTCCACAGTACCTGAATTAAAGTATAATAAATTTTTTGTAATAAAAAAACAAGTATTCGCGCCAGCGAGAACGAAAATAGCCCGGATCATCGGCGAGTCTGTCTGTCGTAAAATACGACAAAAGGCTTGTTTACAGTAATATTACCGGCAACAATCGGGTAAAAATTTTGTATAATATAATGAACAAAAATTAATAATTTTCTAGTACAACACAAAGGAGTAACTATGAAAAACATATCATTTTTTTCAATATTGATAGCGCTGGCGCTCACGGTGTCTCTTTATGCCGGTGATTGTAAAACAGCCGGTTCTACAGCGGTTAACATGAAAATTTCCGGCATGACCTGCGATAATTGTGTACAAAAGGTTAAAACGTCGCTGGAAAAGGTTGATGGAGTGACCGGTGTTGATGTTACCCTGACGGGCAATACTGCTGCTGTAACTTTTGATCCGAACAAGACCTCAACGGAAAAATTACAGGCCGCTGTTCAGGCCACCGGCTTTAAGGTTGAAGCCACCCCGGCCAATACTGCCACAACCTGCTGCGAAGGGAAATGCGCTTCCTGTACCACAGACTGCAAATGTACTACGGAATGTAAATGCGCCGAGGGATGCACCTGCTGTGCAGCACAAAAAGCTACCAAGATATAAACAATTGATCTGTTAAAAAGCGCAAATGAATGAAAAGGGCAAGCTGAATGTGCTTGCCCTTTGCTATTATCCCATAGTACAACTATTTTTAAACAGCCGCAATGTTCTTGCCGGTTAAAGCATTATAGGCCAGGGTTACGGCAGTAAAGCATATTGGCGTAGCTATTAAAACGCCAACACCGCACAATAATACGCCGATCATGGAAATGATAAAAAGCAGCACCATAAAAACGCTCAATTCAAAAATATGCGGCTGTGCCAGCTTTCTGCTGGCTTCCATTGCCGACCAGAAATCCAGGTTCTGTTCGATAATAAACAACGGCGTAAACATATACAATGCGCTAATAACAATACCGGGGATTATCAGGAAAATAAATCCTATGGACACAAAAATACTAATGACAATACTGGAAAGAAAAGCTGCGGCAAAGTACTGAAAGCCTTTGCCCAGGTCGCCAATTTCCAGCTTTTCGCCCCTGATTTTTTTAGCGATGGAAATAAAATATCCAACAGTTAACGGCCCGGCAACAAGAAAAATTCCAATGATCGTACCGGAGACCACCGCGTTTATTACAACATATAAAAGCGTGATCAGTATAAAATTCCCTAAATCCGAAAATACCAAGTCCCAGCTTTTACTGATCCAGTTTCCCATGTTAACGGCGGGTTGTTCGCTTTTTACATCACTCATTCCTGTTCTCCTCTATATTGTTTTTCTACATCACTATCCTTGACAATTAACAGCCCCCAGTTAAAATAATTATCAGGGCGATCGGCATTCCAGTTATTGAAACTATGATTATTATCCGTTTCAAAATGCGCCGTATAGGCGCCGGGGCCAAGTATTATTGTTTCCCTGGTTAGACGATTCTTTTTCGCGCCCCCGGCATGTTCGGTTTTGGCAAATTCCATAATCCAGACAATTTTCCGGTTATCGTCTTCAATCCAGCCATAATCATACATTTCGGTCTTGTCGCCTTCACCGATAGCGGTTATCGAAAGCCGGGTATTCCGGTCAAGGTGAAATGTTTTACGGCGATGTTCCTTGTTACCAACCTGCAAAAAGGCGACCAGAATGTCCGGGTCTGTTTTTTCATTATACGGCTGATAATCCGTCTTGCGGAATGATTCCTCGACAGGCCGCAGCATAATTCCCCAATTATCCGGTACAGAAGGCGGGCTGCTGTTCCACTCATCGCAGGAATGCGAATCATCCGTAACAAAATACACCAGGTAAGAGCCGGCCGGCAAGAGAATGTTTTCGTCAGCCTGGCGATTTTTAATGCTGCCGCCGGCATGGGTCGTATTTTTACGGGTCATCGTCCACACAATGTTGCGGGTATGGGCGTCAAGTATCCAGCCATAATCCGAAAAACGATCCAGCATTCTTGAATATTCACCGACTGCGGTAATTCTGATCCTGGTATCTTTTAACAGCGTAAAGCCTTCCTGAAGGGAGGCATTGTTCCCAACCTTTGTAAAAGCGACGATTGGTTTTATCTCTTGACGTTCCTGCACATATTCGGCAACAGATTCGGTTTCTTCGCTGTCGCCGGCTACCAGGGTAATACCCCAGTTGGCCGGATCATAAGGCGGCATCTGGTTAAATTCTTCGGACGAATGTGAATCATCCGACATATAATGGACCAGGTAATTCCCTTGCGGTAAAGTAATTGTTTCGGTTATCAGGCGGTTCTTTTCCGCGCCGCCGGCATGTTCACTGTTGCGCATAGCGGCTTCCCACACCCGTTCGCGGCTGTCGGCATTAGTGATCCAGCCATAATCATACATCTGGCCGCTTTTTACAGAGCCTTCGCCCAGCATATAAACATGGATCTGCATATCATTTTTAAGGGAAAAGCCTTTGACCTGGTTTTGGTTATTTTTTACGCCGGTTATCTGTAACAACGTATGGCGATTATATACCAGCGAATCAGCCCGGTTTTGCGCAATCTCCTGCGGAATTGCAATATCGATACGGGGAATGATGGTTTCATTATCATAATAATCGAGGTCTTGTAACAATCCATCAATAAAACCGCTGATCCCTTTGGGATTGGTTTGTATAGAGTGATCAATACCATAATACACTTCAAAAGCCGCAGCCGGCAGTTGCACATCGCCGGAGAAAATACGCCAGCCGCGCTCGTTGATTTTTTGGGTATTATCAAAAGTCATTTCCCATACCGGCAGGCGGGTTTGCGCGTTTATGATCCAGGCTTTGGCGTACCATTGATCGTTTATTGCCTGGCCGATAGCTTTAACGGCAAGGGTTGCATCTTCTCCCAGGCTAAAACTCTGCATCTTCCATGAATCCATGTTCATGGCATTGATTGTTACCAGTTCATCCCCGGACTCATCCTGCCCCGGCGCCGGCGGATGAAACAATAACAACCCTGTTATTAAAAGTACAACTGTTATGAAGATTTTATACATAACATACCTGATAGTTAGTCAACTTTAATAGAGAGTTCACCAATACCTGTTGAGATCATCAAATAAAGGAATTTACTACTATTTTCATAATTATCCGAGTAATAATAACTGCCGCGTTTGTCAAACCAGTTCGGATAACTGATTTCAGATAAAAACAAAAATTTGGATACCCGTAATTTCGTCCCGATATGGTTGGGGATAATTATGGTGGTTTCGCCAATATCCAGGTCGAGCCGGGCCATAGCCTTTTCCAGGGATTCGCCGCTAAAATCAACGGTCATCTCGCCAATGCCGCTGTTAATATCTGCTTCTTCAAACCGGGCATTACCGAGGTTTTGAATATCCAATTCACCTACTTTGAAATTAATGTCCATTTCATTCATTTTTATCCGGTTTGGGGCATGGAAGTTGATCCGGGCTTCACCGGCCCAGTTGGAGAAATTCAGATTGTGAATTTTCAAATCACCCAATTCGAGTTCAAATTCCCCGGCTTTAAAATCGGTATTCAGATCTATTTCCGGGTTGGCCGGCAGTTCAATCAGCACTTGAAGAAAATCTTCATCATTATCCTTGTCGTCGCGCCATTTTTTCCAGTTTTCAAAATCTACGATCACATCCAGTTCATTGTTATTTTCATTATAACGAATATCGCATTCCGCCCGTTCGGGCGTATATTTGATATAAACATGGCATTGATCATCCCGGTTATTTTTACCAATTACCACTTCGCCAACATCGATATTGGCATTAACCAGCAATGTGTTACCGGCAATTGTATAATTTTCTTCCATAACCAGGTAATTATCCCGCGCGAGCAGGGCGCCGGCGAAAAGTAAAATAATCATCCCCATTACTAATAACACTGAACTTTTCATGCTTCCTCCGTAAACAGATAAAATATTAAAAGGAAAGGATGGTACGCCATCCTTTCCTGAAAATAATTCTGTATGCTTGTACCTGTTAAAACGCTCTTTGCAGCCGAAAAGTTACAATAAAATCTTTACCGCCAATATCGGTGCGGCGGGCAAAGTTTATTCTGAAATCATCATCGGATGAAGCAAGCGCAACTCCAAAATTGGTTTTCATCGACTTCCAGGTGAGGCTCTCAAAACTATCCTTGGGATCATTATCCAACGGATCGGTTTCCGGTTCTTCCTGGCTCCAGGCATTAACCCGTTCCGGGGTTTCTACGTCGGAGAACCAGGCATAACCGGAATCCATAAACAAAACCACATCAAAGTCATCCAGGAAAAACCAATCGCTGCTGCTGGTGCCCAGCCGGTACTCGATATTTGCCAGCACCATGCGGTCGCCGGTAAATTCTTTGTATTTATAGCCGTGCAGGGTAGAAATGCCACCCAGATCGAACCAGTACATTGGCGGCATATCGCCACGGGCCGTGCCGCCGCGCAGGCGTATGTTCAGGTTTTCATCCCAGCCCAAAGGCTGGTATCTGCGAATATCGAGAATATATCGTTCAAACTGCATATCGCATTCTTCGTCCATGCCCACTCGTTCGCCAAACGCTTCAATAAGCCAACCCTGCCCCGGATTTTTATCCCGGTCGCGCGTGTCGAACTGAACTGTACCGGCAACACTTTTCAGATTAAGATAAGGCTCAATTTCTACGCCGGGAACTGTAACTTCGGCAAGCTGCTGATCCACAAGTCCCTGTGGTAAAGCACCGGGGTTGGCGCGGAATTCTTTGTTTTTACCAAACACCGCCCATTCCGTGGTGTTGACCAGGTTGCTAAAATCATCATCCCGGTATTCGGCTTTTATAAACAGGTAACGATTGATATATTGTGAAAAATAGGCGCTGTACCCTTTACGGTTATAAAAATCGTAAAAGTCTTCTTTTACCAGTCCGGCTGCCAGCGAGTTTTCCATTTCACTGAGGAGCCAGCGATCTTCGGTATCTGTCATATCATGGTATTCAACACCCAGGGCGAAGCGGCTATCGATAAATAACCATTTTTCCAGGCCGATCTGGTACTGGGACTTTTTGCTGGCAAAAGAATAACCACCCTTGCCAAGAATAGCAAACTGATGATGATTGCGTTCCCACCAGCCCGCACCCGGGAACTGTAATCCAACCGTAAAACCGTCAACCCGGTTATAGCTGGCGTACACCGGCTCACGATCGGTTTCTTTGCGGAAATAGCCAAAACCGCTTCTATCACGCCGGTATCTCTGATCCTCGTAACGGTCGCTGCGTTTTTCAATATAACTGCGTCTTTCATGGGTGGATTGGTACTCCTGGTATCTTTTTTTATAGGAATCGCCGGTCTCGATGATATCGCCGTCTACCTGGGCGCCGCTTTTTGTCCAGATCACACCTTCCACACTGATCACATCGCCCCGCACCAGCGCGGTTGGTTCCAGTTCGATATCGCCAAATATGACCAGAACAGTGCCCTCAACCTCACCTTCCAGAACCAAAGTGCCTTTAATCACTTCAATGGAGCCTTTGATCAATTCGTCGCGATTTACCCTGGTATCGTCCCTGAACCGCAGCGGCTTGATATTGTCGGCGTTAAGGTATTGCTCTTCCATATCCAGAATAAAGTTACGTTCATTTTCATTCAGGTCATTATAAAAGGTGTCATCACTTGCATAACCCTGTCCCCAAAAAAGTAAACACATTATAATGAGTATGGCTGCAATGATCCACAACCAGAGCAAGGTTTGTTTGGCATTCGAGCTTTCCATAATTTACCTCTTGAACAATATATCACTAAAAAATAAATATTTATGAATTCACATCCGGTTTACGCAAGACCTGTGCCAGATGTTTCCCGGCAAGCGTATTAATTGTTTGTTGCATAACTTGTTGTTATTAATGTGATTGTAAATCATGTGCTTTGTGACGGCCTTTTAATAAAAATTTGTAATTGTAGGAATTATACACACCAACGGAATCACGACTGTAGTAATTTTACACATTGCTGGAGCGCAGAATCTCCAGACATTGCTGCATGTCCTGTGGAATTTCCGAATCAAAGTTCAGCAGTTGTTTGGTGATTGGGTGAATAAATGCCAGACTTTTGGCATGCAGCATTTGCCGGGGAAATTCTTTGAGTATTCTGGTGATCAGTTTGGTTCTTTCACTGTTCATGCCGGCAAGCTGTTTGCCCCGACCGCCATAAATTTGATCGGATAGCACCGGGTGACCCAGTGAAGCCATGTGCACCCTGATCTGGTGGGTGCGGCCGGTTTCAAGGTTGAGCTTTAGATAGCTGGTCAGAGCCAACTCTTCCAGCACCTGGTAATGGGTGACCGCCGGTTTGCCGTCGGGATCGATTATCATCCGGGTGCGGTCTTTGGGGCTGCGCGCCAGCGAGGCCTCTATACGGCCCTGTTTTTCTTTTAAATGCCACCAGACAATGGCCCGGTATTCCCGATCCATTTTGTGCGCTGATAACTGCCGCGACAACCCAACGTGCGTCACATCATCTTTGGCAATCACCAGTAATCCGGAGGTGTCTTTATCGAGACGGTGCACCAGACCCGGCCGGGTAGCGCCGGAGACATCGGACAAGGTGTTGCAGTGCGCCAGCAGCGCGTTTACCAGGGTGCCTTTCATATTGCCGTACGCCGGATGTACTACCATTCCGGGCTGTTTATTGACGATCAGCAGGTGCTCATCCTCAAAAATAATATTCAGCGGTATATCTTCCGGTTCGAGGGTGGTTTGCCGAACCTGGGGAAATATAATTGAGACAACTTCACCCGGTCGTACCAAATGTCCGGCTTTGGTTGGTTTATTGTTGATCTGTACCTTGCCTTCATCGATCAAATTTTTTATTTTAGCGCGGGTTACGGAGGGCAAATGTGCGCACAAAAATAAATCCAGCCGCATTTTTCCCTGGTTTTCCGGAACAATCATTTCCAGTAAATCTTCCTGCATGACTACCCTTTTTACATGTCTTACCGTGTTGTCAGGTTTTAACCCGTTTTCGTTGCTATAAAGTTAACATATCCTGGGTTTTCTTCAAGTTAAATTTAATTTTTCTTGACTTTACGATCTTAAAATCACATATTTACTGTCTGAAAACTGCAACCATCAGGGAAGATTTTATGAAACGATATATGATCCTGGTAATTCTGGCGACCACAGGTATCTTTTTAGCCGGGGTACATAACTGCCGGGCGCAAAAATATAGCGACAAGTTCCCCATTGTTGCCTGTTATGGACCTGATGTGACCCGTACGGGTATTCATGCGTTTGTGGAAATGAAGCAGGCCGGTTTTACCCTTTACTGTTACCCGGATCAGGAAACCAAGAGCAACCAGATATTGCTAAATATTGCCGATTCCCTGAATTTTGGCGTGATCATCAGCGACCAGCGATTCAAAACTTTACCGGAACAGCCGGATACCCTGAACCGCAGCCTGGACTCGATCAGGGCAGATTATTTAAACCACCCCTCCCTATGGGGATACCTGGTGAGCAACAAACCCCCGGCGCAGTTTTTTAAGAAAATGGGCAATCAACAGAGCTTAATGTTTGCCAAAAATCCAGCCCAGCCGATATTAATAAACCTGTTGCCGGTTTATGCTTCACCGCTGCAGTTGGGAAGTCCGGGTTATTATGAATATATCTGGGAGTTTATTGATAAAGTCAATCCTCAAATACTTTATTACGATTGTTATCCGGCCATTAACGGTATGGCTAATCCGGAGTATTACAAGAATATGGAGATCATTCGTAAATCCTCCGTCGACCATAGTATTCCCTTTTGGGTAAATGTCTACACCATGCCGTTCAATACCGACGACGCCCCGGAACATTCACATTTACGGGTGCAGGCATACAGCGCCCTGGCGTATGGCGCGCGCGGCCTGGCTTTTAATACTTATTCTGCGCCGGACAGTACTGTGTGGCAATTCAAATCCGGCTTGCTGGACAAGGTTGGCAACCCGACCCAAGCCTGGCGGTATGCCGCTGAAATCAACAGCGAAATTCATCAGCTTGGACCGGTATTAATGAAACTGCAATCCACCAGTGTTTTCCATAGCGCACCGGCGCCGCCGGGTTGTTCGGCGCTGGGACCCGATCTGCCCATTACCCAGGTTGATGGCGAATCTTTTTTACTCGGTTTCTTTAGCTATAATAAAGAAAAATATGTTTTTATTGTTAATAAAAATCATCTCTACGGCGCCCGGCCCAGGTTGTATTTTTCCAACCGGGTACAGAAGATCAGGGAAATTGCCAGAAACACCAATAAACCGTTTACCTTTGAATTTCCCAATCCGCATAAAGAAAAAAGCTGTACTATACTGTTCAAGGCCGGAGACGGACGCTTGTTTCGTATTTACGAATAAATTAATCTGATGACTGGAGATAAGCTTGTGTGGAAATTACTAACCCGCAAAAATAACCACCGTGAAAAAATACAACAGCAGGAAAATGATCCGGCTGCTGTGAACAAAATGCTGTTAAAGCTGACCGAAATGGCCACGCACTTTAAAAGTCACAAAATGTATATCCTGAAAAACGGCCTGGTCGACGGCAGAGTCAAGATGGTTGATGCGGAGGAGGAGTGATATAAACTATTTGTGAATTAACGAAAAATTAAGTATGCAGAACAGCAGTTCATTTTAATAAAATGACCTATGTTCTTTTGTTAGATGTAATTGATTTACAATATATTATATTTTATTCAGTTTTTTGGTTCTTTTTTAAAAGCCCCTTTTTTAAAAAAACGAGTGTACTCGTTTCACTCAATTCCATTCCCGGCAGATAAAAACTCAATTTATAATTATGCACTGTAAAGAGAGGATAAATTGCCTCTTCTTTGATTTGCGGCATGATCTTTTTAATATCATCCCTGGTTTTCAGTTCCAAGGTGTGAATATTCCATGAAGACCCCAGATGCGACTGCAGCCACTCCTGGGTAACGGCGATGGGGAAAACCACTCGGCCTTCGCCGGACAGCTTGTTTTGTTCCGAGGGGCGGTATTCCTCATCATAAATACCGACGCGGAAGACGTCATTCTTGCCAAATTCGTGCGCCCAAAGCTGGCAGGCAAGAATATTGATCTTTTCATTAGGCGTAAAAGCCAGCAGCTTGCCGTAACCGGTGACATCAAATTCTTCAATGGTATCCTGGGAAATGGCATTGGCGGTTTCAGCAACCAGGCCTTCTTTTTTTGCTTTGGCGACCAGCGAGGTGTTGGTATCCAGCAGCATAACATCGAGACCCAGCCCTTTGATCACTTTGGCCAAATGCCGCGCCGGCAAGTTGGCGCCGATAATGACCACGCCATTGGGATCGGGTTCCAAAACATTGAGCATTCTGCCGACCAACCTGGCTGTGGCGCCCTGAAAAAAGACCGTACCGCCGATGATGAGAAAGGTGAGCGATTCGATATAGCCCGCCTGGTGCGCAAACAGGGTCGTTTCCGACAGGGTTTCTGCAAACAGCGATGCAACCGCGGCGGCAACAATACCCCGCGGCGCTATCCAGGAAATGAATATTTTCTCCCGCAGGGACAGCTTTGATTTAATGCCGCTAATAAACACATTTAAAGGACGAATAACAAACATAACCGTGAGTAATACCAGCCAGCCGGGCAATCCTAAATTCCAGATCGCCGCCAGGTCCAGCCGGGCGGTGAGCAAAATGAAAAGAATAGAAACCATCAGGGTTGTCAACTGTCCTTTGAACGATTCGATTTCATTGATACCGCGGGGATTGAAAATGCTCAACACAAAACCGGCTACAGTAACCGATAATATCCCGGTTTCCGGCTGGATCCAGTTGGTGAGTGAAAAAGCTATAAAAACCATAGCCAACACAAACAGGTTACGCAAGTCCTCCGGAATAAGATCGTTGATCTTGAGCAGCCGGTGAATCAGGAAGGCGCTTATTACGCCAAAAACCAGTCCAAGCGACAGGCTGCTTACAAACGCTTTGATGATGGAATCATACCCGGCCACGCTGCTGTTAATAAAGGTCAGCATAACCACCGCCACCAATGCGCCCAGGGGGTCTATGAGGATCCCTTCCCATTTTAAAACGGTTGCTACCCTTTTAATGGGCCTTACCATTTTTAATAACGGCATGATAACCGTCGGCCCGGTTACTGTTATCAGCGAGCCAAACAACAACGCAATTTTTAAACCGCTGGGATTGTGCAAATCGGGAATGAAATAGTATGTCGCCAGGGCGGATAATATCCACGTTACCAGCAGTCCAACCGACACCAGGTTACGGATCATGAACGACGCTTGTGTGAATTGCTTGATTTTAAGCGACAACCCGCCTTCGAACAGGATTATGGCAACCCCAAACTGTACAATCGTATGTAGTCCGTTGCCCAGTTGATGGGGATTGATGATGTGCATTTGCCCCAGCAGCGCGCCAATGATGAACAAAGGGACTATGGCCGGCAGTTTGAGCTTGTAAGCCAGAATTTGGGAAAAAATACCTGCAAATATAACCAGACTGATAAGTTGAATTTGCGCCATAAATTCCCTTTACTCTTTTATAACAGGCTAAAACTCTAATTTATATAACCTGTTTTATTCTTTTCTGGACTTGTTACGGCCTCGTCCCATCATTCACCTGTTATCGAAATATAAAAATAAAAGTGTTCCTGTGCAACAGTTTACTTGTGTTCTTTTAAATGTTCCTGCTCGGCAGCGCTGAAATAAAGGGCGACAAATTTGTCCGTTTGTTCACGCAGCGCTGCAATATTAGCCAGGTCAAGGGATTGTTTGCATTTCATGGCAGATACCAGCATCTGGTGCAAAACCGCCAGCTTTGCTGTGTAATTTTCCTGCTCCGGTTTAATGCGCTGGGTTAAAAAATATTGCGCTACTATCTCCTGAATATAATCCGCATGGGTTTCCTTGTTATCTATCCAGCGTACCAACTGGTTGTAATTGACCGGCGTTTCCCCGGCAAGGCGGGTTATTTCATTCATGGACTTTTCCACTGTGGTAATGTGCTCGCGGATCATCTCAATCCGCAATTGATCCTGGTAGATACCACAGGGGATTTCACAATGAGCATATAAAGCGGACGAACCGGTCAGGCCGGTCATCAAAAGAACAATTGCTAATAAACCATACTTTTTCATAATTACCTCAATTTATATATTCTACATTTTACCTGCCCAAAAAGCAGGGCGCCTTTATTTCAGTTAACAAAAAACCAGCCAAAATATTTCCATATCTGCCGTTGGGAAGGGATTAGCTATAATTCATTCAGCAAACAGGTTATCTCTGCAGTTGAAAAAAAACAATACAAACCTTTCCCAAAAACCTGCTTTTGCCTGTATAGATACTAGAACTCTAGAAAATAGTAGCTGTTGGATCATTAAAGGGATACCAATGAAGAAGCGTTACAGTTTAATTACTTTTCTAAAAAACACTATTATTCAATTAACAGGCACACTGGCGCCCGTGTTGTTTTTTTTCAGCATTGGGCTGCTAGCTGTATTTTTCGGCTGTCAAAAGAACAATACGCCTGAAACGTCCGGCCGGATTTCCGCCCAAACCGATTCCCTGCGCGCCGCCGCGCTTTTCACTGCGCTGGAAGATTCACTACTGGCGGGCCGGACTTTTAACGCCGCTTTTGATATCACTTCGCAGGGCGCAATTGTCTCGTCGCTGCAGGGCCGCGTGGCGTTGACCGCGGCACAGGTCGACACTATTATAGCTGTCGGATCATTTTCTGGTAAGGAAGTGCACCTGACTCTAAAAAGCGACGGCAGCACTATGCAGTACGGCCATCAGAATTCGCTCAATACCCTACCGGCGCCACTAAAGTTGAATGAGGGTATACTCATCGGCTTTACCCGAATGGGTCTTTTGCACAACCTGGCGATGCTGGCTTTTGGCGAACCGCCGGATAAGACCGACGGAGCTGTCCGGCAATGGGTAACCTGTTCCGGATTCCGGTTTGCTCCGGATGACGCAAATCATCCCGGTACCGGTATATTTTTTCAGATCTATATGAATAATAAACCAGTTGGAGAAGCAACCTTGTGGCTCAATTCTCAATCCGGCCTGCCTGCGCGTCGTGTGCAAACCGTCCATTTTGATGATGGCGATATGCAGGTTGAAGAAATTTACAGCGAGTTGAATCTACAGCCTGGTAAATAGTCTTTATGTTTTGTACAGTTATACGGATAACCGCGGAGGTATTATGAAAAATCTGATGATCGGAATGATTGTGATACTTGTAATTATCAATGGATTTTTAATTGCCGAGGATAAAATGGATGAAAAGCGAAATGGCAAGGAATGCCTGGGAACCATGCGGGTAACCCAGGTTGGTATTGTTGTTAAAGATATTGAAAAAACCGCAGCATCCTGGGCCGATTTTCTGGGCGAGGAAATACCGGAAATCGTTATGACCGACCCGGTGGAAATTGCCAATACTGAATTGCGGGGTAAAGCTACACCGGCCCGCGCCAGGCTGGCGTTTTTTGAAATGGAAAATATTACAATCGAGTTGATCGAACCGGTGGGCGGACCCAGCACCTGGAAAGAGTTTCTCGATACACATGGCGAGGGTGTGCATCATATTGCCTTTAACATTCGCGGTATGGAAGAAAAAGTTGTGCTTTTGGAGCAAAAGGATATGCTGTTATTGCAAAAAGGCGACTATACCGGCGGCCGTTACGGGTATATCGATTCCCAGCCGCAACTGGGGGTGATTTTGGAATTGCTGGAGAATTTTTGATTTTGGAATAAAGGGGGATTTAATCTGCGCTCTTTGCCTCTTCAGATCGCGCCGGGATTCCTTTTCCTGGAACAAGGGGCTTTTGCCCCATGTCTTTAACGAGCGTGGAAAAGTGTAGCCCACCTCGCCGCACATACAGCACATGCCTGGACAGGTTCGGAGTCATAGGATTTTCTTTATAGCAGTTCTGTGCCCCAGGTGGACCACACTGAATTGCTGCCGGGCCACAGGCCCGACCTACAGGCTAAACCCCGTTAGGGGTGAAATGTTTATAGCAAAATAAATAAAAAACTCGTAACCCCGTTAGGGGTGGAACCGCGGGTATGATCATCAGTCATCTCGATACGTCCCGAAAGATAAAGCAACGGGACTACCAGATGACCGTAATATATTTAGAAAAACCGGTCGTCGGGTATTCCGTCCCGCCAAGCGGGACGGATGTATCGAGACGACTTGGTATAGTCTATGTACACTCATTGCCACGTTATTATGACGTGGCAAATTTTTAATCAAAAATTGACTTTAGTCAAATACATGTTTAGGCTAAAGCCATGGTTTTATTTTATTTGTCCCACGACCTGAAGGTCGTGGCAATGATAGGAATAGTCAAAAAACCAATCGCGACGGGATTTCTTACCCTGGAACAAGGGGCTTTTGCCCCTTGTCTTTAACGAGCGTGGAAAAGTGTAGCCCACCTCGCCGCACATACAGCACATGCCTGGACAGGTTCGGAGTCATAGGATTTTCTTTATAGCAGTTCTGTGCCCCAGGTGGACCACTCTGAATTGCTGCCGGGCCACAGGCCCGACCTACAGGCTAAACCCCGTTAGGGGTGAAATGTTTATAGTAAAATAAATAAAAAACTCGTAACCCCGTTAGGGGTGGAACCGCGGGTATGATCATCAGTCATCTCGATACGTCCCGAAAGATAAAGCAACGGGACTACCAGATGACCGTAATATATTTAGAAAAACCGGTCGTCGGGTAT
>JAKQIY010000055.1 GCA_029561455.1 bacterium
ACCGGTTCTTCCAAAGCCGATATTGCCAAAGCCGTGGAAGCAGCCAATAACCAGCGCACCAATTTCCTGAAAGATGAAAACAAAACTTCGGATGAAAATATACTGGCTGCCGTAACCCGTATGTTCTATGAGGATGTAGACAAACAGCAACATCCGCTTGGTTTTTATGGCACGCTGAAAAACAGTTATGGTGCGCTGAATGACGAATCGACCTATAAAAAATATGCCGCTGATGTATTCAGCAAGACCATGATCTTCGACGATGCGAAATGGGCGGCTTTTGTGGCCAATCCGGATGCCGTTACGCTGCAAAGTGACCTGGCTTTTGCCCATGCCAGTGCTTTCCTGGTGAATTATAATACCAAGTATGCGCCGTTCTCACAACAATTCAACACCAAGAATGCCGAGTTTGGCCGCTTGTACCTGAAAGGTGTTATGGAAATGGATCCCGCCAAAGCGAAGATGATGTATCCCGATGCCACCTTCACCATGCGGGTGAGCTATGGCAATGTAAAATCCTATCGTCCGCGCGATGCGGTTTTCTATGACTATGTCACAACATCAAAAGGATTACTGGAAAAATACAAGGCCGGTGATTATGAATTTGACCTCCCGGCCAATCAGATCGAGTTGCTGAAGAAAAAAGATTTCGGTCAGTACATGGATCCCACCCGCAAGGACCTGGTGATCGGATTCATCACTACCAATGATATCACTGGCGGTAACTCCGGTTCTCCCGTGATCAATGGCCGTGGTGAACTGATCGGTCTGGCCTTCGATGGCAATTATGAAGCGCTGAGCCACAAACTCGCCTTCGACAAAGACCTGAACCGCACGATCTGTGTGGATATCCGCTATGTGTTGTGGTGCATTGATAAGCTGGGCGGTGGCGCGAATATTATTAAGGAACTGAAGCTGATGAAATAGGGAGGAGTTGTAAGTTTTAAGTTATAAGTTTTAAGTATGGGCGGGTGGCTGAAAACGGTCACCCGCTTTTTTTTGAAGAAGGCCCCCTAAATCCCCCGAAGGGGGACTTTAGACACTGAAAGTTCGCAATCTCTTTCTTTCACAGAATTGCGTATCGTATCCCGCTAAGCTTAAAAGACTTTCCCTTTGTTCGGAAAGGCTTAATGGCTTTGCGGGAAACTTTACGCAAGACGATTAAATAAGATTGATCAAATAATTTGAGTCTTTAAAGTCCCCCTTCGGGGGATTTAGGGGGCTCTTCTGAATAATTTAGTAACATTGCATAACACTTTCTTGCGCCACCAACTCATCATATTAACCCTGCTTACTTTCTTGGGAAAAAGTACACTGGCCCAGTACCCTTCTTTTTCTATCGGTACCGACCTGGGGGCGATACGCAATTGGCCGAAGGGGCAGCAGTTTACCGGGCTGAATCATTCGGTTCAGCTGGATTTTCACCTGGCGGAGAAAGACGGAATACAGGTGAACTTCAGTTATTGCAGTTTTGGTAAATACAATAACGTACTCCGGGCGAAGGCCACGGATGCAGTTACCCTGCCGCAACAAATACAGTATACGAATGCCGGTAAGCTCCGATTCCGTTTATTATCGGTAGGCTGGAAGCATTACCTGCATGGCAATCCCCAACTGGAAACCGGGTGGAGTCTTTACGGCAAGGCCGGTTTTGGCTTACTGATGGGAAGGGTGGAAAATTCACATAACCGTACGATCGATACGGCCCTTTACCAGATACCCGTACGGGAAGGTACGGCCAATTTTAAACGGATGACCCTGGACCTGGCCTTGGGTTGGGAAAAACCGTTGGGTGCCGATTTTTATTTCTATACCGAAGCCCGGGTAACAGTGCCCTCACCCGGTTACCCGAGTCCGTTTTTATTAGTCAACGATAATGCGCCCTTTACGACACTGCTCTGCGGCGGACTACGGATCTTATTTTAATCAACTGTTATGAGTAACACTATCACTATACAACAGATCGAACTGTACAAGCTGTCCATTCCCCTGATCGAGCCTTTTATCACTTCTCTTGGCACCGATTATACAGCCGACAATGTGCTGATCCGGGTACTTACTAAGGAAGGGATTGTTGGTTTTGGGGAATGCAGTCCGTATATGCCCATCAATGGTGAGAGCCAGGATACCTGTATGGTCGTTGGTGAACTATTTGCCAACGCCCTGATTGGCCACAATGCCCTCGATATTGAAGGGGCTGTCAACCTGATGGACAGCATCATCTATGCCAATGGCAGTATAAAGAGTGCGTTTGATATAGCTTTATACGATATCGCCAGTCAAAATGCTGGGGTTCCGCTTTATCAATTTATCGGCGGTAAAAATAACAAGACGATCATAACCGATTATACCGTTAGTCTTGCTGAGCCCGATGTCATGGCGGCCCAGGCGATAAAGATCCTTGCCCAGGGCTATCCGGCGATCAAAGTGAAACTCGGTAAGGATGGAAAGAAAGACGTGGTACGTATGAAAGCAATTCGTGCCGCAGTTGGCAATGATATTCCTTTACGCATCGATGCCAACCAGGGTTGGGGTGTGGAAGAAGCCATTGAGACATTAAACGCATTAGCTCCCCTTGATATCCAGCACTGCGAAGAGCCCATTGCCCGCTGGAATTATCTCTCTTTGCCGCGTGTAAAGAAAGAAAGTCCCATCCCCATTATGGCCGATGAATGTTGCGGCGATGACCATGATGCCGAACGCCTGATTGCACTGGGTGCCTGTGATTATTTCAATATCAAGCTCGGCAAATCCGGCGGCATTTTCAAGGCCCTTAAAATGGCCCGGATGGCTGAAGCGGCCGGATTACACCTGCAGGTCGGCGCTATGATTGAGTCACGGTTAGCCATGACTGCTTTTGCGCATTTCGCCCTCTCCTCCCCAAATATTGTACACTTTGATTTTGATACCGCATTGATGCTGCGGGAAGATCCGGTCACCGGAGGTATCGTGTATAAAGCCAATGGCGTGGTGGAAGTACCGGAAGCGATTGGTCTTGGTGCGACGATTTCGGAAGAGTGGTTGGGGAAGTGGGAGAAGGTGGTGGCAAAATAAGCCTTAGAAGAACAAATAAACAAAGTACTTTAACCTCTAAAAGGCTTTGCAGTCCTGTTTTACGGAACTCGGGAACAGTGGGGAACCGGCCGGCGACCTAAGCATTGCGTTGGATTGGAATACGTCAGACTTACTCTCCATCTGCGATTATCTTTATAAATGAACCGCTTATTTCATATAGCAGTCCTTTTAACAATTTTATTCATTGTTGAAACGTCTTGTGTTAACAAACATATTACCCGTGATGATACTATAAACAACTATGAAAAAAACAGTAAGCAAATCATGGAGCTTGCTGCATACTTTTTGAAATTGAAGCCAGATAGCAACGAAGTTTTCTTTAAGCCTTCAAAAAACAGGTATACCATTTCAATCGCCCAGCCATATTGGGCCATTAGCCCTGATTACCCGTATAACGCCGGGAGGGACATGCGAATGGATTCAGAACAGATGAGATCGTTTTTGAAAACGCTTGACTGGACAACAAATACTGTCATAACTTTAAAAAAGATGCTGAAAAAAACAAACTGTCTGTCAATAAGTACACAAGGCGATTACATTCAACTTGACTTTGCGGCAGGAGATATTTGTGCCTTTTCTTATCTTATTACCGAAAAGCCGTTTTCCGACAGTACTATTGAAAATGACAGTAAAAAAGGGGTCACCTTTTTAAGTAAGTATGCCAGGATTGGTTCGGCTTGCGCTCTTTAAAAACAATCGATATTTTAACATTTCTGCATCAGAATAATTTCTAAGTTAGCTGACTTCATGAAGCTCGCATTATTAATACTGCTACTATTCGGTTTAAACAGTTCCGCACAAATAGCAGAAGATCTTAATAGCCAAACAAAGAAACATTTGCTGGCTGTCAAAGACGGCCTTACCACCACACAGTACCAGCTCTTTCTCACCCTTATCAGCAAAAGAGATACGGCCAGCCTGATGCAACGTTTCCGGGAACTGGCCCCAATTAATATTGTCCTCATTGAAGGTTACCATTTCAAAACCGGGAAGTACGGCATCTTTGAAGAGTATCACTTTACGCCTTTTGGCAATTCATGGGAGAGCAAGGCTTATTTGAATAATCATCCTGCCGATAAACTTTATAGCTCTGTGTATTTGGATAGCAGCCTGCTTGCATCGCCGGCATTCCGGATTGACAGCCTGTATCCGCGTGTATATCAAATGGGGATGGGATGCGGGGTAACCCGTCAAATGCAGCGGATAGCCCGTCGATTACAAAAAAAGGCGAAAAAAGATGGGATGGTTCTGGAATCTTATTGTCGTATTGAGACTATTTTCCTGAAATCCGAAAACCGGATCATCACCCGGTTCCTGGTACCCGTTGCCGGCAAAAGAAAAACACTAATCAGGAGCGGCTTTGGGACTGAAATTGCAAAGGCTGGCTTGGAGTATTGGCTATTCCGAAGTAGCTATTTTACTGGTGATTGAAAAAGCCCGGATTTCATGTACCTTACAAGAGCATTAACCGGCGTTCGAACCGACTAACCGTAAACCTTATTAACACAGCACTATGACCAGCCCAATCTCCTTATCAGCTGCCATTTTACTCTCAGTCATAATTATGTATCTGAGTTTTCATCGTTTGGGCAAATTACAACTGAGTAAATCCAGGCGGAAGACTCTTACTTACCTGACCTTGTTTATCCCTTTACTGGGCTATTATTTTGTGAAAAATTATAAACAAGGTTGATATCTTTTTTAATTAAATGCAATATCATTTCACTCAGCAGTAAAAAAGAAAAATATACCTGGCTTATCCATGAAAAAAAGGCTAATTGTATTACTAATAATTATCTTAAGTATCAGTTGTAATAACAATGAATTAACCGATTCCGGCGAAATCCCTGTCAAAGGAACCGACACGTACAGTCACCTCGGCATTACCCGGCAAAAAGACAGCCTGATTGCCGCTTTAAGCGAAATGAAAACTGAAAAGCTGGACTACAGTGCAGAAGCCTATTGGAAAATAATCCAGCAAGGAGAAAAAATGATCCCTGTACTTCTGGAGTGCCTTACAGATACCCACCCTACCACTATATACAACAACTGTAAAAAAGGAAAACTGAATGTAGGAGAAGTCAGCTATTTTGCACAGGAAGAACTGGCGGACTTTCCTGCTTTTCTGATTACACAGACTCAATACGATCTTATTGAAAATGATTGCTGGAACTTTTATACCTATTTATTTAACGATAAGAATAAAAATGAGTACCAGCGAAAAGCAAGGAACTTTTATACTAGCAATCGCAAAATCAATTACCAATACAAGAAATTCAGTAAAAAGGAAATGACACCTTGCCGAAAGTTGTATAAAATTGAAGGCCGGCTGGTGTGGAATGGGTAAAAATCCAGTCTTATTATCTACATAATGGAAACCTTATATCCTTTCCGAATTACCCCAATTATTCCGGGGAAAAATAACAGGATTCCGTGTTGATTTTATCAAGGCAGGTACTTTTCCAGCCTTTAGTTTTGATTTTCAAGTTAATAGATTGGAGCTTACCAATATAATAGAGCTGGAAAATTAAAGCTGTAAAAGACTAAAATCATTGTTGCACTAAAGTGCAACTTTTACTATCTTTGTTATGACCAATACCCAAAAATTCAGGACTATTGTTTTCTTTAAAGATTATTTTGAATTATTCTATGAACAACAACGTGAAAAAGTAAAAGCTAAAATCGTCTGGACCCTTAAGCTGATTGAAACGTTACCAGTCATCCCGGAAACCTATTTAAAACATATTGAAAACAGTAAAGGACTGTATGAGGTGCGGGTACAATTGGGATCTGATATTTTCAGGATTTTTTGCTTTTTTGATGAGGGACAATTAATTATTCTTATAAATGGATTTAATAAGAAAACCAAAAAAACTCCATCATCAGAAATACAAAAAGCTTTAAGCATTAAACAGGAATATGAAAACGAAAAAAAATAATCTCATAACCTTAGACCAGCTGATAGAAAAAAACTATGGAAAAAAAGGTACCCCCAAACGGGATAAATTTGAAGCTGGTTATGAAAATTTCAAAATTGGCGCACTGCTGCAAATGGCACGCGTTGAAAAAGGTATGACCCAACAGGAACTGGCTGAAAAAACAGGCACTACCAAATCCTATATCTCAAGAATTGAAAATAATATCAAAGAAGTACGGCTTTCCACCCTGCATAAAATTGTAGAACAAGGATTGAAGGGTAAGGTGAGACTGAGCATCGAACTATAGCAAGGAATACAAGCCCTTTAAGGAGTAAGTAAAACGAACGCCATTTTACACCCGAATGAGTTATTTTTATCCATCAACAAAATCCTGACGGAGTAATTCATGATCAACTGGGGTATCATTGGCTGTGGGGATGTAACCGAAGTTAAAAGCGGGCCGGCATTTAATAAAGTGCCAGGCTCAAGGCTGATTGCCGTGATGCGCCGGGATACCACCAAAGCAGCCGACTATGCGAAGCGGCACCAGGTGGACCGGTGGTATGCAGATGCGGATGCATTGATACAGGATCCCGGGGTGAATGCCATCTATATTGCCACACCACCCGATGCGCATGAAAAATATACATTGGCCGCCATTAAAGCAGGCAAGCCTGTATACGTGGAAAAGCCCATGGCCCTGAATTATGCTGCGGCCAAAAACATGGCGGCGGTGGCTGCAGCGGCCGGTATAAAATTAACGGTGGCCCATTACCGCCGGCAATGGCCCCTGTTCTTAAAACTAAAGAGCCTGCTTGCACAACAAGTGATCGGTGAAATCCGGTTCGTCCGTTTACAGTTTACCAGGCAGGCGCCTGCCGCCGCTGAACTGACTGATACAAAAAATGCCTGGCGGGTCAATCCGGCTATCTCTGGTGGCGGACTCTTTCATGATCTGGCCCCCCACCAGCTGGATATTCTGTACTATTTACTCGGTGATGCGGAAAAAATAGCCGGCATGGCCAGCAACCAGGGCGGCCACTATGCCGCCGATGATATTGTCACCGGTATGATCCGTTTTACCAATGGTGTTTTATTCAGCGGCACCTGGTGTTTTACAGCAGCTGAAGCCAGTGACGATTGCGAGATTATCGGCAGTACCGGTACCATCCATTTCAGTTTTTTCAGCAAGCAAGAGATACGGCTGACCCTTGACGGTCAAACAACTGAATTTACCTTTGACCCATTAGCACATGTACAACAGCCCATGATCGCTGAAGTCGTCAACTATTTTTCCGGCAACGCCTCAAACCCCTGCTCAGGGGAAGAGGGAGCGCTGATCATGAGCTGGATGGAACAGATGACCGGTAAATGAGGATCCCATCACCTGAATAAGTCGCTGCTTGCTATCTTTACACGATCATTTTAAATTTCCTCATCCGAAAACGCCTGTATATGTCCGCTGAAAGCAATGAAAAGGAAGTCCTCCTCAAAATCGAACTCGATACATTCTCCAATGCCAT
>JAKQIY010000060.1 GCA_029561455.1 bacterium
ATAGGACTTGGCCTGTGCCAAGCCTCTCTTGCTCAATACCAGCGTGATCGCCGCTGTCAACGTCGTCTTGCCATGATCTACGTGGCCTATCGTCCCGATATTTACATGTGGCTTTGTACGCTCAAACTTTGCCTTAGCCATGTCCAAATCTCCTTTTAAATTTTAACTTGTACCAATCCTGCA
Organism: bacterium; assembly: GCA_029561455.1. Lineage (GTDB taxonomy): Bacteria > Zhuqueibacterota > Zhuqueibacteria > Residuimicrobiales > Krinioviventaceae > Fontivivens. Next base: position 184 of record JAKQIY010000060.1, read on the forward strand.
ATTCTAGGCAGCCAAACCCATCTTTTCCAGTAATTTTTTGGCAACTTCCTGATTAACCTTGATGTAATTAGAAAATTGCATAGTGAAAAAGGCTCTGCCTTGTGACAAATTGCGCAGCGCCGTTGCATAACCAAACATTTCAGCCAGCGGAACTGTCGCGTTAACGATTTGGGCGCCATGACGCTGTTCATGTCCTTCAATCTTGGCGCGGCGGATTCCCAAATCACCTAATATTGAACCAAAATACTCTTCAGGAGTAACCACTTCCAGGTTCATCATAGGTTCCATTAAAATCGGTTTGGCTCTTTTAACTGCATCATGTAATGCCATGGAACCGGCAATCTTGAATGATAATTCAGAAGAATCAACATCATGAAAAGAGCCGTCCAGTAAAGTTGCTTTTACATCAATTACCGGGTATCCGGCGATCACTCCGCTCACCATGGCTTCTTTAATGCCATCGGCGACCGGTTTTACGAATTCCTTGGGAATTACGCCGCCAACCAGTTTGCTTTCAAACTGGAATTGTGTGCCCGGTTCACAGGGTTCAAACTCGACAACAATATGGGCATATTGCCCTTTACCGCCGGTTTGTTTGACAAATTTAATTTCGCTGACGACCCGTTCGGTAATCGTTTCGCGGTATGCAACCTGCGGCTTGCCGATATTAGCGTTGACTTTGAATTCACGGACCAGGCGGTCTACTAAAATTTCGATATGTAATTCGCCCATCCCGGAGATAACCATCTGCCCGGTTTCAGGATCGGTTTTAAATTCAAAGGTCGGATCCTCTTCGGCCAGGGTGGTTAGTGAATTAACCAGTCTTTCTTCATCGGCTTTGGATCTGGGTTCGATTGCTACGGTTATGACCGGTACCGGGAAATTCATTTTTTCCAGAGATAACGGGTGCTTTAAATCGCACAGGGTATCACCGGTTTTGGTAGTCCGCAGACCGACAATCGCAGCTATTTCTCCTGCCGTCACCTGGGTCAAATCATCGCGCTTGTTCGACGACATGAGCAATATCCGGCCAAAACGTTCTTTTTTGCCGGATTCCGTGTTCAGTGCTACATCACCGGCGACGATCTTGCCGGAATAAACACGGATATATGTTAATTTACCCACATAAGGATCGGAAGTGATCTTGAAGGCCAAAGCCGAAAACGGTTCCTCAACCGAGGAGTGCCGAATCTCTTCTTTATCCGTATAGGGATTTATTCCTTTTACGCTTGCTATATCCAGCGGACTGGGTAAGTAATGGGTTATGGCATCCAGTAATTGTTGCACACCCTTGTTCTTTACCGAAGATCCGCATAATACCGGAACACCTTTGCCGCTTAAAGTGGCTTTACGCAAAGCGCGATGAATATCATCCTCGCTTACCGGTGTACCGGATAAATACTTTTCCATAATTACATCATCAAAATCGGAAATTTTTTCCAGCAATTCATTCCGATATTGTTCTGCAATTTCCATAAATTCCGCCGGAATTTCCTGCACATCATAATGTGCACCGAAATTCTCTTCGGAATGAACGATCGACTTCATGCGAATGAGATCAATTATACCGTGGAAATTGTTTTCCGCACCCATCGGCAATTCGATAATAATGGGATTGGTTGCCAGCCGCCGCTTCATCATATCGATTACATTATAGAAATCAGCACCAATGCGATCCATTTTATTGATGTAAGCAATGCGCGGTACTTTATATTTATTGGCCTGTATCCAAACTGTTTCGGATTGGGGCTCAACGCCGCCGACCGCACAAAAAATGGCAACAGCGCCATCGAGAACCCGTAAAGACCGTTCTACTTCAGCAGTAAAGTCCACATGCCCCGGCGTATCGATAATGTTGATACGATATTTATCCCAGTAACATGTAATGGCAGCAGAGGTAATGGTTATACCGCGTTCCCTTTCCTGCTGCATCCAGTCCATTGTGGCAGCGCCATCGTCAACTTCGCCGATGCGATGGACTTTGCCGGTATAAAAAAGAATGCGTTCAGTGGTAGTGGTTTTACCGGCATCGATATGAGCCATGATGCCGATATTACGCATATTTTCAATTGTATTACTTTTTGACATAAAAAAACCACATACCTTAAGAAAACTTGCCCGTTTCCGGGATATTCAGGCGCCGCATGAGCTCACATACAACTATGACGCTACTTACGACCACCTTTTCTTCAAGCATGTGGAACAGATTGAATGGTCTTTTTCGCGCCAAGTCTGTGCAACTACTTTCCAGCCCTACCAAAACGTATTCTCGACTAACCAATGGAGTGGAGTTGGACTGCAAGACCGGCAAAAACAAATTATTTATATTACCATTTAAAATGGGAGAATGCACGGTTGGCATCTGCCATTTTATGCGTATCTTCACGTTTCTTTATTGTAGAACCTTCGCCTTTGTAAGCCATCAGCAGCTCACCGGCCAGTTTTTCCGCCATGGTTTTTTCCGCGCGGGAAGTGGCATAGCCGATTAACCAGCGAATTGCCAAAGCCTGACGACGTTCGGAGCGTATTTCAACCGGCACCTGATATGTGGCGCCACCGACTCGTCTTGAACGTACTTCAAGAATAGGTTTTACGTTTTCTACTGCTTTTTCAAAAACAGCCAGACCATCGGAATTGCTTTTTTCACCAATTATATCAATGGCAGCATAAAATATTTGTTCGGCAACACTGCGTTTGCCATCTTTTAATAACCCGTTAATGAATTTGGTTACCAAAATACTGTGAAACTTGGGATCGGGCAACACCGATCTCTTGGTTGGGCGTTTTCTTCTTGGCATTATCTATCTCAACTTTTCCGTTTTTTTACTTTTTAACCTTGGCGCCATATTTTGAACGGCCTTGCTTCCTGTCCTGTACTCCACTGGTATCCAAAACTCCTCTGATGATATGGTTGCGGACACCAGGCAAATCCTTAACCCTGCCACCGCGAATCAATACGATCGAGTGTTCCTGCAGATTATGGCCTTCGCCAGGAATATAAGCCGTAACTTCAAAGCTATTTGACAAACGAACACGCGCAACTTTACGTAATGCGGAATTCGGTTTTTTCGGTGTAGTTGTATATACGCGGGTACATACTCCACGGCATTGCGGCGAACCCTGTAGCGCCGGGGCTGTTCCCTTTTTCAATATTCTTGTTCTACCGTTTCTCACTAACTGGTTCAGAGTCGGCACAAATCCTCCTTCATTACTTCAAAGCCAGATAATTTATATATTTTAATAATAAAAATCAAGTATTTTTTTAATCTTCAAACAGATTTTCTTCTTCCGGTTCCTTTTCTATGATAATTTTTTCCCGAACTTGTTCCGGCATCTCCAATTCCGGGCCTTTAACGCGTAGATCCCGCAAATCTTCTATACCGGTTCCGGCAGGAATCAGGTGACCCATCACCACGTTCTCTTTGAGGCCGTTGAGGGTATCGATTTTACCTTCAACAGATGCATCAGTCAGAACCCGGGTGGTTTCCTGGAATGACGCGGCAGAAATGAAACTTTCCGTAGTCAGCGAAGCCTTGGTAATGCCCAGCAGTAAAGGCTGGAATGTAGCCGGTTGCGCGGGCCGCGCTTGCGGCACTGCTTTGTTATTGGCTTGCATTTTATTTACCACTTCGCGGAATTTTTCCGCTTTAACCAGTTCGGTTTCTTTCAATTTCGAATCGCCCGATTCAGTGATTACCACCAAATTACGGCATTTGTCGTTTTCACGCAGGAACGATAAACGATCGACCTGATCGCCTTCGAGATACGGGGTATCGCCAGGCTCTTCGATGCGCACTTTTTGCAGCATCTGGCGCACAATAACTTCGATATGTTTATCGTTGATACGCACACCCTGCAGACGGTACACTTCCTGGATTTCATTCACCAGATATTCCTGCACCTTGTTGGAACCCATGATCGCTAAAATATCCTGCGGCGCTACCGAGCCTTCAGAAAGTTTTTCGCCGGCATGAACAAAATCGCCGTCGTGAACCAGAACATGCTTGCCATAAGGAATGAGATAAATCTTTTCTTCATGGCCGTCTTCGGAAGTGACATATACTTTACGGATACCGCGTTTAATTTCGCCAAACCGCACCAATCCGTCAATTTCACTGACGATTGCCGGTTCTTTGGGACGACGCGCTTCGAACAATTCAGCAACACGTGGCAAACCGCCGGTAATATCACGAGTTTTGGATATTTCTCGGGGTATTTTTACCAGGGCATCGCCACCTTCTACCACATCACCATCGTCTACCTGCAAAAACGCGCCGGTGGGAATGACAAATGATGCCAAATCAGCGCCGGATTCGTCCACAATAGATATCGACGGGTTGAGGTTGCGGCTGCGGGTTTCAATGATAACCCGCTGCTTCATACCGGTTGTATCATCAAGTTCTTCGCGATAGGTTACATTTTCCAAAATATCAACAAACTTGACCTTTCCTGAAGAACTGGTTAAAATTACGGCTGAATAGGGATCCCATTTAAAAACGATGCCGCTTTTTTCAACTTTAGCGCCATCGCGGGTTAATATTGTAGCGCCATAAGGAACAGTGAGCCGTTCCAAAACTCGGTTATCGGTATCCAACACTTTGATTCGACCATTTCGGCCAAGCGATATAATATCGCCATCCTGGCGCTCGACAACCTTGAGTCCCTCCCATTCAATTTTACCTTCATAGCGGGAAACGACTTGAGATTGCGCAGCAATACGCGAGGCCGTACCACCGATATGGAAGGTACGCAGGGTCAGCTGGGTGCCGGGCTCGCCGATGGATTGGGCGGCCATAACGCCTACCGTTTCACCCATGGTCACCATTTTACCGGTAGCCAGGTTGCGTCCATAACATTTGGCGCACACTCCGCGCTCGGCTTCGCAGGTCAATACCGAACGGATCATGACATTTTCAATGCCGGATTCGGCTATTATATCAGCATCTTTTTCAGATATTAATTTACCTACTTCGATAATCACATCACCACTTTCAGGATCAAATACATCTTCGGCAGAAACACGACCGATGATACGATCCTGCATGGACTCGATAATTTCCTCACCTTCTTTAAGGTCGCCTACGCGTAACCCCAAAATGGTTCCGCAATCGTCCATGGTAATGATTACATCCTGGGCAACATCGACAAGTCGGCGTGTTAAATAACCGGCGTCGGCGGTTTTCAAAGCGGTATCGGCAAGACCTTTACGGGCGCCGTGCGTGGAAATAAAGTATTCAAGCACGGTCAAGCCTTCACGGAAGTTTGCGGTGATGGGGCTTTCGATAATTTCGCCCATAGAACCGGTCATTTTCTTTTGCGGTTTAGCCATCAAACCGCGCATACCGGCCAACTGGCGGATCTGTTCTTTTGAGCCTCTCGCGCCTGAATCCGCCATCATAAAGATTGGGTTAAAGCCCTGGCGGTCGTTGCTGAGGCGGATAAACATTTTTTCGGCAACATTACTGGTGGTATGTGTCCAAATGTCAATGATCTGGTTATAACGTTCACCGTCGGTAATGATACCGCGTTCGTACCGTTTCTGGATCGATTCCACATTTTTAAAAGCGCTTTCGATCAACTGGTTCTTTTCTTCCGGTACGATAACATCATAAATACCAACCGTTGCGCCGGATTTCATAGCGAACCTGAAACCGATCTCTTTCAGATCGTCCAGCAATTTGGCGGTATAGTAATTACCTAATTTATTATAAGCCCTGGAAATAAGCGCTTCCGTGCCTTTTTTAGTCAGTAATTCATTGACAAAAGGCATTTCTTTGGGCAATATATCATTAAACAACACCCTGCCGACGGTGGTAGGCACCATTTCGCCTTTTATCCGCACCGTGATGGGCGCATGCAAGTCCAGCCTGTTATCATTATATGCAATCATCACTTCTTCGGGAGAAGAGAATACCTTGCCTTCACCGACTACACCGGTGCGCCGTTTGGTTAAATAGTAAATTCCCAAAACAATATCCTGGCTGGGAATTGCCAGCGGACGACCATTGGCCGGCGATAAGATATTATGGCTGGACAACATTAATATTTTAGTTTCAATTTGCGCAAAGAACGATAACGGTACATGAACGGCCATCTGGTCCCCGTCAAAGTCCGCGTTAAATGCCGCGCAAACCAACGGGTGCAACTGAATTGCCTTACCTTCGATCAGTACCGGTTGAAACGCCTGGATACCCAGCCTGTGCAGCGTTGGGGCGCGGTTTAACATAATGGGATGATCATCGATGATCTCTTCCAGAATATCCCATACTTCAGAACCGCGGCGTTCGACCTGTTTTTTAGCGCTTTTAACGGTTTTTACCAAACCCCGTTCTACCAGTTTGCGAATGACAAATGGCTTGAACAGTTCCAGCGCCATTTCTTTCGGCAAACCGCACTGATGCAATTTCAATTCCGGGCCAACCACAATAACTGAACGACCGGAATAGTCAATACGTTTACCCAAAAGGTTCTGGCGGAAACGGCCTTGTTTACCGCGCAGCATATCGGAAAGGCTTTTCAATGCCCGGTTGCCGTCGCTGCGGACTGCCGCGGATTTACGACCGTTATCGAACAATGAATCAACCGCTTCCTGAAGCATACGTTTTTCATTGCGTAAAATGACTTCCGGAGCCTTTATTTCCAGCAATTTCCGTAACCGGTTATTGCGGATAATAACGCGGCGATACAAGTCGTTCAAATCCGAAGTGGCAAACCGACCGCCTTCAAGCGGCACCAGGGGGCGCAATTCCGGGGGGATAACGGGAATGATCGTCATCACCATCCATTCAGGCCGGTTTTCCCGGTCTTTATTGGCGCGACGGAACGCTTCAATTACTTTGAGACGTTTCAAGGCATCGGTTTTGCGCTGGATTGATGTTTCGTTGTTCACAGCCAGTCGCAAGGAATGCGATAAACTATCAATATTGACCCGCTTTAACAACTCCAGAACGGCCTGGCCGCCCATTTCTGCGTGGAAACGTTCTTCTTCCGGTAAACTGGCTTCCGATTCCTGGATGTTTTCCAAAACCTTTAAATATTCATCTTCACTAATAAGCTCTTTGACCGCCAACCCACTTGTACCGGGATTAATGACGACATAGGACTCGTAATAGATGATGCGTTCCAGGTTTTTCATACTCATACCCAGCACATAACCCACCTTGGACGGCAGGGATTTCCAGTACCAGATATGAACGATTGGAACTGCCAGTTTTATATGGCCCATACGTTCGCGACGTACGCTTTTGGTAGTTACTTCAACACCGCAACGGTCGCAAACAATGCCTTTATAGCGGATGCGCTTATATTTGCCGCAATGGCATTCATAATCGCGTACCGGGCCGAATATCTTTTCACAAAACAGACCGTCTTTTTCCGGTTTAAAAGAACGATAATTGATCGTTTCCGGTTTGGTTACCTCGCCGTGGGATCTTTCCAATATCTTATCTGGCGATGATAAACCAACATAAATTGAATTAAATTTTATATTTTTTGTCGGAAGTTCCTGTCCGATCATATAACTCAAATTACACCTCCAAACTCGTTAGTTGAGCCTGGTATATTTACTGGCCCGTTATCAGGCAAATTAGTTTTACTTATGATATCAGTTCTACGGACTTGCGGTTCTTTTCATTCAGCAGTTGAATGTCAAGTCCCAAACCTTGCAATTCTCTGATTAGAACATTAAAGGATTCCGGGATACCCGGTTCAGGAATATTTTCGCCTTTAACAATTGCTTCATAGGTTTTGGAACGTCCGCGAACATCATCGCTTTTTACCGTTAAAATTTCCTGCAAGGTATAGGCAGCGCCATAAGCTTCCAGGGCCCATACTTCCATTTCACCGAACCGTTGTCCGCCGAATTGCGCTTTACCGCCTAACGGCTGCTGCGTAATCAACGAATATGGTCCAATAGAACGCGCATGAATTTTGTCTTCCACAAGATGCGAAAGTTTCAACATATAAATGTAACCAACAGTAACTTCCTCATCGAACGGTTCGCCGGTCCTGCCGTCGAACAACTGACTTTTTCCGGTTACCGGTAGACCGGCCTTTTTCATTTCATCCTGAATCTCCTGTAGTGCAGCGCCGTCGAATACCGGAGTAGCATAATTAACACCCAGGTTATTGGCAGCCCAACCGAGATTGGTTTCAAGGATTTGGCCCAAATTCATACGGGAAGGTACGCCTAACGGGTTGAGGACAATATCGACCGGGGTGCCGTCCGGTAAATAGGGCATATCTTCAATCGGTACGATCTTGGATACCACACCCTTGTTACCATGCCGGCCGGCCATTTTATCGCCAACCATCAGTTTGCGCTTTTTGGCTACATAAACTTTGGCCAACTGGGTGATACCCGGAGGCAGTTCATCGCCAACTACAACTTTGAACTTTTGCAGTTCATATTCATTATCTATATCTTTTAATCTCGTCCGGTACCGCGCAAGGATGGTGCGAATATTCTGATTGGCATCATCATCTTCTACCAGATTTAAAGAAAAATCAATTTTATCAAAATCCAGTTTTTCCAGGTTACGCTCACTTAAAGCGGACTTGTTTTTAATGACAATTTTGCCGGACTCGATATCGCGGATATCGGCGGCTATCTGACCATTAAGCGCCTGGAATAACTTTTGGGTACGATCTTCAATTGCCTCGTTACGCGCTTTTTCCAGCCAGGCGTCCAGTTCATCGATGATAGCCTTGTCTTTACGCTTGGTGCTGGTATCTTTTTTCTTGCGTGAAAACAGGTTAGTATCGATAACTACGCCCTTTAAACCGGGAGATCCTTTCAGGGAAGCATCCTTCACATCGCCGGCTTTTTCACCAAAGATGGCTTTGAGAAGTTTTTCTTCCGGAGTGGGATCGGTTTCACCTTTGGGTGTTACCTTACCAACCAGCACATCGCCGGCGGAAACACTGGCGCCAACACGGATAATACCATTTTCATCGAGGTCTTTGGTGGCTTCTTCGCTGACATTGGGAATTTCACGGGTCAGTTCTTCTTCACCGCGTTTGGTGTCGCGCACCTGAAGTTCAAATTCCTCAATATGAATGGAGGTATAAATATCATCCTGCACAACCCGTTCGGACATGACAATAGCGTCCTCAAAGTTGTAACCACGCCAGGGCATAAAGGCTACCAGGACATTGCGTCCCAGGGCCAGTTCGCCATGATCGGTGGCTGCGCCATCGGCAATGACCTGTCCTTTTTTAACCGGTTGGCCGACCTGAACGATAGGCCGCTGGTTAATGCAGGTATCCTGATTGGTGCGTTTGAATTTGGTCAAATGATATGTATATAAATGAGATTTATTAAAATCAAAAAGCTGTTCCAGCTTGCTGTCCTGATCTTCTTTAATTGCCCGACGAATAATAATATGTTCGGCATCCACCTTTTCCACAACGCCGTCAACATCGCTGACAATTACGGCGCGTGAATCGATAGCCACCTTGTCTTCCATGCCGGTGCCGACCATTGGAGCTTCGGGAACCAGCAAAGGCACTGCCTGACGCTGCATGTTTGAACCCATAAGGGCGCGGTTGGCATCGTCATGTTCCAGGAAGGGGATCAACGCGGCGGCGGCGGATACAATTTGACTTGGGGAAACGTCCATATAATTGATCTGATCTGGTGATGATAACGGAAATTCGCCACGATACCGGCATTTGACACGGTCATTAATAAATTTGTTATTATCATCCAATAAGGCATTAGCCTGGGCAATGATGTGTTTTTCTTCCTCATCAGCCGCCAGGTAGCGGATATCTGTAGTGGCAATACCATCTTTGACGATTCGGTATGGCGCTTCAAGAAATCCAAATTCATTGATTCTGGCAAAAGTCGTTAACGAGGAAATTAACCCGATATTCGGACCTTCAGGAGTTTCGATTGGACACAACCGACCGTAATGTGTATAATGCACATCACGTACCTCAAAACCGGCGCGTTCACGGGTTAAACCACCAGGGCCTAAAGCCGAGAGGCGGCGTTTGTGGGTCATTTCCGCAAGCGGGTTGGTTTGATCCATAAACTGCGAAAGCTGGCTGGTGCCGAAGAAGGTGTTGATAACCGATAATATCGTTCTGGCATTGACCAGATCCTGCGGAGTAGGATTCTCACTCTCCCGCAGGTTCATACGTTCTTTAATGGTACGCGCCATACGCGCCAAACCGACGCTCATTTGCGCCGACAATTGTTCGCCAACGGTTCTGACACGACGGTTACCCAAATGGTCAATATCATCGGCGGTTTTATGCCCGGTACGTAAATCCAGTAAATAAGAGATAATTCCCAGCATATCTTCTTTAGTCAAAGCGATATTAGCGGGATCGATATCGAGATTGAGTTTGCGATTCAACCGGTGACGGCCAACATCACCCAGTTCATAACGTTTGGGATTGAAGAACAATCGTTCTATCAGCATCCGCGCCGTATCGGAATCCGGGGGTTCTCCGGAACGAAGCTGCCGGTAAATGAGTTCAAGCGCTTCATCCTGGGAATGAGTGGGATCCTTTTGTAAAGTATTGCTGATTATTTCCTGGCCATATATCCGGTCGGATTTTAAAACTTCAAGAGTCTTAAAATTAAGATTCTTGATAATTTCAATTTTACTCTCATCAATCTCATTATATTTATCAACAATGACTTCACCGGTTTCGATGTCGATCAAATCATCAACAATTTTATAACCGATTAAATCTTCCAGGTTATCATTGGAAATGTCAATTTTTTCAATTAAATCGAATGCTTCCAGAATCTGCCGGTCAGTGGAAAAGCCAATCGCCCGTAACAATGTGGTCGCTAGAAACTTTTTGCGCCGGTCAATGAAAACATTCATTAAATCATAAATATCGGTAGTAAATTCTACCCAGGATCCGCGCAGTGGAATGATACGAGCGGAGAACAGCTTGGTGCCGTTAGGATGAACAATTTCATCAAAAAATACACCTGGGGAACGATGCAACTGGCTGACGATGATACGCTCGGCGCCGTTGATAATAAAAGTTCCGCGATGCGTCATAAACGGCAAATTGCCAAGATACACTTCCTGTTCGATGGAATTGGCCAGGGGATTACTCTGGTCATATTCATCTTTAATAGAAAGACGTAACTTGGCTTTCAGAGCCACGGAATAAGTAGTGCCACGTTCCTGGCATTCCTGGACAGAATATTTAGGTGGTTCTATAGAATAATTAATAAAATCCAATTCAAAATTTTCACGGCTGTCAACAATTGGGAAAACACTTTTGAAGACAGCTTGCAGACCCTGTTCTTTTCGTTTTTCCGGGGAAATATCGTGTTGCAGAAAGTCGTGAAATGATTTTAACTGGATGTCTAATAAATCCGGCAACTCGGCAACCGGCTTTATTCGAGAAAAAGTTTTTCTGATTTTTTTTGGACGAACTGCCAAAGAATCACATCCTTTCAAATATTAAATACTATAATACTTAAAAAAACCGAACTAATATACACTAGTCCGGTTTTTTCAATAAAGGCTGTTATAAAAAACTACTTGACTTCGATTTCAGCGCCGGCTTCTTCTAATTTGGCCTTGATATCGTTCGCTTCGTCTTTGCTAATCGATTCTTTTACAGTGCTGGGAGCGCCATCAACCAGATCTTTTGCTTCTTTCAAGCCAAGGTTGGTCAGTGTACGGACAACCTTAATAACCTGGATTTTGTTAGCTCCAGCTGATTTAAGGATAACATTAAATTCGGTCTTTTCTTCAACAGGGGCTTCCTGAGCGCCTGCACTGACCGGGCCAGCCATAACTGCCATAGGAGCAGCCGCTGATACGCCAAATCTATCCTCAAGAGCTTTTACCAATTTGGACAATTGCAGGACACTCATTTCCTCAATTGCTTTAATAATTTCTTCAACTTTGACATCTTTTACTGCGGCTTTTTCAGCCTGTTCTACTGTTGCGCTATCTTTTTCGGGCATCTTACCCTCCCGTTAGAGTTACTATGGTATATTTTTATTTATTCTTTTTTATCTTTAATTGCTGATACTACTGTTACTAATTGCCGTAACATGGCTTGCAAGCCGCCTACCAATCCTGTCAGGGGCGCTGCAATACCGCCGACGACCATACCGATCAATTGTTCCTTGCCCGGTATATTTCGAATATCTTCGGCCGCCTGCTTGTCCAAAAATTGTCCTTCAAGAATGGCTGCTTTAATAGCCAGTTTCTTTTTGGTTTTCTGGAAATCAAATATTACCCGACTCGGAGCAATCGGATCATTGTTAGCAATTGCCAAACCGGTTGGACCAACCAGGTACGGATTCATTTTTTCCATACCAAGCTGAGTCGCCGATTTTCTTGCCAGTGTATTTTTTACGACAATATAACTCACATCGACTTTACGTAATTCCCGGCGCAAAGAGGTCAACTCTTCCACCGTCATACCGGAAAAATCGGTCATAAAAACACTTTTTGCCTTGCTCAGACTCGCAGTAATTTCTTCGACTTTAAGTTGTTTTTCTGATTGTGGCATTGATTCAGTTCCTTAATTGAATCGTTACAGCTTGACGGATCAGGCTGCTTCGCTAATTGTACTTTTATCTACTTTAATTCCAGGGCCCATTGTGCTGGATATGGTGATATTACGAATGTATATACCCTTGGCGCTGGAAGGCTTTAAACGGTTGATTACATCCATAAACGCACGAATATTATCCAGTAATTGTTGTTGGGTAAAAGAACCTTTGCCGACCAGAGTTTGCACATTGCCAAATTTATCAACGCGAAAATCAATTTTCCCGGCTTTGGCTTCCTTAACCGCTTTGGCAATTTCAAAGGTCACTGTACCGATTTTGGGGTTTGGCATTAAACCACGCGGGCCTAAAACCCTTCCCAACTTTCCGACTTGCCCCATAATATCGGGAGTGGCAATAACAGCATCGAAATCCATCCAGCCACCCTGGATTTTTTCAATCATCTCATCGGAACCAACAAAATCGGCGCCGGCTTCCAATGCTTCTTTTTCTTTTTCTCCCTTGGTCAGCACTAAAATACGAATGGTCTTGCCGGTGCCGCTGGGCAGCATTACAGTGCCGCGTACCAATTGATCCGCTTTACGCGGGTCAACACCAAGCCGGACACTTATTTCAATCGCTTCATCAAATTTTGCTGTAGCGGTTGCCTTGACTTTTTCAACAGCCTGCACCAAGGGATAAGCTACAGTTTTTTCTATTTTAGCGCTTAATTCATTAAATCTTTTACTGTGTTTCATCTTTTCTCCGAAACTACTTTTATGCAGCATGAAAGAATAATATAGATTCTCCAGGTATTATTCTTCGATTACAATTCCCATGCTTCTTGCTGTTCCTTCTATCATACGCATCGCCATTTCCACATCATTGGCGTTCAAATCTTCCAACTTGGTCTGGGCAATTTCGCGTACCTGAGATCTTTTAACCTGCCCGATTTTATTACGGTTCGGTTCTCCGGAACCTTTGTCAATTCCGGCGGCTTTTTTCAACAACACCGCTGCCGGAGGAGTTTTGGTGATAAAGGTAAAAGAATGATCTGCATAAACCGTTATTACAACCGGGATAATTAAACCCTGCCTGTCCTGTGTTCTTGCATTAAAAGTTTTGCAGAATTCCATAATATTGACGCCATGCTGGCCCAATGCGGGTCCGACCGGCGGAGATGGATTTGCACTTCCGGCAGGTATCTGCAACTTTATCAAGCCTACAATTTTCTTTGCCATGTGTTTAACCCTAAGCTTCCAGTTCGATTTGTAAAAAGTCTAGTTCAACCGGGGTCGAGCGTCCAAAAATACTGACCAGAACCTTGACCTTATTTTTTTCTTCATTAACTTCTTCAATAAATCCGGTAAAATCGGTAAACGGCCCATCGGTAACTTTGATCGGGTCGCCAACATGAAACGGTACTTTTGAACGATCTTTACCGCTGCCTTCGGCTTTACCTAAAATGCGTTCGGCTTCATCGGGACGCAAGGCGACCGGTTCATTCTTTTTACCGACAAAATTTGTTACACCAGGCGTATTCAGCACCAGATGGCGCGTCGATTTGTCGAACGCCATCCGAATGAGCATATAGCCCGGAAACATGATCTTGGTGCGGACGCGCTTTTTGCCGTCCTTCATCTCTGTTATTTCTTCCGAGGGCACAAGTATCTTGTCAATCTTGGCTTCAAGATTGTTATGCTTTATTTCATTTTCCAAATACGCTTTTACTTTATTCTCGTGTCCAGATAACACGTGAATGGCGTACCATTTTAAATCTTCATGATCTTCCAATACAGATGCCCTAAACAATTACCAGTTTAATTTATTATCATTCTTAATAAATCAATTTGATCAACCGGGAAAGAAGGTGATCAACAACAAATATGTAAAGTGCAAAAAACAGGGAAACAGATATTACAATCAAAGTGTGACCTTTTAACTGAGCACGGCTAGGCCAGCTCACTTTGGACATTTCCGAGTTTACGTCTTTAAGAAATTTACTTATTTTCTGTATCATAATTTCCCGTTCGTTCAGTTTGTTTCCTGTGCATAATTAATCGTGTAGGTTAGCAGGCCTGGAGGGACTTGAACCCCCAACCTTCGGTTTTGGAGACCGACGCACTAGCCAGTTGTGCTACAGGCCTGTACCAATAACTAACGAGTTTCTTTATGCACGGTGCGTTTATTACACCATGGACAAAATTTTTTATGTTCTATTCTTCCTGAATGCAATCTCTTATTTTTATCAGTGTTATAATTACGCTGTTTGCATTCGGTGCATTCTAAAATAACCAGATCTCTCATGTTACATCCATTTATAAGATTATCTTGATATTGTCAAGCGCTTTACTTTATAATTTTAGTTACAAAACCGGCGCCAACCGTACGACCGCCTTCGCGGATAGCAAAACGCAATCCTTCTTCCATAGCGATCTCGTTGATCAATTCGGCAGTTACGGTGATTTTGTCGCCGGGCATTACCATCTCCACGCCTTCCGGCAAGTCAATGGAACCGGTCACGTCGGTTGTTCTGAAATAGAACTGTGGACGATAGCCGTTAAAGAATGGCGTATGACGGCCACCTTCTTCTTTGCCCAGTACGTACACTTCGCCGACAAACTTGGTGTGCGGGGTGATCGAGCCCGGTTTCGCGATAACCATACCGCGTTCCAGTTCTTCTTTGTCTACACCGCGTAACAGCAACCCGGCGTTATCACCAGCCTGGCCCTGATCCAGCAGCTTGCGGAACATTTCCAC
>JAKQIY010000015.1 GCA_029561455.1 bacterium
GCCGGGGACTCCCTCCTGGTGTCACGGTTTTTGCCAACGCGAGAATAAAATAGTAACAATCATAACCCTGCATCGCACCACGAGTGCAAAAACACGCGCCACCCCGAAGCGGCGCCAACAACACATACCGCCGAACGTTAGGGCCAATAGCGGCTCATGTAATTGAAGATGTAGCTATGTGCGTTTATCACATCTACATGGGGGGCCAGCTGAACATCTCGCTGCGAAGTGACTCGCCAACGCGCCGGAACTTAGATTAATAGCAACAAACAGAATATTAAGTACCAGTCCAGAACGACTAGCGAAACACCCCAACTCAGCAGTAGGACTACGCTTCTCCGGATGCGTAGCGGTTTATTGAGTAGAAAAGGAAACCTGTTCATCAGTACTCAAGTAAGTTTTTCTCTGTTCTGAATAAATAAAAATAAAACCGCTACTATCCCTAACAGGCCGGTATATGTCATTGGCGCTCCGTGGCGCGACAATTGGGTAACTAAAGAGGAAGGCTTCGCGGCTGGCGCCACGGCCTGCCCCGGCTCCCGCCGGGGGCTCCCTCATGGTGTCACGGTTTTTGCCAACGCGAGAATAAACTATTAACAATCATATCCCTGCAGCGCATCGCGAGTGCAAAAACACGCGCCACCCCGACTCGGCGCCAACAACACATACCGCCGAACGTTAGCAAACATTAAAAAAACATCTTGTAAAATTGAACAAATTTGAATAAAAATTCCAAAAATATAATTGTCGGGATTATTATCTTGATTATAAACATAATCTGGACGGGAGAATGGATTTGGTTATTCTATGGATATCATTTTTCTGGTAGACTATGGTTATTTATGTTTCCTGATTGTATTTTAATTTTAAATATAATTTTTGGACTTATTGGTATTACAATCGGGACGAAATTGATGAAAGGTAAAATTATGATTAAGAATGCTTTATTAATTGAAATCTCTAAGTTCATTGTCGGATTCTTGATTTTATTTTTAATATGACAAAAATTAAAATTGTGCGTTTATAATAAACAAACAGTATTCGATTTTGGTAGGGTAAGAACGATTGAATAAAAGCTTGAAGGAATTAAAAAACAGAAATTAACGTTTGCTAACAGGTCGGTATATGTCATTGGCGCTCCGCACCGCGAGATCCCGATAGCTATCGGGATTCTGGCTAAAGAGGACCGATTAGTGGTCAGCGGTGCGGCCTGCCCCGGCTCACGCCGGGGACCCCCTGGTGGTGTCACGGTTTTTGCCAACGCGAGAATAAACAAAACAACATCATATCCCTGCATCGCACCACGAGTGCAAAAACACGCGCCACCGCGATTCTGCGCCAACAGCACATACCGCCGAACGTTAGCGGTAATTATCAGTAAAACTACCACTTACAAATTTCAAAAAAAATGATGAAGCAAATTTTGATCTCAACATTCATGGTTACTATTTCTCTTATTGCAAATTGTCAAGACACAATCTATTTCGATAAGAATCTAGATAGTATAGATAAACATTCTGCATCCTATTTCCAGATTAAACGTGACGACCCCTCATTTCCCGGGAGATTGATAGTTGAGACATTTTATGTAAATGGTTCCAAAAAGGAAATTAGGTACTATACAGACATAACAGAAAAAATACAAACTGGGGTTTCTCAGAAATGGCATGCAAATGGTCAGATCAAAAGCAAGATAAATTATAAGAATGGGTTGTTATCCGATACTCTATTTACTTTCTGGGAGAATGGTCAATTAAAACGTCAGGATATATATCAAAATGGAAAGTTTGTTAAGGGTAATTGCTATAACAATTCAGGCAAAAAGATACCACATTTTGACTATGAAGAAATGCCAAAGTATCCAGGTGGCGATAATCAACTTTTTATGGATGTTTTTAGTTCAATAACAATGCCTGAAATTGTTAAAACCAAGCAATTGAAAATTAAAGTAATCGCAAGATTCGCTGTTGATTCTGATGGTTATGTAAAAGATATAGAGGTTCCTGAAGATACATATCCAGAATTGAAATATGTGATAATTAGGGCTTTAACTTCATTGAAAAAGTGGCAACCAGGATTGGTTGACGGTGAGCCAGTAAAAGTACACTATAGTGTACCATTCAATTTTGAGGCAAGATAACTACCGCTAACAGGTCGGTATATGTCATTGGCGCTCCGCACCGCGAGAATCTTCTGGCTAAAGAGGACCGTTAAGTGGTCGGCGGTGCGGCCTGCCCCGGCTCCCGCCGGGGACTCCCTCCTGGTGTCACGGTTTTTGCCAACGCGAGAATAAACTAGTAACAATTATAATCCTACAGCGCATCACGAGTGCAAAAACACGCGCCACCCCGAAGCGGCGCCAACAACACAT
>JAKQIY010000045.1 GCA_029561455.1 bacterium
AATTCATAATGATAACACACAAAGTCAGTTTTGCTTGACTTTTGTCAGAGGATTAAATAGTCATACCGGACATTTTTCCATGATGGTCCCATCGTCTAGTGGTTAGGACGCTGGCCTCTCACGCCGGAAACCGGGGTTCAAACCCCCGTGGGACTACCAAATTAGAGACACGGACATCATGACATATAGGTTTTTGCGATAAATTTGTGCTAAGTCAATTATAAAATATCATCCGCTTCTAAATTCGGAAATTAAAGCTTGGATGCTGGCCTTGGCATCTCCGAATAACATGCGGGTATTATCTTTGAAGAACAGCGGATTTTCAATACCGGCAAATCCTGGGTTCATGGAGCGCTTTAAAACAATCACTGTTCTGGACTTATCAACCTCGATAATGGGCATGCCCCATAACGGGCTGGTTTTGTCTTCTTTGGCGGCGGGATTAACAACATCGTTGGCGCCAATTACCACACAAACATCCGTTGTCGGCATTTTGGGATTGATTAATTCGGCTTCGATCAGTTGATCGTAAGGAACGTTTGCTTCAGCCAGTAGCACATTCATGTGTCCGGGCATGCGCCCGGCCACCGGGTGTATGCCGTATAAAACTTCAGTGCCGTTTTTTTCCAGTAATTCACCCAGTTCCCGAAGCACTTGTTGGGCCTGTGATACTGCCATGCCGTAGCCAGGCACAAATGTTACGGACGAAGCTGCCTCAAGCATCAGATAGACATCTTCTATATTGATGGGTTTGACGTCACCGGTTGCAATGACGCCCTGTGATGCCGTTGCGCCGAATCCGCCAAACAAGACATTTACAAATGACCTGTTCATCGCTTTGCACATAAGAATAGCCAAAATAAATCCTGACGCGCCGTCCAATGTTCCGGCTACAATTAACAACTGGTTGTCCAAAACAAACCCCAGAGCAGCCGCTGAAAGACCAGCGTATGCATTGAGTATGGCAATTACCGTTGGCATATCCGCTCCGCCGATGCCCATAACCAGCAGTAATCCGAAAACCAGCGCAGCGGCAATTAAAACCGGTAGGAAAAAATGATTGTTCGGGTTGATAATCAACCCTGCGGCCATAACCGCAATAACTGCGACAACTGCCCCAATGACAAAGTTACGCCCGCGGTAAATAAAGGGCTTGCCAGGAATGATTTCCTGTAACTTCAAAAAAGCAACCGTAGAGCCGGTGAAGGTAAGAAAGCCTAAAATCATTTCGGCGGTCAGGACGATCATCGCGAAATTTGATATTTGAGGAATACGTTGATAATATTCGGCCGTTCCAACCAGCGCGACGGCTAACGCACCGAAAGCATGTGACATTGCAGTTCGCTGCGGCACGGCCGTCATAGGCAGTTTTAAGGCAAGCGGAACACCGATTAATGATCCAACTGCAATAGCGATGATTACCAGGTCTGTGCGTTGAACTTTAAAGGCAATCATTGTTGCCGCGATGGCTATGAGCATACCTAAACTGCCGGCCCAGTTCCCCCTGCGGGCAGTTTTTACTTCGCTCATCCATTTAAGGGCCAATACAAAGAGGATTGCGGAGGCTACATAAAGGTAACCGACAACAGATTCGATCATTTTGTCTTGCCTCCATTGTCTTTTTTAAACATCCGTAAAATGCGCTCGGTAATCATGAATCCGCTAATAACGTTAGTCGCGGCTAATGCCACGGCGATAGTAGCCAATGTCAAAATCAGGATGTTTTTGGGCTCAGCCATAACGATCAAAGCGGCGACTACGGAAACAGACGAAATGGCGTTGGTTAAGGACATCAATGGGGTGTGAAGAAGTTTGGATACTTTTTTGATTAAACCGAGGCCCAGGAAAGCCGATAACAAAAATATCAGCAGGTTTATAGAAACAGGAACTACATTGTCGTGCATTGAAACTGCCTTTCAAAAGTTATTTTAGGTAATCATCCGGCTCGATATAACCGGATGATTACCATTTAATGCATTGTATCGGATCCGCATTCGTAATGTTTTCTTATAATTTCATTGCGAATTTCATTATTGTGCGTAATCAAACAACCCCTCAAAATTTCATCGTCAAGATTCAGCTCAAAACGTTTGGTTTCTTTGTTCCAGAAATGTTCCACCAAGTTGGTTAAGTTTGCTGAATACATCTGGTTGGCGTGTAGCGCGACACGGGCCGGTAAATTTTCAAGGCCGATGATATTGACGCCGTTTACAATAATTTCTTGACCCCGTACCGATCCTTCAACGTTGCCGCCGCTTTCGACGGCCATGTCGATCACAAGGCTGCCCGGTTTCATTCCCGCAATCATTTCTTTGGTGATAATGAGGGGGGCTTTGCGGCCAAATACCTGCGCAGTTGTGATAACTACATCGGCTTGAGCACAGACTTTAGCCATAGCGTCGCGCTGTTTTTGCAACTGCTCGGAAGTCAACTCGCGAGCGTAGCCATCTTTAGTCTGTCCTGTTTCCCCAAGCTCAACTTCAACAAAGCGTGCGCCCAGAGATTTTACCTGTTCAGCGACAGCTGGTCTGGTATCGAAGGCCTCAACTCGTGCGCCAAGACGTTTTGCCGTAGCAATAGCCTGAAGGCCGGCTACTCCCGCGCCGATAATAAAAACGCGCGCCGGCTGGATGGTTCCTGCAGGAGTCATCATCATGGGGAAAATCTTGGTAATGCGTTCGGCAGCTAAGATTACTGCAGTATATCCGGCAAGACTCGCCTGCGAGCTCAAGGCATCCATTTTTTGTGCTAATGTGGTTCGCGGAATCATTTCCATGGAAATAGCACTTACGCCTTGTTCGGCAAATGCCTGTACCAAGCGTTTTTCATTGAAAGGATCCAGGTAACTTACATGGATACTGCCATTTTTTAAATTGCCTACTTCATCTTGGTCAGGTTTATGCCGCCTTAGCACCATTTCTGCCGACGAAAATCCGGCAATGCGGTCTTTTGCTATTTTAGCACCGGCTTTTTCGTACTGTGCGTCTGTAAAATTACATACTGCGCCAAGTCCGCTCTCAATTTCGATATCTGCGCCTTTTTTGGTCAGTTTTTCTACATCGGGGGGAAGCATTGGTACATGCCATTTATTGGCTTGTTGTTCCTTGGGAATGAATATTTTCATAAATCAACCTCCTCAAATCGGTTTGCCGATATTTCCGTTTGGGATTTGTATAATTCTATTGCAATGAATCCCGGGAAAGAAAACCACCGGAAATGTATTTTTCTAAATCATTGATCGTGGTTTTTTGCTCATCGATAACACCTTTAACCACATCGCCGATTGAAATAATCCCGACCAATTTTTTGTTTTCGAAAACGGGAAGATGACGAACTCGTTGCTCAGTCATAAGATTCATACAGTGCTCAACTCCGTTTTCCGGCGTGACGGAAATTAGCTTTGTTACCATAACATCTTTAACCAAAGTATCGCGTCCGCTTTTACCGGTTAATGCTATTTTCCTTGCGTAGTCACGTTCGGAAAATATACCACGCAGCTCTTCATTCTCAATTATAAGCAGCGCGCCGACATTGTTTTCTTTCATGGTGTGCAAGGCTTCATAAACAGTTGCATCAGGATCTATAGAGACGATTTTTTTTCTTCCTTTTCTTAACAGTAAATCTTTCACGGTCAGCATGTAAAGTTCCTCCATGGTTTTAAAATGTGATTTTACTATAGCTGAATTTGGTAAAACTATAAGGTGAATAAAGGATGGGTAATAGTTCTATGCAAAATAGAACCTAAACGATTCGGTTGAGATAATTTATAATATTTCCGGTTTTGTTTCTGATGCCTAATTTTCCGCGGATTGCATATTTGTGCTTTTTAACGGTGGATACAGAGATACTCAGGGTTTCAGCGATTTCTTTTTCCCTGTAGTGTGCCTTAATGAGTTTGATTATGGAAATTTCTGTTGGCGTAAAATTAAATTTTGAGGAAATCAGTTTTTTGTAATATTCGGAAGATATGTTATTTAACTGTTCTTCCAGTAAGCGGAAAGAATAAGAATCATAAGGATGCTTTTGAGCAAGCGTTTTTAAAAGCGGCAAAACATTTTGTTCAAGGTTGAATTGTATATTCATCCGTAAATTATTTTTACCTTCCTCAATAGAGTCGAGAACCTTGTGCAGAATAAATTTTTGTTCTTGTATTGTATGCTTTACAACATCTCCGATTGTGATTATGCCGATAATTTTATTTTTCTCGAGAATGGGTAAGTGTCTTACACGGCGGCTGGTCATGATATTCATGCAGCTTTCGACGGTGTTTTTGGGACTTAAATAGTGTACTTTTTTGGTCATGAGTTTTTTTATCGGAAGATTCATGGAAAGCAGGATTTGTTTTAACGAAGTAACTTTTCGAACCAAATCTCGTTCAGAAAATATTCCCACTAATTTCCCTTTTTCCGTTACGGGT
>JAKQIY010000051.1 GCA_029561455.1 bacterium
GATCGCGCCGGACATTCGTCCGGTGCGGGTGGTAAAACAGGATATTTATCCTGTTCTTGCCTACTATCAAGCCGGGATAGAAATCCCAATTATAATCCGCCCGGCATGGACATACCGGGCGATCTGAGAATTTGCCGGGCCGCAGGCCCGACCTACGCAAGTTGTCATTCCGACGAGCGTAACGAGGAGGAATCTTGACTTTCAGGCCGGGCAAGGCCGTTTAAATGATGGGGTATCTGTATTACCATGAATTTCATATACCCTGCTCCGGTGCAGCGAGTTCAAATCCTGTAAATTCCCTGAAAAAACCCATCCTACCAAATTTTAGTAAACCTCAAACCCGACCTGCGCTCATTCGTAATTCGACATTCGTAATTGTTTTTCGTCTGACTTTTCACCCCTGACGGCTGATAGCTGAAAACTGACAGCTTTCAACAAAATATTTCTTGCATGTTTCCGCAAAATTTGCTTATATATACCGCCATTCGATATGGATTTCTATGACATGGGTGAGGCGGGAGTTACTTTGTATATTATATGCTGTAATATTTAGAGCTGGTTTTAACAAATGGTGGCTATTTTTAAGGAGAGACACATTATTCAATTAAAACCAAAATTATTAGAACAGGTTAGGGCAGCGATTCGGTTAAGTATTACAGCTTTAGCTTGTATAAGAAAAAACACTCTTTTCTTTTAAACAAAAAAATTTTCTATATGAAGGAAAAAAGATCATTTGCATTTGGAAGATAATAATATGTTGAGCTTTAATAGATGATGGTTTAAAAAAATTTGTAAAAGCAAGTTGGTCTACTTTGTTCTTCTTACTATCGTGGAGGTGATAAATGAAAAACAAGAGATTTTCACTCGTAGAACACCCCTGGTTATTCCTGCTGGTTTTCATTTTTGCCACTATGGTTTGCCAGATTTTGATCGGGCTGATTCTGGTGATTGCCTTCAAACTGCCTCTCGGTGCATCAGTTACAAATTTCTGGGTGATGCTTCTAGGCAATCTATTGTTGCTCTTTATCGTCGTGCCTTTTGTGCTGGGTTTTCCTCAGCGAAAGCGCCCTTACGCCACATATCTGCCTGAAATCCGTCTCACCTACGTAAAACCTGTATTAGGATTGATTGTGTTGGGGATTTCCTGTTATCTAATCCTGGCCTTATCCCAAGTTGCAGGGGTTTTAATTTACCGCTTAACCCAAGGTCAACAAATCGATGTGAGTTTTTTCCGCAGTGCCTTCATTCTCGCTAACGAACTACCGCCACGTTCTATGAGTTGGCTCTATTCGCTGCCCCCCATTTTAGAAGAAGTTGCTTTCCGAGGCGTTATCCTGGCTCTATTCCTTCGATTCTATAGTCAACCAAAGGCTGTGCTATTCAGCGCTTTAGGTTTCGGTATCAGTCATTTAGGCAATCTGCTTAGTGGGGGTGATCCAGTTTTGACCGCCGGGCAGGCGATATGGGCTGTAATTTTAGGATTATTTTACGGATATGTTACCCTCAAGACTGATAGCTTGTTGCCAGCGTTGATTGTGCATTACTTTGGCAATTTATTTGTATCGGCATTGAATGCCTACCTACAGAACAATGCTTCCATTCCAGTTCAAGTATTTTATGGAATCACTTTCACATTTGATATCATACCAGTCGTAATGATGTCTCTTTGGGTGCGAACCTTTACATCTTGGTTGCCCGTAGTCCAGAAACGTAAACTAACCCAGACTTGATTGTGGTTATTGAGAAATGTTGAGTATAGAAACTTGGGTTGATCTACCAGTGCCACAGCCCAACCCAAGTTGCAAGTGACTCGGCTTCGCCTCAGGGTAAGCAGCGTGTATTAAAGTAATTCAATTCTTGCAAAGTGAGTTGTCGGGTTCAAAACGCCGCGCACTTGAACAAATCGGTAGCGGGCATGGTGGGGCTTGACCCACCTCTGCTCGGCTTTGGGACACTCTCCAGATCGCACAATAAAGCAGGTCCTGCTGTCCTGCCGGGCTTCAACCTGCCCTGTCCCCCATTTGTAATTCGACATTCGCCATTCGTAATTTTTTTTCATTTCACTTCTGACGGCTGAAAACTGATAGCTGATAGCTGATAGCTGACAACTGATAACTGCTTAATTGATGGGTATCTGTATTGCCATAAATTTCAATAACCCTGATCCTGTGCGGTTTTTTCAAATTTGACTGGCAAAAAAATATTTGAAAAACCAAAAATATTTATTTATATTCTTTACCATAAGCCTGCGTAAAAAACAATATATATTTGCATAGAAACAATACCGATCTGTCATAATAGTGCATTAATCCCTAATTTTCTACTTAACCGGCGCAGCAGCCAAACTCTTTCTCACAATCAGGGAGGTAATGATGTCAAAAACCAACCCGGCTACGGAATTACACAATACAAATGACGTTACGTTATGGTCCTCCACCAATGAAATGAATGGATCAATGTTGAACCATACCCGGAAAAGCGGAAACATGAAATATATCGTTAAATTCATATTTTTTCTTTGTTTCACAATCTCTTTTAATTCCGCATACACTCAAGAGCAGCGCCCTGGTACGTTAAACTCCGATAAACTCTGGGGAGCAGGTATCAGCTTTACATATCCTATAGCAGATATATATATGCTGCAGGCATCGTATTCGCTGTGGGAATGTGGCGACATCCTTTGCGGTGTTGCTTACCAGGATTGGGAGATTGACCAGGGGCATTCTCACGCCTACACTCTTCTTCTCGGCTACCGTCATTTTCTCTGGAAAGGACTTCATACTGAAATAGAATTGTGGCCGGCTTATAACCCCTTTGATTCATCAATAGATGGTAAAACCTATTCCGGTGTTGAATTATGGGTCAGCGCTCGCATCGGCTACAGGTTTGATTTCAAGTTAGCCGATAAAGATTTCTTTATTCTGGCACAGCCAAGCATTGGGTATGGAGCAGCTCGTCAGAATCCATGGCCTAAAATGGAAAAAGACAACAAACCGATCTTTGAACCGCAGTTGATAGCGGGTTTCAGATTCTAAACAGATAGCGGGCATGGTGGGTCTTGACCCACCATTTTAAAAGAGTAATTATTTCTGAAAGGATACTGTAATGGCTAACCTCGATAAAATATATACAAAGGGTAACTCATTTCGTGCCAGGGCTGAAACGCGACAACGCGAATATCGTACTAATATATTAAAAGCCGAACCGGGAGTATGGGGCCATTTTTTGCAGGATAGCGATGCCTACAATGGTCGGAATTTCGTTAACCAGATAGCATTTCAATCAGCCCAATATAGAAAATCTAAAGGTAAGGGGATTGCTGATCGAACTTTCAATAATATGTTGTCAAGCCAGGCAATGTGCTTCAACCTGTTCGCCCCGTTACAAAAAGATAAAGAATTAGCCAGCAGGGTACTCTCTAATTTTTTCCCTGATCTTGATACTGTTAATGAATTGATTATCGAATATACTCCAGAAAATGATATATTTGGTGACCAATCAAATCTAGGGGGCGTAGATTGTGATGTATTGATTGAAGGCAAGGACTCTGGCGGGAAACTTATCATAATTGTTATTGAGGCCAAGTTTGTTGAAACGGAGTTTAGTATCTGTGGATTTCGTAAGCCAGGGAGATTGAGTAAGAAACGTGAAGTGTGTCCAGATGATATACCAATTTATAGCAGTATGAATAAATGTTTATACGTCTTTAAAAAACATTACCTTTATTGGGAGAAAAGTAATAAGTATAATACATTGGTAATTGACAAGTTTCCAATAAGCGGTTGCCCGTTTGCTGGACCACTATGGCAATTATGGACTAATCACACATTAGCTCATGCAGAAGCCGCGAAACGAGGTGCAATAAAGTCTTATTTTGCAGTATGCGCGCCGTCCCTAAATAAAAAATTACTCAAAGATGGCAAAATTCTTGAACAGTTTCGGTATTTCTTAAAATGCCCAGGATCTTTGGTATTTATTGATCTTGATGAATTTATTAAAACAATTACATTGGTAGTCGCAAATCAGAACCCGGAACAAAGAGTATGGATAGATTCACTGGCGGCACGCTATGCTAACATTTGAACAATAAACACACTCTACACGCCATAGGAATGCCTTACAGGCCGCACAATAATGCAGGTTATGTTGTCCTGCCGGGCCGCAGGCCTGACCTGCGCTAGTTGTCATTCCGACGAGCATAGCGAGAAGGAATCTTGACTTTTAGGACGGGCAAAGCCGTTTAAATGATGGGATATCTGTATTGCCATGACTTTTATATACCCTGATCCGATGCCGTGAGTTCAAATCCTGCAAATTCCCTAAAAACCCCATCCTACCATCTTTTTGTTAACCTCAAACACGACCTGCCCCCATTCGTAATTCGTAATTGTTTTTGTTTCACGTTTCACGTCTCACGTTTGACGTCTCACTACTAACGGCTGATAGCTGAAAACTGATAGCTGCCAACTGAAAGCTGAAAGCTGACAACTGACAGCTTTCAACAAAATATTCCTTGCATCTTTCCGCTAAATTTACTTTTTTATATCGCCCTTTGATATGGTTATTTAACCCGGGCGGTGGGTCGCTTTAGGTATTATTGATAAAACATGAGAGGTAATTTTTTAAAGATGAAGACAATGACAGATGTAGTTATTGAACAAACAAAGGATACTATACCAATAGATTTACTGCTCTTGTCGGACCCTTCCGAAGAAGTGATCGCTGAATATATCCATTTGACGATAAAATTTATTGCCAGACTGGATACCAAAATAGTCGGCGCCCTGTTATTGCTAAAGACAAGACCAAAAACTATGGAAATTATGAACATATCTGTCTATGAGGAATATCAGAATAAAGGTATTGGCAGGCAACTCATTAATAAAGCAATCGAATATGCCAAAGAAAACAAAATAAAAACCCTGGAAATTGGCACAGGGAATCCCGGAGTAATACAAATGATGCTGTATCAAAAATGTGGATTCAGAATCGTTGGCGTAGAGCTCGACTATTTTAGGAAAAATCACCAGGAAAAAATATTTGAAAATGGTATTGAATGTAGAGATATGATAAGAATGAGAATGGAATTTTAACATAACACTCGCTTGGACCAGATTCGGCGCCCTGAAGCCTTGTCCTGCCGATGCACACCAGGAAACACAGGCGCCTTGCAGGGTAAGCGTTTGTTAGCAGATGAAAAATTAAAGTGCGATATATGGATTCAGATAAAAATAAAAAGATTACGCGAAGAAGGTTTGTTCAAGGCCTGGCCGGCGCTTGTTATGCCTGTCTTGCATTGGATTCTCCGGCAACCGCGGCAGAACAAGAAAAAGATATAATCATAGACAACAAGGGCAAAGTCCATTTGGCCGCCGCATGCGGCACCTATTGCGGCGCCTGTCCGGCTTATCTCGCTAAACACGGCGATGCTGAGTATATAAAAATGCGACAGCAAAAGAGATCTTCATCCGGGCCGACACAGGCGCAAAAGGGCATTCCGCCATCAAATTGGATGGATGGCCTGCTGTGCGACGGCTGTTGCAGCGGCGGTGAGCTTGCCGGCCATTGCCAACACTGCGCGATCAGGAAATGTGCAGAGGCCAAACAGAACGGCGCCCGTTGTACTGACTGTAAAGAGTTACCCTGCGCTCGTATTAACAATTTAATCAATATGGGCCATTATTTTCACCGTAATGAATACCTGCCAAACCTTGAAAAAATTCGCGAGATGGGCGTACAGAAATGGGCTGAATACGAACAAGAGCGCTGGCGTTGTCCCAGGTGCGGCTTGCCGATGAGCTGGTATGATGCGGAATGCGTCGGCTGTGGGGAACCAAGGTCAGAACGCCTGTTTCCACTGTCTTGAATAAAATCCAATAATTGCTCGACCTGGGACAAAGTTCCGCCACGGGCAGAGATGCTCCCCAGGTCGCACATTAAGGCAGGACATGTTGTCCTGCCGGGCCGCAGGCCCGACCTACACACTACCCTTTCGTACTGCTTAAATGATGGGGTATCAATATTACCTTGACTTTCCAACACGTTGATCCTCTGTAGCGTGTTCGAATCCGCCAAATTTCTAAAAATACCTCATCCTACCGTCATTATGTAAACCTTAAACCCGCCCTGGCTCCCCATTCGTAATTCGTAATTCGACATTCGTAATTGCTTTTCGTCTCACGTCTCACGTTTGACTTCTGCCGCCTTATTGGCGATATTATCATTTTACGCTTTTCCGGGATTTTTCCAGGCAAGGCGCGTGTTCAAGAAACACAAGGTAGACATGTTTTAATAAAGGAGTAAAAGTTGATCTATTATCTCAAACTATACTTTGCGACGCTGGTCATGTTCTTTGCCATTGATATGGTCTGGCTGGTTGTGGTGGCGCGCGCTTTTTATAAAAAATATCTCGGCTTTATCATGGCTCCCACTCCCAACTGGTCCGCCGCGATCATATTCTATTTGTTGTTCATTCTTGGCATTTTGGTGTTTGTTGTTGCGCCGGGACTGAAAGCAAACTCGCTCGCATCCACCTTGCTGCATGCAGCTCTTTTTGGGCTCATCACTTATGCTACGTATGACCTGACCAACCTGGCTACACTTAAAGACTGGCCTGTTGTTGTAACAATAGTGGATATGATCTGGGGAACAGTTTTGAGCGTGCTGGTCGCTCTTGGCAGCTTTTTCGCCGGCAAGTGGTTGAGTTAGCATAACATTAAAGCTATAATGGAGATAAATATGGTTAATGTCTCGCCGATGACGTACCGGACGCCAGCGAGTCATGCAGATAGTGTAAATTTAGGATAAACCTGGTACATAAACAAGAGGTTGCATGGAAATTAAATATCTTGACAGCAAACGGTTATACTATGCCTTTTTAGCCGGCGGTGACGCCGTTATCAGTAATCAGGATTTTCTGAATAAAATTAACGTATTCCCGGTAGCCGACGCCGATACCGGAACCAATATGGCGTCAACAATGCGCTCGATCGTGGAAGGCACACGAATTTATTCATCTTTAAAAGACACTTCCCGCTCCATTGCCGATGCCGCGCTAATGGGCGCACGGGGCAATTCCGGCATTATTTTCGCCCAGTTTGTACATGGTTTGAGTACGGAAATCCAGCCGGAAAAGCGTATCCGCGCCGAAAAACTCGCTTGCTATATCAAAAAGGCCGTCGGCTATGCGTATGAATCAATCCTGGAGCCCGTAGAAGGAACCATGCTCACGGTGATGAAAGATTGGGCGTTATCTCTGGAAGAAATCACCAAAAAAAGCACTGACCTGGTGCAGATTTTACATCACTCTTTTAATGCGGCGCAGCAATCCCTGGCTGCAACTCCCCGTAAACTTAAAATACTCGCCGAAAACGGAGTAGTAGACGCCGGCGCCAGGGGATTTGTAGATTTTCTGGAAGGAATTATTAAATTTATCTCTCATGGACAATTAAAGGACTTGTCAAAAAAAACCTTAATATGGCTTGATTCGGAAATTCATACTGCCATGAATTCAGCAGCTGTACAATACAGATATTGCTGCGAAGCAATTATCACCCAAAGCAAGCTGACCGGCAAAGATATGCAAATACAATTATCTGATTATGGCGACTCGTTGGTGGTTGCGGGGTCTACAGAAAAATTACACCTGCATATTCACACCAACCAACCCGCCGAGTTGTTCTATAAAATCAAAAATGACGGGGACATCGCCCAGATCAAAGTCGATGATATGATGCAGCAATTTGAAGTGAGCCATGCCCGCAAATATCCCATCGCCCTTGTAACGGATACCGCTTGCGATCTCCCTGATGAATTTGTCAAAAAGCATCAGATTCATTTGCTTCCCTTTCAAATCTCCTTTGGCAACAACCTGTTTCTCGATAAAGTGACGATCACAGCCGATCAGTTTTATGAAATGCTGAAAACTGAAAAGCATCACCCCAAGACGGCGCAGCCAATTCAAAAAAACATTCAAAATCTCTTTGCCTTTTTAACCAGCCATTACGAATCGGTGATTGCCGTTCATATTTCCGATAAACTGAGCGGCGTCTTTCAACAAAGCCTGATGGCGGGAAATAAAATAAAGAACAAACCCGTCACAGTTATCAATTCCCGGCAGTTGTCTGTTTCAGAAGGACTGGTGGTCATGCGCATTGCCCAGGCTATCGAGGCGGGGTTGCCGTACAATGATATTATTGCCAAAGCCAATGAGTGGATTGATAAAACCAGTATTCTTGTCGATATTAATACGCTCAAATATATGGTGCGCGGCGGCAGAGTGAGTCCTTTGCAAGGCATGATTGCAAAATTATTAAACCTGAAACCGATTATCAGTCTCGATTCTGAAGGCAAAGCCGCCGCCCTGGGCAAATCGTTCAGCCGTAAGGCCAATATGGAAAAGATCATCACGATCATTGCAGATATGCACAAAAAGGGAAAAATCTGGAACTATGCGATTGTTCACTCCCAGGCTGAGGAACGAGCGAATGTTTATGCCGACCAATTAACCGGCATGCTGGGCGCTCCACCGGCATACATTATGAATATATCGCCGGTGGTCGGCGTGCACAACGGTATTGGCGCCCTGGCTGTTGGGATCATGTATCAATAGGAGAGCAATGAATGATCGCATCAATTTTATATGCCGCAATTGCCGTTTTTTTCTTTATGACGGCCTGGTTTATAGCCGCCATTGTTAAAAAAGATAACAGCATCGTCGACATTGCCTGGGGATTGGGCTTTGTGGTGATCGCTTGCGTCGCGTTTGTTAACAGTCAGGCCTGTACCGGCCGGCAACTGCTCATTACTGCGTTAATCGCCATCTGGGCAATCAGACTGGCCGGGCATATTGCTATTCGCAAAATCGGGCATGGCGAAGATTTTCGCTATGTTAAAATGCGTCAAGCCTGGGGCAACAGAGTGATCAGCAAATCTTTTATCAATATCTTTATGTTGCAGGGTATTCTGTTGTTGATAATCGCTTATCCGGTTATACTGGTAAACAATACCTATCAAAAACCATTAAATACATTAGACTATCTGGGCATCCTGGTATGGCTGACTGGTTTTTTCTTTGAATCTGTCGGGGATTATCAATTGTTCAAATTTAAAAAAGAGCGCGCCAATAAAGGCAAGATCATAACAACAGGCTTGTGGAAATACACCCGCCATCCCAATTACTTTGGCGAAGTAACACTATGGTGGGGTATTTTCCTGTTCGCCCTGTCATCCTCCTATGGATTTACAGCTATCATAAGCCCGGCGCTGATCACCTTTCTGTTGCTCAAAGTATCCGGAGTGCCTTTGCTGGAAAAGAAATACCAGGATAATCCCGAATTTATTGAATATGCCAAAAAAACCAGCAGCTTTTTCCCCCGGCGTCCGCGTTCATAACGCGCTAAAACCTATGGCGGGCAGGAGGCTTAAACTATAATTATTCGGCTGTTTAAATGATAAAGGTTCTGTATTGCTATGAATTTATTACAGCTTGATCCGATACAGCAATTTCAAATCCACTAAATTCCCCAAGCCACCATCCTGCCGCTTTTTGTAAACCTTAAACCCGTTCTCCCCCCATTCGTCATTCGTAATTGTTTTTCGTCTCACTTTTCACGTTTGACGTTTCACTTCCAACGGCTGATAGCTGACAACTTTTTCCCAAAATATCTCTTGCATTTACCTGAAAAATTTGTTTCTTTATACCGCCATTCGCTATGGATTATACACCCCGGGCGGCGGGAATATATCATATTTAATTGATAAAGTTTTTGCATTATAAGGAGATGAACATGAAATTGGTTACCATAGATAAAAAAAGGATCAGCGGATTACTTGCCCGGACAACAAATGCAAAAGAAATGAACCCCGCTACCGGTAAAATTGGAGCTTTATGGAAAGAATTCGATGAACAAGTTAGAGTGGATTATAAAAATGGCAATCGCGTTTATGCTGTTTATTTTGATTACGAGTCGGATGTAACCGGCGAGTATTCAGTCCTGGCAGGGACAGATCAGCTTGATGCCCTTGCAACAACTAAACTTGAAACAATCACTATACAAAGCGGCAAGTACCTCCAATTCACAGCCAAAGGCGACATTCCGAAAATCGTATTGGATACATGGGCAAAAGTATGGGAATATTTTTCAAAAAAGGACGCCGAATACGAACGTGCATATACAACAGATTACGAGTACTATAAAAGTCAGAATGAAATAGAAATTTACATTGCCGTTAAATAAGCAAATGCGCCGGGGTAATACCCCGGTCACTGTTCCGCCCGGCCTGGATATATCGGACGATGTGAGAAATATGCAAAAAAGCAGGACGCCATTATTGATTTTTGGTAATCGCACATAATAAGGATAGATAATTGGACAACTTGTCAATAGTCAATTTTAAAAATTACCCTTTGGGGATAGAAAAGGCCATAAACTATTATCATAGCAAGTGGGGTTCTGCTGAAAACCATGCGTTTTTTTATGACATCATTTTTCATTCATCAAATAATAAAATGGGCTTACCCAGATTTTTCCTTTTAACCAGAGCAGAAGAGATAATTGGTTGCATTGGTTTATCCCCATTTGATTTTATAAGTAGAGCCGATTTGACACCCTGGCTGGTTGGTCTTTTCATTGAAAAAGAATACCGCGGCAAAAACCTGGGGAATCATTTGATGACCCATGTGGAAAAAGAGGCAAAAAATATGGGATATAAAAATTTGTACCTCACTACAGATCATATTGCTTATTACGAAAAATACGGCTGGATAAGAATAGAAGACGGCATAGATTTATTTTCAGGAAGACAATCCAGAATTTATATAAAGCATCTGGAATAGAACGTAGCTGCCCGAATGATAGGGTATATATCACCATGAATTTTCTACACCGTGATATGTCGCAGCGAACTCTAACCCTGCAAATTACCGAAAAAACCCCATCCTGCTAACTTTATGCAAACCTCAAACCCGACTTATCATTTATTCGTAATTCGTAATTCGACATTCGTAATTGATTTTCGTCTCACGTTTGACGTTTTATCTCTGTCTGCTGATAGCTGACAACTGACAGCTTTTTTTCTAAATATTTCTTGCATCTTTCCACAAAAGTTCATTACTTCTACTGCCATTCGATAAGGATTTCTATGACATGGGTTCGGCGGGATTTTCTTGTTTATTATTTGCTAAAAAATTTTGTACGGATTTTGACAAGAGATGGCCATTGTTAAGGAGAGATTCATTTTACAATCAAAACCAAAATTAAAAAAGCAGGTCCTGGCTTCGATTCGGTCAAAGAACTTTAGTTTTTACTTGTTTGAAAAAACCACCTCTGTTTCTTTGAAAACAAATCGGCAGAGAATAACATGTTAGATTTACACTTTGGGCAGAAAGGTGAAATACTTTTTTTGTAAATAACTATTTGTACTATAATAAATACTGTTGGTTTAGTGAAACTATAAAAGCCGATCAATGACTGAAAAAGGAGCTTTGTAAAATATCTATTTGATGCCAACCAGTCCATGGCGTCAGTATCCGTACCGGATAGAGCAGTAAAAGCATTGAAGGAGTATAAAAAAGCAATGGATACTAGTAAAAAGAAAATCCTGCTGGTAGAAGACGAACCACTCATTGCTATGAGTGAAGCAATGATGCTACGCAAAGAAGGATACGAAGTTGTGCTGGCAGCCAGCGGCGAGGAGGCACTTGCCAAAGCCAACGCTATGGATTCAAAGATTGCGCTCATTCTGATGGATATTGACCTGGGGAAAGACCGGATGGATGGCACTCAGACTGCCCAGGAAATCCTGACAGTGCATGATATTCCCATCCTGTTCCTTTCCTCCCATACCGAGCCGGAAGTGGTGGCC
Source organism: bacterium (assembly GCA_029561455.1). Classification (GTDB taxonomy): domain Bacteria; phylum Zhuqueibacterota; class Zhuqueibacteria; order Residuimicrobiales; family Krinioviventaceae; genus Fontivivens. The sequence continues at coordinate 11,866 of JAKQIY010000051.1, forward strand.
AAAACTGAGAAAATTACCTCCTACGGTTATGTGGTAAAGAACACGGGAATCACGGTGCTGGCAGCCTCTATCAAGATGGCGTTCAAGTTGCACGCCGCGCAACAGACTATCACGCTCGTTAATGAAAATCTGAGACTAGCCCAGGAAGCCAGCCGCGCCGGTGCGTGGGATTGGGATATTGTCCACAACACCTTCCATTGGTCGCCGGAATTTTTGAAAGTCTTTGGACTGCCCGCCAATACGGTTGCCGGGTTTGAAGCCTGGACCCAGGCCGTCTATCCTGACGACCGGGAAATGGCTGGACGCAAAATCCAGGAGGCGATTAATAACCATACGGACCTGGTGAATGATTACCGGATAGCGCTGCCCGATGGCGCAATTCGCTGGATTAGGGCAACCGGTAAGACTTATTACCAGAACGACCAGCCACAACGAATGATTGGCCTGTGCATGGACATCACCGAGCGCAAGCAAACCGAGGATAATCTCCGGGCAAGTGAAGAACTTTTCCGTTCTATACAGGATAACTCCCTTGACCGTTTCACGATTCTTAAACCGGTCCGCAATGATCATGGTGAAATCATCGATTTTATATATCTCTATCAAAATGCCATGGCTGCCAGTCTCACGGGACGCCGACCAGAGGAACTTGTCGGCCAGCGCATGACCGAGATCTGGCCTGCGTTTCCCAGCACACATTTTTTCGAGTTATACAAGCAGGTAGCGGAAACCGGTCAGGGAACAACATTCGAAGATCACTATTCTGCGGATGGCATCGACGAGTGGTTTCGGGTCACGGTAACACCGATCCCGGCCGGAGTAGCTATCGCTACGCAAATCATTACTGAGCGCAAGCTCGCGGAAGATGCGCTCAGGGAGCAGGCGCAACTCCTGGACATTTCGCCGCTTTCCATCACAGTACATGATGAGAACGGCGTCTTTATGTATGCGAACGAGCGGACGTTCGCGATGCATGGATATACCAAAGAAGAATTCATGTCTCTTAACCTCCACCAACTGGACGTGCCTGAGAGCGAGCGGCTGATATCCGAAAGGATGAAACAGATCGCTGATAAAGGCGAGGCGCTATTCGAGGTACGCCATATCCATAAGGATGGCACCATCTTCCCGCTGGAGGTTTATGTCAGAAAAGCGGCTTGGTTCGGCAAGCCCGCCATGCTCAGTATTGCAATGAACATCTCCGAGCGCAAGCGCACGGAGGAAGCGCTCAAAGCGAGTGAGAAACGTTATGAACAGATCGATTCGTCAAGCCGGGACGCTATCTACTCCTATGACCGCCAGGGGCACTTCACCCATGCCAACCGCGCCCTGTGCACACTGCTCGGGCTATCTAAGGATCAGATCATCGGCAGAACTCACGAGGAGCTCGGCTTTCCGCAGGCACAGTGTGACGAATGGGCAGCGCTTCATAACGAGGTATACACCACCGGCGATACCGTGATCCGCGAAACGGCGACACCGATCCAGGGAGGCCCGGTGATGTACTTTGAAGTCATTCTCAACCCGGTCCGCGATGCTGGCGGAACAATTACCGGAATCTCCGGCATAACCCGTGACATCACCGAGCGCAAGCGGGCAGAGGAAGATTTACGAAGGAGCCGGGATCTTCTTGACATCACCCAGCGACTCGGCTGGATCGGAGGCTGGGAGTGGGATGTTGAACGACAGACCATGGACTGGACAGACGAGACTTTCCATATCCATGGGATAACGCCTGGTAATCCTGCGAATGGCTCGCCAGAACTCATCACAAGGAGTCTGGCCTGCTACGACCCTGCCGATCGTCCAATAATCGAGACTTGCTTCGACAGTTGTGCTACTAAAGGTCTCTCCTACGATATGGAGTTTCCCCTGAACCGGATCGACGGTAGCAGAATATGGATTCGTACCATGGCAATGGCTGTGAAGGAAGGCGATCGCGTCGTGAAAGTCATCGGTAACATTATAGATATTACCGAACGTAAACGGGCTGAAGGGGAAATCAAAAAGCAACTTGCAGAAAAAGAAACCCTGTTGCGCGAAGTCCATCACCGCATCAAGAACAATATGGCAAACGTAGAAAGCCTGTTATCATTGCAGGCCGGTTCAATCAAAAGCCCTGAAGCAAAAGCGGTATTAAAGGATTCCATTGCCCGCGTTAAAAGTATACGCATTCTTTATGAAAAACTGCTGCTTACTAAAGATTATCATGACATATCCATCAAACCCTATGCTGAAGATCTTATCGATTCTATTTCCACTGTGTTTGTTATGGAAAAAAAGATTACTATAAAAACGCAGATAATGGAATTCACTATAGATTCTAAAAAGGCAATTTCTCTTGGAATAATTATCAATGAACTCCTGACCAATGCTTTTAAATACGCTTTCAAAGACCGGGATAATGGTATTGTGTCAATTTCAATAGAAAAAGCAGAAAATAGTGTGACACTCATTATTAAAGATAATGGAACCGGCTTTGATCAAAAAACGAGTTCGAATAAATCACCCGGTTTAGGCCTTACTATTGTTAAAATGCTTGTGGAACAACTGAAAGGGACATATAGCGTTAAGAATGAAAATGGAACAAAGAGCGTCATCAAATTTGAAATATCGGAAACCTGACAACTGCTTTATCCTGATATCACCCTGTCACGATTTTTGCTATCGCTTTGCACAGCAAGGATCGTGATTGGTACATGTTGCTGGTTAATTAAAGGTTAGGCACCAATTAATGAGAACGTGAATATAATGAATTGAAAATTGCTATTGACAGTCGTGCTGATTCTTCATGCTCGACCCGGGATAAAGTTCTACCGCAGGCGTATTTTGCTATAAACATTTCACCCCCTAACGGGGTTTGCCGATATAGATCACACCGGACATTCGTCCTGTGCGGGTGGCAAGACAGGATATTTATCCGGTTAATTACCAAAGGCGCTGTCTGGATATACAGGGCAATGTGAGAAATATACTTTTAATTATGACACCATTATTGGTTTTTCTTTATTGCCGATAATAAGGATAGAAAATTGGACAACTTTTCAATAGTCAATTTTAAAAATTACCCTTTGGGGATAGAAAAGGCCATAAACTATTATCATAGCAAGTGGGGATCTGCTGAAAACTATGCTTTTTTTTATGACATCATTTTTCATTCATCAAATGATATAATGGGTTTACCCAAATTTTTCCTGTTAACCGAAGCAGAAGCAATAATTGGCTGCATTGGTTTATCCCCGTTTGATTTTATAAGTAGAGCCGATTTGACACCCTGGCTGGTTGGCCTTTTCATTGAAAAAGAACACCGCGGTAAAAATCTGGGGAATTATTTGATGACCCATGTAGAAAAAGAAACAAAAAACATGGGCTATGAAAATTTGTACCTCACCACAGATCACATTGCTTATTACGAAAAATACAGCTGGATAAGAATTGAGGATGGCCTAGATTTATTTTCAGGAAAACAATCCAGAATTTACATGAAGCATTTGAATAGAACGTAGCTGCCCGAATGATGGGGTATCTATATTACCATGAATTTCTTACGCCGTGATCCGTTGCAGCGAACTCTAACCCTGCAAATTACCGAAAAAACCCCATCCTGCCAACTTTTTGCAAACCTCAAACCCGACTTATCATTTATTCGTAATTCGTCATTCGACATTCGTAATTGTTTTTATACACATTCATATCATGCATCTGCCGGTTGATTACTAAAAACAGTACATTTGTTAAAACTTTCTTGCATGTTGCCGCAAAAATTGCTTTTTTATACCGCGATTCGATATGGACTGATTACCCGGGCGATGTGTTTATTATATGTTATTTGCTGTATGTTCAAGTTTAAATGCCGGCGCTTGATTAATGTTTTAAAGTATAAATTTAGTTCTTTTGGGATATTAAAAGTAAACAAGCAATCACATCATAAACGGAGATTAATTATGCAGCGAAGAGATTTTTTCAAAATGGGGATTTCCTGTATCGGCGCAGTGGCGCTGGCAAAAAAGAGCCAGGCGCTGGAATACTATCCCATGCCCTCTGAAAAGAAATGGGCGGTTATCTATAGCACCTGGTGCGGCAGTTCGCGCGACGCCGCCGTGTGGATTTCGGAAGGCCTGGGCGGCATCGCCGATGTATACGATGTGCGCGAGAATCCCGACCTGTCCGGATTCGATAATATCATCATCGGCGGCAGTATCCGTTCTTCGGCAACCAGCCAGGATCTGCAAAATTATATCAGCAGCAACAAAGCGCTGTTAAAACTTAAAGTGCGGGGCTTATTTGCGGTGTGCGGTAATATGGGCAACCCCGTAGGGCCGCAACAAACCGTAACCTTTATCGATAACCATCTGGCCAAACTGTGCGACGTCAGCGACAAGCCATCCAAAGTATTCCTGGGCAGGATCACCAAATCCCTGATGGACCCGCAAACTGCGGCTGCTATGGCCGGCGCGCAGGACTATGATAATTTAAAACGCAGCGAATGTATGGCTTTCGGCAACCAGGTCCTGCAAACCGTCGCTTCCGCCGTAAATGCTGAAACCGCACTGCCGCAGGATATGGACCTCGCACAGAATTATCCCAATCCCTTTAACCCTTCTTCCACAATCGCGTATTCTCTCAACAGGCCGGGGAATGTCCTGTTACAGATATATGATACTAACGGCAGAACCGTGCGCACATTACTTAATGCCGGTCAATCCTCCGGCCGTTATCATATCAATTGGGACGGCAGGGACGACCTGGGCAACAGCGTCTCCAGCGGCGCTTATTACTATGCCATTCAATTTAACAACCAAACCCTGACCAGAAAAATGCTTAAAGTCAAATAACGGGATATTCTTGCCGGATAGAGTGAATATCCAATTGACTTTTATCCGGCGAGATACCCTGATATTAATGAGGAGTGCATGCAATGGAAAAGAAAAGAACTTTAAAGGGAATTATCATTGGGTTAGTCAAGATCATCGCTTTAATACTTGCCATAAGGATTCTCCAGCAAATTTTTCTCCTTCCCCTGTCCTCGCTGTCCCGAACATACTGGTCCCACTTGAACGGACGCGGTTTAAATGAACCCTGGTTTATCACCTCCAGCCTGGCATTATTCCTGGCGGTATTTATTATTTGCCTGGTTTTTCTTAAATTTATTGATAAAAAACCATGGTCTTTTTTGCGCGTAACCCCGGTAAAATTAAAAAAATATATCGCGGTTGGCAAAACGATTGGATGTATTATGGTTATTCTGTTTACCCTGGTCAACATTCTGCTTGGCAATGCCGGTTTATCTTTGGTCTATACTTCCCTGACCGGAACATTGTTTTATATTGTTCTGCTTGGTATTGGAATATTTGTACTGGCGCTTGGCGAGGAACTGGTATACAGGGGTTATGTACTCAAAACCCTGGAAACACATTGCGGTTTTGTCGCGGCAGTAATAATCAGTTCCCTGGTATTTTGTATTGTTCATTTTATCAGACCGGACATTTCATTGCCGGCGTCTGTTAATATCTTTCTTTCCGGAGTATTTTTATCAATGATCTGTATTTATTACAACAGCCTCTGGGCGGCAGTGGGCATTCATTTTGGCTGGAATTTCTTTCTGTGGTTTTTTAACTACCCGGTGAGCGAGCAAAAATGGCCCAATCCGTTATTCAAACTGGAATATCTAAAACATAACCTGGTTATCGGTTCCACATTCGGGCCGGAAGGCTCGATTCTGTTGACTTTAATTCTGGCTGGCGCAATCAGTTACTTTATATTCAGGTTCAAAAACCTTGACCGCTCTTGATATTAAAAAATATTGCTCCATGCTTTTTAAAAAAATGATATTCAAAATCTATCCGGTTATTACCGAACGAGCGCAAAGGGGGGTTCCACTTTAAATATGGGTTGACTCTGTAAATCCCAAAATTGCAGGATTATGATTTTGTACCAGCCATCCTGGCGTATAGTCCAATCAATAAAAAATATGTTGCTTTTTCAGGGAAAATTCACTACATATATTCACTCTCTATGGAATATAATATCGGGCTGGAAGGTTCTTGCATTGTGCAAAAATCAATGTGGATTTTGAATAGAACTGTTTTCTTATTAATAATTTATAACTTAAACAACGGCATTATTGATACAGCGCTTTCGTACATTAGTAATTGTTTATGTCTATCGCACCGGGGATGTAAAGCCGGAAGAAATGGATGATTTAGAGGCATTTTGTAGATTCAAATGTAATTATAATAATCTTAAAAAGGATGCAAAATGTTCACTTCTATTTTTATTGTCCTCGTTTTATCGATTATCTTTCAACTGGCTGCCGCGATTTATTCACTGTTGTTGATAAAAATTACCGGCTTTAAATATTCCTGGATATTCATATCCTGCGCCTTGATCCTTATGGCGGTGCGAAGAATAATTCCCCTGCATTACCTTTTTTCAAATATGAATCTATATATCAATTTACCAAATGAAATAATCGGGCTCGTTTTATCAATTATTATGTTGATTGGGGTACTGGGGATTAAATCTATTTTTATCGAAAAGAACTTGACCGAAATTAAAATAAAAAAATTGTTAACTGAAAAAGAATTCATGCTTAAAGAAGTGCATCACCGGATAAAAAATTGCATGACTAACGCCCAGGGACTGCTCTCATTGCACGCCTCTACTTTAAAGGACCCAAACGCTATCACTGCGTTAGAAGATGCATCATCCAGGATAAAAAGTATAAAGGTCTTGTACAATAAATTATACGAATCTCCCGATTTTATGAAACTCTCTATTAAAACTTTTTTCACTTCACTTGTCGATGAGATATTGATCCCTTTTCCCAACTACCGGTTTGTTAGAGTAGAACAAGATATTGATGATATTATTTTGGAAACCAAAATACTGCAACCGCTTGGAATTATTGTTAACGAACTGCTAACCAATATTATGAAATATGCGTTTAAAGATAATAATGATTGTAAAATCCTGATCTCCGTCAAACGTAATAATGATCATATAACGCTAATTGTCGGCGATAATGGCATCGGTATTCCTGAAACTATAAACTTTGATAAATCAAGCGGCTTTGGCTTGACGCTAGTCGGCGCGCTGGCAGAGCAATTAGACGGCACAATTAAGATTGACCGAACCGGGGGGACAATGATAATTTTTGAATTTAAAACGCCTCCCTCACATAACAATAATTGATTGTTTTGCCTGATTCTATGCGTTTAAACCAACCGGGTAGCCGATGCTGTAAGACTGTATTTTTACCAATGTTTATTGTATCCCTGCTTCGCCAACATTATTCCACTTGAACTTGTGTCCCCAGTCAAACTTGGCGGGTAATGATCTCCCCCGTCTACGCTTATAACTCATATCAAGCGAATAAAATCTATAAATATTGGTTTTTTTAAAAATTATCTTGATTATTTCTTTTTAAAATGATTACTTTTTATCGGTATTTGCCATGTACCTAAATTACCAGATTTTATTTTGCTGATGATTGGTATGGGTAGGTCGTATTTAATAACATAAAAAATATTATACTGAGGACAATATGATAATCAGAAAAACCGCGGTGGAGTCATTCAATTTCGGCGGCCTGGAAATTGCTGATTATACGGCCACACTTGATGAGCAATCGTCTTTTGCGGTGATCACGGTTCCGCCGCAGGCAAGTCATAAACTATCCTGGTCACACAGATCGGATAAATATTACTATATTGTAAAAGGCGCTATCAATTTCTCGATAAATAATAAAGACTATATTCTGGCACAAGGCGACTTTTGCCTGGTTAAAAAAGGAGATAAATTTCGCTATTCAAACACTGGCAATAAAAGTTGTGAAATGATCCTGGTGCATACGCCCAACTTAAAACTGGAACAGGAAGTATACGAATAAACCAACGTTTTATGCTAATCCATTAAAAAACCAAACCGGTATAGGCTAATGAAAAACATCACCATTACAGGCGCGCGCCTGCACAACCTCAAGGGATTCGACATCTCTATCCCCAAGAACAAGCTGGTTGTCGCTACCGGCGTCAGCGGCTCCGGCAAGTCCAGCCTGGTGTTCGACATTATCTTTGAGGAGGGCCGCAAGCAGTACTTGCAGTCCCTGGGTGTGTTTGCCAAAATTGATGAAGAAGCCGGATTCGAAACCATTACCGGCATCGGCCCCACCATCGCGGTGCAGCAAAATATTATCCGGCAGAGCAATCCGCGTTCGACCGTCGGCTCCAGAACCAATATCTTGAATATGCTGGCTGTGCTGTATGCCGCGGAAGGCCGAATGTCCTGTTCCGTATGTAACACGCTTGTCGATGCCAGTTTAACATGCCCAAATTGCGGCAATGTTGAAGAACGCCTGCCGGCCGGATATTTTTCATACAACAATCCTAATGGTATGTGCATGAAATGCGCCGGCAAGGGCGCTTACTTCGAAATGAATATGAGCAAACTGGTCCCTGGTGAAAAAACCACCCTTGCACAAGTTTTTCAAATCGCCGAGCCGACGCCCGGCTATGCGAGATTATTGCATAAAAAATTTCAGGACTATCTCGATACGCCGTTTGTAGAAATCCCCGATGAAGTGCAAGCGGATATTCTGTATGGCCAATATACAACCAGCAATGCCCAGGGGCGCAGCTATTGTCTGAAACGAATTTTTGAAATGCATATATACCGGAGCGGCGCAGACCCCGCCGGCATATACACATTCTCCAATTGTTCCGCGTGCGGCGGTTTTCGGGTCGGCGAAGAGGCGCGCCGGGTCTTCATCGCCGGCCGGAATATTGGCGAACTCGGCAAAATGACCATCGCCGAATTGCATAATTTCTTTACTGTTCTGTTAGGCCAAAAAACATTAACCGCTTTGGGGTCCAACTTGCGCAAAGACATTGTGCACAAAACCAATTGCCTGCTTCAAGCCCGCCTGGGACATCTGTCCCTCTACCGGGAAATGACCACCCTGAGCGGCGGCGAACTGCAACGGCTGTTCCTGAATGCTCATCTGCAATCCAAAATGGATTCTTTGATCTATATTCTCGATGAGCCCACCGCCGGACTGCATGAATCGGAAAAAACCGAACTGTTCAAGTCGATTATGGCGCTCAGGGAACTGGGCAACTCGGTTATTGTCGTCGAACATGACCGCAGCGCCATTGCCCTGGCGGAGCATATTATCGATATCGGCCCCAAAGCGGGCGCCGAGGGCGGACAGATCATCTACCAGGGCGATGTAACCGGCCTGCTGCAATGCCGGGAGTCGATAACCGGACAGTACCTTTCCGGCGCAGCGGCCATGCCCGTCCGCAAAACCCGGCCAAAAGCGACTATTGAAAAAACGCCATGCATTACTATCCGCCATGCCTGTACCAACAATCTCAGGGATGTTACCGTCTCCATGCCGCTGGGCGTCCTGATCGGCGTTGCCGGGGTGTCCGGCAGCGGCAAAAGCTCGCTGGTTTCGGACACGCTCATTCCCCTGCTCAAAGGTAATTTTCGCAATCAGGCGAATGATAACGGCTATGAAGGCGACGAAAACGAACCCGCTGGCGAGGCTGAAGCGATTGCCATTACCACTATCGCGGATAAACTGGAAGGCATAGAGCATATCACCGGCTATGCCGAAGTATCGCAGGCCCCTATCGGCAGGAATATGAACTCTAACCCGGTAAGCTATATTGGCATTTGGGACAGAATCCGCAAGTTGTACGCCGGGCAACCGCAAGCAGTACAGCAAAATTATTCCGCCGGGCATTTTTCCTTCAACTCCAAAGGCGCCTGTCCGGCATGCGGCGGCAGCGGCCGTGAAAAAATCTGGTTGGGCGGTAATTTTTTTCTCTATAATTCCTGCGGCCAATGTCATGGTAAAAGGTTTAATGATGAAGCATTATCTGTTACTTACAAGGACAAAAACATTGTCGAAGTACTGGAAATGACTGTTTCTGAAGCCGTGGCTTTTTTTAAGGACAATCAAGGCATTATATCCACACTGCAAGTTATGGAACGCATCGGTATGGGCTATATCAAATTGGGACAACCAACGCCAACCCTGAGCGGCGGCGAAGCGCAGCGTATCAAACTCGCCAAAGAGATCGGCAGGCGGCGCAAAGGCAATATCCTCTATGTGCTGGATGAACCGACCACCGGGCTCAGTCTTTACGATACCGCCCGGCTCATCCAGTTGCTGGACGAACTGGTCGCTAAAGGCAATTCCGTCATTATCATCGAGCACGACCCGGCGGTTTTGTCGGTATGTGACTGGCTCATAGAACTCGGTCCCGGCGGCGGCGCCGAGGGCGGAACGATCATTGCGGAAGGCACGCCGTCGGCATTGAAAGCCAATCCGCGCTCTGTAACCGGGAGGTATCTGCAATGATAAGAGATTACTGGCCCACTCAGGAATGGCAAACCGTCACCCCGGAAGCGGTTGGCATGGCGCCGGATAAACTGGCGTCCCTGGATCCAACCATCAGGTCCCGGTACGGTAATATCAACGGCATTGTCATTGTCAGAAATGGCTATATCGTTTATGAACAATACTTTAACGGTTACGGGCCGGCAGATACACATAACGTCGCCTCGGTGACCAAAAGCTTTATCTCGGCGCTGATCGGCATTGCCATAGACAAGGGCTATATCAAAAGCGTGGAGCAAAAGGCGCTGGAATTTTTTCCGGAATACGTGCCCGCCGCGAATGATATACTGAAACGCACTGTCACCATCAGGCATCTGCTCACCATGACCGCGCCGATTGCCTCGCATACAACCGGGAAAAACTGGGAACCGTTGGACAGGCTACGCAGACAACGCGACTGGGTCAGGTACATCCTCGATCTATTGGGAACAGGTCAACCCGGCAAATTCCAATACAGCACCGCCGGGGTGCACCTGCTGTCGGCAATTATCACCCGCGCTACCGGACTGTGCGCCCGCGAGTTTGCCAATCAGCACCTGTTCCGGCCAACCGGCATGAGCGAAATTCCCGATCACGCCATGAAATCATTTTTGCTGGATGATGTGTTCGGCAAGAATGTGTCCGGCTGGATCAAAGACCCGCAGGGCATCACCACCGGCGGCTGGGGACTGACCATAACCGTCCGGGACATAGCGCGTTTTGGTCTTCTGTACCTGAATAATGGGGTTTGGGACGATCAACAGGTCATTCCGGCGGTCTGGATAGAGGAATCGACCGCCATGAATGCCAACAAATACGGCTATCTGTGGTGGCTGTTCGAAGCGGACGGCTCCCCGGCCTATACGGCAGCCGGTTCCGGCGGCAGCCATATTTACTGTCTTCCTAATAAAGACCTGGTCGTAGCCATCGCCTCCAAAATCATCCCCAAACCCGCGGACCGCTGGCCGCTGCTGGAAAAGTGTGTTTTACCGGCAATTGTTTGAATAAGCTGTCAGTTGTCAGCCCTCAGTCTTCAGTTATCAGTTGTCAGCCCTCAGTTTTTTGATTTCATAATCTTTATACTCTGTTACCATTCGTAATTCGTAATTCGTAATTGCTTCATCTGATAGCTGACAACTGACAGCTTTTTAAAAATATTTCTTGCATTTTTCCGTAAATTTTCTTTACTTATATCGCCATTTGATATGGATTGCTATGACATGGGCTCGGTGGGATTTCTTGTATATTATATGATGTAATGAGTTGAGTGGGTTTTGAAAATTTTATAAAGAGACTTTATACAATCAAAACTAAAATTATTAGAGTTTGTTGGAACAGCATTTTTAGTTAAAGCACTGCAGTTTTTTCTTGTATTATAAAACACCTATATCTTCTAAAAATTAAGTTTTCTATATAAAGTAAAAAGGATTAGTTGCTAGTATAAGTTAATAATATGTTTGCTTTTGTAAAGTTATAAATAAAAATCTTAAAGGAAAAATAAAATGATAGTTCATCCAACAGTAGTGGCTGCCATAGTTGGTTTTTTTTCAGCTATAATAACGAGTATTTTTGCAGCAGCGATTGGCTATCAAAAGCTGAAGGCTCAGATAAATGGACGATATAAGCTTGATTTGATTAAAAAACAAATACACTCAGTTGAAAAATTATGGATGACATTAGAACCAGCATCAATGTATGAAGGAAACAATTGTATAATAATTAAAAAAAATGACAAGTATTATGTTCAAATTAATGAAACAAAGAAAATGATTGATAAATTAATAAAAGTATTTTTTTCAGACAAATCAGGGCTATATTTTTCTCAACACCTTAGGTCAACATTATTCGACATAATAGAATATATGAGAGATATTTTCATGATAGAAACTAATGAAAATGAAACTGAAATATCAAATAATGTATATAAGAATTTTCGTCATAAATTTCATAGGCTGATTAATGCAATGCGTGCTGAAATTGGAGTAGAAAACTTAAAAATAGGTAAAACTGAACCAATCTAAGTTTCACATAAAACCAGTTTAATCCTTTCAATAAAAATAGGAGTTAAATTATAATGGTAAAAATGATTGTTAAGTTTTGGTTGCGAAAATTAACTAATAAATTCATTAAAGAGATTGATAAAGATAAAAAAAATCGTTTTCTTGAGAAAATTTATCGCATTTCAAATCAAAAGCATATACCTCTATTTTCAGATAATAAAGAAGCTATAATATCTCTTTTAAAATTAGATTTATGGAAATTATCAGATGAAATTAAAGTAGAATGTTTCTTCATCATAGAACGAAATTTGTTTGATTATCCATTACATTTCGAAAATAAGGATTGGCAAGCGTGGTTAAAGAATTGTCGATTAGCTGAGCATAGGATTAATGTGCACGAAAAAATGGTTAGCTATGCATTAAACCAAGCATATGAAAATGGAAAATTTTCAGAAGCGAATCATCAGGATTTGGATTATTTATTACAATCATATCTAAGAATATATAGGGAGTTAGTCGAGCAAATAGATATAAATGATACTAATTTTTCATTAGATGTCCTCCTTAATTATATATCTCTTGTACATTTTGGAAACGAAAAATCGGATTTTGAAATAATAAAAAAATGGTCACAAAATAAGTTGAATCACCCAAGAGCATTAAGTTCATTAAAATTAAAAGAAATTATTAATGCTCCAATAAAGGGAGTTGCATCTCCAAATGAAATTTGTATGACAATATATCATAGTCCTCAATCGACATATCCTGTTAATATTTCTTTTGCAGGAATGACGGGTGATCCAGTTCTTAATACAAATATATTTACTTGTTTTTATGCCGCTGCCTTAGCATCTGATACAGAACCAACATTTATTATTTCAAGTGGAGCATCTTTATCTATTTCTCCTAAAAGGCAAATTGAAAATATTAAAAAGGGCCCAAAATTACTTGACGCTGTAATAGGACAAAACGGATTAATAGAACCTAAACCAGGAATTCCTTCAGTAGGATTAGCTCCCGAAGATGCAATGCTTTTAGTTTCTGAAAATTTTGAAAGACTACAAGAAGAGACAGGATTAGTACAAGTATCAAAGTGGAGAATTGAAGATACTACAGAATTTGAAAAAAAAATATTGACAAAGTTAAATGATAAAGGGAATAAAGATATTCACATTATAAGAAGTGATCCAGAGCATTATGATCAATCAGGTATTATACATTATATGCAATTATTCTATCGCAATGTTTGTGGTGATATCCAGCCGATAGAAATAGATATATCATTAAAACAAATTGGTTACATAAATTTATACAAAATGCTTAATAAATTAAGACATCACCATATGCAACAATTAATAGAAGCAGGAGAAAGACGTAGAGCTTTTGCGCAGGGAGTATATTTAAAAGAAAAGGAAATAGTGGAGAATTGGCAAAAAAAAACACCTGAAGAAAAAGCTAAAATATGTAAAAAATATCCAAAGGTTACTATAAATCAATTTTATGATTTTATACTTGGAATTCTAAAGGTAAATAACCCTCCAGAAGTAATTGATAGAATGATTTTTGAAGAACAATATAGACCCCAAAATAGAAACAGTGCAAAAAACTATATGGATAGATTTAAGGAATTATGCAATAAATTGAACCAAATAAATGAAAGTGAGGGAAAAGCTGATATAATCTCATTAAAATTGCTTTTAGATTCGATGATAAGACAAGCACAAATATGGATAAATGATGAAGAATTTCAGAAACTCTATAAAGACTGGGTAACTCAAACATCAACTCCTACATGGCTTATTATTACAAAGTGGGCAACTGACAATAATTTTCCAATCCATATATTAGCAGGAGATAATATTGTTTTTAATTCAAGAATTGACAAACAAAATGAAAAAATTATTATTGAACCATTTGTTGCAATAGATTTAAATAATTTTTTTATTAAAATAGATTCAGACAAAGGCATTTTTGAATGCAATTTAGGTGAAAATACAAAATCATTGAATGATATTTTTATTCCAAATGAGAACTTAGAAATAAAAAATATAGATGGTCTTCAAAATGTTTTTTTTAATTGGTTGGAATCAAATTTCTCTTTTTCTAATATAATAGATAAAGAAACAATTGCTGCACAAGATTTTTTAAAAAATGATATAAAAATATATTCTCTAGTTATGGTTGAAGTAGGAAAGCAGATGATCTTTAAAGGTAAAATTGATGAAGCTATAAATGTATTTAATGAAATCAGAAAGTATGACCTTGCACCGATTTATTTCTGGGGTGCAGTTGCATATCAGTATAAATATTTAAATAAATATTTTAAAAGTACAATAATTAGGGAAAATGATGACGTATCAACAACGATAGATAAGATGATTAATTATACTTTTGATACTTTAATAGAACATATACGGTTTACATATAATCCAAATATTAAAGAAAATGAGATATCAGAAACAGAAATCATCGAAATAGCTAAAAATGTAGGGTTTAATAGTAATTTGATTAATTCAAGTAGTTTTTTAAATTTGGTTAAAACATTTAATAAAAAACAAGTTCACGTTGATGATGAAGCAAAAAAATTTATTGAACAACTTGCTGCTAAAGATAGATTTTTTATAGCTGGTTTAATGGAACCCAAGCCAAACATTTCGGAATTAGAGAATAAAAGTTTAACAATGACCGATGAAGAAGAAAAAAAATTACATGCTGCAATTTATGGATTATCATCTTTAGAATTTATGGATTTAGCTACTAATATGAATGAGATAGCTAATAATTTATCCTTTGAGTTTAACATTTACAAAAACTTAAAGGATGTTATAAAAGAAATATTAAATAATTTGGATGAAATAATTATAAAACAACCTGATTGTGCAGATCAAATAAAAGAATTAGAAAAGATAATATAGTAGAAAGGTTTGAAAAAATCATGGCAAATTCAACTAATACAAATGATTTTGTTTTAAATTATTTAAATTCCTCGATATTGAAAAATCAATCAGATGTTATTGGATTTAAGGAAAAGGTGTTTTCCAAGTTAAATACAGATCCTTCATCTGCAATTTTAAATTTTGGTAAAATATTAGAATTTTCATTGTCTGAATTAGAATTAAAATTTCATAATAATAAAACACACAAGAATAATAAAAAAATTTATAGTTTATGGGAATATATTAATTCTTTAGAATTTAATAATGTTAATAAAATTATCATTGAACAATTAAATGAGTTAAGAGTTGTTAGAAATAACGAAGTCCATTATAGTCCTGGAAAATCTAATGAAAATTCAATTAAAATATTAGCTCAAGACTGTGCACTAAAAATATTACATTTTCTAGTTTGGAAGTATGAGTGCTGGATGAATAATCAACCGAACAAAGAACCATCTTCAATTAAAGCATTTGGTAATTTATTTATTGATAATCCTGCTATTTCTGTGTCTCCTAATAAATTTATTAATGTTTTAATATCAAATAGTTCGAAAAATTTGGTTGATCAAAATGTAGATTCTTGGGGTATTTCATATGCAAAAAGTAGAATTTATGCACTTTCAGAAATAGTTGGAGCGGAATCATTAGCAAATGCTGATTTAGCTTCGTCTATATATCCTATAAATGCATTTTCGTTAATGGTTCCAATTTATTGTACGTTAAAATGGAAACGAGCATATAATATTGCCTTTAATAAAATTTTTAACAATCTTCCATCAACCAAAAGAAAGGTTGGTGATTTTCATTGTATAGATTTAACCAAACCAAGTCAAAATTATAACGGGTTATTGAGTGCAGAAAGGTTGAATGATGATAGCATTTTAGTAAAAATTGACAATCAAGGGGTTCTTAAAATTTATAATCTAAATAAAGAATCAATTGAAAGGATATTGCAAACAATTAATAATTATGGAAGATTAGGAATATCTACTGGTTTAAGTGTTTACCAAAGATTAATAGATATTCCATTACATAACCAAAATGTTGATCAGGTTGAAATAGCTAAATATTTCAATCAAAATCGTTATGTTTTAATACCTCTAATGGCACGAATAGATTTCCCAGGGAAAAATGTATTACTGCCAGTTGATAAAAAACTTCCCCCAATTGGGTTTTCACTTTTAGATAGTACATCATAACAAAACCAATCAATAGTTATGTCATTAACTGAAATTAAGAAAAAAATTCAGTCGAACAAATATATGAAGATATATTAATTGTTGAAAATTTTTCATTAAAAAAATAAACTAAATATTAATTTATCAAATATTGATGATTTTATCTTAAATCTACCAGAATAAATGATGTAATGATTTGGTTTATAGTCCTGAACAAAAGGATGTTGAACAACAAATGATTGATTACTGTGATAAAGTCTTTGAAGAATTAGTTAATGCTTTTAAGGTAAATGTGATTGTGATAAATACGGAACCTAACACCAGTTTGTAATGCAAGAGTATTTCACTAACGTGGCTTATTTAATATTGCTTTTCGTTTTTACTAAAAGACGCACATTATATTTTCCTACGTGCGTACTAGTAGGAGTTCGCATCATTCAAAGAAAGAAGGGATATTCATATGAATAATGATGAAAATACGAAACTCATATTACGTGAGGACTACACAACTCAGCTTAAAAATTTTGAAACTAGCTTTCTGACATTGGTCAGTAGCTACGGCCTTCCCACACAAAATATTTTTGTCGATGTTCCTGAACGGGCTATGGTTTTTAGGAATGTGGACGCTGTGTTGTATCAACTCAATATGGATCAGAGAAGTTCCTCAATATATTTATCAAAATTTCTAGCCGCAGCAGCAGGTGGGTTATTTGATGCGGCACTCAACTACCTTTGGGATGAAACCATACAAGAAATAAGGAAGCGGGTGATTCAATATGATGTAGGTTACTTCTTTGACAATGCTACTCATGAAGAAAAGAGAAAAAAGCTCAGTGGACCAGAAGATATTGTCAAGCTTGATGATTCTGAGCTTATTCAGGGAGCAAGAAATATTGGGCTAATATCAGAGCTTGGCTATAAACATTTAGATTACATTAGGTATATGCGTAATTGGGCTAGTGCAGCTCATCCAAACCAGAATCAACTTTCTGGTTTACAACTTATATCTTGGTTGGAGACATGTATAAAGGAAGTAATCTCGCTCCCTCTTTCAAATATAGTAATAGAAATAAAGCAACTAATTGGAAATATCAAACAAAATAAATTAACGCCACATGATGCAAAACAGATTGCCCCGTTCTTTATCAACTTGACCCAACAACAAACTAGCAATCTTGCATCTGGTTTTTCTGGAATATACACTGATATAGGTACAACACCTCAAACAAGACAAAATATTCATTATTTGCTACCGTATTTGTGGGAGCGTGTCGATGAAGGAACCCGACAATTATTTGGAGTCAAATACGGAAAGTTCATTGCTAATAATGAGCAAGAAAAGGCAGAGCTTGCTAGGCAGTTCCTGGAAATTGTCAATGGTGTCGCTTACATTCCCGATGATCTAAAAGCCGCAGAAATAGAAACCTCAATTCAAAATCTATTATCGGCCCATCGCAATTTTTCAAATTTCTATAGCGAACCGGCCTTTGTGCGGCAATTGGCAAGCCTTATTGGCCAAGCTGGTAATCTTCCTGTGCAAGTAAGGCATATATACGTTATTGGTTTAGTTGAAGTATTCCTTACAAATGGAAATGGTGTGGCGTGGAATGCTGAACCATATTACGTTGAGCTAATAAATAAATTTTCACAGGAGGAGGCAATAATAGCGATGCTTTCTTTCTCTGTAGAAAATATTGCAAGTCGTTTACAATTCTCACTGTGTCAGCAGAAATACAAAGAGTTAATTGGCTTAATCAAGGGAAAGATATCTTCACCTGCTGCATTGGAAGTGCTTGCTGCCATTGAAACATATGGTGGCCCACTGGATAAAATGGGCTTTGATTCTAGAATAAAGCAGAAAGTTATATCAATGCAGGCGATCTTAGGTTAAAAAATGCCAAAAAATCGCATGCACTTGGAAAGCTAAAAGTACCGCTCGTCCCGCACTCCGCTTTAAGCTACCGGTAATTTGGCGCTTAAGCCCAACTCAAATCCCTTATACCCATCAGCCAATCTTTAATAACCACCTTCATAATTATTGGTAAAATTTCATATCTTAGTAGAAAACATAAATAAATCTTTATACTATATCAAAAAAATGGAGTCCACTAATGCGTAGAAAAGAATTTTCTGCTCGACCCGGAAATGTTACCCATTCCATACAATAATGCATGACATGTTGTCCTGTCTGGCCGCAGGCCCGTTTTGATCGCGCCGGGATTCACATCCCGGTGCGGAGAATGGACCAGGGTTTCTAACCCTGTTATATTACAAAGCAATGTTATCGGGTTGGAAACCCGCTTCCATTTCCCGTCCGGGGTAATGATACCCCGGACGATCTTTACATGAGCCCGGAGTGTATCGTCTTTATGCAATGCTTCCGCCCGGCATAGATATACTGGGCGATCTGAATTTTGCCGGGCCGCCGCCACGACTCACTATTCCGCCACTAGCGTGGCTTGTTATAAGCGCGTTGGGCTGCTATAAACATTGCACCCCTAACGGGGTTCGCAGCTTGCGCCGGACATTCGTCCGGTGCGGGTGGTAGGGCAGGATATTTATCCTGCAAAATACTAAGCCGCGATAAAAATCCCAATTCACAATCCGCCCGGTATAGAAATACCGGGCGATTTGAATATTTTGAAAATTTCATTGCCACGACATTTATGTCGTGGTTTGTTACCCCCACCATTATTGACTTTAGTCAAATATTAGTGTTAGGCTAAAGCCTGGTTTTGTTGTTATGGTATTCCAAGATCTGAAGATCGTGGCAATGGATAAGGGTAAGGGCAATGTTAAGCATATCTCTGGACCGCGGCAATCCATAAAGGGATTGCACACCGGCATTTCACGCCAACCAATCGGAATGCATCGCCTTTATGCAATGCGTCTGCCCGGTATGGATAGTCCGGACGATTTGCAATATGGCATACCCAGGCGCCAACCTGTACAATAAACCTTCTCACCTTTCATAAAATCCATCCTATTCATAATTAGTCATTCGTAATTCGCAATTCCTTCTTCTCACGTTTCACCTCTGCCGGCTGATAGCTGACAACTGAGAGCTTAAAAAAAAATTCTTGCATCATTCCACAAATTTTCCTTAATTGTGCCAACATTGATATGGCTTTCTATGACATAGGTGTGGCTATTTTTAGCATTTGGTTCCCAATCTCCAGATTGGGAACCAGCTTGTACAAAATCTCTGATTTGAAAGGCAAAGATCATATTAAAATAAAATAACAGCTTGAAAGGAATCGGAGATTCCTGACCACTCTCGTTCCTAATCTCCTGATTAAGAACGAGGAGAAATAGTACTGTACACAGAAAAAATATAATTTTAATCAGGAATTTTAATATCAAATTCTTCAAATATCCTGTAAAGCGAACTGCGACTGATGCCGGCCATACGGGCTGTTTGCGATAAATTGCCGTTACAACGAACTAGTAACTCTTCAAAATATTTTTTCCCAAACTGTTTTAGGAATCTTTCTTTTGCTTCTTTAAAATTTGAATTGTTACCCGCCTGTTCGATGCTGGTATTACTGGTTTCGCGTATTTGCTTGGGAATATCGGCGATATCAATAACATTATTTTCTGCCAAAGACATCATTTGTTCAATTATATTTTGTAATTCCCGTACATTGCCCGGCCAATGATATTTTTTTAAACAGAACATCGCATCGCTGCTTATTCCTTTAATTTCCCTGGAAAAGGAAGGATTGTACTTTTTTATAAAATGCCGCACCAATAACGGAATATCCTCACGGCGCTCGCGTAAAGGAGATATAAAAACCGGTACTACATTTAAACGGAAATACAAATCCTGACGTAGCTTTTGTTCTTTAACAGCCTGTTCCGGATCGCGATTAGTAGCTGAAATGATACGCACGTCAACCTCAAGCAGCTTTTGCCCGCCCAGACGGCGGAATTGTCGTTCTTGTAAAAAACGTAATAATTTTGATTGCAGATTGTGATCCATTTCAGTTATTTCATCGAGGAACAATGTCCCCTTATCGGCCAATTCTATTACACCAGGCTTTATCCGGTTAGCTCCGGTAAATGCGCCTTTTTCATAGCCGAATAATTCACTTTCCAACAAGTTTGATGGCAATGCGGTACAATCAACTGGAATAAATGGTTCTGTTTTACGCTTGCTGTATAAATGTAAGTTACGGGCAATCAATTCTTTCCCGGTGCCGGATTCACCAAAAATTAAGATATTGGAATTGGATGGAGCAACCTTGATAATTTTATCGGTGATCTCTTCAATTACTTTGCTCTTGCCGATAACGCCCTGTAAATCAATTCTTTTAGCAAGGGTATCATTATCGGCGCTTTTATCATAATTTTCTTTACGGTAATTTATTGCTTTTTGCAGTAAAGCTGCTATTTTTGCCGGGGGAAACGGTTTTTGCAAATAATCAAAAGCTCCCAGTTTCATAGCGCTGACAGCGGTATCGATAGTCCCATAACCGGTGAAAAGTATAACCGGAATAGTTTTATCATGCAGCCGGACTTCTTCCAGCAATGCCATTCCACCCATAACCGGCATTTTCTGATCGGTCAGAATGATATCCGGGTGCTCTTGTTTTAAAAGACGTAATGCATCATTGCCGTTTTGTGCAACCAGACATTCAAACCCCAGTTCCATTATTAATCGTGATGTGTCACGCAGAATTTCAATTTCATCGTCAACCAGTAAAACTTTGTTCATGATCACCCCGTTTCAACGTTTAAATACAAGGCAAATGAATAGAAAATTCAGTGCCCACGTTTTCTTTACTGTTCACAGAAATCTGCCCGTTATGTTCACTGATAATATTTTCACATAAACTGAGACCCAAACCGTAACAACCGGATTTCTTTTTATTTGTATAAAATGGATTAAAAATTCTACTCAATGTTTCTTCAGGTATTCCTACCCCGGTATCACTGATAATAATTTCTATAAATTTATCACTGAAATTCTTGGTTTTAATAATGATCTCGCCATTGGCTACCAGTGCTTCGACAGCATTTAAAATAATATTTTTAAAAACTATTTCCAGCCCGGTTTCGTCTGCTGGTATCAGGTACAATGCCGGCTCAAGATCAATTTTCAGTTTAATAGAAGCAGGGATTATTTCTTTAAAAGAACTTACTGTCTGCATCAGAACCTGGTTAACATTGACCAGAAAATCTTTTTTTACGCGGTGCTTGGCATATTGAAGAATACTATTTGCCAGGTTGGATAGCCTGAGTACTTGCTGATCGATTTTCTCAATATATTCCCAGGACTCGTCATTTTTTTGTGGATATACTTGCGCCAAGCGGCGTTTCAGGAAAAACAGTTTGGTTTGAACAATGCTTAGGGGATTATTGATCTCGTGAGAGATGGCGGAAGAAAAATATCCCAGGCGCGCAAGCTTTTCCGCTTCTTCAATTTTCTTTAAAAAAGGCTCGTTATCATTATCGGTAGTTTTTGAATTATCAATTGTGCGGTAAATACAAATAAAAGTTATTACTTCATGATTGAAATTTTTAACCGCAGTAATAATTAAAAAAAACTGTATTCGTTTGCCTATATTATTAAATAATTCAACATTGCCTTCCCAATGTTCTTTTTGATCAAAATGAGCCATAATTTTATTAGGGATGTCCGGATCTGCAAACACGGAATATGGCCCGCCGGCACTGTTGATCTGCTCCGTTGAATATCCCAGTAAATTTATAAATGCCTGATTATGGTAAGTGCTGTTCCCCAATCTGTCAATAAACTGAACCGCGTCATTACAATATTTTACCGCCAATTTGGCAATGGCTAGATTTTTATTATAACTTGTTTGACGATTTGGTAGTTTTATGTTCGTACTCATCAGCTTTTTACCTGCCCACCCTTTATAGTGATGTGTAAGAAATATTAAACCAGTTTTATCCCATGTACCCCATGCTACAAAAGCCACTTCCCATAATTTAATAAAACCAGTTTAATTAAATTAACAAAAAAAAAATTAAATTCAAGTAAAATCGTTTTTAAAATAAATAATTCATAAAATAAAAAAGGGCATACCCATAAGGATATGCCCTCAATAATCATAAATTTACAGCTTATTATTTCATCAGGGTCATCTTTTTGATGCTGGTGAATTCAGCAGTTTCAAGACGATAGAAATAAACACCGCTGGCAACTTTGTGACCGGCGTTGTCCATAGCATCCCAGTTAATATTATGGAAACCAGCAGGCATAGTGCCATCCACAAGGGTGCGGATTTGCTGGCCGGTTGCGCTGAACACCGTCAGTTTTACATGTGCTGCTTTCGGCAACTGATAAGAAATAGCGGTTGTCGGGTTGAACGGGTTCGGATAGTTCTGGCCCATTGCAAAGGTTTCCGGCAACTTTTCTTCTTCTTTTACACCGATCGGATTATCATCGAATTTTTCAGATACAGCTACATTCGATTTGAATTTTGATACTGCGCCATTATTGTCATACACAACCATCTGGAATGACATTTTGGTGCTGGCCGGGTAAACGAAATCTTCGGCTGTGTAAACTTCAGTAGAGCCCGGTAAACCCGGAGTCGGAACTTGAGTTAATACTGCCGCATCATCCCAGTTCGGGAAAGCGCCGCCGAAATCTTCATAATCAACGCGGATTTCATAATGATCTGCAGCGCCGCCGGCAAGCTCACCATCATCGCCAACCGCTGTCCAGGACAGGGTTACAGTAGTTTCAGTTACGCCAACTACTTTCAGATCTGTAACAGAGCCGGGACCTTTATCATCAGCTAAAGCAACATTGGATATTGCCGATTCATTTCCAGCTTCGTCAACTGTTACTATGGCAAAGAACACATCGTAACTTGGACGGGTAACTTCAATTTCCAGCATCTGTTCGGTGCCTGCATCAGCAACGGCTAATGTATCCAATACCGTGGTAGCATCATCCCAGTTCGCAGCGGTGATAGGATCGTAAGAATAACGAATATCATAATAGCTGCCTTCTTCCGGCATGGATTCTGCAGGCGCAGACCACATAATAACTTTAGCTCCGCCTTCAAGATCATGCGCTTCGAGATCTGTAATTGCAGCAGGAGCAACAGCATCATGCGGGGTAACCATGATCGGGCCAACCGGATCGCTGATATTGTTGTTAAAATCAGCAACGGTAATCCAGTAATAATAAGCCTGGTCATTTACTAACTCTTCGCTGGTAAATGTCAAAGCATTTACATCAGCTAAAGCATTGGCGTTGGCAAGAGTATCGCTTTCACCTTCCCAAACTGTATAGTAGGCAGCGCCTGTAACTGCTGTCCAGTTCAATTTAGCCGACATATCGCCGGAGACGCCTGTAAAGGTAGCCGGGCCGGCAGTTGCTTCAATATCGGCGCCGGAATAGATCAACAGATCATCAACTGTAAAGTATTGATAACCGGCAGCGCCTGGAGGAGCAATTTGGCTGTTAAAGAAGAAACCAACCAGTACATGCGGCTGGTTATCGGTAATAGCAGAAATGTTCAGGGTCATAAATCCATGCCGCGCAGCAGATGGACTGGTACGGGTCATGGTTTTTACTGCTGTCCAGGTTTTGCCGCTGTCAACAGATACAACTACGCCACCTACAAAGGTAGGATCGCTATCAGCATAAACATGCTGTTCGTATTTAACCAGGGTATTGGTCATACCAGTGCAATCGAACGCCGGGGCGATGATAGTATCAGCAAATACAGTTGCATCACTGTGGAAGCACCACAATTCGGTGTCGCCATTGCCGAACAAATCGCCTATGAACCAGGCATTGGCGCCATTTTCACCCAGGCTGCCCCAGGTTTCATACAATTGTGTATCATCCATGGCATTGAAATCTTCATTGACATGGATAGCTGCGTTGGTATCGAATACATGGAATTCAACTACCAGAGAATCGTTGCTAATGTCATCATCCGGCTCAAACAATTCCGTGTAGGCAATCAATGTATAATCGCCTTCGTATTGCGGAGTCCAGTCCGGGAAATTATAAAAACCCATATCATCATTAAAGGGCTGGAAATCCGGGTATTCATACAACGAATCGCCCTGTTGCGGAGCATAGGTATAGATATAACGTTCATAAACAGTGGTGCCGAAATCGTTGATAATTTTTACAAAAGTGTTGTAAATTTTAAAAGCGGTAAGACCAAAATTGCTGACCACCAGCTGCGGGTCATAAGCATGACCGGCAAAAATCGGTTCGCCTTTGGTAAAAGAAGAATCAAGATCGGCAAAAGATACACCGATGTCTTCGGCAAAACGAGTGAATACACTTAAGGTAGCATGGGCAACTTCAAAGCCCCAATCGGGATCAGAGCCGGTGCCTTCATCATTATCATCGTAAACAGCACGGAAACGTACACCAAGCGAATCACCGGGAGCGCCAATTACATTTTCGGTTAATACTATAGAAGCGTCTACACTTGAGCCACCATAACCAGCCCAACCGGCCACAGCTTCCCAGGAGGAGCCGTAACCCAGGCCAAAACGGGAAGCGGTCATATTATCGGCAGCAGTGCCGTCATTTTCAAAAACGGTAGTTGCGCCGTTGGTGACGAGAATATTGTCAACCCACCAACCGCCGTTGGGTTGATTAGTATAACCATCAGATGTGAATTCCCATTTGATCTGAATGGTTTGACCGGCAAAAGCGGAAAGATCAAAGGTTACCGGCGCCAGGGGGCCATCATGGTCATTGGTGAAACCGGGTTCATCCCAGGCAGTGGGAACTTCGAAATCGATATCGGCATCTGTCAAGCCATTTAAATAAGCGCCATGATATTTAAAAGAGAATAAATCGGCAATATCATAACCTTCATTGGGTACAATAACGGTCCAGGTAGCGCCGCCATCGGCAGAAACTTTAACGTTACCGCCATCCCATTCCGCTTCGGATATGATCAGGTGGTCAAAGGAAAGGGTTGTGGTTCCGGCCGGAATTGCAATCGGTTCGGTAACCAGATCTTCGATCCACGCTTCGTGATATCCTGGTGCACCATACTGATTGGTCTGCATAAGCCATAATTCGCCATCAAGATGCCATTTTGCGGGTTCATTAATTTCTACCCACAAAACATCGTCGGGATCCGGATTACCCATATAAAGCGATAAATCCAGCGTAGAAACACGATACGGCACGCCAGCATCACTGGTTTTGGGAATACCGATCATAACTTCAATGGCTTCGTCTTTGGCTGCAACGTCGCCGCCAAAATCTCCACCCGGTTCCGGAGCAAATGCTGAATTATAAATAGCATAAGCAGGGTTTCCATATAAAGCGCCATAATCCAGCCACATCCAGTCATTACCGGCTGCATTGGTGCTCAAATCTACCAGGTCAAACAGTAAAAAATCGTCTTCAGTTTCGAAACTGACATCAAATACCGGGAAAATATCGCCGCCGCCCGGTACTTCCGCAACCGGAACTAACAGTTCGGTATGCGATTTCATAGCGTTTCTCTTGTTAGCAAGATTGGTAACCTGTTCTTTAGTCAACCCACGTTGGGTTGCCAAAGCAGCCTTTTTTGCCAACTTTTCCTGCATCGATGATATTTGGCCAATTTTTGCAGTTTCAAAATGACCGTTCTTTACTGAATTAACTTTTAATTGTGTATCACCTTTGGAAACCGGCGCTACATTAGCAAATGTAAACGCCGCAAAAGATAATAGCAATACCAGTGATAACAGGATGGTAATTATTTTTTTGTTAACCATATTGTTCTCCTTGATCAAGTCAATGAAACAACACTCATAAATTAAGTTACAGGAGAGATATTGAGGCGGTTTTTTATAAAACCGCCTCATTTAATTCATTTATTTAATCAAAGCCATTTTCTTTACAGCATCCATCTTGTCGGTGGAGAGTTTATAGAAATAAACTCCGGTCGGCAGATTGGAAGCATTAAAGACAACCTTGTGGGTTCCGGCTTTAACTGTGCCATTTAACAGGGTGGCAACTTCCTGGCCGTTCACATTGTAAACCACCAGTTTTACTTTGCCGGCTTCAGGCAGAGTATAGCTGATCTCGGTGGTCGGGTTGAACGGGTTCGGATAATTCTGATGCAAGGTGAATTGATCGGCAACTGCATTATTCTCTTCACGAACAGATGTTATTGGTCTGTCAATAACAGTCACATTATCGATGAACCAGGTAGCGAATTCGCCACTGTTATTCATATTTCTCCACCAGAAGCGGACTTGCATTGAAGTTGCACTGCCGGCAATATCGGTAATTATGAAAGAATAAAAATCGGTTTCGACATCGATCTGGAAGGCAACGCCTGATCCTGATTTTTCATGATGGATAATAGGATTCCAGGTAGCGCCGCCGTCAAATGTAACATCAACATAAGCATAGATCGGAAAATCATTATCGCCATCGGTGCCTGATACATTTTCGGTAAATTCCAGGAACCGATTATGATTTGCTGCTAATGCAGGCAAGGTATAAACTTTGCTGAACAACAGTTCGTTCTGCGGTTGTGCAGGGGTGCCGGTCGGCATATCGCCATAAACGGTGTCGTTACGAATACCGTTCAAATGACGGATATATGCGCCGATATCATTGGTCACATCTTCATCTTCAACCAGCCAGCCGTTGTAATAATCGAACTGGGCCAGATCGGAGCTGTCGACTACTGTAAAGCCGCCAACATCAACACCTTCATTATAATGTTGTTTGGCTGACCAGGTATCAAACTGGTAACCGACATGATCGCCGTCGGAATCATTATTTCTCCAAGCCTGGAAGGTTTCAACATCAATAACTTCATCAAGCGACGGGAAAGCATAGAAACCGGCGGAAACCACATCATTATAAGTGGCTTGATCGGTACTATAATTGGTGCGCATGTTGACGCTATAATTCTGTTTTTCATCAGGAACAGTAAATGTGCCGAACAACAAATCCGAAGTCAACTGATCGGCGCGCAGCGGCGGAGTTTTTAATGTTTTAGTATCCAAAATATTGCCGAGAGAATCAGTAATTGTAACAATTACATCAACCGGGGCCAATGCTTTGGTGCCGCTGTTTTTAACTGTACCGATAATGGTAATAGTTTCACCTTTATTGATTGGATTATCAACCGTTTTACCAATATTGAGGGACTGCGGTTTGGCGTCAATTTCAGGAATGACCGCGGTGCCGTTCAAATAGTTGGCTTCGTTGGTGATAGCGCCGGCGCCGGACCAGAATATATCCAGGTCGGTAGAAGCCGGATTATAGATAACATCGGTTCCCTGATCGCCCAGAGGTTCGTTACCGTCGCTGGTTACCCAACGATGTAATTTCCACGGCATATTCGCCGGGGTGGTGCTGCCAAGGGTGGAAGCATTTTCGATTTTCAATACAACAACATCACCGCCGGCGCCGGCAGCATTGCCGTAGCTGTTGGTGTTGGTAACCAGGTACAAGATATCATTGGTGTCGTCAACCTGGGCATTCGGCAAGAAACAATTATCATCTTCGACAACCGGTATATCCGGGAAATTGGTTGAATTGAGATTAACAGCGCCTTCAAAGCCGGCGCCGCCGTTCAGGGTACCAAAATCGGTTACGCTGGTTGCATCAGCCGGCGGTTCCCAGGTACCAAAATCAACACCACCACCATTATTATCCATAAAATAATAGCCGCGGTTATTTTTATCAAACACTATTTCCGGCATACCCCAGCATTGTTCCAGTTCTTCTTGCAAACGGGTCGGAGGAATTGGGCCCCACGCAGCCGCAGCAGTTTTGTAATAGATATGATATGGGGTTTTATCGCCAAAGGTATCGGAGCCGCCGTCACCAGAGAAGATGATGTGCGGATCGTTGTTGCGGTCCAGAATGATGGAACCCTGGAACACTACAGCGCTCGGTAAAAAGCTGATTGCTTCAGCGCCGGCAGTTACGCCATCGGCGCGGGTGAATGCCAGGTCGGCCAAATTAGCATCGCCGTCGGCGGCCGCAAGATTAGCGCGGGTATAATACATGTCCTGGTTTTGATAAGCATAAGTAATGTGAACAACCCGATCGGCGCCAATAGCCATGGTACCCCATGACACTTCAGCAGTCGGCACACCGATTTTGGTGCCTAAATCCATGAACGGGCACCAGGTAGCGCCGCCGTCCGTAGAACGGGTTAACTGGGTTCTCCACACGCCGCCGGTTACACGCGGAGCTGTAAGAATATAAATATCATCATTGGTAGGATCAACAGAAACTTTACCCATCAAACAACGATTAAAATTAGCAAAACCGATAGTCAAAGGAATATTAATCGGTTCTGTCCATTGCAAACCTAATGCATCGGTGGAATGAGCATAATACGGGAAAGTATAGGTAGCATCTTCCCAACTGGCATGAATGATGCCATCGGAAGTTCTAGCTGCATGACGACCGCCATAGAGGAATGCTCTCGGCATGGCGTCGCCCAGGACAATACCGCCCGGTTTGGTAAAATCTGCAATTCTATTTTCATAAACTGCAGGTTGATCGCGTTTTTCTACTCTTTTTTGTGCGCTAACAAATGTAACAGTTGTTAGTAGTACAGCTATAATCAAGAACAGTAACAATACAGTGTTTTGCTTTCTCATATTTCCTCCCGCTTGAACGGTTAAAGCTGTTTTTTAGAGTTATTAGGTGATTAAATAAAGAAAGAAATCTGCAATACCACCTCCTTACTAGATTTTTTATTCATTCCGCTCCTGTATTAAAATCATTTTAAAATTTGTATACTTACCATAAATCAACCGGAGGCCAATTTTGTGTTGGCGCATCCTCCGGTAATGTATTAATTTTTGTTAATAAATCAAAAATAAATTGTGATGAATTATTATCAACAACATTTCCTTGTTTCAAATAGAATTCCAATACTTTTTCGGCACCAAAATAATCTTTTTCCTGGTAAAAAGCAAGCGCCATAATTTTATAAAAATCCCACATATCAAACTCGTTATCATTTTCAAACAGTTCGCGTTTATAGGGATAATGGGCGTTATCCAGGGTTTTTAAATCCTGGTTAATATATGCAAGCGCTCGTGCTGCTTTTAAAGCTGAAGCATAATCGCCCTGCGCCAGGTAAGCGGTTGCCATGCCGGCATAAGCATCTGCCTGCATATAAGTGCCGCCGGTTGTCGGATCAGCGGCATTATAGCGATTATAAAATTCGCCTTTTAAATAATAAGTGTCGCCGGGCATGTCGGTCGGAGTATTTGAAAGACTTTCCAGTCTATCTTCTAGAGCTATAAACTGGTTTTCCGAACGTTTAATTACATAGCCTTTTTCATGGTACATATAAACAGCGGCAATTTTTTCCAGCTTGTTTATACGGGGAATAATTTCTACAACACCTTTTTGTGCATCCAGGTAAAAATCACCAAAATTTTGTAATTGCGCCGGAGAAGAAACCGGGGTACGCAAACTATCGGGACTAAAAGTGAGAGAATTGTCAAGTTCAGTGCCCAGCGCTGTGCCGGCGGCATTACTGATTTCAGGTTTTGGTAAATTGAACACACGGGTTCCGGCTGCCAGAATAAATGTAGGAGCGGGTCCCAACATTTTATTAACACGGGCAGTATAACTTTCAATCCCTTCAAGATTTACTATCCAGGCATTGGTGCGGATTTGCCACAGATCATTATAACGGTTATTCATCGTATCAACAACTGCAAATGCCGGTACTTTTTCAAGATTTAATACCGGCCGCCGTTTCTTCAATACCGTTTCCAAACTGATTACAAAACTAAAATTTGTAATCGCCTGGGAATATTGTTCGGTACGGGCATAAGTCCATCCCAAACCCCGGTAAGCATCTATAGAAAGTTCCGGATCAACATTCCGCTTGATTGTGTTTTCAAAATGTGCAATGGCTGTTTCAAATTCCCCCTGCTGATAAGCTGCCCAGCCCTCATTGAGCAGGGAAGTTATTGTTTCAGCAGAGGTCGGAATATCATCTGATTCTTTGGAACAACCAAAAATCACCAGCATTGTTACCAAAATTCCGAGTATTACAGGCAATCCGGTTCTTGTTGTGTGTACATTTTTTAGGGTCATCAATGCCTCCTTTAAACTCTATATGATAAAAAGAATAATCAATTTAGTCAATACCGTACAGTTATTTTACAAGGATCATTTTTCTGGTTTCTTTAAAATCACCGGCTTTAATTTCATACAAATACAAGCCGCTGCTCACTTTGAAACCGGAACTGCTTAATCCATCCCACTGCGCTGTATAATATCCGGCCGGTTTGTTTTCATCTATCAGAGTATTGACCAACTGCCCGTTCATATTATATATTTTAAGGCTTACTCTAGCTTCACGGGGCAGTTGATATTTTATTTCTGTTGATGGGTTGAACGGATTTGGATAATTCTGATACAAGGCAAATGTTTCAGGCACCGATGTATTGCTGGATTCGCTTAATACACCTATTGTGCCCTGGATTACTGCAAAAGTTCCAAGCTGTTTTACCGCTGCGGTAAAGGTATTTTTCTTTTTATCCTGTACTGCCGGAACATGCTTCCAGGTATTATTTTCCAGTGTATACAGAGCTATATCGTTATCATCTGCTTCTGTATTACCGGTATAAGCAATTGTTACGGTTGCATCGCGTAACAGGTCGGTACCGGTAGGACCAAACTGGTAAATACTGCTTTTATAAAGTATATTGTCACCGGCGTCAACTTTTAAGAGCCCGGCTTCCCGGTTCCAGGTATTTGCATAAGCAGATAAATATGTAGCAGAACGCAGGGAATTTTCCGGTAAATAAAGAGATGCGCTTTTATCGGGACTTATTATTGTATAAATCGATTGCGGAACTGCTTTTTGTACGGTAATGGGGGTTAATATATAATCAACGTCATTGCCGGGCAGATCCTGTAAATCTTTGATTAAAAGTTTCATCTCACCTTCCATGGTGATATGATAACGGCCTTTATATAAATAATTTGCCGCCTTGTCCCGGCTGTCCAATCCGGTATCAAATGCTTCCATATCAACCCTGGTTGAATCGGTATAGTACAATACCTCCACAGTCGGCAATTCATATTGCGCGCCAACATCGGAAAAAGTGTTTTCACCGGAATATACAAATAAATCCAGAAATTCGGGGAATAGTGGATTATGGACAATTTGATGCTTTACTTCCGGCGGAGTTACGTCTTTGGTGATCACAAAACGAGCGGCGCCGCCAAGTGAATCCTGGTTGCTGATGAGCATATATAATTTGTGATACTTTAAAGATGTGGTATCAGCATTGGGCTCATATTTGGATAACACATTAAATGTGAGTTCTTTTTCACTGTTAAAGGCTGGGGTTAAATCTTCTACATCTTTTTTACCATCCGGCATAACCTTGATCAATTGTACTCTTAAATTGGTATTGTCGCCGGCGTTAAATTTAATGTTAATGGGTTGTTTGGTTACCAAATCTTTAGCCCAATACCGGACGACAGCCTGAACCGGGTCGGATTCGACCAGGCTGGGGAATGGGAAGAAATAACGGATCATGAACGCCCAGTTATTCAACCCTTCCCGATATTCAGCATTTTTACCATACAAATTAATATCGGCCATGGATTCATCATGTCCAAACAGCGGGCCAAAATTCATACCCAGACCATATTGTCTCATATAGGTGTTTAGAATATTAGAATAAGTTGCATCACGATAACCATACTTGGCGCCGGTTACCGGGTCAATTCGGGTGGTATCATTAATGGTAGTGGCAATCGTCCAGGCCGCAAAGACATCTTCAAATTTGATGTTTTTATCTTTTAAGGCTTTTTGAATGCCCCGCCAGCCGTTTTCGGTATTATTAAGCACTGTTTTCAGTAAATCAAAACCGCCAAAATTTTCTGTTAACCAGGTTGTAAACAAGGAAACCTGGGTATAACGGTTATTCATATCGCCATTGTCTGCTTTAACACTCCAGGGACTCAACGGGGTGCCGGCAATCAGGCTGAATACTTTATTGGCGCCGGTCAGAGTTTGAAAATCCGGCATACCGGTCGGCATGTTAAAACCACAGAGACGTTCAGCATAAAAAGACAAACCTTCAACAACCCAGCGTTCTTCATCATAATCCTTGTTCCAGACTATCATGCGCACCAGTTGATGTGCAATCGCGCTGGCTCTTTCCTGGTCTGTTGATTCACGCGAATCGATATAAATATATTCGCCCTTGTTGGTATTGCCGATATTGCTCTGATCTTCGGCGCGGAAATACCCGGTTAACTTTGATGTGCCATTGTTACCGTTTGATGTGGTGTTTTCAGTTTCGCCTTTTTCGATAATGCTGTGCATGACGATATTGATCTTGCTGTTTTTATCGAAATCGGGGAGATTTTCAGCGCCAAAGTTATCGATAATTGTTTGATAAATACCCTTTTGTGCATCGGCAGGGGTAACATTGTCAAAATTATCAATAACGGTATTGATTTGGGTGTCATTTACAAAAGCGCTCATACCATAGTTTTTACCAGTCCAGGTAGCGCCTGCATCGGCAGAAACGAAAAATCCAAAGGGCGTTCCTGCATAAAGTAAACCATTATTTAAAGCTATACTTGTAATTTCAGTTTCGGGTTCAATAATTCCAAGCGCTGTCCAGGTGGCGCCGGCATCGGCGCTTGTATAAATCCCATCCAGGGTGCCGGCATAAATTTTGTCTGTTGAATCTATAAACAAGCTGTTAATATCAACATTTTCCAGTCCGCCGGTTGCTGTGCCTACCAGGGTCCAGTTAATTCCACCATCGCTGGTTTTGTAAACACCATTGGCATTGCCGGCAAAAATTTGCCCGGAATTGGTCGAAAAAGCAAATTTGTTAAAAACTATGCCGCTGGTTGTTGAAAAAGTCATCCGGGCCAGGGATTCGGCATTATTTAACAGATCATAATCGGCAACCGGATTACCATAAATCTGGTTTTCATTTCTGATCACTATACCCTTTTTGTCCTTATTTAAACCGCGTAAAGTGACGGATTTGTCGCTCCACACCAGGGTATCGCCAGTAGTACTTATATATTTAACAGTTATATATTTACCGCCAACTTCAAAATTGGGGTCGTTTGGATAAGATACAACCAACAATATCGCTTTTTGCGGGTCAACCAGAGTTCCTGTAGCCGGTTGGCCGCGATATTTCAGATTATTAATATTTAATTGCGTATAATCATCCATATACTCAAAGCTCGGATCAGCTGTATAATAACTTAAATGTAATACCCATTTCCCTTCATCACCGACTATGCCGGGCATATTGCGTACAAAGTACAAAGCTTCATTGTCACTCTTTAGAAGGGTATTTTTAGGCCCGGTCCAGACACGTTTGATCTGGTTGGTATCATCATATTCCTTAACCACAACACTATCTTCATTGCTGATACCTTCAACAGTCAACCATTTTTCAAACATGGAACCTATGGACTCGCCCATATCTGCCAGTTTATCGAGATCGAGAGTCGAATTCTGCAGCGGCACCTGTATATTTGCAGTTGCAGCGGTGATAGTTTTTTCTACACCTTCCCAGTAATTGCCTTTGTTGCTGGTTTTAAAAACACCGGCATCGGTAGCCGCAAACACACTGCCGTTTGATTTGGTAATATCATAAACAGCCAGATATTCATCATCATTATCAAAAGGCAATCCGTTACATCTCTTAATCCAGGTATTGCCGCCGTCAAGGCTAACATAAACACCCATATCTATATCAACATCACTGTCTTCATCGGGGTCATCCGCCCACAAATAACCGCCAATACCGGCATATAGAACATTATTGTTCTGTTCGAGACAAAATACCGGATTATTGATCGTAACTTTACGCCAACGGGTGGACGCTTCATCCCAACGATATAACCCGTCATCAAGACCGGCAAACAGCACATTGCCGGAAGTTAGTAAAAAATCATGGACTTTACTTAACACACCGGTAGTTCGGGAACTGCCGGGAATACCAGTGTTAATAATCGTCCAGTGATCTTCATTCAATTTTTTTCTTAAAATACCACTGGATTTGGTTCCGGCATAAACATAAGAATTGGCATCATCAACAATAATGGCATTGATCTGGTTGTTTTCCACCCAGACGTTACAATTTTCACCGGTTGCTTGCAGGGTTGCGCCAATTTTATAGTCGTACTGAAAAAACTGAAAATTGTGAACCCAAAGAAACCTGGAATCGCCAACGTTTTGGGCGAAAGCGATTCCATATATTAACAAGAAAAAAATTACCAGTTGCGTCGCTTTTTTAGACATATTTCATCCCTCCGGTAGAGATAGTAGGTAGAGAATTCATTGTTTAATATTGGCCGAGTTTTAGTCAGTTAAAATTGAAAAGTGATAGACATCTGGTTCACATAATCCAGAACACCAAAATCACTGTAACTATAATCCAAACTGGCTGAACCCAGTTGACTAAGGGATAAATTCAGGCTGCCGCCGGCTGAAAATCTGGCGGTATCATTATTATGCACATAACCGGCGCGTACTGCAACAAGTTTATTGAACCAGTATTCGGCGCCAAGATCAACTTGTTCAACGTTGTCGTTTAAATGCACCAGGTCGGCGGCCAAAGTAATAACATTTTTGCTGGTTTCAATCACTTCCATTGCTACGCCTGCCCTGAAAAGCAACGGAATATGATAAGGCCGGTAATCGTCGGCAGGTTCGGTGGTATAAGTTTGGGTTTTGGAATCAAAACCAATAATATCCTTATACTTGCCCGGTATTTTCATTTCCGGCCCGAAATTTTGTATACTAATACCCATTCGCAACGATTTGAAACCGGTTTGATACAAAGCGCCAACATCAAAAGCCATTACACTGGCAACTTCGTCATCCCCGGTCAGATCGTTCACTGTTCCATAGTCTTCCCGTAAATATTTTACTGTACCGCCAAAAGAAAATTTATCGGTAAGGTAACGGGAATAGGAAATACCAATGGACATATCGTTTTTGGAAAAAGTCTCACCGGTTCCTTCCTGAAACTGGTATGTGGTCACATCCATTTCACCGGAACCAAGAAACAAGCCCGATACAGCAAAGGTCCCGATTCCCGGAAACGATTTGGCAACACTGAAAGCATTTAACTGTATATCGGCAATCCACTGAATATGTGATAAAAACACACTATAGTTTTGTACTTTGGCTAAAGCGCCTGTATTCCAGAATACGGAAGACGCATCTGTTACCACAGCAATACAAGCGTTTCCCATGCCAACATTACGAGCGCCTGCGCCGATTTTAAGGAACTGCGTTCCCGCAGTTCCTACTTTGGCAAATTGTTGCGCTGCGGCATATTGAAACAATCCAAATATTAAAGTTATGCCAAGCATAGCAATTATTATTTTTTTCATCAGTCTAAACCTCTTTATTAAATTTGCACTCCAAAGAATCTCTCATTGGTTCAACAGCGGTTTACATAATAATGACAAATTTTCCAATAAACTTGTCATTTTCTGTTTCTACAGCAAACAAGTATAAGCCACTGACAACAGACTGAACATTTCTGGATATCAAATCCCATTTTTCCATATTACTGCCATTGGTATGATTGATCTCCTGGACCAAATCGCCGGCCAGAGTAAAGATCGATATTTTACATACCGGAGGTAAATTGGTAAAGAACAGGGCGTTTTGATAAATATCTTCAAAAACATCGGTTGCTTTATATGGATTGGGTACAACCTTGATTTTTGATAAATCGAAATTTGCGGGTGTTTCTTCGTACATTCCTTTAGGAATAACGGCAAGAGGTGCGCCGCTGGCTGATTTGGTATAATTACTCTTACCGCTTTCCGACGGAGGCAGGTTGATGGTTTCATCGCCGGTATCATAGGCAACCACTGAATAAAAATAGGGTATACCGTTGATTGGCGCTTCAATAACATCGCCCCACACAGTCGTTCCGCCTTGATCAACATATTCATTAACATTATTGGGTAGATCAACAAAGCCAAGAGAATCCCGGTCGGTATTCAAAACTTTAACCGCTCCTTCAATATTATCAAACGCGGCAATCAAGGTCCAGTTGCTTGGCGTATATTTAGCACGATAAATTTTGTACCCGACAAAATCAATTTGCTTGGTTTTGGTATCCGGGGTTATTTCTGCAATATTGTCCCATACCATAAACACAGATTGATCAGCCGGACTGTAACGCAAGTTTGGCGACGGCGGCGGCGCCGGTAACAACCAGTGCACATCCTGAGCCGGAGGCGCCGGTTTGTAGGGGCTGCTGTTTTTGCTGCCGGTATAATAAGCGGTCAGGGCGTTATCCGAGTTTTCACGCAGTCCCTGTAAACCTGTACCGATCACTTCGGTAAACACAACATGAACCGTATCGCCAACTGCAATATCATAGGGTCCTACAGATAACAGATAACGATAATCAAAAGTCGGGGCGCCTACATCAAGCGGGTTAGGCAAAAAGTGATAACCCCGGCTGAATTCATGCTGGCCTTTTTGATAATCGTATTGTTCAATATCATTATCCGGGTCGCTTTCCCAGTTCCACCACTGGTGAGAGAATGGCCGAACAATGCGGGTATGCATACTATCTTGTACCGGAAAAACATAATCGGACTTGCTGGAATCAGCATACAGAATGCTGCCGCCAACAAAGCCGGAACAATTGGGCACAAGAGTCCGCTCGCCAAAATCATTTTCCGATGAAGAGGGGTTATCGCCGTCATAGATATAAGAAATACCGCGCGGCACTTTCCAGCCGATAAACGGCTTGCCGGTAGAACGCCGTAATGTATCACCGGCGGCAATAATATATTCACCAATCACAACATCCACATCAGCCATAATCGGCAGGCCGGCTTCGGTTTCGATCAGCGCATATTCATCATAAACACCATCACCTTCGATCAAAGCTGTATCGTAACTATCATTGAACCCGCCCATTTTATGACCATAAGGTATACCAGAATCATCATAACCGGTCACGCCGTCGGCGTCAAGATCCAAAGGATCAACCCAATCAACTTCATCGGTATTGGTATCGCTGCCGTCATAACCGTCATAATCTACCAGGTCGTCTATATTGGTGTCGCTCACATCAATCGAGGAAACGTCAAGATCGGACCAAAAACCGATAATGACATCTTTGAGGTAGCCGTTCAGACCCAGGTTAATAATATCGAACTCATAAACTATAAAGTCATCATATTCGGGCATGCTCCACGATAGCCCGTGTTCGATGACCTTGATCCCCAAAGGGGTATGTTCTGTTTTTACATCAAGGTCGTCAAATTCACAATAGCTGTCATGAATGGATTTCGGCGTGCCGATTGCAGCAACCTCTTCATTGCCCATCAGGAACTGGGTGCCGTCAACTGGCTCCCATTCTTCATAATAGTAAAAATAACTGGTACACCACTTTTCACCATTAAGAATTGTGGAAACCCAAATGGCGGCGTCATACAGGTAACAATTTTTGGTACCGCCCGGCCATTCATTAGATGGCCGACCGGTTGTCGAAAAGTTCGGGTCACCAAAACTGCCATAATTGGTAATGACATTCCATAATGAGCCGATGGTATGCGCTTTATAATCATGATCCGGCCGCGTTGCAGTTTTCTTTAAACTGAAAGGCCGTTTGCTTAACTTGTCCGGATTTACTTTAGCATAACCAAATGTAAAAGTAAATACCAATAAAACAGCGAGGATTATCTCCAGCTTGTATTTTTTCAATAACAAAGCTACCTCCACGATTTAATAATGAGTCAAACCTGACTTGAAATTTCTGCTAATTCTGTTTCTGTCGTTATATTCTGCCTAAAAGTCAATACGCGCGCCTATACGCGTTAAACGGCCTCTGTTATAGACGCTTGGATCGTCATATTTACCTTGCGGATCATTTTTCGCATTATACCATTCTTCATCGGCAAGGGCAACAATATTTTTCTGGTCGAACAGGTTACGAACATCCAGGAATATGGATGGCACAATCCGGCCAACCTGGAAGCGTTTGCTGACACGCAGATCAGTAAAGGAACGGGACGGCAAGGTACCGGTATTATCGGGTGCTGCCTTGTCCTGACCTTTGGGAGGCGTCCAACGGGTGCCGCTGCCATAATACCAGGTAAGGTTAACGCCGAAATCATTCAACAACGAAATGCCAAACAAATTCTGCTTGGGCGGAATCCGAAAATCGATATTGGCATTGAGCGTATGACGTTGATCCCAACTGGTATACGATTCAAAACGCGGCAATACCTGGCCGGCCCATTCAGTTAAATATCCCTGACCGACACTGGAAGATTTGTTCTTTGCCACCTGGTAGGTGTAATTAACGCGACCGCTGACATACATAAAACCGATAATTTCCGGCCGGCGTAAAAATTCCGTTTCAAAACCACGGATATTGCCATAATCGGCGTTATAATAAAAACCATACCAGTCACGCTGGGTATAATATACCGGTCGGGTATCGGTCAAATCGGAAATATCTTTATAAAAAGCGGTAATCTTGATTTTCGATGAACCGGAAATTTGATGATTCAACCCGAATTCATAAGCGGTTGTGCGTTCCGGTTTTAAATTGGGGTTACCAATGATCGGGAAACCGCCGCCCAGGTCAAACTCCAGGTTGCGGAACAGATAACTGCCCAACGGCTCCTGGAAATAATTACCATAGCTGAAATGCAAAACATCTCTTTCAGTTATCGGGTAAGCAATACCGAAGCGGGGGCTGACATAATCTTTGAATTTGATAGAAATGGGGTGCTTTACATCACCAATCTGGGGCGCGCCGGGGTAATTGTAAAGAGCTGCATCCCATGCCTGATCCAGCACACTGTCGCCATCTTTATCTTCGCCGGAATCCAGCACACCATTACCATTAACATCTTCATAACCTTTATCATCGGTAGACCAGGTTGGGTCGTAAATATTATTGGGATAATTCTCCCAGTTGGCGTTAAAATAATCGTAACGTAAACCGATGTTCAGAATCATGCCCTGGTATTCCATCTTGTCCTGAACATAGATAGCGCCGCTGTTCGGGAACACTTTGAATTTTTCGCCATACCCGTAGCGGTCGGTGGCATCATAACGGAATATTTCGCGGTATTTCAGGTCAACACCGGTGCGAACATTATGGTTGCTGGTCACCTGGCTTTCGATATCCAGTTTTAAACCATAGCTTGTCGATTCATCGATGTACCAGTATCGGCGATCCCAGGTCAGGCCCGAACCATAAGTATAAAAGCCATTGGTGCTTTTTTCACCTTTATACGGAATGTCGGAAGTGCTCATCCATTTTGAATGGTCGCCGGGATAGGCTTTCTGTGAAGCATCCACATAACCGTCCGAATCCCAATCGGTATAGAGATCGGTACCATAAGCATCGAGTTTGCCGTTGCCGTTCAGATCTTCAGCTACTTTATCAAAAAAGCCGTCTTTATCCAAATCAAGCCATTCATTAGTGCCAATAACGCCATCGCCATTCAAATCGACATTTTCGCTGGCAAGATCGAGCTTGCCGTCGCCATCACGGTCTTCGTTAATTACTTCATTGGCATTTTGGAAATAATAGGTGTAATAACGGTCAAGATGAACTTCATAAAAAGTTTTTGAACTTAACTGGTGCGTCCAGGTAACGGCGATCTGGTTGCTCTCTTCTTCAAGATCGGCAAGATGATCCATCATATTAAAGACATCCAGCTTGCTGTTATAGTTAAGATCTTCGCGGTCGAGCGCTTCGTTACCGTTCAAATCCTCGCCAGCATCGAGCCAGTTATTGCCGTTTTTGTCTTCAGTGTCGAGAACGCCATTGTTCCACCAATCAAGGCCGGTAACCGGGTCTTTGATATAGAAAGCATTATCATCCACTCCGTCGCTATTGGTGTCGCCATAGGGCTTATAGGTCTCATTTAAATCTTCGTAGGTGTGTTGCTTCCAGAGATTATCAAAATAATCCCAGTTACGGTTGTGGTACAAACCTTTAACCCTTAAGGTATGGCTGGGAGTTAATTTATAAGTCACTTTACCCTGGTAAGTGCCGCTTTCGCTCTTTTGGTTGAGAAAACGACCGTCGGACTTTTCATACCAGCCGGAAAGGAAATAGCGTAAATCGCCGGGGATACCAAGCGCTTTACTGAACGGCACCGGGCCGCCAAGTGAAAATTCCGGGTTATGCCGGTTTTCTTCAACTTCATCGGTTCGTACAGTTTGACCAAAACCACCCAAAGCGCTGGTGGTATAACGTACAGTACCGGTAAAAACCGGGCCGCCGTCTTTGGTAACAACATTAATAACTGCCGATTGCGCATTACCATATTCGGCGCTGAAACCGCCGGTCATAACCGAGGTTTCTTCAATGGCAAGTTCAGGAATATCGGAATCAAAAGAACCGGACATCGGATCCATGATATTGGTTGAATTATCCAGTAAATAGGTAACCTCCATAGAACGACCGCCACGGGCGTGCATCTGTCCATTCTCTACAACTATACCGGCTGAGGTTTGCACCACACCCTGGAACGAGTCAACCGACATTCTTTCAATTTCTTCGCTGCCGGTCACGGTGCGGCTGGAAGTCTGGTCCATCTGAATGAGTGGACGTTCTGCCGTTACAGTTACTGTCTCGCCTGCTTCAAGGACAGTCGGTTCTAATTGAAAATCTACTTTGGCGGTTAAATCCACCTTCACACGGACTTCCTGTACAACCATGGCGTTATATCCCATCATCTGAGCACGAACCGTGTACGAACCTGCCGGCACATTAATGATAAAGAATTCCCCATTCAGGTTCGTTGCCGCTCCCATCGTAGTTCCTTCAATCATAACATTTACGGCAGGCAATGGATCTTTGGTGTCTTTATCAATTACCTTGCCGACAATCTTGCCTGTTGTACCGGCCATTATTATTCCCGGTAAAACAAACAAAAACAGGGCGAAAAATGCTAACTTTCTGAGCATGATTTTTCTCCTTTTTAATAATGAATACAATTCATTTCTGATAGAAATAAAAAAGGGCGGTTTTACGCCCTAGCAATAACCAAACTATTTTAAATTCCACTCCACGCATCAATTCTATTCAAATTATTAAATACATTTAGTTTGTGAAGTAATATAACCGTTTTTGGAAAGATTGTCAAGATTTTTTTGTTTTTTTTAATAAAACAGGCTACAAACTTGAAACATCTTTCAGCAATATACGTATTAGATTAATTTAATCAGAATTGATAAGGTTCTATCTCATCTTTCTTACAAATTCCTTCCACAAAACACTTTTTTTGAATATTTTCGCATAACTATAATAACCAATATTCTTTTAAATTCATTCCCCGTTTAATAAAATGTTTCAGGCTTTACTGTTAGATAATAATTCAGAAATTGCAGTCCACAGGGGTTCTTTGCCCAGGCCGGTAATTGAAGAATAGGGTATGAAAATCTGTATCCCCAATGTTTTTAACAAATCCTGGTTCGTTTGCACCCGCGTATTTTTCTGGTTGCCCGACAATTTATCGGCTTTAGTGCCAACTACAATCACAGGTAATTGATTAAACGTGAGCCAGTCAATCAATTCCAGATCAGCCTGCATGATATCATGTCGTAAATCAATTAATACAATTACTCCCCTGAGATCGGGGGATTGCAAAAAATAATTTTCAATCAATTTTTGCCAGGCTTGTGATATATTCCGGGCTACCCTGGCATAGCCATAACCAGGTAAATCGACAAAATAAAATTTTTGATTAATGAGAAAAAAGTTGATAAGGCGAGTTTTACCCGGCGTGGAACTGACTTGAACCAGTTTTTTCCGGTTAAGCAGGGAATTCAACAAACTCGATTTACCGACATTGGAACGCCCGGCAAAAGCAATTTGTGGAACGCGGTCGTGGGGAAGCTGTTTTAAATCCGCTATACTCTTGATAAATTCAGCCGAAAGTATTTTCATATGATCAAATCATTATCAGAGCAGCTATGCTAAGCTGCATCTTCCCGGATAGTGGGGTCATCTTGTTTTAACTGGTTTTGAAAAACAAACACCGGTTCTGCCTTTTTCAAAACCACATTACGGGTAATTCGGCAAGAAACAATATCCTTTTTCGAAGGCAAGTGATACATTATGTCAAGCATTATATCTTCCATCACTGATCGTAAACCGCGTGCGCCAGTTTTCCGCTTTTTGGCGATTTTTATAACCTCCCCAAGGGCGGCGTCATCAAAAACTAATTCTACATTATCAATTTTAAATAAATGTTTGTATTGCTTGATCAAAGCGTTTTTGGGTTCTGTAAGAATTTGTAATAATGCTTCGTCATCAAGGTTTGCCAAGGTTGAAATTATCGGCAGGCGTCCGATCAATTCCGGAATTAAACCATATTGTAACAAATCTTCCGGTTCAACATGATGTAAAATTTCAGTTTCCTCTATATGCCTGGTTTTGGTTTCAGCGCCAAAACCGACAGATTTCGTACCGATCCGCGAAGCAACAATCTTATCCAGACCTGAAAATGCGCCGCCACAAATAAATAAAATATTTTTGGTATTAATATTAATAAAATCCATTTCCGGGTGTTTTCTGCCGCCTTTGGGAGGTACGGCTGCGATAGTTCCTTCCAGCATTTTCAGCAATGCCTGCTGAACGCCCTCGCCCGACACATCACGGGTTATAGAAGGATTTCCACCCTTGCGGGCTATTTTATCAATTTCATCTATATAAACTATACCCCGCTCTGCGCGTTGGATATTGTACTCTGCCGCCTGCAGTAATCTTACCAAAATGTTTTCCACATCTTCGCCTACATAACCGGCCTCGGTAAGAGTTGTGGCGTCGGCAATGGTAAAGGGAACCTTTAAAAACCTGGCCAGGGTTTGCGCCAGCAATGTTTTACCGGTACCGGTTGGCCCAATTAACAGAACATTGCTTTTTTCCAATACGATATCATCTTCGGGCTCTTTTTCTTCAATCCGTTTATAATGATTGTATACGGCAACAGATATTGTCTTTTTTGAATGTTCCTGCCCGATTACATATTTATCCAATTCATTTTTTATAGCAACCGGAGTCGGAATTTCGCCATGCAAGACAAATGGATTTTTGGATTTTTCCCGGGCAATAACTTTATTGGCAATTGATACACATTCATTACAAATGCTGACATCAGGGCCGGTGACAATAGTTTCTACCTGGTTTGAATTTTTACCGCAAAACGAACAAATTGCAAATCTGTTCTCGCCTTTGCCTTTTTGTTCCATCGACATTACCTTTAATTTTAAACTTGACCAGTTACTTTTTCTTGGGTGACTTGCGGATCATAATTTCATCAATTATTCCGTATTCCTTTGCCTCTGCAGCGCTCATAAAATAATTGCGCTCCGTATCTTTTTCAATTTTTTCTTTGCTTTGACCAGTATGCTTTACTAAAATCTCATTGAGAGTATCGCGTAATTCCAATATTTCCCGCGCTTGTATTTCGATATCACTGGCCTGGCCCTGTGCTCCGCCCAATGGTTGATGGATCATTATGCGGGAATGCGGCAGAGCTGAGCGTTTTCCCTTGGCTCCGGCGGCAAGCAACAGGGCTCCCATACTGGAAGCCTGCCCCATACATATTGTAGCTACATCGGGTTTTATATATTGTATCGTGTCGTATATTGCCAGACCCGCGGAAACGTACCCACCCGGGGAATTAATATATAAAAAGACATCTTTATCCTGATCTTCTGCTTCTAAAAACAATAACTGCGCAATAGCCAAACTGGCAACAGTGTCGTCAATTGCTGTGCCAAGAAAGACAATGCGCTCTTTTAAAAGCCGGGAAAAAATATCGTATGCCCGTTCACCACGGCCGGTCTGTTCTACTACCATAGGTACTAATGCCATATATCTTCTCCATCGGTTTTTGAATTAAAAATTACCTGCAACTTTTATTATAACAATCCGAAAATGCTGTTTATTTATTCTGAATCTGCCGCAGCTTCTTTTTTGATTTCCTCATGCCATGACTTTTTGACTTTATTTATTTTGGCTTTAGAAATTAAAAACTCGTAAACTTTTTCTTCAAGCAGTTTGTCTTTAATACTATCAGTATCGTGCTCATGTTCTTCATGCTGTTCAC
The DNA here is from genome assembly GCA_029561455.1 of bacterium. Taxonomy (GTDB): domain Bacteria; phylum Zhuqueibacterota; class Zhuqueibacteria; order Residuimicrobiales; family Krinioviventaceae; genus Fontivivens. The sequence goes on from JAKQIY010000051.1 coordinate 56,445, forward strand.
CCGACTGATGGTCGTGATGTTCTTCTTCATGAACCTGAGCAACTTTCTTTTCGAGTTCTTCGTCGCTGACGGTAATATTTTGCTGTTCGACAAGTTTTTCGCGGATCATGATCCATTTTATGGTTCGAACGGCCATGTCATGGTAATATTCCCGCACTTGTTTATCATCAAGGTTGGAATACGGATTATTGCTCTTTTTAAAATCTTGCACCAGCGCATTCATATATGTTTCCAGCATGGAAGGAGGAACTTCTAATTCCATTTTTTTGATCAATTCATCAACCAGATCTTTTTTGAACTGGAATTCAGCCGTTTGCATTGCCTGCTGTTTTAACCGTTCCTTGACATCTTTTTTCAATTCGGTTATTGTTTTAAAGGCGCCCAGGTCTTTGGCAAACTCATCATCCAATTCGGGTATGCGCCGTTCTTTTATTTCCTTAACTTGCACAATAAAATGCTGGGGGGGCGTCGGCTCCGTCCCTTCTTCCCGGCTTTGCGCAGTGAGGACTAGTTTCCTCTCTTCTCCCGGTTTAATGCCAACCAGTTGTTTGGATAATTCTTCGTTGGATTTTAGATAAATTTGTTGATCCTGGTATCTGCTGCCGACAATCGGAACGCCGCCGGCATCTGTTTCCTGCAAATCTGCAAGTAATATATGATCCTCTTTAGCTTCTCCATCTACCGAATAGATCATTGCATGTCGTTGTTGTAAATTTTCAAGGGTACGTTTTACATCATCATCTGTAATATCAAAGGTCACTTTATCAACTTTAATCTCATCAAAACCGGTGACAGTAAATTCCGGTCGTTCATCAAATTCAATATCGAAAGATAATCCGTTTTGATCATTATAAAGAATATTATTGATAACCGGTTCATTAAGATAATTAAATTTATTTTCTTCTGTGGTTTTTTTCCAGGCATCTGCAAAATAAGGCTGAAAGGTTTCTTTTTCAATTTGTTTGCCAAACATTTTTTTTACCAGCCCGGGTGGTACTTTACCTTTCCGGAATCCTTCCAGCTTGATGTTTTTTTGATAATCGTTAAAAGCATCATCCAGTTCCGGTTTGATTTTTTCACTGGCAACTGTTACATGTATAACTGTATGCCAGTTCTTCTGTTTTGCAATAGTATAATTCAATCCACCGATCCTCAGGGTTTAATTAATAAAATGAAAAATATTGCTAATTCTGTTTTTGTTCCTATTAAAATCAGCAAGTGTATTTAAACATATTGAACAAAATAATTTTTTTTATTAGATTTAACAAACAATTTCTTACAATTCGCCTAGTACGTTAGGTAAAAAAAATCGACGAGCTATACATTACTTTCGTTCCCGTCGATTTAGCTCATGAGCTGATAAATGTGCGAGAGGGGGGATTTGAACCCCCAAGTCCTTAGGACACTAGATCCTAAGTCTAGCGCGTCTGCCAGTTTCGCCACTCTCGCATATAAATATATAATATATCAATTTTTTAACGTAAAGTCAATTGTTTTTTGTCCTTACAGAGGTAACGCATTTATCGTCTGCAATAGGGAATGTTTCCCGACAATTTTATGTTAATTTTGATTAATACTTTTATTATCGAGATCGCCAGAGTTATATGAAAATTATAAAATTAAAAATTATTAAAAATATTTTTAAAAAACTGTTTGGCAATGTCCTCTTTACTATCTGGCGGCTTGAAGGAAAGTGTAAAGGGAATGATTTTCAACTTTGCATGTATTACCTGGGTACAGAGGTGGAAAAAAATTACCTCCGGCATTTATGGTTCGAAACAAATCTTTACGAAGAAAATTTGGGCAGGAAATATCTATGGCAGATTCCTTCATTTATCAGTAAAGTAAAATCTCATTGCACTTTAGTAGTGATTGAATGTAACGCTCTGATTAAAAAAATATTCAAAAGTAAAAATGATCTGTTTGCGCCACAGTGGATCAATGGCATGATCGATATTCCACTTAATATTGCCAATGACTCAGCTTATTCCGATTATCGGCGTATCCGTAATAATAATCTTTCATATATTATTACAGATCGTAAAGAAGATTTTGATAATTTTTATCAGACAATGTATATTCCATATTCAAGACTCCGTTTTGAAGATCAAAACGAAGAAATTTCTTACAATACCATAAGTAAAATAATAGCCGCTCATAATTGTAAATTACTGGTTGTTAAACAAGATGATCTGCCGATGGGGGGAATAATAATTATTATGTATGACAACCAACCTCCGTTCATCTGGCTGCTTGGAATTAAAAATGCCAACCTGGAATTTCTGAAACGCGGTACTGTTGCAGCCTTGTATTATTTTTCCGCAACTTACCTGGCGCAGCAGGGATATAAAAAAATGTTTGTCGGCGCTTCTCGCCCCTTTCTGAATGATGGTATTCTTAAATATAAAAAGAAATGGGGGTTATATATTGTATCTCATAGTTTTACAGGATTTTTATTTAAACCCGGCCGGCAATTCGGGGATTTACCAGTTTTAATGAAGCAATTCCCATTCGTTACTTTAGAGGATAACAAAATGAATGCGTCGCTTTTTGTTAATGAGGTACCGGGAAATAAAGACCAATTGATAAAAGAGGCGCAAAAAGAATATTGGATAAAAGGTTTGCAGGGGATAAGCATATATCATGTTTCCCGGGAACAACAAAAATTTATCCGTCTTTACCAAACTCAACAATTAATATGAGATAGAGTTGTCCTCTTTCTTAACCTTTTATTACTCCGAGAGGTTTTAACCGGGCAACACGTACGGAAATACCGGCCCCGGCGACCGCGTCAACAACATGCGATACATTCTTGTAAGCCTCAGGCATTTCTTCTGCCATGGTCTCTTTGGATGAGGCTCGTACATAAATGCCCTTTTCTTCGAGCTCTTTATACAGCAGTCGTCCCTTGGCCTTGTTCATGGCTTTGGTGCGGCTCATTAATCGCCCGGCACCATGACATGTTGACCCAAATGTCTGCTGCATAGCGTTTACAGTGCCTGTCAATACGTATGAATACCTGCCCATATCGCCGGGTATTAATACCGGCTGTCCGATATCGCGGTAACTTGACGGGATATCCGGATGGTGCGGCCCAAAAGCACGGGTTGCTCCTTTACGATGCACACATACTTTTTTGCTTTTGCCGTTGACCTGATGTTCTTCAATTTTGGCAATATTATGGGCAACTTCATAAACGACCTGCATATTTATAGTTCTAGCTTTTGCGCCCATTACCGCCGCCAGGGCTTCGCGCACCCAACTGGTTATAATCTGCCGGTTACAAAAAGCAAAATTCACTCCGGCGGACATGGCTGCGAGGTATTGCTGTCCTTCCGGTGAGAGAACCGGGGCGCAGCACAATTGCCGATCCGGCAAAAAGATGCCATATTTATGTGCGGCATTTAACATGACTTTGATTGAATCTTCACAAATCTGGTGACCCAGACCGCGCGAACCGGTATGAATGATCAGCGTTACCTGGTCAAGGTGCAAACCTAACCGGCTGGCTTTATCCTCATCATAGATCTGGTCTACATACCCTATTTCTACGAAATGGTTACCTGAACCCAAAGTGCCTAGCTGGGCTTTGCCCCGGTTCAATGCATGATCGCTAACATAATCGGGATTGGCGCCAGTCATTTTACCGGTTTCTTCAATTTTATCCAGATCTTCCCGGCTGCCGTAACCATTGGCTACTGCCCAGTGGGCTCCCTCTTTTAACACTTTTTTCATTTCATTGCCGGAAAGCTTGAGCGGCCCGGTTGAGCCGACGCCGCTTGGTATATGGTTATACAGGGAATCTACTATTTTGGTTATTACCGGCAGAATGTCTTTTTTAACCAGGTCGGTGCGCAAAAGGCGCACGCCGCAATTAATATCATAACCAACTCCGCCGGGAGATATTACGCCGTTATCAATATCAAAAGCGGCTACACCGCCAATCGGGAAACCATAGCCCCAATGAATATCCGGCATGGCAAAAGAGTACCCGACAATCCCGGGCAGGCAGGCAACATTGGCTGCCTGTTGCGGTGCGGCGTCGTTAAAAATATCGTTTAACATGTTTTCTGTAGCGTATATTCGCGCCGGTACATTCATTTTGCCTGTTTTGGGGATTTCATACAGACAATCATTTATTTTTTCCAGAGTCTCTCGCATAACGTCTCTCTTGCCGGCCTATACCGGACAGGTTTATTTATAAATCAAAAATGACTTGTGCTTCCCACAGTTCATTAATTTTTTTGATATATAACTGATGATAGGTTACAGCTTTAATTTCCCGTATAAAGCCATACCTGGTTCTGTCTACCAGGTCGCCGGTAACTGCTGCCGCCAGACTTGGCCCGCTTATGCTGAGCCTGGATATGGAAGATAATAAGAACTGCCGGGTATGAAATAAATAATTCAATTCCGAAAGCCAGTTAACCAGCAATTGTTCATCGTCAGGAGCAGCCAAAGCTATAGTATGGTGTTGAGTATTGTCGTCGATTTGCCCGGGATAGATAATTTGAAACATGGCGAAAGCGCAATCGCGGAACAATTCTACCGGCGAAGCAGCTTGTACAACAATGCCCGCATCGCCGGTATGATCTATGTATCTTACATTTTGCATTTAATTTAAAACAACATAACGGTACTGATTGTTTTTGTACGGAAAAATTTTTATCGACATTAATTTCCGGCAAAAACCAGGTGAACTGTTAAAAAGTAATTAACGACTCATCATAATCAGCTACTTTTTCAAAACCCAATAAATTTAGCAAAGTAGCGGCTATATTACTCAAACCGGGATTTTGCACGTTCGCCATTTTATATTCAGACCTGTAACCGGGATCATAGATAATAAACGGTACAGGATTGAGTGTATGCGCGGTTTTCGGGGTTCTTTTACCGTCTTTAACGGTAAACATTTCATCGAGGTTGCCGTGATCGGCGGTAATAACGGCAATGCCGTTCATGTCCTTAACAACTTGAATAAGCCGACCGACGCAGGAATCGACCGTTTCCATTGCAACTATTGCAGCTTCCATATTACCAGTATGACCAACCATATCACCGTTTGCCAGGTTGATGCGGCCAAATCGAAAATCACCGGATTTAAACAATTCAATCGACTTGTCGGTTATTTCCAGGGCTTTCATTTTGGGCGCCTTGTCAAATTCAATCCGGTCCGAAGGAATTTCACAATATGTTTCAACGGACTTGTCGATATATCCCGAACGGTTGCCGTTCCAGAAATAAGTGACGTGGCCGAACTTTTGCGTTTCGGATACGGCAAACATTTTCACTTTAGTAGCACACAGATATTCGGATACCGTACGGTCTATTTTGGGCGGCTCGACAACATAATTTTTAGGAATATGTAAATCGCCGTCATATTCCATCATACCGGCATAAAACACATCGGGAATAACACCTCTCTCAAAGGTATTTAAATCTTTGTCATCAAAAGCGCGGGAAATTTCTATAGCCCGGTCGCCGCGGAAATTATAATTTAAAACACTGTCGCCGTCCTGAATTTTGCCGACCGGCTCGTCGGCATTGTCTACAATTACAAACTGACCCAAATACTGGTCGGTTATTTTTGGATCTTCCGCATAAAGGGTATGCACAGCTTCGGCAGCAGATTTAAATTTTTTGGCCTGGCCATGAACATGCGTATCCCAACCGCGTTTTACAACTTGCCAATCGGCATTATAACGATCCATAGTCGTTACCATTCGTCCACCGCCGGAGGCAATTTTATAATCAAACCCTTTTTCTGTGGAAATTTTATCCAGCAATTGCTGGGTCGGGGTAATATATTCTAAAGCAGACTTTTCACCAACATCCCTTCCATCCAGTAAAGTATGGATTCTTACCTTGCGAACATTGTTCTGCGAACAATTGTTGATCAGGGCAAATAAATGATTTATGTGCGAATGGACATTGCCGTCAGATAACAGACCAATAAAATGCACTGCACCACCTTGTTGACCGCGGGCAACGATCTTTTGCCAGGCAGCAGATTTAAATATAGCACCGCTGGCAATGGACTGATCGACCAGTTTAGCACCCTGAGCAAAAACCCGGCCTGCGCCCATGGCATTATGCCCAACTTCGCTGTTACCCATATCATCATCACTAGGCAGGCCTACTGCCGGGCCGTGAGCTTTTAATTTTGTAACCAGATTTCCTTTCAACAAGTCGTCCAGCACCGGTGTTTTGGCCATGTATACGGCATTGCCCTCATACTCTTTGCCCAATCCCACGCCGTCCATAATAATCAGGAATAACGGCCCTTTGCGTCCGGGAAATTTTATGTTCTTTTTTAATTCTAAAGCCATGTTTACCTCGTAATGTATGTAAATTTAATTGATTCTTGTAAGTGATAAATTTACTTATAAAAAAAATTGTTTAAAAGAGATATTTATACCTGGTTAACCAACAAGACAAAAAAAATATTTCCATATAGGTAAATATATGGCATTATGAATTTATTATCATGAACGCTGCAATAATACCTGTATTAAAAAAGATTTTATTATAAATAATTATTTTTTACATTAAAAAATAACCAGCAGGAAAAATTTTTACTTTCAGAACAAAACAGGAATAAGAGACAATGATAACAACCAGCACATTGCTCATTTTAATTATAATTGGTTTGATTGCAGGGATATTATCCGGTATATTCGGGATCGGTGGCGGAATTGTCATTGTCCCGGCGCTGATCTATATTCTCGGCTTTACCCAGCATCGGGCCACCGGCACCAGTCTGGCGGTGTTATTGCCGCCAGTTGGATTGATCGCTGTGCTGGAATATTACCGGCATGGTCATGTTGACCTGAAAGCGGCATTAATTATTGCAGTGGCATTAATAATTGGCGCCTGGTTTGGGGCAATTCTCGCTAATAAACTATCCGGCGCCATACTTCGCATGGCATTTGGAATATTTGTTGTTAGTATCGGGTTTTATATTATTTATGGAGCTGCGAAAAAAATGGGTTGGCTTTAAAATAAATGCTAATAAAATCATATTTATATTTAAAATAGATGTAATCACAGAAATTTTAATATATATGGTATACAATTTGCAATTCGTTGTTATACAATAAATCAAAAAAAAGTATCACACCATGGAGGTTCAGGATGTGCGGGGTGCTGTATAATAACCTGAAGGTTTTGGTATGGTAATCAGGGCATTAATCAACAATCTGGCAATTTTACTGGCGCTGAGTTTTGTTTTTCTATTCATCAATGAACGGTGGACCAAAAGGCAGCTTGTCGGCAGAATTTTAATAGCATTGCTCTTCAGCATCGTCAGCGTAGTGGCAATGCTGACGACGTTTGTTCTTGAACCGGGAGTCGTATTCGATGGCCGTTCTGTTGTAATCAGCATCGGCAGTTTATTTGGCGGCTGGGTTACCGCGGTTTTTACTGTAATTATTGCCAGCTTGTATCGCTTGCACATGGGCGGCGGTGGAGCCTGGCCCGGCGTAGGCGTAATCACCGCATCTGCGCTGATTGGCCTGGCTTATCGTTATTTGCGAAAAAAGCATCCTCGTTTTGAAAAACCTATTTATCTCTATATTTTCGGTATTATTGTACATATAGTTATGTTGCTGATCATGCTTACACTTCCTGCTCAGGCTGTTCCGCTTTTCTTTAAAAAGGTCAGTCCCTGGGTAATTCTTTTTTTCCCAGTGGCGACATTTTTACTCGGCACATTACTAAACGATTTACAAAAAAAGCTTACCGCGTTACAATCTATAAAAGAGAATGAAGAAAAACTGCGCGCTTTTTTCAATTCCGACTTGGTGGGTACCTTGCTATGCAATATTAACGGTACGATCAAAGAAGCCAACGATGTATTCCTGAAAATTATTGGCTATAGCCGTGAAGAATTATTAGCCGGTCAGATCAATTGGCGTAACCTGACCCCAAAAGAATATGTGGCCCTCGACGAAGAAAAAATTAAAGAGGCGGAATTAAAGGGGGCTTGTATTCCTTATGAAAAACAATATATCCACAAGGATGGATCCAAAATATGGGTATTAGTTGGTTTTGTTTTGATCGGGGATAAACGTGAAAACGCAATGGCCTTTGTACTAGATATCACTGAACGCAAAAATGCCGAATCCCAGATTACCAGGAATCTCAAAGAAAAAGAGGTCATGCTGCGCGAGATTCATCACCGGGTTAAAAATAACATGAATATTATCACCAGCCTGCTCAATCTGCAGGCAATGCAAATACCTGAAAATGTCATCGCTGCGGATATCTTCCGCGAAAGCATTAACCGCATTCAATCCATGGCCATGATCCATGAAAGGTTATATCGTTCCAATGATTTTTCCAGCATACTTATGCGCGATTATATTCAAAAACTGGTATATGACCTGCAACACTTGTATGATACTTTTGGTAATATTAAAGTTACTTTTGATATTGACGATATTTCCCTAGATATAAATTCAGCTATTCCTATGGGCTTGATTTTGAACGAGTTGGTAACTAATGCTTTTAAACATGCGTTTCCCGACCGGGTTAACGGCGCTCTGGCAATTTCATTTAAAATATTTGATAACAAAAAATTTACATTAACAGCCCAGGATGATGGCATCGGCTTATCCGAGACAATTGATATCGAAACCATTAAATCTCTGGGCTTGCAATTGATACACATTCTTACAGTACAATTGAATGGTACTTTAACTATATCCAGAGAGAATGGCACAAAATTTACAATAACCTTTCCTAAAGAATAATAATTATGCTGCGAATTTTGCTTGTTGAAAATGAAGCGATCATCGCTATGGGGCTACAATTAAAGTTAACTTCTCGTGGTTATCAGGTATTGCCGGTAGCGCGCTCCGCAGATGAAGCGGTCAAATTACATAAAGAATTACAGCCGGATGTTATCCTGATGGATATTTTACTAAGCGGCGAGCAAACCGGTATCGATGCCGCTTGCCGAATCCTTGCTGATAAACAGGTGCCAATTATTTATATAACCGGTAATGAACACCTGCTCAATGACGCGCGCCTTGTAAACAATCATCCCCTGGAAATAATTAATAAACCTCCATCGGACAGGCAGTTATTCACTACGCTTGAGAAATTTCATAATGGGAATAACCAGTATTGATAAAATAGAAAAGCCGGTTTAAAGTGAACCGGCTTTATTATTTAAAAACAATCTAAAAGAGCGTTAATTATTTATTAGAAACTTTTTTGGCTTTGTTGACAATGTTTTCCAGGGTAAAGCCAAAATGATCAAACACTTTTTTATAGGGGCCGCTTTCGCCAAAACTATCAATAGTAACAGTATCGCCCGCATCGCCAACCCATTCCCGCCAGCCAAAAGATGAACCGGCTTCGATTGCCAATCGCGCTTTAACTGCGGCTGGCAACACCGCTTCGCGGTATGCGGCAGGTTGTTCGCGGAACAATTCCCAGCAGGGCATACTGACAACCCGGGCATCGATTTTATCTTTTGCCAGTAAATCACGGGCTTGCAGCGCCAAAGAAACTTCCGAGCCGCTGGCGATCAGGATAATATCCGGTTTGCTGCCATTTTCTTTGGCCAGCACATAAGCACCCTGCAGTACACCGGCGGCGCTGCCCAACCTGGTTTGATCGAATACCGGAATATTTTGCCGGGTAAGCAGTAACATGGTAGGGCCGTCTTTGCGCAGCATCGCAGCCTTCCATGCATAACTGGTTTCATTCGGGTCGCCGGGACGGATTACGTTTACATTCGGCATTAACCGGAAAGAAGCCATTTGTTCAACGGGTTGATGGGTCGGGCCATCCTCGCCCACGCCAATAGAATCGTGCGTCATAACATAGATCACCGGCAGCTTCATAATTGCCGCCAAACGGATAGCCGGTCGCGCATAATCGGTAAACACAAAAAAAGTGCTGGTAAACGGCCGCAGGCCGCCATGCAATGCCAAACCGTTAGCCGCGCCACACATAACAAATTCGCGTATGCCCCAGGCGATATTGCGGTTGGCTGGATTTTCCTTGCTGAAATAGCCGCTTTTATTAATAAATGTTTTAGTCGAAGGATTCAAATCTGCGCTGCCGCCAATCAGGTATGGTACTTTATCAGCAATAATATTTAATATCTTGCCCGAAACATTTCGGGTTGCGGCAGCCGGGTCTTCGCCTTTAAATACCGGTAACTGTGCATCCCAACCGTTCGGCAGTTCGCCGGCGAGTGCAGATTTCAACTGCGCCGCCAGTTCCGGGAATTCACGACTATAAGCGGTAAATTTACTGTTCCATTCGGCTTCTTTAGCCTTGCCTTTTTCAGCTACTTGAGCAAAGTATTCAGTTACTTGCGCCGGAACCAGAAATTTCTCATCTTCGGGCCAGTTATATGCTTTTTTGGTCAGCTTGATTTCTTCTTCTCCCAACGGGGCGCCGTGCGCTTCGGAGGTATCGACCAGATTTGGCGAACCATATCCGATATGCGAACGGATGATGATCAATGAGGGTTTATCGGTTACTTTGCGGGCTTCGGCAATAGCGTTGCCTATTTTTTCCGTATTATTGGCGTTTTCGCCGATATTGATAACATGCCAGTTATACCCTTCAAATCTTTTTTGTACATTATCGGAATACGCCAGGTCGGTTTTTCCCTCAATAGTGATATGATTATCGTCATAAAACCAGATCAGCTTACCCAGTCCTAAATGCCCGGCCAGGGATGCCGCTTCGTGCGAAACGCCTTCCATCAGGTCGCCATCGCCGCATATAGCAAAAGTAAAGTGATCGACAATATTGTATTTTTCTTTGTTATATACAGCAGCCAGGTGCGCCTCGGCTATTGCCATACCGACCGAATTGGTCAATCCCTGGCCTAATGGCCCGGTGGTGGTTTCCACACCCGGAGTTATACCATATTCCGGATGACCGGGAGTTTTGCTGCCAAGCTGGCGGAATTTCTTTAATTCATCGAGCGGTAAATTATAACCGGCGACATGTAATATGGAATAGAGCAGCATGGAAGCATGACCCGCCGATAATACGAACCGGTCGCGGTTGAACCAGTCAGGACTGGCTGGATTATAATTGAGATAGCGGCTGTAGAGTGTATAGACTAACGGCGCCAGGGCCATGGGTGTCCCCGGATGCCCGGAATTGGCTTGCTGTACGCCATCCATTGCCAGGGTTCGTATAGTATTGATACATAAATTTTCAATCGTCATGGTGCTCAGATTATTCATGAACGTCTTTCTCCTTTAATTACTGTATTTAAATGTCCCGGTAAATTACTGTTGAATCAATACAATATTCTAAATTATAAAAAATTTTTCAAGAATCAAAGTGTTTTACAAATCATTTTTCCGGTTTGTTTATTGAGGTTGACTTTGCCGGAGCTTGGTTCCTTAAAAAGTCTTTAACATCTTTCAAGGTTGGAATCCCTGGACGAGCGCCGATTTTCGTACAACATAATGCTGCGGCTGCGCTGGAAAAATGCAGACTGTTTTCCCACCGGTATTGTTTAGCCAGACAAAAAGCAAACGCGCCATGAAACACATCACCCGCTCCGGTGGTATCGACAGCAGCTATAGGAAAAGCGGCCATACTGCCGGTTGTGTTATCTTTTGTCCATAAAAGTCCCTGGTTGCCAAGGGTAATGATCACTTGACTATTTACTTTAGTCAATTCAGCAATCGCTTGTCGGGGATCATTAGTATGGGTATAATCAAAAGCAAAGCGTGACGAGCAGACCAGGTAATCGACCATGCCGGCCAAACTGACCGTTCCCGACCTTACCGACCCGGCATCGAGTACTGTGATGATATTCATTGTTTTTGCCAATTGCGCAACAGCAGGAGAAATCTCCGGTTCGTGGCCGTCAAATAAAATGACGCGGGGCTGGCTTGTTTGCAGCCACTTTGTGTACAGGTCAGATAGGTGTAACGGCTCGACTTGTTTGTTATAATTAACGACCGCACGGTCGCCGTTTGGCTTGACCAGAATGACCGATAATGGAGTGGCGCCATTACCGCGTTTGAGCAGATCGGTATTGACTTTATCACGGTTAAACTCATTTAACAGGCGCTCGCCCAAAGGATCGTTGCCAGCATAGCCGGCAAAAGCAGCGCGGCCTCCCAGCCTGGCAACAGTTACTGCCGCATTCGCTGCCGGGCCACCGCCGCAGGAAGTAAAATCTTCGGCGAACAGTTTTTCGTCAGCGCCGGGGTGATGCTCTACAGAAAAAACCAAATCCATTGCCGCATGGCCAATGCACAATACATCGACAGGGATTTGATGGTTTGGTTTCATCATTATTTTTATACAATTAAATAATTATTTTTGTAAAGCTTGCTTATAAACTGCAATAGCTCGTGCTCGCGCCAGGTTATGATCTATAATCGGTTGCGGATAATCCTTGCTGCCAAATTCCGGCAGCCATTTTTTGATATAAGCGAAATCCGGGTCAAACCGTTTTTGCTGTAGAGCCGGATTAAAAATTCTGAAATAAGGAACAGCGTCACAACCGGTTCCCGCAGCCCATTGCCAGTTGCCGTTGTTGGCAGCCAGTTCATAATCTAAAAGTTTTGCGGCAAAATACCGCTCTCCCATGCGCCAGTCAATTAATAAATGCTTGCTCAGGAAAGAAGCAGTTATCATACGGGCGCGGTTGTGCATAAACCCGGTGGCATTTAATTCCCGCATGCCCGCATCGACCATCGGGTAGCCGGTTAATCCATCGCACCAGCGCGTAAAATCTTTTTCATCATTACGCCAGGCGATTCCATCATAAACCGGACGGAAAGAGTGATGCACGACATGGGGAAAATGATACAGGATCATCATAAAAAACTCGCGCCAGATCAGTTCGTTGAGCCAGGTATCATTCAAGTCTAACGCCAACTGCACTAGTTCACGGACACTTACAGTTCCAAAGCGGAGGTGCATTCCTAGCCGGCTGGTTCCCGGCTGGGCAGGATAATCGCGGGTTTTGTGGTAATTAATTATAACTTTCGGATCAATTTTCGTGGTGGGGAACTGATAACCGGTTTTTATAAAACCTAAACTTGTCAGGTCCGGAACCGGGCGCGGTCGGCAGCGATAAAATTTAGCAAATAAATCGTCAATCGGCAAGGGCTCACATCTGTCAAGATTAAATTTTTGCAGCCACTTGCGTTTATATGCAGTGAATACAGTATAAGGAGTTTTATCATCTTTTAATATATCCTGCGGAGCAAATATCACCTGATCTCGTAAAAAAAAACTTGCAACCCCCCGCGAGCTTAAAAATTTGGCAACCTGGCGGTCGCGCTTTAACGTATCCGGTTCGTAATCTTCATTGGCATAAACTGCACAACCGGGATATTCAGCGAGTATCTTTTTCCAGACCTCAACCGGAGACCCGGTATAAACAAAAAGGCTGCTTCCTGCAGCCTTTAATTGTTCATTCATCTCCCTCAACCGGGCGCAGATAAATTCAACCCGCGGGTCTTGTTTATTTGCCAGGCTGTTCAATATGTGCGTGTCAAAGATAAATACCGGAATTATCTGCTTAAATGTATTCAAAGCAAAATACAATCCGGCATTATCATGCAGACGTAAATCGCGTCTAAACCAAAAAAATGCAAAATTACTCATAAATACATGGGGTGTTGTATAAAACCTCGCTCCTTTCCAACGCCATACAATGATTTTTGCAACATACGCCGGGCGCGAAACAGCCGTGACATTACCGTTCCCAAGGGAATATTGGCTTTTTCAGCTATTTCTCGATATGTCAATCCTTCAACATCGGCGAGTACAATAATTTGTTTAAAATTTTTGGATAACCGGTCCAGAGCAGTATTAATCTCGTCATCAAATAATTCATGATAGGTATCTTTTTCATAGACATTTACGGTTCTATGGTCATGTTCTTCCCGTTCGTCTTCAATAAAAAAAGACACTTTATCAAGTTCCACCTGTTGTGGTGAACGTGCTTTTTTACGGTACTTGTTAATAAAGGTATTGGTCATTATGCGGAAAATCCACGCTTTAAAATTAGTTCCCTCCAGAAATTTATCAAAAAAGCGATAGGCCCGCAGATAAGTATCCTGCACCAGGTCTTCAGCCTCGGCAGAATTTTTGGTCAAACGAAGAGCAGAACTGTAAAGTATATCCATGTATTGCAGGGATACTTTTTCGAATTTTTCCCGCATTTCCATGCTTAACGGTTCTTGTATCTTTGTCATATTGATCCCCTTTCATTCTTGAATTTTTTAATATAATATTACGTGTCTAACTAGCATTCAACATACAAATGACAGCTACCGTTCAGATTGTTTGATCTCCCTCCTTTCCCTCGCTTTATTATTGATAGTTTGTACTTTTTTTAATACATTTTAATATCTATCTATATTTATAAAATTCAAATCAAAATAGCAACAAAAAAATGAAAAATAATGAAAAAAATTTGAAATATTTTCTGCTTCCCAACCCACAGGAATGTACTGCAGGTGTCGAACAGTGCTTTATGGTCGAGCCACTGACTGTTTATACACCAGCACACTTTACACCAACAGCTTTGCAATTAGTTAATGAATTAGAGACGGAATATAATTGCCGGACAATTGTGCAACACCATTCGACTGTGTCGGTAACCTTGCCCGGCATTCATCTGGTTACGGCTGCCGATATAAATTCTGTAAAATCAGTGTTTGGCGACAAACAGATCCCGGATTTCACCGAATGCATGAAAGATGAAGGCTATATTATTACTATCCGGCAGAACACTATTGTTATTATAGCCGAGACGACTGCCGGGATGTTCTACGGAATGAACAGCTTTTTATTTTTACTTTCCCGTCAAAATGGCATTCTAACTGTTCCTGAATGTGTCATTCGCGATTGGCCGGATATGCGCCTGCGCGGCTTTTCCGACGACATCAGCAGGGGCCAGGTTTCTACCCTCGCTCATTTCAAACGGATTATCTGTTTCCTGGCCCGCTATAAAATGAATGTCTATATGCCGTATCTTGAAGACCTTTTCCAGTTTAAAAGCTACCCCGGAATTGGCCGGGGGCGTGGCGCTCTCACCCCGGAAGAGTGTATTGAATTACAGGATTTCGCGGCACAATACCATATCGAAATCATCCCGGTATTCCAAACCCTGGGCCATTACGAAAACCTGCTCATTCAACCTGAATTTATGCACCTGGCCGATTTCCCCGGCGCCTCTTCATTAAACACAGTTACGGATAATACGGTTATTTTTTTGGACAAACTTTTAGCGGAAATTGTACCGGTGTTCCGCTCCATTTACTTTCATATCGGCGCAGATGAATCCTATGATGTGGGCAGCGGCGCCAGTCGCGATAAAGCCCGCCGCCAGGGAATAGCCGCAGTTCACGCCGATCACTATGAACACGTTTTTAATATTTTAAAAAAATATCACAAAAAAATTATCATGTACGGTGATATTATCCTGGAATTCCCAGACATTCTCCAGCGCCTGCCTGATGATATTATCATAATGGACTGGCATTATGATATCCAGGAAGAATATACTTCCGTTAAGCAATTCAGGAATTCCGGACATAAATTTATCGTCTCCCCCGGCAACCAGAACTGGAGCCGCATTTTCCCCGACCTGGAACGCGCCCGGCAAAATATCTACCGCATTATCCGCGATGGGCACAACAACGGCGCCTGCGGCGCGATCACTTCAAGCTGGGGCGATTTTGGCGGCGCCAACCTGCGGGAACTGAATTACTACCAAATCGCTTTTGCCGCCCAGTGCGCCTGGCGCAAAGGCCCTGTCGACCAGGATGCTTTTGAGGCCGCATTCTTTATGGATTTTTATGGCAATGATGATCCCGGTTATGCTCAAATCTATAAAAAATTATCGCAGGTGTGTGAGTATTACGACTCGAATTACTTTTTTTCACAGCCTTTTTATCCCCTCTCCCGCCCGGTGGACGATCTTGTAAACCGCAGTAACAATCTGATCGAATTGCATAAAGAGGTTATCAAAGAAATTAACAGACTGCGCCAGGTTACCATTAAAAACCCTAGCCATCTCGATCTTTTGGAATTCAGCGCTAATCAATACAACTGGACTGCACGGCTAAACAAAGTGCAGTCTACACTGCATAATGCAGAAGCCCGTGAATGCGCTTCTCTCCCTGATGAATTGACAATATTAATGCGTGATCTGGAAACCATTGCCGAAACTTTTACTACTCTATGGTTAAAATACAATTTACAAGCCAATCTGGAACACATACTTGCTTTGTTCAAACGAACCGCCGCCTGGCTGGATGTGAAAAGAGCTGAAATTATAGCCGGAAATTATAAACTGAACGGCCGCCTGGAAGCGCCGTTTATCGCCTGCCCGACCACAAAAACAACAGAGTTTTCCGAATTATATCTCCGCAAAAAATTTAATCTTGCGAATCACAAACAACCGGTCCGGCTGCAAGTTATTGCAGACTCGCTGGCAACAGTGTGGGTAAATAACCGCCTGGTTGGACAAGCAATAGCCACCCGCACTCTGTCCGCAATTGTGGAAGCGCAACGGGTCAAGTTATGGGATATTTCCGAGTATCTTACTGCCGGGGAAAATCTACTGGCAATGCACGTGATCAATTACAAACAGGGAGGTGTTGCGGCTGTCAACGTTGTCCTCGAATCGGCTAACCGGCAATTACACCTGGATGGAAAAGACCCCTGGCCAAGCTCTAACCGGGAAGAAGAAAACTGGCGTTTGCCGGATTTCTGCGATGTTCACTGGCCGACAGCTATTCCGGCGGCAAATGCATGGATCATTTCCCGGCCGGAATTTCATTATGGATTGTCAAGCAGGGTAGAGTTTTATCGTAACCCGATCTATTAACCTTTGCCTGAATCAGTTGGCAGGATGGGGTCTTGCCAACGCAAAAATAAATTCTTTATTATGCGGGATTTGTAAAAGGAATATGATCGAAAGCAAGCAATGTCTGGGCAAGCTCCCATCGTTTTTTTTACTATCCAACTTAATCAGGATGGAATAAATTCCCCCAAACATGTCTAATCAGGTTGTCCTTTTATACAAATAGTATTTCAGGGAATTTGGTTTTACCGGGCATTCCTCGGCAATGGCAAAAGGCGCGATCCGGTTTTGATAACGCAGATCGAACAAACGCGGCACCAGGTAATCGCGCACTTCAGATACTGCCATTGGATTGACATATATTTTTGTGCCGCCTTCAAAACCCGCCTGTATGCTGATTCGCCATTTAATCAAAACATGCCACGGCATAGGAATAACGCTGTCCACCGGCATATAGTACCATTCCTCATTACAAGAGATGTTGGATCCCATCGCGGCGTGAATGCCATGCACAATATCGCTAAATCCCTTCAATTCCTGCTCTGTATGCTCGGACGGCCGACAATGTTCACTTTTAGAAAAAATGGCTACTGTTGGATTGCGATGACCAATGTCGGCAAAGGCAATGGCAAAATCGTTTTCGCAAATAACAAAGTTATTATAAGCGGCAAAATTAGCGGCAAACTCATTATACATATTGGGATAGCGGGAAGCAAGCTCCAGTTCTCTCTCTACCGAAACACCCCATTCATCCAGACCAACCAATTGGGTGTGCAGGTGATCGAATGAAGCGCCGGCTTCGCGCAGCCAGTTTTGAAACACACTTACATACCTCACATAACGGTTATTATCATAAATATCCCGCACGGACTGGATAGTAAATCTAAAATATTCGGCATGTTCAACCGGGGTAAGGCTGCCCGACGCATTCAAATCCGTAGTATATTCCGCCGCCTCTGTGTAATGCCGCCGGGGGATGATAAGTTCATGCGCCCCGCCAAAAAAGGCATCGCTCATCGCCAGCTTTTCATCGACTGAAATCGACTTGATCTGCTCTTCCGAATAGCCGCTTAATTTTAATTTCATGTTAATAATGGCAATAACATGGTTCCGGCCCAGTTCGCTGGAAAGATATTTTTCTTTGCGGCGCTGGTTTTTATCGGATAATTTGTAATTAAAATTCTTTTTCCAGTAATTGACCGTAACTATTTCAAACAGGTTTGAAATACGCCGGAATTCTGCCGGTTTGCTGAAAATATCTTCCGGTGCAAGCTGATCCTGGCATTCATACTGTCCGTTATTCAGTACAATTCTGGATTTTTCCGGTGTAGTATTAAAGTACCGTCCGGCGCAAAAATCACAATAATCTTCCGGAGAGTGCTTGACTATTTTTTCCGGGTTTTCCGTTCTTTTAGAGGCAAACGGCCGGTTACGCCGCCCGGGAATAAACCACACTTCCGTACCGGTGAACGGATTGATATGCTTTTCCGTACCGTCAGGCATTATTTTAAGTATATCTCGGTCTAATCTATTCATAAGCCGCCGGTTAATAAAGTTCGATAATGATAAACTCCACTATTAAAACAAATCTTGAGGTAATTTTGTTCTAAAACGGGTTTGAGGAAAATCCCCAAACCCGTATAATTTACCTGATAAAATCTTGCACAAAATATTTAGCGGTGAGGGGTTCACCGGTTGCCAGGGTGATCATTTTATCCCAGCGATATTTACTACCGGGCTCAAACACCATTTTTTTGATATAATCACCGGCAGCGCCCTGGTTTACATAACTTACATCCATAGCCGGATCCAGTTTAAGGACCTTGCCAACCAGGGTATGGTGAAGCTGCGAGGCAAACAATTCACCCAGTAAATAATTGTGGTAATAACATGGCGCTATTGTAAAATGAATTTTAGCCGCCCAGTCCGGTTCAGTACGGTCAACTGGACGCTTGACGAACTGATACTTTTCCACCATATTCCACCACAGGGTATTCAAGTCCTGATCGGGATTGGCATATAACTCTTTTTCAAAGAAATACATGACCATAGCCCAGCGCGCAAAGATCAATTGTTTTAACTGCATATACTTGCCGCTAACCTGGTCAATTTCCTGCCGTTGTTCATCAGTTAATCCCAGCATCTCCTGCATCCAGGCGCCGGTGCGACTGAGGCGACCGAAAAACATGGCAATTGCTTCGGTGGTAAAGGTATGTGCAGGAGTTCTCAGCAGCCAGGGAGTCGCCGGGTCCTGGTATTTATCATAAATACCGTGTCCCAGTTCATGCAGCATAGTCTCCATCCAGCGTTCATTGTTCTTCACATTGCACAAAGCGCGCACATCGCCTTCGCGATCAATATCTATACAATAGGCATGGGGATTCTTTTTATCACGTTCATAGAGATCACTTTTTTCCAATATAGTCTCGACAGGCAAGCCGATTCCCTGGTAAAACAGTCTGGCCAATTCCACGACATCTTTATCGGCATAATAGGCGTCAAGATCGAGATTGTAAACCAGCGGGGTTTCCTGGAAAAACGGATCATGATAATGCCAGGGCATTAGATCGGCCGGGCTAATACCATAACCGGCAGCCAAAATGCTGTCCAGTTCCGCTTTGAGGGCGGCAAAGGGCGCATTGGTCAATTCATATAATTCATTCAAAATAGCGTCCAGTTCGGCGGCGCTTTGCTCAGAGGTCGTTAACGACATGGTATGGTAATTATCAAACCCAAGTTGTTTTGCGGCATTGTTGCGAATTTTGATTAGATTGATCAAATCACCGGCTACTTCCGGTCCTACCTGTTTACTAGCCAACCAGGCGTCCTTGCGCTCTTTTTCGCCTTTCCCGGATTTAAGTATTTCTTCGATATCATTGCTGGTTACCGGTTTGCCGTTGATTGTGCCGCGAAAATCATTAAATTTTTTTTCGCAGGCAGTTTCCAGTTCAACAATTTGTTGTAACAACAGGGTATCCAACTGGTTCTCAAGGTAGCCCATGTATAACAATTCCAACTGCCGGGCGAGCAGCGGTTCTTTGATAACGCCGGATTCTTTCCATTCCTTCAATTGATTAAAATCATCGGAATTGGAGAATATTTGCCGTAATTTTAATTCCCGGTCGCTATACTTTTCATACTCTTGCTCATCGCCGGTGGTGGTTGCATTCCAGTAGGCAATAGCGCTCTCTTTGGACAACTGTTTGATTTGCTCCAGCCGTGAATCGATAAAACTTTGCATCAATTTCTCCTGTTGATTGGGGCCGCAGCCGCTTATGGTGAAAATTACAATCAATAAACATGCCAGCCTGACATAATTTTTCATTACGCTCTCCTGTAAATGGTAATTTGAAATAGTTATACCTGTACCTCGATATTTTTTTGTTTAAACAGGTCAGATGATTAATCACGTTATATGTTTCACATTCTAAAAAAATCCGACAAAAATGATACAAAAATAAAATTGATATTTTTACACTTGTGCATGATAATAGACCCATAATAAGTAATCAACAAAAAACGTTGTTTTATTATTTAAAAATTTTTTTATTGAAAACCGTTTGAACTAAAAAATATAAATATTTCGGTGGAACAATACCAAACATAATCAAAAGTAATGTCATATAATCCAAATGGTCTTATTAATCTGAAAAATAACAGATCTATTTACAAATATAAAATTTTATTTCACTAATAATAGTTTTTGTATATATCTGGATTTTTCAGTTTGCATTACAATAAAATAATTTCCTGATGCACATTTAATGTCTCTATCATCTCTGCCATACCAGTGGACATGATGAGTTCCTGCTAACTGATTTGCGTCAAACAATGTTTTAACTAGACGTCCGGCTATATCGTAAACTGAAATATTAACATTCAAATTTTCCGCTAAACGATAGGTTATTACGGTTTGAGGATTAAATGGATTAGGATATGCCTGGATCAGTTCAGTTACCTGAGGCAAAGATTCCATTGTTACAGATACCAAAGCCTTTACTGTACTCACACCCTGATCATTAACATCAGAAAGACGGTACGTATATTTCTTTCCCGCTTTTACATTTTTATCAATATATCGATACCTGGTTTTACCGGAAGATATCCCTTGACCTTTTAGGGCGAAATCGGTTTGATAAGAAACAATCTGCCTCCAAATATCTCCTTCAGAACGTTCAATTATAAAGCCCAGGTTGTTATTTTCGCTTTCTGTTATCCATTCGACAAGAACGGTATTATTTATACATAAAGCGCTGAATGAAGACAGTTCTACCGGCAAACTGGGATCATTAATATTATCAACAACAAATTGATCACACCAAATATTAAATCCCCCTTCATAAACAGGATTTTCCTCAATCGTGACCATATCTACCTGTTGAAAATTTGTATTGATCCTGGTATAAGATGGTCCTCCTACAGGCAATGAGAATGTTACCGGAGAACCACTTACTTGAGAACTTGAACGGTATCCTTTTATAATCCAATCCGGTGCGTTGATAAGCGCCATCAAATCGATACTGTTTAAATCAAAGACCCAGCCATCCCTGTGAGTTAATGTAATTTTGATAGTTGCACCGCTTCCCCCGTTATCTCCCATCTCCAATTCGCCCGCATAATCGGACATTGACCGAAATTCGTAACCCGCTTCGCCTCCAGTATCTGTTAATGTAAATGGAATTGCATCTTCAGTAAAAGTCAGGGGACTCGGATAATATGTACTCGTAGTAAACGCATCAAATCCTATAACCGTTTGTGTTAATGCAGGTTGGAGACTTGAAATAATTAAATATCCGACAAAAAGCATGATTCTGGTTTTCATATCTTCCTCCTATTATTAAAATTATTGGTGGACGTATAGTGTCGCCAGAATTCCATAATATGAATGCAGTAAGAAAATTCCGTCCTCAAATACTAATTAATAATTACTTTGCAATTTGAAATAGCTATTGCACTTGAAAATCATGTTTTTACAATTATACAACCTGAATTTGCCCGGCATAATGTAAAAAACAGGTTGTTTCAAACAATTACCAATTTTAGTAATAACCATTATTACTATACTATTCTAAACAACACTGCAAATTAACAGAGAACAATGCAGGTTATTAATTTATAAATTTGAATATTAAATACAATGATTAATTTCTTATTTTTTTCTTGAAAATGAACCACTGTAATCCAACATTAACCATGTCATCGGAAAGTACCTATCCTTCTTATTCCGATTCTGAAACTCGCAATACATAATTTTTATCTGCAATTGCATTTTGCTGTGAAAATGCTTAATTTAAAAAAACTGGAACAGGATAAGCTATGAAAAAAGGCAAAAAAGAATTAATTGTTGTTGGCGACAGGTTATTAATTGTGCCTGATCTGAGCGAAGACCGCAGCAATACCGGTCTGTATTTACCCAAGTGGGCGGTGGAGAGAGAATCCGTTCAAGCCGGACGGATAGCCGAAGTAGGCCCGGGCGTCCATTTGGCTCAACCCAATGAAGTTGAGGAAGAACCATGGAAACAGCCGGCGCAACCGCAATCACGCCAGCCGTTGCAGGCCCAGGTGGGAGATTATGCTATCTTCCTGCGTAAAGCGGCCGTTGAAATTAAATTTGAAGGCGATACCTATTTAATAGTTCCCCATGCCGCTATTTTGCTGCTGGTACGCGAACACTGACCAGGTATAATATCAACAATCCGGTCATGTTCAACTGTTTTTGACTGTTAATGAATAATTTTAATTATCCAATGAAAGTGCAATGAAAAAAAGGATATTTTGTTTCAGGGATTCCATTCTCAAGCATCAAATCATGTTAGGGCGATACCTGGCCTCCCGCGGCGCTTCGGAATATACAATTCTAATTATTTATTCAATTATAATGGGTACAATCGCCGGATTTGCAGCGATCGGGTTTCATAAAACGATCAACCTGTTTTCGCACGTCACTACATACAGCGCCAGTTTGTTTCAATCAGGATATGGATTTTTGATCATTTTAATTCCTACCCTGGGAATGTTTATTCAATGGCTCATGGTGCGCATTGCTCCGCGCCAGGCAAAACAAAGAGGGGTTCTTGAAGTTATCAAGGCCGTCTCCCTGCGCGACGGAGAAATACCCTTTAAAAGCACCCTTTTTTACTTTCTGGCTACCACAGTCTGTATCGGCAGCGGCGGCACAGTCGGGCCGGAGGCGCCGGCGGCGCAAACCGGCGCCGGGGTTGTTTCTGCTGCGGGCAAAATGCTCGGCCTTTCCGTATCGCGGCTGCGTATGTTCACTGCCGCCGGAGCCGGAGCCGCTATTGCCGGCGTTTTTAACACCCCCCTGGCCGGCATCTTTTTTTCTCTCGAAGTCATTTTGCTCAATGAATTTCGGGCTACCACTCTGAGTATATTTCTGCTTTCCACTGTATCGGCCAGCGCAGTCTCGCGAATATTTTTGGGCAATATTCCCAAATTCCATTTCACTTCTCTGCAAATGGGTTCATATAGTCATTTTATCTTTTATTTACTTTTGGGAGTTTTAGCCGGTCTGCTTTCCATTTTATTCATAAAAAGCAAAGAATATATTGGTCACAAGTTTGTTTTATATTACAAAAAACATGCACTATTACCGGGTATGCTGGCAGCCGGATTGCTGATGGGCTTGGCAGGTTACTTTATTCCGCAAATTTTTGGCATCGGGTACGAAACCATCAACTTGGTTCTTGGCGATCATGTATCCGTGCCAACCATGCTTGTTTTGTTCCTGTTGAAATTCTCCCTGGTCATCATTATCCTCAGCGCCGGCGGGTATGGCGGTATTTTTGCACCTTCTCTGTTTATGGGCGCCTGTTTCGGTTCCCTGTTTGCTCATATTATGACGACAATTTTCCACATCCCTCTCGATACAGCCACTTTTGCGCTAGTCGGTATGGGCGCTATGCTGGCCGGGATCAATTCAATCCCCATAACAGCCATTATGATGCTGTTCGAACTGACTAATAATTATATGTTTGTACTGCCGCTTATTCTCGGTATTGTCGGTAGCCATACCATCACCCAGTTAATTTTAAACGGTTCGATCTATCGTAAAGAACTCGCCAGCGAAGGATACCGTATATCCGACGGCCAGGAAACCACAATATTACATTCCGTTACTGTAGATAAAATTACCCGCGCCGACATATTAACAGTCCCGGATAAAACCCCCATCTCGGAACTGGTACGACAATTTTTAAACAGAGATCATGACACCATCTATACAGTCAATGATGAAGGCAAACTGAGCGGCGTGATCACCTCTTCTACGTTACGGCATCTAATAACATCCTATCATGACCTGCACGGCGTGGTCATTGCCGGCGACATTGCCGATTTTGACTATGTTTCTATTAATGCCAGCGACACCCTCGATGTCGCCATGCAACTATTTGCCCGGCATCATGTTGAAGAAATACCGGTAATGCGGGTTACGGACACCGAACAGATCATAGGCGTACTACATTACCAGGATGTGTTGCACGTGTATAATCAAAGAGTCGGTAAAATTTCAATCCAGGACGAACTGGCAATGAACATGAAATGTATCGACAAGTATAAAGCCATGGAAGCTATTCCCGGGTTTTCTGTGGCCGAGATTCCGGTTCCGGATAAATTTTTAAACAAGACCATGGCCCAGCTTGATTTACGAAATTTATATAAAATTGATGTGCTGCTGGTTGAACGTCCTGAACAAGTTACCTCAAAAAGTTCGGAAACCCTGAAAATATTACCGGATAAAAACTTTAATCTGACCCGCGGCGATATTCTGGTCATATATGGTTATTCCGCTGATGTGGATAAATTTAAAAACCATATCTGATAATGAAATCTTTACAACGCTGTTTTTGTCTGGAATAGTTTTACAGTATTTTGTGTTACTTTGACAAAGGTAACAATTTTATAATAAAAATTTCACTATTTTTTAATTACTTTATTATAACTTGTTTTTAATGATTTTTTATTATAAATTACCGACCCTGACAACAAATTATTATTGATTTTTATACAGAAATCTTTTATAATATACAATACCACGATGTTTACAAAACATGAGGAAGAGATGAATAACAAGATACTAGTCGTAGATGATGAACAAATGATCCGCGACTTGTTGGAAGATACTCTGAGTGAAGTTGGTTTTTCTGTTTTTACTGCCGCTACCGGCGAAGAAGCTTTAAACCTGTTGGTCAAAGAAAATATTGAGGTTATTTTCCTCGATTTGATGTTGCCGGGTATGGATGGTATAAACCTGTGCAAACTCTTGAAAAAGAATAAACCAACCTCCTGTATTCATGCCATTACCGGGTACAAATCGACATTCGATTTAGTAACCTGCCTGGAAGCGGGATTTGACGATTACTTCCCCAAACCCTTTGATTTGGCGGTTATTACTAAAGCGGCCAAAGACTCGTTTGATAGAATTGACCGCTGGAAAAAGATCTGATCATTTTACCCTGGCATCCAGCATTTTTTTTAATTCTGCACTGTTTGTCGGGGTCATGTTGAAAGTTTGCTCCCATACTGTTTTACTTTCCATACAAAGATATACCAGCGCATCGGGGGAATAGTTTTTAATCCATGCATTCATTTGTCTGAACATTTGCGTGCGCAGAGGCCGGAAATAACGTAATTTTTTATCACGGCCCGGCAGCAACTCTCCCAACACAATTTCAGATTCAGGATGATTTTCCCTAATCACCTGGTCGAAAGCAGCGGGGTAACGCAGCGATCCCAGGCTGATCCATACAATATTTTCCGGGTGTATGTATTTGAATATTTTATCAACAGTTTCACGATAACCATCTTCCCAGCCCGGGAAATAGATCATGGGATCAAAATGAAAGCCGAGTTTGTAACCGGCGCTTTGCATTTCGCGTGCCGCCCGCAACCGCTCGTCGATGCCCGGCGCTAGTGCTTCTTCCCTGCTGCTGATCTCATGGGCATTCATCGACCATGAGACCACTGTCCGCCCGTTATGCGGCAGCCCCGCCAGTCCTGTAACATTAACGCTCTTGGTCTTTAGTTCAATGATCGCATTGGTTTTATCGGCAAAGAACCGGACCAGCTCCTCCCCCAGGCCGAGAAAATCGTCAAAAGTCAGGCTGTCACTCAATTCACCGGTGCCGATCCGGTAAAATTGCCCGACATGAGAATAAAGTTTGTCTTCCAACTCGGCATACATATCTGCGGTATTACAATACACGGTAACCAGGGGATTGTCGAGGTAGCCCTGTAAAATACAATAACTGCATCCCAAATTGCAGCCGGCCGCAACATCCAGGTTATGATACAAACAACAGATATGGTTCATAGTGCCGGGACACAAGCGCAGAAACGGACCCCGTTGTGCAGCCAGCAACAGGGTATTTTGCCAGAGCGCTTTTTCTTCGCACGTCGCTCTTTCCAGTATGGTCGTAGCATCCGTTATTATTTCTACTGCAACTCCGGGGAAGCGGGACAAAACCCTTTGGCATAACACAGTGTGGCGAATTCCTTCTTCGACATATATCTTTACCGGATTATAGTTAAATGCCATTATTCCACCAGCCCAAATAATTCTTTAATTATTCCGTTATCAGCCACAGCTTGCAGCAATTCCAGTTTTTCCTTGTAATCCTGCGCATTTTTGCATACCAATGATAATGTTAAAACATTATCATCAAAATAGGGAGCAGGAATGATCTGTATATCCGGGGGCAGCTTGGCTTTTTTAATCAGGTTTTGAAAGCGGGATTTTACCTGCATATAGCGCGGATAACGCATTTCCCACAGCGTTTGCTTAAAGCGTTCCCCTTTTTGCGCCGGGGAAAGCACCTTATCGGAAAGGATCATGGTAAAAGTTTGCCGGTTTACCAGCTCTGCAATTGTGCAATTCTCCATCCTGGCAATATCCCGGCACAATGCCCAGTATTCACGCTGGTTATTTTTTCCCGGCCGCAATGCCTGAAAAATATCGGCAAAGGCGTCGCGGTCGGTCTGGGATGCGTGGCCGAGTTCAGCCAGCAAATCCAGTGAAATTTGCTCGTCATCGAGCGCCTTGAGCCAGAATTGCTCGGTTAACGGTAAAGAGCCGTACAATTCATAAATCCGGGGATTTTTGCCATATCCCAACAATGGTAGCCAGGTATTAATGATCTCTTCACGACTGCCGCCCAGGTGTGCGAGTTTTTGGATTATGGCGGCTATCTCCGCAGGCCTGAACGGTCGGGTTGACAAGTTATCATATATCTGAATTACAAAGGCCTGTAATGGCGCTGCCTCGTCATTAATAACAAACGCCGGTATGGTGTCCATACCCAGGGCGCGCGCAGCGGCTACCCGCCGGAATCCGGTGACGATGCGATATAAAGAGTTGTCCTTCTTTTGCACATAGACGGGGGCAAGCATACCGACAGCTTTAACAGAGACAAGTAAATCGGTATTATCATCTATTGGGCGGATACAGTATAATGCATCCTGCTCATCAATTAAATTTAAGGCTAAAGCTTGAGCTGCTTTCATAAGTCAGTGAACCTGGTTTATATTAAAATCATTACTTGTGAATAGCGCCTTAACAAAAAGGCATCGGTATAAAAATAAATACACAATTATTATAATTTAATGAAATAATGTGTAATAATACACTCGTTTTAATAATATATAAGTAATTTCTTGATAATCCCGAATTTTTTCGGTAAACTTACCTTACGGGTAAAAGCGCAGATTAAAGCAAATTCCGACAGGCATCGCTTACGTTTACTGTTTACTTTAAATTAAAATTTTCACTATTTATAAATACCGGAGGGACTATGCGCAATTTCAAAGTAAAATTCTCAGTAATTACTTGCTTGTTCTACATTGGCCTGCTGTTTTGGGCATTGGGAGGGGTTCAGCAAGCATACGCCATTGAAATTAATAATAAAAGTATTGATCAAGTGCAAGGTACGACGTCGGTTAAGGTTACTTTTAACGACCCCCGCCTCGAACTGGCCATACGCAACGCTCTGGGTAAACCAACCGGCGATATTGAAGATATCGATATGGCCCTGCTCACAGATTTCAGCGTCCAGAATGACAGCGTTGCCGATCTCACCGGCCTTGAATATGCCATAAATCTTAAAAGTCTGGATTTTCATGGCAATCGTATCATCGATCTTGCGCCATTACAGGGCCTGGTCAACCTCACTAACCTGTCATTAAGTTATAATCAAATTACCGACATCACACCATTAGCGGGCCTGCTCAATTTAACGCAATTATCGCTTAATTCCAACCAGTTAACCGATATCGCCGCTTTACAAAACCTGGTTAAACTGACCTTCCTGGAACTGGATAACAATCCGATTGGTAATATTACCGCCCTGGCAAACCTTGATTCACTGGAAAACCTGTATATTTCAAACACTCCGGTTACGGATATCAACGCACTGCGCTATCTTTTGCAGCTCTCTATACTTTATTTGGATCAATGTCGGATCAGTGATTTTACACCGTTGCAAAACCTGACTACTTTACAGGAACTTTATCTTGATGAAACCGATATTCACGATCTATCCGTATTACAAAATTTAACGCACCTGACAACTTTGGCTGCTGCAAACAATAAAATTAATAACATTAACACGTTACAAGCCTTGCCGCAACTGATGATTCTTAATCTGAATTATAATCCGATCAGTGATTTCACCCCCCTGTTGCAATTACCCAATATACAGGAACTTTACCTGGAACAAAACGACATCAGGGATTTATCAATATTACAAAACATGACCCAATTGAAAAGATTGCATTTGAATTATAATCTTGTTCGTGATATTCATACTTTAAAAACGCTCACCGAATTGGAATATCTTTACATTCGTTACAATAATCTTGATCATGACGATTTGCCCGAATTATACGGGCTGGATAAATTAAAATACCTGAACATAAAAAATAATCCCGGTATTCTCAGCGGCACAAAAATTCAAACCCTGGCGGACAGTCTTGACGGACTCGATTGTGAAAATATAAACTGGAGCGGGGTGTGCGGTATCGACCCGAATGCCGTCGCTATTTGCTGGATCGAACCGGATACCGCCAATATTAATGAACTCGTTACCGTACAGGCAACGGGTTCCGATACAAACCAAAGTAGAATACGGATAAGAATCGACTGGGGCGATGACGTTATTTCCGAATATAGCGAACTGCAAGCTAACGCTTCCATATTCACATTTACCCATACCTATTCGCAGAGCAGAAAATTTCGTATCAGGGTGATGCGAAGAAATGAAAGCGGCGTAGAGACCCCCTGGAGCCCCCGCCAGGACATTGTAATACTTGATAATAATTCAATAAACACTGAAAAAGGCACCCCGGTACACAGTATAACCCTGGCGCAAAATTATCCCAATCCCTTTAACGCATCGACCACCATACACTACTCACTGCCCCGCGCCGGGCATATAAAAGTGAGTATTTACAACCTGGCGGGACAAGCAATCGCCCGCCTGGTTGATGGTATACAAACTGCCGGAGAACAGTCTATTGTTTGGAACGGCCGTAATAACGCCGGGCTGGCAGCGCCTTCCGGTGTTTATATTTATCAAATTGAATCAGGAACTGCTATTTATTCCCGGAAAATGGTATTGCTACGGTGATTTATTTTGGATGGAACAAGGGCTTGTTCAGGCTGTCCGAAAACCCGGGTTCCTCCGCTCCAAACTCCTGTTGAGTGTGGAATATGGATATATAATTTTTAGCTTCTGGTTCCCAATCTCCCGATTGGGAACCCGCTTGTACAAAATCTCTGATTTGAAAGGTAAAGATCATATTCAAAATAAAATAACTGCTTGAAAGGAATCGGAGATTCCTGACCAATCTCGTTCCTAATCAGGACAGACTTTGTGAAAACCAAAAAGATTGATGTGAAGAGTGGAGTGCATCGCCTTTATGCGATGCGTTGGCCGCAAGCCCAAATAACATCTGAAACAAGAAAACTTGACGATTATTACATATAAACTTTATGATATTCAAATAGATGTTTTTATTCAAACAATAAAGCTTTTCGAGGCCACCTGCGGCGGCCACAGTCCATAAAGGGACTGCACTCCGGTTCCGGTAGAATCCGAGCTACTTCCAAACTCTAACAACCTGG
>JAKQIY010000071.1 GCA_029561455.1 bacterium
GAATATCGTCAGGAAACCTTAAACTGGTTTCCGAAACGACCTCAAAAAACTTATTTTTCCCAACGGCGGCGCTTGATCAAACTACTTGAAAGGGCGATTGCCGAGCGCGGCCGACCGGATTTAGTCATCGCTCACTCGTCATTATTTGCCGGAGCAGAACTCGCTCGGTGGCTGAAAGACAACGACATCCCGATGATTGTCACCGAACATCTTATGCATTTTTTGAAACCGGAAATGCTAACTGAATTCTATAAAGACTGTATCCACGAAGCGTATTGCTACGCCGACCGAATCGTGGCTACCAGTTCCCGATTGCGGGATTCGATTGCGGTTCAATTCCCAGAATTTCCCACCAAAATCGTCGTTGTCCCGAATCCGGTAGATATATCGGCTTTTTCTCTCGCTTCCGAGGGAAAAAAGGCACTAAAACCATTTGTCTTTCTTTGTGTGGCTCTTCTGCGCCCCGAAAAAAGGCTCGACCTTCTGCTGAGAGCTTTCGCCACCGTTCGGCAAAATAATCCTGATACCCAGCTTGTTCTCGTAGGAGATGGGCCGCAACGTCTAAATATAGAGCACCTAATTTCTAATTTGAACCTGCAAAGTTCCGTTACTCTGACCGGTTATTTGCCGCAGACCGAAATCGCTGGCTGGATGCAAAAATGCCACACGCTAATTTTACCCAGCGAGGTCGAGACTTTTGGCCTGGTTCTGGTCGAAGCTATGGCTTGCGGTCTGCCAGTCATTGCAACCCGCTGTGGTGGCCCGGAAGATATTGTCACCCCCGAAACCGGGTTTTTGGTGCCAGTTAATGACGTTACTGGTCTGACCGAAGCAATGCAAAAAATGATTATCGAATATTGTCAATTCGATCCTCAATCCATTCGACAAACAGTTATAGATAAATTCAGCGATCATAAATATTACTGGGCAATTCACAATCTCTATGATGAGATTATGAATAACTCTCCTAAACTAAAGTGAATTTTCGTTTGTTACTTTTTTTTCAGAATCGGCAATATTCTACCCTTCAAAGGCAAGAGAAGAATTCCACCAATTCCCAATAACCCGATTCCAGTAGCTATTACCCGGTAAATAACCGAATCTCCCCAGATAGCAACCAGATAAGCCGCCGCGGTCAAAACAATGATCGCTCCAATTTTATACCAATCGTATTTTATCGGATAATATTTCCGGTTAAAAAACCAGATGGCAATTACCATCGCAAGATACGCCAGAACAGTCGCAATCGCCGCCCCGCTCATTCCCAGGCGCGGTATGAACACAATATTTAGAATTATATTAGTAGCCGCGCCTAATCCGCGAAAAACCGGCTCCCATTTAGTTTTTTCCAGAAGAAAAATACTCGGTAATTGCAACAAATAAAGTGCTTGAAAAAAGTAAGCCAGCATTATGAGCGGTGTGACACTCGTACCAGCCCAAAATTCCGCACCGATCAAATATCGGCCGGAAATTTTAATCCTCACGATATAATTCATCCAGATACTAAAAAACAACCAACAGAAGGCCAATCCCCCGATAACAAAAAAGGAAACCCTGGCAATAATATTAGGAGTATTTTGCTCACGCCGCGCTTTCAGGAAAAAGGGCTGCCAGGCGGAATTAAACGCCAGCACGAAAACCAGCATAACCGCGGCTAATTTATAGCCAACGCCATATAATCCAACCGTTTCCATATCGGTAAAATATTCGAGGAACCAGCGATCGGATAAATCCAAAATCATTGCGAAAATTCCTGCCGGTAGAAAGGGGAACCCGAACCTGACTAAATTCCTGATGTATTTGCCTGAAATCAAGCGTAAATCCAGCCGTTTCAGTACCAGCGGTAAAAGTCCCAGCCAGATCATTCCCGATGTTAGAATATTACTGTAAAAAATTCCCACCAAGCCAAGCCTGCGATGCACTACCAGAAAAATATTCAATCCCATTGCCAACAAGACATTTGCCAAACTGAACGAGATGAAAGTCAGCGGGCGGCCTTCCGCTCGTAAGACGAGCAAGGTCAAGCCATTCAAGGTATCGAAGAATAAAATAATCAAGCACCAAACGAAAATATGGGGATCGCTCACGCGTAGTACGGCTTGCGATAGGCTGTTGCGCGCTAAAAAAGCTAATCCCAGAATTAGCAAATTCGAAATCAGAACTAGTGAATAGGCACTCGAAAAATAATTCTTAACTTCGCGGTCATTTCCGGTATAGAAATTTAGCAGGGCGGCGTCCGTGCCATACGGTAAAATAATCACCATAAATCCCAGAAAAGCATAAGCAATCGTTATAATGCCGTTCTGAGTTTTATCGAAAACATTGGTGTAAATTGGAAGTAATAGAAAACTTACCAGGCGATTTAGCACTAAGCCGCCTAAGTAAAGCGTCGATTCTTTGAAAAATTTTCTGAAATTACCCGACATATTCAGTTTTTATGATGCGAGGCAGTTTTGGAAAATATCTGTTTCAATTTCGCTATCTCGGAACTCTTGAAAAAACCAGCCAGCCATAAAAGAAGCGGATAAACCACCAGAATAGCGATTCTAATTGTTAGATTCGGTCTGAATAGCCAAATAGGAATCCCACCAGCCAGAGTTAATAGAAACAAAAGCCCAACTCGCCGCAATTCATAAGGCACCCGGAAAAGGCGTTGCGAAACAAAATAACTGCATACAGCTAAAGTAAAATATCCAATCAAGGATGAAAAA
>JAKQIY010000005.1 GCA_029561455.1 bacterium
GGCACGCTGATAATGACCATGTCCACTTCACCGGGCACATCGAACAGAGAAGGATAACATGGCAGACCATGAATTTCTGTATGGTTGGGATTTATCGGGTATAATTTCCCAGGGTAATTCCATTTCAAAAGCGCGTTTAACGATCTGCCTGTGGGGCGCCGGATATCCCTGGAAACGCCGATAAGGGCGATGGAAGCCGGATTAAAAAAAGAATCGAGGGATGATAAATTTATATCGGAACTTGCTTTGTCCACCATATTTTACCTTCATTTATAAATACTAATAAAATATAGACGGCGAAAAACTTTATTTGTATATATGCCGCTTCTCCGCGAGTCAAAAATCGCATTCAGCGGCGACAAAATAATTACGTTACAAATTCAGCCAACCCGGATTGCCGGGAAAAATATTATCCTCCCACACTTACCGCGACAGCTTCATAAATTTCTATCTTTGGCGGCTCGGCGGCCAGCGCAAACGCTTCTTTGGCAAAAAGGCGGGATGCGGGCAGATGAAAATGTTGGGCGAGCGCCGAATGGTCAGTCCATTGTTCAAAAAAAACAAGCCGCAACTGATTTTCACAATCCTGATGCACCCCATGGGCAAGACATCCCGGCTCAAAACGCGAACGCCGCGAGTGCTCCAAAGCCAGGACAAATAATTCATCCAACGTTTCACTTTTAGCCAGTATATTTCCGGTAACAATTATCATGTTTGCCTCCCAAAATAATCGTGCCACTTATTTGATCAACCGGTAAATTCCCGCCGCGCCGAAAAAAAGAGGCTGATAAAAAACCTGCTTAAAGCCCGCGGTAATCAGAATCTTTCCCAGCTCATCCGGACCATAGAAATTTACCGCCGATTCGGCAAGATATTTATACGCGGCCCTATCGCCGGAAATAAGCAGCCCCATGGTATAAACATAGGTGCGAATGTAGAAATGATGCATAGCTTGGATGAATTTATTTCGCGGCTGACTGGTTTCGGCAATAAAACAGGAACCACCGGGTTTGAGCACGCGCAAAATTTCGGCAAGGTGCCTGTCGGCGGAAGCATTTTTATAAATCATGTTGCGGAAAGCAAAGGAAATGCCGACGCAATCAAAATAACTATCAGAAAAAGGAAAATTAGCCGCGTCAGCATTGATAAAAGATATTTTATTATCCACCCCGACTTTTCGCGCTTTTTGGGACGCGACAGCCAGCATTTCCCTGCTGAAATCGCAGGCGGTAACGTGCAGATTTTCCGGCGCAAGGAGGGCGATGCTTATGGCCAAATCTCCCGTGCCGCAACCGAGGTCCAAAACTTCCCGAGGGTTTATTTCCAGACAACAGGCAACTAATTTTTTTCTCCAGCCAATATCCATGCCCCAGGTAAAAACATGATTAATCAGATCATAGTGGCGAATGATGCCGCCAAACATCGGCGACAGATTTTCGCCGGTAATTTCTTTATTTTTGCCCAAATGCGTAAAATTTCCTTCCTTATTATCCAACCGCCGCCAGCAGATAACCCGCGCCCAAAAGAAATTGCGCGGCCAGCACGACCAGCACGTTGTTTTTCATCGCCTTGATAATACCCGCTTCATTTTCGGGATGAAAAGAACCGCGCATCGCCAGAACCGCGAAAGGCAGGGTTAACAAAGCCAGCAGTGTCCAGAGTGGCGACACGCCTGTAACAACACAACCGATAATCCACAAATACATTAAGATAGTCATGGCCGTGTAAAATTTCGCGGTCTTTGTTTTACCCATGGTAATGGGCAGAGTTTTACGCCCGCCGGAACTATCCGCCTCCACATCGGGGAATTCATTTAACAGCAAAAGATTGTGCACTAATATAAAGGAAGGCACCGCGCCAAAAAATGCCGGCCAGGAATAAGTCCCTGTCTGCGCAAAATACGCTCCCAAAACGGGAAGCATACCCAATCCCAGGCCTGCCGACCACTCCGGCCACCTGCGCTTCAATATCACCGGCGTGTAAAAGACAACACAGAGTGCCGCAATGATAAGCAACGGTAAAAGC
>JAKQIY010000012.1 GCA_029561455.1 bacterium
TTTTTATAATATCCTGATAATCAATATCTTAGCGGAATATTCCACTAAACCAACTAAGATATGATTACCAAGAATAAAGAAGACAAATTAATAGAAATTTATTTTTACATCTGTGAAAAATTTGAAAAAGATTTACAATATTGTTGTCAACGATTTTCTAATAATAACGAACCTGAATTTACTGACCAAGAAATAATGACCATTTATCTTTACGCCATACATCAGGAGCAACGCTTTAAATGCAAGCAAATTCATGGTTTTGCTAATGACTATTTGCGCTCATGGTTCCCCAAATTACCATCATATTCAGCATTTAATAATAGACTTAATAGGCTCTCTGATGCTTTTATTCATTTGGTTCGTCCCTTACTCGCTGAATTTATTCCTAAAGACTGTTCTACGGAATTTAGTTTGTTAGACTCTTTACCAATAATTACCTGCTCTGGAAAACGTGCAGGCAAAGTAGCTCCAGAACTTACTGATAAAGGTTATTGTTCTACAAAAGGAATGTATTACTATGGTTCTAAACTTCATGCTTTAGCATTTCATCATAAAGGACATTTGCCTTTTCCAGAAGACCTATTGCTTACTCCTGCATCAGAAAATGACCTGAATCTGTTTAAACAAGCATGGGGTAATATTATAAACAGAACATTTTTTGGAGACAAAATTTACAATCATGCAGATTTTTTCTCACAGATCGCATCTTCTCAAAATGCTGTAATGCTAACTCCTGTAAAAGCTGTTAAAGGACAATCCGAGAGAGAAAAACAGTTTGATAAAGCTGCAAATGATTTATTCTCAACAGCAGTCTCAGTAGTCCGTCAGCCTATAGAATCATTATTCAATTGGTTGATCGAAAAAACAGATTTTCAAAGAGCGAGCAAAGTGCGTTCAACAAAAGGTCTTATTGTTCATGTCTTTGGTAAAATTGCCGCAGCTTTTATTTATTTAATTTTTTAACCCTTGATTCGCATAAATAATACAAAAAACAGTTTTTTTTCAATACAAAATTAAAAATTTGCTTTTTAGAAACAAAATTTATTATATTTGAAAATAATTCTTAAAAAAGTGTTTTTCAAAAATTTTTTAAATTATGATAAGTAAATAGATAATTAAATGAGATTCACTGGTGCTTTGAAAATTATTTTTCTTTCATTATTGGTTTTGAGCCTTGTTCTGATGTGGTTTTTTGTGAATAATGTCATTACCTGGATTAGTATAATTGCTTTTGTTGTATTAAGTCTGCTTTCAGTAATACAACTGTTTTTAATTTCGGTCAGAGGCTCTGATTTCCACATTTTCAAGTATTTTATCGCCATAGTCCTGCTCATCCAAAGTGTCTGTTTTATTGCGCTTTTATTAGGCTTTCAGCAAATCGGGACATGGAAATATTTTCTGATTGTTGCCGCTGTTTTTTTTGTCATTACCTCCCTGTTCATAATAGTATATTTAAAAAAATTTATAGCTCCAAAAATCAGAAAAGTTTTTGTCGTCAACATACTGACACCCTCCTTGATCATTTTATTTTTAGGACTGTTTCTTTTCACCGTCAGTGAACCATTAATATTTAAGGGGTTTAACAGAAACAGGGATCACCAGTCTTATGAGCAGTACATTG
Source organism: bacterium (assembly GCA_029561455.1). Lineage (GTDB taxonomy): Bacteria > Zhuqueibacterota > Zhuqueibacteria > Residuimicrobiales > Krinioviventaceae > Fontivivens. The sequence continues at coordinate 1,622 of JAKQIY010000012.1, forward strand.
GAGAAGAACAGCAACAGAATTCGGACCAGATTCCAACTTTTTGAAGTAAAATAAAGTATTCAGAAATCGTTTGAATTGGATCATTTTTTTTTGGTTTGGACTTGTATGAATTTTTAAACAAATTGACAAAAAGTTGTTTATAACAATACCGTCAGCATATTTTTACATTCTTGTATCATTACGAAGTTCCTCCTGATAATAATGGTTCAGAACAAGCAATTCGGAATGTAAAGGTCAAACAAAAAATATCCGGCCAATTCAAATCATTTGTCGGAGCTGAATCATTTGTAATCCTTCGATTTGTTATTGATACTTCTATAAAAAATAATATCAATCCTCTGCATTCTATCTCTCAAATTAATTCACTATAATTGTAGGCTGAATAATTACCAATTTTTTTTTAGTTTTACAATCTTAATTTTTGTTAAAAATTAAATAAAAAAAACCATAATCATGAAAATATCTATCTTCCTCAGTAGATTAGCAACTTTATCATTTGCGCTGCGCAATATGTTCGTTGCTGGCTTTTTTGTCTTTAGTGCAGCACTGGGACAGGCACAAAATTCAACAGTAACACCCGCCCAAAAACAGGCGAATAGCAATACAGAAAATACAGAAAAACAACTCTTACCTTCTGTGATTGGCAATAATCAAAAAGCAATAACAACTGACCATAAGGCAGGCTCTTTGCCTTTGAAGGTAACGGAACCTGCTCCTGATATAAATGACCCGGATTATGTAACTAAAAAAGAAACAGGGATTAATGAGTATCCTGAAGAATATAAGGCAATAATCAACAAAGAGCAATATAGCAATATAACAAATAATGCCCGCCCGAAATCCATAACAAGCCACCATAATATCACATTCTCGCCAAAATCATTAGAAAAAAATCCAAATTTAACAGCGCCTGACAGCTGTTCAAAAAAAAGGGAAGAGATAAATAATTGTTCAGGTGAGAATAATTCAGCAAAACAGCAAACCTACCAAAAGAGTATAAATAATGGTAGTAACAAAAACATTGCAAATGGAAACACGGAAAACACTTTTCAAAAACGAATCGGGGAACACGGCCCGTATATAAACGACAAAGATCTTGACACCAAAATCCAGGAATGGAAATTTGCTTATCCTGAAGAATATATGGAATACCGTAAAAACAATCCCGACCCAAATGTTTATAAAGGTTCGGTTATTATTCCTGCTGCATATGAATCATCAACTAATGCTGCAAAATGTAACAATAAAGTGGCAGAAAATGCTCCCAACCTTGACGACCCTGAATATGAAATAAAAAAAGCAGAATGGATAAAAAAATATCCGGAAGAGTATCGGCAATTATTACCCGCAAGCACTGACAACCGGAAAGAAAAAAATTAATAATTTGATAATTCATGAAATTTATTTTAATAAATTAAAAACTGCACATATGCAAACATCCACATCCTTTCTAAAAAAGTCGCTACTGGCTTTTTATGTTTTGTTTATGACCATGGGTATTAGCAACAATGGTTTTGGACAATGTGGCAGGCCCACTTGTAACTATATCGGAGACCCTGCAGCTGCAACAAGCACATGGCAATATGTCAGTGGTTCTGTGGCTGATGGCACTACTTATAACAGGTATGATTTTTATCTTTATTCTGGAAATACTTACGCGTTTTCTTTATGTTCTGCTGATGGCGGCGCGGCAGATTATGATTCATATTTGTGCTTGTACGGCTATGGTTACGGTTGTGGCTATACTACCTTTCTTGCATCTAATGATGATAATTGTGGTGTCCAATCTAAAATTACATATACAGCTACTTCAACAGGGTGGACGTCATTGTATATTTCGGGCTATGGTACAAATTATGGAACTTATACGTTGGCTTATAGATATTTGGCTCAGGGTACTGCTACGACGACAATTAATTATTCTGGTTTTGTCGCATGTAACGGCGGGCAATGTTATCTGTGCGGACAGGATTATTGGTGTACCAATACTCCCGATAGTTGGTGCGGAGATACACCTCCTTGTGATACCAAAACATTTTTCGATCCTGTTCCGGCTGGTAATACCGTTACCAGCGTTACGGTTAACTATTGGACATCAAGTTGTTCTGGTGCAATAATTTATGGAACTATAAACAGTTTTTCAGTACCTGTGGCTTACGATGGGAACACTGGGTGCTTATGTTCGTCTAACCCATGTTCGTTAACAACTTCTGTTTCGAGCTATTATCCATGCGGGTTAACAGGGTATGTGTATGGGGGGTATAATACGTTTACTCTTTGTTCCAGCGATGATATGTGTATCAACAGGGCGGAACTGGTCTTTACATATTACCCGACTGAAGTAGTTATCCCCAGTATCGCCCCATCAAACCCCACCATATGTACAGGCGGAAGCGTAACTCTTGATGCGGGAGCTGGCTATTCATCTTATTACTGGAATACCGGAGCAACAACACAGACTATAAACGTTACTCCTACTACTAGCGGCACCTATTCGGTGACAGTCTCCAGTCCGTTAGGCTGTGTATCCAATTCGGCATCGACATATGTTACTGTAGTCGCAGATCCCTCCATCACCATTTATGGCGCTACAACGATATGCAGCGGCGGCACGGCCTCACTGACATCTTCAAGCTCTGGCGGCACGGGCACATGCAGTTATCAGTGGCAGTCGTCTCCCAACCAAAGCACCTGGACGAACGTGGCCACCACTCAGAATTATACCACCGCAGCGCTGACTTCCACGACATATTACCGTTGCATCAGAACCTGCGACGGTTTGGGTTGTAACACGGCAACGTCAAACACAGTAATGGTTACAGTAAATACTATACCAAGTGCTGTTACAGTTTACGGAGGCGGCACACAATGCGGAGGAAGCAGGACATTAACTGCAACCGGGGGAACCGGGGGAACAATATATTGGCAAGGGACAACAAGCGGTGGAACCTCGACAGCTACTCCATCAACTTCGCAAACAGTTTCTGCTTCAGGAACTTATTATTTCAGAGCTTATAATTCTTGTGGATGGGGAACTCAGGGAAGTACTACCATTACAATAAATACTACTACCACACTTATATCAGATAGTCCTGTCACAACAAACTCGTATCCGACGTATTATCAATATCAAAATTGGTCAAATATGACTGCGGTGGTCGCAATTGCGCCTCAAACCTCAGATCATGATATATACATTTATGATAATGCCTGCGGATCAGGAACAGATTTGATATCCTCGACCTATGGCGGCACTTATGTAGATTTTGCTATTTGTTATTATGGAAATTCAGATATTCTGTTCCCAAGTGCTGAATATGGAAGTTCCGGTGTATCCATAGTAGAATATGAAGAAGGCACGGGTATGGGATTATGTTCCCCCGTCTCAGGAACGATGCAGACCTCAGAAGCCGTTGATATGTATGAAATTTACCTGACCTCAGGAACATCTTATGATGTCAAACTCGATATCACGAGTGGGGCCTGCAATTTAGGTTTTGCGTTAGGGTACACTACAACCTTTTTAAATCGTGGTTCATGCCAATTAGATATAGATGTTAACGGCGCTTCCGGGGATGAGATCGCATCTTCATGGGCTTGTCCTGAAACGGGTTATTATGGGCTAGTTGTATACAATACTTATACCGGTAACCCGGCTTCAAATTATAATATAACCATCTGTGCGACCCCGGGTGCCGTAACAGTCAACGGAGGAGGAACGTACTGTAACAGTGCAACTCTGACTGCCAGCGGAGGTACCGGAGGGACGATTTACTGGCAAGGAACTACGAGTAATGGGACATCAACAGCAACACCATCAACTTCACAAACTGTCACATCATCAGGCACTTATTATTTCAGAGCTTTTAATGGTATCGGTTGGGGAGCAGAAGGCAGCGCAACAGTAACTATCACAGCCCCTGTTACACAAACTATTACTGGAATAACACCTATCTGTGTCGGTTCTTCACAGACATGGACCAGCACAACCACAGGAGGCTCATGGACTACTTCTGCTACTTCAATTGCAACCGTTGGATCATCAACAGGGATTGTTACAGGGGTTTCGGCAGGAACTGCGACTATTAACTATTCGGTGACTACTTCCGGTGGGTGTGTCAACACCGCAACCAAAACAGTAACCATAAATGCTATTGCCGGTGCAGTGACAGTGAATGGCGCCGGAACCTATTGCGACAACAAAACTCTGACTGCAACGGGAGGAACTAATGGAACCATCTACTGGCAGGGTACCACGAGCAATGGTACATCTACAGGTACTCCCTCCACATCACAGTCGGTAACTGCCACGGGGACATATTATTTCAGGGCATATAACGCTAACTGCGGATGGGGAACAGAAGGAAGCGCCGTAGTGACGATCAATCCTACTCCCGGCGCGGTGACGGTGAACGGAACCGGCACCTATTGCGATAACAAAACGCTTACCGCCACCGGAGGCACCAACGGAACCATATACTGGCAGGGCACCACATCCGCAGGGATCTCAACGGCCACGCCATCCACTTCACAGTCCGTGACCGCTTCGGGAACCTATTATTTCAGGTCGTATAACGCTAACTGCGGGTGGGGAACCGAAGGCAGCGCCGCAGTAACGATCAACCTCAGTCCTTCAGCCGTGACGGTGAATGGCACAGGCACCTATTGCGACAACAAAACACTTACCGCTACCGGCGGCACCAACGGAACCATTTACTGGCAGGGAACCACCAGCAACGGCACGTCCACAGCCACACCATCCACTACTCAGTCGGTGACTGCCACGGGAACCTATTATTTCAGGTCGCAGTCTGCTGCCGGATGCTGGAGCACACAAGGGTCTGCCGCCGTGACCATTAACCCGACACCGGGCGCGGTGACGGTGAACGGAGCAGGCACCTATTGTGACAACAAAACACTCACCGCCACAGGAGGTACTAATGGTATTATCTACTGGCAGGGCACCACATCGGGAGGAACATCAACCGCTACGCCATCCACTTCTCAGTCAGTAACCGCTTCGGGAACCTATTATTTCAGGTCGTATAACGCTAACTGCACCTGGGGAGCGCAGGGCAGCGCCACGGTGACGATCAATCCTACTCCCGGCGCCGTGACGGTGAACGGAGCCGGCACCTATTGCGATAACAAAACGCTTACCGCCACGGGAGGCACCAACGGAACCATATACTGGCAGGGCACCACATCGGGCGGAACCTCCACCGCTACGCCATCCACTACACAGTCCGTGACCGCTTCAGGAACCTATTATTTCAGGTCGTATAACGCTAACTGCGGGTGGGGAACCGAAGGCAGCGCCGCAGTAACGATCAACCTCAGTCCTTCAGCCGTGACGGTGAATGGCGCAGGCACCTATTGCGACAACAAAACACTTACCGCTACCGGCGGCACCAATGGAACCATTTACTGGCAGGGCACTACCAGCAACGGAACATCAACAGCCACA
>JAKQIY010000052.1 GCA_029561455.1 bacterium
ACTGCAAAATGCAAAAGAACAAAGGATAAAAATTAATATTGAACGCTTTAAGAACACAAACCAACATCAAAAATCAAACGCAGCATGAAACCCTAAACTATAATTTTTTCAAATGAAAACTTTTTGTCTGAAACAATTAGCAACCAATTAAATACTGTATTAAAATGTTGTTTCAAAAAATTTGCAATTTTTGTAAAGAATAAATTAAATTTTACCCCTTTAGTTAAATTATTTTTCCCTTTATTTAACATACTTTACCCTCATTATTGATTCTTTGCAAACCCCAAGAACCCCAATCCGTTACAGCTCCGCTCCAATTCTGTCCGGGTGATCTGCTATTTTTAATTACAGATTTGTATATCAAAAGATACAATTTTTTAATTAATTGTCAAGAGAAAAATGCAGATTTTAAAAAAAAATTTACGCAAATCATGGAAAAGGCTGGTATATAAAAATTTGAACTGTTTGTTGTTGTAAAAACCGGTTATTGCTTAAGAAAAACCGTACCACTTTATAATACAAACTACCAGAAAATCACGTTAATCGGGTAAAAAAATTCAAATGGATCGCATCTTGCAGAGTTAATCGATTCAAGTCCCCAGCCATTCCCCCACATCGGTTTGCAGGAAATCGCCAACCGGTATGCCGCTGCCGCCCACCAGCAGTTTTACATTTTACTCAATACGTTGAGTAAATTGCAAAAAAAAGTCTTAACCACAGATTGAACCAGATTAAATGATTACGCAGATTTGAATTTTGAGTTAATCAGTCGTTTAAACTCCATACTCTTGCTGCCAAAATTTATCAACAAGCCAATTTCCAGGGGATTCGGTTCGAGATAATGAATCGCCTCTACCAAAATCATATAACAGATTGAACCAGATTAAATGATTACACAGATTTGAATTTCGAGTTAATCAGTCGCTTAAACTCCATACTCTTGCTGCCAAAATTTATCAACAAGCCAATTTCCAGGTGATACGCTTCAAGATAATTGATCGCCTGTGCAAGATGTATATCTTCAAGGGTAGTAACTCTTTTTACTCGACCGAAATAATATTTTCAACTAAAAAATCCACCCGGCGAGTCCCGATATGCTCATCCCTATAAATAATCGGCATTTCTTTTTCCCTCTCAAATGACAAACCAATATGCCTTAATTCAATAGTGAGCGCACGCTGGTAAATCACCTCCTGAAATCCATTCCCCAGCGTCTTGTGTACCTGCATGGCCGCCCCGATGATCTTACCGGTTAGCTCTTTGTATTTGAAATCCTCGTACATACAACCCTCCTTTAAATTAGTAATTTATTATATGAACAAAATCTGGATTTTTACAATTGATAATCCTAAATCTGCGTAATCCGTGTTATCCGTTTCAATATGCGGGCAAGACGTTAATCTGCGTAATCTGGTCCATCTGTTTCAATCTGCGGTCAAGATTTTCTCCACCTCGCCCGCCACATCCATAATGCTTTTCATCCTTGACGGTAACTCCTCACAGCCGGCGCCAAAGGCCAGCGTCATAGCGGGATTGCGGGTATGTCCCTTGAAAGTAATATCTTCAATATTACCGTGATCGCTGGTCAGCAGCACCAGGGTTTGGGACAGGTCGATATGCTGTAATAAACAAGCCAGAAACTCTTCCAGCTTGAAGAGTTCATTGAGCGCCCGCTGCATATCCAGCGAATGCCCGGCAAAATCGGTTTGAAAATACTCGAACAAGGCCAAATCGTACAATTGCGATTGCCGGGCAATGATCTCCCCAGCTTTGGCCGGGGTGAATACCGGCGCATTGAAACCTTTTTCGCGCAGGGCGTTGCCGCTCATATCCTGGTACACGCAACGCTCATTGCGCAGGTCGTCGAGGTTGAAAAATTTCAACCCGGCGTACAGGTTCATACACGACGTTACGGACAGGTAATGGATCAGTTCTTCCGGGGAATAGTCGAAAAACGGCGGCCGGAAGCCGTTCAAAAACGCTGCCTTTTTACCGGCCTCCGTCACCCGTTTGAATATGGAATGGTCACGAATCACCGTCCGCAACTGCTCATTGGGACGGTGATTGAGGTGCCGGCCCAGCAATTGCGAAGCATTAACGCCGGTGAAAAGGGCGGTTTGTCCCGTAGCGCTCTGCGGCAGTCCGGGGACATCCAGGTTGGCGTCCAGTCCAAAAGCGAGGCCGCGCGGAGATAACTTTTTGGGATACGTATCCGCCAGGATATGCCGGAAATAGTATAAATCCGGGTGGCAGCAGGGATTTTTGGCCGCATCGTTTTCGCCTATCCCCAGGCCGTCGATAAACAACAGCAATACACGCTGGTTTTGGTTGGTTTTTCTTTCAGTCATAAATTTTATAAACCGACTCCTTTACAATTATATTCCAACAGAACAGGCATTTACTGGTACGCTATTTGTTATGCAAATCATCAAAAAATCTTGCTTGATAATTTGCGAATAAATTATAACTTTAGGAACTAGATTTTTTTCAAAAAAATATCAAGACTCTAAATATTAATCCAAACCAATGGAGATTCACCGCATGAATATTCTCGTACTAAATTGCGGCAGTTCATCCCTGAAATATCAATTAATTAATATGCAGGATGAAAGTGTAGTCGCAAAGGGGCAAATCGAGCGCATCGGGGCCAAAGATGCAATACTCAAGTACAAACCAACAGATAAAAGCAAACAAAGTATTACCCAGGTTCTGGAGATCAAAGACCACAATGTAGCCATAAGCCTGGTAATCAACACCTTGCTGGACAAACAAAACGGCGTTATTGCCAACAAGTCCGAAATTTCCGGCATCGGCCACCGGGTTGTTCATGGCGGTGAAGAGTTTATTGAATCGGTATTAATTACCTCGGCAGTAAAAGACGGTGTGCGGCACTGTATTCAGTTTGCGCCGCTGCATAACCCCCACAATCTCAAAGGCATCGAAGTATGCGAAGAGCAGTTACCCGGCGTGCCGCAGGTTGCGGTCTTTGATACCGCATTCCATCATACCCTGCCTCCCAAAGCGCATATTTATGCGATCCCCCTGGAATTTTATAAAAATGATCGTATCCGCCGTTATGGTTTTCACGGTACGTCTCATGGTTTTGTAGCGCGGGTGGCGGCGGATCATGTCGGCCGGCCAATTGAAGAATTAAAGATCATCACCTGCCATCTCGGCAATGGTTCCAGTATTACTGCCGTGCAGGGCGGCAATTCCATAGAAACCAGTATGGGTTTTACCCCATTGGAAGGCTTGGTCATGGGCACACGCTGCGGCGATATTGACCCCGCCCTGGTCCTGCACCTGGCAAAATTAAAAAATTTAACCGTCGAACAGGTCGATTCCCTGCTGAATAAAAAGAGCGGTATGATCGGGTTGACTGAAGGCAAAAGCGATTTCCGCGATATTGAAGACGAAGCTATGGCCGGGAATGAAAAATATATTCTGGCCCTGGAAATTTTCTGCCACCGTTTAAAGAAATATATCGGCGCTTATAGCGCTGTTATGGGTGGACTGGACATTCTGGTTTTCACCGCCGGCATTGGCGAACGTTCACCTTACTGCCGCAATATTATTCTTGCCAACATGGAATATTTGGGTATTTCATTTGATCCGGCAAAGAATGAAAAGAATGAATTTGAAATCGGTACCGGGCCGGTCAGAGTGCTGGTCATACCTACCAATGAAGAACTGGCCATAGCCCGAGATACAAGAAAAATATTAGCTGCATTGAAATAGTTATGTGATTCAGGAGTATATAAAATAAAAAAACCTTTTCCCGGGCGTTCGCCTGGTAAAAGGTTTTTTAATTTGAGCGGGAGACGGGAGTCGGACCCGCGACGTCAAGCTTGGGAAGCTTGCATTCTACCACTGAATTACTCCCGCTAAAGTTTTATATTTTATCAATTTTATGTGGAAAAGTCAAGATAATTTTGTAATATCAGACTGACAAATTTAAAATAACAGGAGTAGTATATGCCAATTGAAACCCTTTATTCTAAAATAAGTGAAGTGGTCAATTTTGTGTTATTTACCCTGGGAGACACAAAAATATCTCTCGGTTCAATTTTGAAATTTGTAATTATTCTGCTCATTTTTGTTTTTCTGGCGCGTAGACTGGCCGGGTGGATCACCATTAAAATTCTGCAACGGCTGCCGCTGCGGGAGGGAACCCGCTATGTTTTTAAACGCAGTATTGAATATATACTTCTGATCATTGGAGTTATAATTGCTTTTAACAGTATCAATGTCGATCTGAGTGGCCTGGCAGTCATTTTCGGTTTATTATCGGTAGGAATAGGTTTTGGATTGCAAAATATCACCTCTAATTTTATCTCCGGTCTGATCCTGTTATTTGAACAACCTATCAAAGTAGGCGACCGGGTTACTGTGGGCGATACCGAGGGTGATGTAACGGAAATAAATATTCGTTCGACTACCATACGCACTTTGAACGATATTTCCTATATTGTTCCCAATTCCGAATTTATCTCTTCCAAAGTAATCAACTGGACTTATGACGATACTCAAGTTCGTATCGATATCAAGGTAGGTGTATCGTACAACTCTGATCTTGACCTGGTAATTCAATCACTCAAGGAAGTAGCCCTGGATAATTCTGAAGTGCTGAAAGACCCGCAACCCGATGTTCTATTTGTAGAATTCGGTGATTCCGCCTGGAACCTGGTGTTACAGGTCTGGATTAATGACCCCAAACGCCATGATCATATCAGGTCGGACATTAACTGCGCCATTGTACATAAATTCAGAGAAAATAACATCGAGATTCCGTTTCCGCAAAGCGATGTCCATTTATATAGCGCCAGACCAGTACAAGTGCAGTCACATACCGCGGTTTGACGCTCTGCGAGAATCACTATGTAAGCTTATGAAAAACAAAGCAATATACTTTATCACTTTAATTACTCTGTTTACCATCTCCGGAACAAGTCGGGCGGCAAACAACGAGAATATACAGATAGCCGGAATTAAATTTACCGGCAATCATACATTTTCATCCGGCGTTTTAAAAAAATATATGCAACTCAATAGCGGCCATTTTTTTCCCACTGTGATATTGCGTAAAGACCGCCCAATTTTTTATGCTAGTATCCTGGAAAATGACATCAACCATCTGCTCAGGTTCTATACTTCAGAAGGCTTTGCCGACGCTAAAATCAGTATCATTAAAACAATTGAGCGGAATAAAAATCAAATTCACCTTACATTTGTTATTGAAGAAAACCAACCTATACTCATTTCACAAATTGACATTAATATAAATGATGTGGATTCCCTGGCAGTCAGTGCAGTAAAACAAAAATTGCACAGCAAATTACATTTAAAACCACAGCAACGCTTTCGGGATGAACTGCTGGTTAGAGATAAAGAGCTGATCCTGGATTACTATATGCAAAATGGTTATCCCTATGTCACATTAGATACCGGCCTGGAAGTGCAGGAAAACCGTGTAACGGTAAAATTTAATATAAAAACCGGACCGTTATGCACATTTGGACCTACCCAAATTCAGGAAAACATCATTACCCCAATAAAAAAAATTGAAAATCAGCTTGCTTACCGGCAAACAGAACAATTTAAAGAAAATTTACTACAGAAAACCCAAAAACAACTCTATGCACTGGGCTCTTTCCAGTATGTTTCAGTCAATGCTCTTTATGACACATTAAAAACACCCATTATACCCATTGAAATAAAATTAAAAGAAAGCCCCCGGTTTCGTATAAAAACAGGTTTTGGTTATGGTCGTGAAGATCAGTTCCGCCTATCGGCAGAAGTATTAAAAATCGGTTTTCCAGATAAGGTAAAAAGACTGGGACTTGTTGCCCGGCATTCCTATCTGGAGCCCTATAACGTCAGTCTTAAATGGGTTCATCCGGCATTTCCAACCGCCAACGCCTCGCTAACGATTGAACCTTTTTTCAAAAAAGAACGCGAACCGGCATACCGCATCAGGCGTTATGGCAGCAATGCCAGTTTTCAGCAAAACATTTCAGATTATACTTCAGCATATTTTAACTATACTTATGAAAGAGATCAACTGTACCTCAGCAAAGAATCTCAGGTAGAAGCTCTGCAAAAAAAAGACCTTTCTCTTTATAATAAATCCAGTTTTACTTTAGGTTGGTCGAGAAACACGGCATTACCAATTTTGACCCCGGAAAAAGGATTTTATTCGGCGGCTACGGTTACTTTATCCGGGTTTGGTTTTAAAAGCGATTTCCATTTTTTCCGTTTTTTGCTGGAAAACAGACATTATCAAAAACTGGATGATAATCTGGTTATAGCGACCAGGTTTAAAATAGGTATGATCGAACCGCTTCGCTCCGACCAGGTAACGCCGCTTGAAGAGAGATATTATGCAGGTGGCAGCAGTTCCATTCGTGGATGGGCGCGCTCGGCAATCGGGCCGGTTAACAAAGTCCGTGAACCAATCGGCGGCAATAGTTATATTGAAGCCAGCCTGGAATGTCGCTATCCCCTGTGGCGAAAACTATCCGGGGTAGCTTTTATTGATTGTGGCAATGTATGGGCTGCGGAATATTATTACAATATCACAAACCTGCGTTATGCACTGGGCGCAGGCCTACGTTTCAGTACGCCAATCGGCCCGGTACGTTTTGATGTGGCAACGCCGGTTTTTGAAGCTAAACAACGAGTACAATTTCATTTAAGCGCCGGACATGCTTTTTAAATGCGTAAAAAAACTATAATATCTATCTTCCTGGTTCTGTTGTTGCTTATAGCGGGAGCCGCTATTATTACCCAAACCAAAGTATTTAAAAGTTGGCTCGGCGCCCGGATTACCCTTGCTTTAACAAACACCATAAATGGCCAGGTAGTAATAAACGAGATAGATGGTAACCTGGTAACAAATTTTCATATTTCCGGATTACAGGTGATTGCCCCTGCAGATACGATCCTCAGTATCAGTGAACTAACCATTGGTTTTAAACCTCTTGATCTGCTGCATAAAAAACTGACCTTCAATATCATCAGCATTACTTCTCCTGTAATAAAACTGGCAAGCTCTAGTAACAATAACTGGAACTATGCTGCTTTACTCGAAAAACAAAACGATGATAATGAATCACAAGTATCCGCCAGGAATAACAATGCGGCCCTGAATTTATCCTGTGAACGAATGCTGATCCATAACGGTTTTATCCAGGTCGCCACCGGGGCAGATTCCGGGCAAATCTTCAGGATCAGGGACATAAATGCTCATGCCGGATTTACGCTGAATAACAACCAATTATCAGCCAGACTTGAAAAATTGCAATTCCGGAGCCTCAATCCACCGATAAATATACCTTTAGTTCAATTTTCTTTAGAACTAGATAGTTTATTGTCAGTGCAAAATGTACTTTTACAAACAGACAGCAGCCGGATAACCGGAGCGGGTAAATGGAACATAGCGGAAAACCGGATTACTCAATTGCAAATCAAAGCTGAGCCGGTCAACCTTGCAGAAATAAAACAATTCATCCCTTCCCTGCCCATGTCCGGCAATGCCGGGTTGAATATACAGGCGCACAGTAACAATGATACATTACAATACCGGTTATCGGTAAATAAAGGAAGGGGCGAAATTGCGGGTCATGGTTCCATTGTTAACCTAGCGGCGCAGCCAATTTATGAAATAAATATTAACGCTGAAAAGTTCGAACTTGCACAATGGCTCGATAATATATTGGTCCCAATCAGTTTCTCAGGTACCTGCCGTATTCACGGTTCCGGAACAGATCTCTCGCACTTGAGAACCAGGGTTGAGGCGCAGCTTTCAAAATGTTTAATTAATAAAATTCCATTAAAATCAATTAACCTGTCAGCGGAACTGGCTAACAAAAAAATTAAAGCCGATCTGCAAGCCAGGCATGGCGCCGGGCGTATTGGCCTTTTCGCCATTATGCATTTGGAAAACAGACTGCCTTACTCACTGACGGCGCATGTTAAAAAACTCAACCTGGAAATGATGGCGCCAAAACTTGCTACCGATATTAATGGCACAATTCAGGCGCAAGGAACACTGAAGGATTCAAATCTGCCTATAGATATCACTGGATATTTGGAATCATCCTCGATTGCTGATTTTTCTGTGGATACACTCGGAACCCATTTTAATTACTATAACCGCCAGATAAAAATTGACTCTTTATTCCTCCATAGTGAACCGGGGGTATTGAGTTTAAACGGCGTGGTAAAAATGGATTCACTATCTGCAATACGGTTTCTGTATAAACCGGGGGTACCCGGTTCTCTCTGGCCTGGACATGACCTGCACACGCAGGGCAATATAACAGGCACAATAACCGGCGCTATCGACTCATTTCTGGTAAATACCAGCATAAACCTGACAAACCTGAATTTGGACGATCATTCGGTAAAAAAACTGGCTGGAACCGCAAGTGTATATTATTTAAAAACCGGATTTTATGGCAGCAGCGTTTTATCATTATATCACAATAACCTGGCGGGTTTTAAGGCAGATTCGATTCATGTCGAATCTGAATTTCACAATAAAAATTTGAAAAATGTTTTGAGTATTGCCGTGAATGATACAGTTACCGGATATTTAAACAGTTCTGTATATTTTAACGATTACCAGACATTTACAATAAATAATCTAGATATTAAACTTGGCGCATGGCATTGGTATGGAGAACACTATCCGGCAACACTAAAAATTAAAAAAGACCACTATCATATTGATAATTTTAACCTTCATTCTGAAAAACAAAGTATTACCATAGAAGGAACAATTGGACGTCTGGGAGGTGAGAAACTTTCTGTTGCTGTCCGGAACCTGAATTTGCAAAAGATGATTAATTTTATCAAACCGGGTATGCCAGTCACCGGCGTAGTTAATATACAATCACAATTAACCGGCACTATCGATAACCCTGATATTACCAGCGCCGTACAATGTACCGATTTGCATTACCAAACAATCAAAATTGCCAATACCGATGCGGAAATAAATTACAATAATAAAACTTTACAATTTAATGCGTTAATGAAAAGAAACGCAACTGAAGAGTTCCTGGTCACCGGGTCCTTACCGGTAAACATTACAGCACAAGATAATAAACAAATCATTCCACAGGATAAACCGATAAATTTATCAATTATTTCACAAGGTGTCGATATTTCTTTTTTGGATTTGTTTACGAATAATTCAACCAGAACGACCGGTAAAACATCCATCGATGTTAAAATCGCCGAAACCCTGGCTCATCCATTAATCAATGGTACTTTTTCAGTAAAAAACGCTTCGTTTGCTATACCACAATATGGTTCCTATTTTAATAATATTCAAATGCAGTTGGAAATGATTAACAATAAAATTACCATAGAAAAGTTTTTAGCACAAAATGAACGCGGAACTTTGCAAGTAAATGGCTATATTGGTTTATCAAACAAGTTTGATAAATGGGAAGACTCTAACATTCTGTTAAAAGCCAAAAACTTTCCAATAGCAAAAAGTCAAAATCTGGATTTAACTGTTAACAGTACTATCCAGCTAAATGGTAATCCGGAAACTCCGGTGTTTGATGGGTCTGTTGATATTTTAAGGGCAAAAATATATATACCGGCTTTATTATCATCTAAAAAACCACTAGTAGAGCAACCCCCTTCTGCGCTCAAACAAGCAAAAGATGACCTGCAAGGAAAACATCCAGACCAGGCTTCAATACTTGATAAATCACGAGGGGAAATTAAAGTTAATATAGCAAGAAATGCCTGGCTGCGTAATGACGAGATGAATCTTGAATTGACTGGTGCTATGGATATTTTGAAGGAGGACCGGAAAGTTCAATTATTTGGCGCTATTCAAACAGTACGCGGAACAATTGATTTGTATGGTAAACAATTTAAGATTGAAGAAGGTCAATTTACTTTTACCGGTGGCGATGAGCTTACCCCGGAATTAAATATTAAAGCAGTACATGAATTCCGGGATGTTTACAATGAGAAAAAAACTTTAATATTAAATATTGCCGGTAAGATTGATCGGCCGGTAATCAACTTTCTACTCGGCGAGACTCAAATTGAAGATAAAGATGCGATATCCTATTTGTTATTTGGACGTAGTTCCGATGAATTATCCTTTGGCGAGAAATCACAACTTGCGCAAAACCAGGGGATGGTAAGCGCGAATGGGGTTGAACAAATGTTCACATCCCGGTTAAGTGGAGAAATTTCTCAAAAACTACAAAAACGCCTTAATCTTGATTTAATAAAATTTAAAGGCAAAAGTGATCGTGGACAGGCTTCGCTAATGCTTGGGAAATATATCACCAATGATCTTTTTCTTAGTTATCAAAGAGATTTTAATTTGGGAGGTTCTCACGAAATGGCTACTGATGAAATCTCTTTGGAATATGAAATCAATAAATTTCTTTTCTTACAGGCAACCAAAGGGGATGATAAAACGACCGGCTTTGACGTTTTTTGGAAATATGAAAAATAAAAAATCCCGGCCTGTTTAAACCGACCGGGATTTTCATTAGTATTTTAAAACTTGTTAAAAGCCCAATCCAATCGTGAACAATTGCACATCTTTGAGCACCCCAAAATCTTCATAGGCATAATCGAGCATCAACGTGCCGGCGCCGGCTAAACTATAGCTGAATCCTGCGCCCAGGCACAAGCCTTCTTCGGAATCGCTGGCAAACAACGACTTGTAACCGCCGCGTAAAAAGAACATCTTGTTGAACCCGTATTCCGCGCCAACATTAACGCTCTCTACATCATCATTCGGATGCAGCGCATCTACTGCGACGATCAGGTTG
>JAKQIY010000063.1 GCA_029561455.1 bacterium
CTACCGGGGGTTAATTTCATTTAATTGACTTTAAAATAACCGCGAAGCGGTGAAATGTTTGTAGAAAGAGAGCCATCTCAGCACAATCTAACCCCGTAGGGGTGATATGTCGGGAACTTATAAAAAGTGTCCGGTAGTAAGAAAAATTACAGGGTTCGGAGTCTGCTGTATATTTAATTTCACCATATTTTGGTTACCGGACAATTATCATATTCTGCGTTGGCGCCAAGAAGGGGAATATTTTCACAAATACATTGCGACAGGATTAGCCTGGTGAAAGGATTGGTAATAGATGCGGGTATTTGATCCAGCGCCAGGATATGTGGTAAATCAATGTTCATTATTTTAATGTCGTTTCCCCTAATATGATGCCGTATAAAGTCCGCCAGGGGTTCGCCGAGTTGTAATTTTCCAAGCTCGGTTTTAATGGCCAGTTCCCATAGTACGGCCATGCTGATAAATATGTCATTGTCAGGATGCAAATAAATATCACGGACTGCTGCGCCTAGTCGGCTGTCATTCGTAATAACCATAAAAAAGGTTGACGTGTCGAGCATGGCTTTCATAGCAGGTAATCTTCCAGTTCCGGCAGCGGTTCGGAGAAATCGCCGGATATTTGAATCAACCCGGCAGCTGACCCCAGGCGGCGCACAGGTTTTTGACTTGCCAGCGCCACCAGTTTGACAACCGGGCGGTGATCTTTGGCAATGACTACCTCTTCGCCGTCGATAACCTGCTGAATGAGGCGGGAGAGATTGGTTTTAGCCTCGTGAATGTTGACCTGGATCATCGTAATTATCTCTATATTAGCTAATATAATTAGCTAAATATAATATATTTTAATGGCAATGTCAATAAAAAAATCATTTTTGAAAAATTGATATTTAACATTTATTCAACGTATTTATGAATTGACAAAACTGAGGTATATATTATACTAAATTAGCTAATTTAGATGACTAATAAAGGGGGATGTTGTTAAACAACCTGATCATAGTTTTCATTATGAACACAAATTCCCAGGCAGGAAGAGAAGGATAAGAAAGAATATATAATAAAAATTAATGTTTTTCCAGCGCCCTGATATGCTGGTTTTTATGGATAATACCAGCGACTGCTGTCACCAGCAAGCCGGACAGCACAAACATAAAGCCGATTCCGCGTCCCGGGCCGGCGCCGATGAGTTTGCCGACGGAAGAGGCCAGCACTCCGTCCGGTTGCAGCAACGGGTTGAACAGTTTATCGGCCAGGATGCCGGCGCAGCAAAAGGCGATAATCATGCCCAACTGCGAGATGAGGGAAACGATGGACCACACACGCCCCTGTACCCGGTTATCGACATTTTTGCGGATCAGCACTTCCAGCGAAGTGTTGACAAACGGCAGGGTGCTAAAGAATAAAAATCCGGCTGCGGTAATAAACACCAGGTTTGTTGAGACACCGAACAGGGCATAAAAAATTCCTGCCAGTCCTAATGAAGCGGATAACACAGCAACCTGTTTTTGGTTTTTACTGAACAGGCCGATGAAAAAGCTGCTGGCCAACATACCACTTGCCGCAATAGTTTGAATGACGCCCAGGGTTTTGGCATTGGTAAAGGCCAAAATCATAGGCCCAATGAGTGATTGCAGAAAACCGACGGCAAAAGTAATGATGGAGGTGATGGAAAGCAGCCATAGTAAACCTTTATGGGCAAAGGTATATTTAAAGCCGTCTTTGAAATCGGTCAGGAAATGTTCCTTGTGGGTGACTGGTTGGTCCGCTTTGATCTTGCCTTTTATGGCGAAAACAGCAAAAACAGCTATGGTAAATGTGGCTATATCGATCATTAAAATATATTCGATTTTCATGATAGCATAAAGGAATCCGGCGATGATGGGGGAGATTAAAAAGCGGGCTGATTCGGCTAATTGCATTAAACCACTAGCTTTCGAGTATGCCGCTTCATCGACCATATCGGTAATTGAGGCTTTATAAGCGGGATTTTGCAGGGCGACAAAGGTCGAACTTGTAGCAACACCTATGTATATGACCCACATATCCTGAAATCCGGAGGACAGCATGATCAAGATGAAAAGCAAGCCAAGCGCCGAACCGAGATCGCCGACGATCATCAGCAAACGGCGGTCGAGCCGGTCGGATAGCGTACCGCCGATTGGTTTTAGCAGGTAGGAGGGCAGAAACGCAAACAGGATGATCAGAGAATAAACCGTAGCGCTGGAGGTTTTGTTAAAGGCGTAAACGCCGAGTGAAAAAGCCGTCAGGCCGCTGCCGATACTGGAGATAAACTGTCCGCACCAGATAATTAAAAAACGGGGAAAGGATTTGTGATCCATAATAACCAGGTTCTCAATAGGGGGAAAAGTCAACAATATTTTAATTAAAAAAAACCTCCCCGGAATCAAAAAGCAGAACAGTTCCTTAAACCGGGGAGCAGGCATTTAAAATGAACAGCTAAAAGTTTACCCGGCTATTTCCGCATACACCAGGTCAAAATACTGTAGAGACTGGCCGAATGGCGTACCATCCTGCAACGTTAGAAAGCGCTTGACCATGCTGTCGGCATTAAGCTGCTCGATTACAGTGAATCCGTGCTGCGCCAGGAACGGTTTGATCTGCTCGGCGGCCAGCCAGAACAGGAACGGCTCGCCGGCGTAAACAGACTGGCGTTGTTCGGTCATAAAATCGACGCACAAGCCACTGCCGGCCGGGGCCAGGGATTTTATGGCTTCCAGTGTAGCCGCCGCCAGCTCCGGCGCCAGGTAATAGCTAACGCCTTCCCATATAAACAGGGTTTTGTGGTTTTTGACAAATCCTGCTTTTAAAAGCACATCGGTAATTTTTTCAGTTTTGAAATTAATGGGGACAAAGTTCAATTGCTGCGGGGTTTTAATGGCTGCCTGCTGCAACAGCTTCTTTTTGCGTTCCTGGGTGAGCGGCACATCCAGCTCGAATATTTTCGTTTCTTTAATGTGTTCGGCAAACCGAATCGAACGGCTGTCGTATCCCGCGCCCAGAAAGACGATTTGCGGGATGTTTTCCTTTACAGCGTCTAAAAATACCTGGTCATAAAACGCGGTGCGGGCTATAAAATAGCCATAAAGCGCCGGGGTGATCAGTTTGTTGATCAACCACTCCCGGGCGGTGTTATCTTGAAGATGTTTTTTACTGTCCTCGGCAACAAATATTTCCGCCAGGTAATCCGGCCCTTTGGTCTCCGGACGGGGATCGCAAGCAGCCAGGGCGCGGCAAAAGACCACCGTCATGGCGGACTGGGACGGCTGATTTTCAACAGATTGTTTGGCGGCATCGGCCGGTTTATCGGTAATACCGATGATATTATTAAATGGATCTTTAACCGTGGCAAAACGGACATCGCCCATCGTGCGTATTTCCGCCACCGGAGATGCGCCCAGGTCGAGTAACTTTTGCCAGGCAACGGTTACATCATCCACTTCCCAGTAGACGATCAGTTGCGATTCGGCGTCGGTTTCCGGTTTGGCCTGTGCCAGGGTTAAGGAACATTCGCCAACTATAAAGATCATAAAATAAGAGGTCTCCAGGGCCGGATTTATACCCAGTACCTGCCGGTACCATTGTCCGGCTTTGGCCAGGTCTGTTACCGGGTAGGTTATGCGTTTTAATGATTTAAACATGGTAATCCTCCAGTTCCTTTATAGTATCAGCTTAAAAACAAGTTTGGATTATGTAAAAGTAAATCGGGCAAAAATATTAAAAAACCGGGAAACAATACCCGGATTTTATAATATCAAAAAACAGGTTGTGAAAAAACAGTATCAAATGGTACGCAGCAGGAGGTTCCCCGATTGGGGTCATAAATCAGGTCCCTGCAAATAACAACGGGGGGCAAAAAACAGTTAATTTATAAACAGGCTCCGGGACGAAAAATCCGGGTCCGAAGTTAAATTGACGCCCAGTTTCCGTAAGCCGGCTTCGTCGCCCGGTGTGGGAATATGGGTAATGTGCACTTCACAGCCGTCCAGTTCGCGCAGGTGTTCCAGGGCCATTTGCGCGGCCGGATTGGAGATAGCGCTGATGCTCAGTGCTATAAGTGTTTCATCCAGATCGAGGCTGACCATGTGGCCGCGCAGCACTTCTTTTTTCAGAAAAGCCAGGGAATCGGTAATGTTTTGCGGCAATAAATGCATGTTTTCCGGCAATTTAGCCAGGTGCTTGGCGGTATTGATAATGAGACTGGATGCGGCGTGCATCAGTTCCGAGTTTTCACCGGTGATGATCGTTCCGTCCGCCAGTTCAATTGCAGCGCCGCAATAGATGCCCTGGTTGCCTTTATTATCCCGCTGGGCATTGAGCGCCGCCTGTCGCGCCGGGATAACGACCCGGCGGTCTTCCACTTTGGCGCCAATGTTTTTCATGATCAGTTCGGCGCGATCTAAAACTTCCCGGTCGATGAATCCCATAGCATATTCGCAGGCGCAGCGGAAATAGCGGCGAATGATCTCCTGGTGGGCAGCATTCTGCACCACTTCATCATTGATTATACCAAAGCCCGCCCGGTTTACGCCCATATCGGTTGGCGATTTATAGAATGATTCTTCGCCGGTGATCTTTTTGATGATCCGTTTCAACAGCGGAAAGGCTTCGATATCGCGATTATAGTTGACGGTTTTGACATTATACGCTTCAAGATGGTGGTGATCGATCATATTGACATCTTTTAAATCGACGGTGGCAGCTTCGTAAGCCACATTGACCTTGTGCGCCAGCGGCAGGTTCCAGATGGGAAAGGTTTCGAATTTGGCATAACCGGCTTTAACGCCGCGGCGGTATTCATGATATAACTGGCACAGGCAGGTGGCAAGTTTACCGCTGCCGGGTCCGGGTCCGGTTATAATAACAATCGGTTTGGAAGTAACGATATAATCATTGGCGCCATAGCCTTCATCGCTGACGATCAGATCAATATCGGTCGGGTAACCTTTGGTAAATTTGTGGGTATAAACCTGGATGCCGCGCCGTTCCAGTTTGTTTTTAAACGCTTTGGCGGAGGGTTGGTTGGCATAACGGGTGATGACCACCGCTTTAATGTCGATGCCCCATTCGCTGAAATCGTCGATGGTTTTCAGCGCGTCTGAATCATAAGTAATACCAAAATCGGCGCGAACTTTTTTACGTTCAATATCGCCGGCGTAGATACATAGAATAACATCAATTTTGTTTACAAGTTTTTGCAATAACCGCATTTTTACATTCGGGTCAAAACCGGGCAGCACTCGGGCGGCATGGTAATCGAACAACAGTTTGCCCCCAAATTCCAGGTACAGTTTATCCTGAAAGCGGTCTACTCTTTCCAGAATCGCAGCGGTTTGTTCGTGCAGGTATTTTTCATTATCAAAACCAATTTCAGGCGGCATGGTTATCGGTATTCCTTGGCTATATGCGGTATATTAATCAATTTGGTAATTTTATTCGTGGTACATATCGGGCAGATCATTTTCAAACAAGGTCAACGAATCGTTATAAAAAGTGATAAAATCTTGTTCGCTTTTATGACCGGGGTAGGGGCCAAAAAAGTGATCGGTAGATTTGTTGCGCCATACCAGTACCCAGGCGATACCTTTGGTCTGTTTGTATTTTAAAGCAGCCAAAAGGTAACCGGTCCACCAGTCCGTGAACGGCACATTTTCCACGCCGGTTTCGGTAATGGCGGCGGCTTTATTGCGGGCTGCGGCCTGGGCGCTCATCATTTGCAACCCCTTGCCCAGGGTTGTGGCCGAGGATTTACTCCACAACTGGTAATAATCCAGTCCCAGTATATCCACCCAGTCATCGCCGGGGTAGCGTTCGAAATAGGCGCTTTCTGTGTTAATATCCTGCGGGGAGATGGCATAGAGCAGGTGATGCAGTTTATGATGATCGCGAAAGTACTGTACCGTCATAATCCACAAGGCGTTATATTCATCGGCAGTACAGGCAGACTTGCCCCACCAGGACCAGGTTTGGTTGTGTTCGTGATAGGGACGCAAAACGACCGGGATATATGTACCGTTATCGGTTTTCAGGTCTTTAAAAAATGCGGCAATCAGATCGAGGGTTTGCAGGTAGCTGCTATGCTTAGCCTGACCGGGCAAAATTTGCGCTACGGCAGCGCTGTTATCCCACGAATTGCCGCCGGAGACCGGGTTATCGAGGTGCATGCTGAACACATTAACCCCTCCGCGTGAATAGGCTTCCTTGATCCAGCCCTGCATCTGGCTGAAATTAACGCCGTCAAGGTTGGCGTCTTTGCCTATATCACCCAGGTCCCAGCCATAAACAGCAGGGTAATCGCCGCACACCAGTTTTATATCGGACTTGCCGGCTTCAGCCCACCAGCCCACTCCATAGGCAAGGTCATCCTGGTGGCCGAACATCACGCCGGTTTGTGAGAGCGCCTGTAGATTTTTAAACAGGGCAACCGTTTCGGCAGTGGCCAGTGAATCGACCAGAATTGTGTTGAGAGTAACCGGCGCTGGTTTTTCCGGGCCGGAGGGACTGTCTTTGGAACAGGCCGCTAAAGATAAAATGAGCGCAGTAAAAAGCAGGATTGGACGGGAAAGGTTTTTCATAAATATACTCAAAAACATTTTTTCATTTTACGAAAATAGTGATTTTCCAAAATAAAACAAAACAAAATTATCAGGTCTGAAACTGGAAATAAGGCTGATTTCATCGAAAACCACCCAGGTAAGCCGGTAATAAAAAGACGCAGAAGGATTGGATGCCGGTTGAGAACATATAACCAAACTAAACAGCAATGGGCAAATCATTGCAAGTCATGAATATTATGTTTTTGACGGCAGCAGAAGAATCATTTAACTCAGAGTTTTACAAGACGCCAAGAATTTTATTCATATTATATTTTTTTGATAATTTCGTTAAAAACACAACCGCCGGATTGATTTGATACCAGGCGGGTAATTGCACAAGTTCGCAGCCAAGTGCTCTTTTATAATCATCCAGGCCCCTTTCACCGGTCGCCCAACCATAGAAAATCCGTGTAGCTGTGGATTTTGCAGCAGCTTCACGGATAAAATGCATGATATAGTCTGAAACACCCAACGACAAACTTGAGGTTGTGGTAAAATAGCTGGCGCCAATGATAACATCCTCAACCATGAACGAGGTGTTGACGGCGCATAATTGCTCCTGATGCCAGGCGCCTAGTATTAATAATTTAGGATTTTGAAATAAAGTGTCGGCCCAGGCATTAAACCGGGTTTGCTGCACTCGTTCTTTTTTATATCCATAGTGTGTTCTTGAATAAAAATCAATATAAATATGATACGCATGCTCTTTAAAGTAACTACAATCGGTAATCTGGTTTATTGTGAAATTACTCATGCCTTTTTTTATCTTGTAGCGTCGCTTTTTGCATACTCCATCCAGACTATAGTTTTGCAGATCATCAAGGAAAAACATATTCAAGCGGGAGTTGAAAGACGATTCGGCAGGTACGGCATGCTGAATACCGCCGATGATTGATTTTGAGGGATATGTCACACTGCCGGGTTTTATTACTTTCCACGGTAATAGCGGACGAAAAAAATAAGGTTTGACTTCCGCCCACCATGAATCATTGATTTTGTGAGTTTTAATGCCATTGGTCTGTTGAAAAGCTGCATATTCATCGTTGGTCATACTTGTCCAAAACACAGGAGCCCTCTCTTGTTTTAGTGTGAGCCGGGTAAAATTTTATTCAACAGTATCGAAACTATTCAGTACCATCAAATACAGTAATTTTAGAGTTCATCCGCTCCGGTTAACGAAAAACTGGAATCAGACGGTTATAGCTTATCATTATCAATATCGGCAGGTATGCAAAAATCTTGATTACAATTTTATCATGTCTGAAAATAATCATCTCTTCAGCATAATAAAGATGTTTTCCCCCGGTTTATACCTGGAATTTTAATCAATTTAATTTTTGTAAATGTACATAATCAGAAGCAGCCGCATAATTTAAGGTATTTGTTTTTTATCAATAATTTGGCAGTATAATGAATAAAAGGATTAATTTGATATCGCGCCGGTAATTTTTCCAGTTCACAACCGCGTATGAGTTTAAAATCATCCAGACCCTTTTCACCTGTCGCCCAGCCGTAAAAAATGCTGGCGGCATCGGACGAAGCGGCAATCTCCCGGATGGTATGCATGAAAAAGTCCGAAATCCCCAGTGATAAACTGGTAGTATCGGCAAAAAATGATGACCCTATAATAGTATCTTCAACCTGGTATGAGGTATTCACCGCGGATAACTTGTCCTGATGATAAGCGCCCAGGATCAGTATTTTGGGATTGGCGAAAAGAGTATCGGCCCAGGCGTTAAAGTGATCCCTGTGCAACCGGTCTTTTTTGTAGCCATAATGGGTGCGGTGATAAAAATCTACATATATCTGGAAAGCCTGCTCTTTGAATTCCCGGCTATCGGTAATTTGTTTGCTGGTAAAATGATTTAATCCTTTTTTTACCTGGTTACGGCGTTTGTGGCACAGACTCTCGAGCGAGTAATTTTGCAAATCGTTGAGGAAAAACAGATTAATGTACGAATTACCAGGGATTTCCTGCGGGATGGCATGTTGTATACCACCGATATGATATTTAGGTGGATAATTAACACTACCCGGTTTAACAACCGTCCATGGTAACAGAGGGCGATAAAAGCAGGGTTTGACTTCCGCCCACCAGACGCCGTCGGTTTTACTAGTATGAACTCCATTTGCCTGCTGATACAATGCGTATTCATCCAGAGTCATTCGTTGCCATTGCATAATTATCCTCGCTTTTGTTTTTGCTAGACTGGACCAGCGTCCACCGACAGTTGGAGTTTTGCTAATGTAAACATTGATTTTATGCCGGCAAGAAATCGGATCAATGTTTATTACTGCCGCTAGTGTCCAGTTATCAAGTATTAATTAAAAGAGTATAGGCATACTCTTCTCATATCTGTTTTCGGCTGTTTTACCAATTACTTTAGCAATTAAAAGTTAGAATTTTGATTTTTTGATTATTTTTTATCGCTTGTAATGTGGGAGGACTAGCCGATGTTCGGGAACCAATAAAAAATCTGATATGGCGAGTGCAATAGGAATATTGAAAACCGAACAAAACAGATATTAGCTATAACAGTCAATTAATCCATTGCAGGTGAAACATCAGGTTAGTGTGAAGATCATGATAGGAGATAGTTAAGCCAAGTATAAAAAAGCGCAGATGTTAATATGTTGTTTATCTTGGTATTATATGCTGCCGATAATTTTATTAAATTTGTTATGCATAAACAGATGTACCGTATATAGAGTGATGGGATTGATGTGAAACCAGGCTGGAAATTCTACTAATTGGCATCCCCGCAAAATTTTAAATTCATCCAATCCTCGTACGCCTGTCGCCCATCCTTTAAAAATACGGTGTGCTGTGGTTTTAGCTGCCATTTCGCGGATTATATGCACCATATAATCCGAAATCCCCAGCGCCAGGCTTTCAGTATCGGCAAAAAAGGTGGCATCGATGATGTCATCATCTACCTGATAAGAAATACTAATGGCAGACAACTGATTTTGATAATAAGCGCCTAAAATCAATATTCCAGGACATGAAAAGAGTGCTTTTGCCCAGGTTATAAAACCTTCAATATTGATCCGTTCTTTTTTATAGCTATAATTTGTTCTGGCATGAAATGCGACATAAACTTTATGAGCTGTGGCGATAAATTCGTTCAAATCGGTCATCTGTTTTATTATAAAGTTATTTGCTCCTTTTTTAATTTGTTTACGGCGGTTTTTACTCATCCCCTCCAGGGTATAGTTTTGTAAATCATTAAAAAAGAAGAGGTTAAAGTGCGAGTTGGTTTTCATCCCCTGCGGCACAATATGTTGTACCCCGCCAATTAATGATTTTAAAGGGTAGCGGACTTGATCAGGTTCAATTTCCATCCAGGGCAGCAGGGGGCGATAAAAGTATGGTTTTACTTCCATCCACCAGATATTATCTATTTTTATTGTTTTTATTTTTGATGCTTGTTGCAAGCTGGCATAATCATCAGGGGTCATTCGTTGCCATTGCATAGTGATTTCTGCTCCTTTACCGGATCATAGGACGGGATTGCATTGTGTTGAAAAAATATATATAATGGCAGGTTTTTAAACGATTTGGATAGTACCCATACCGGATCATTTTAATCCTTGGGAACAAGAATCAGGGTGTACTGTGATTTTTTGAGTAAAAAATTGCCATTACCAAAAGATAATAGAATTACATATAAAGTATCGGCATTTTTCTCTATTCTATAAGTAAATAATGGATTTTTTAACCAGGAGGCATTTAAGGATTTGTGAAAATGAGAATATAAAATTAAATCTACAGAATGTAGTTGCACTGTCTTTCTGATCACAATAAAAGTCTGTTAAAAATATATTATTCAGTTTTTGGCAGATCGATAAAAAGATAAAACCCTGATGATTGATTAACCATCAGGGTTTCATTGTGATAAATAATTTGATTAATATAAAATTGCTAATTCACTGATCATTCCGGCTGATTACAGCAATATACTGGATAAAAGGTTACTTTTCCAGTTTTCCCTGCATGGCCTTTTTAAAGAATTCGCCGCTGGGGGTAAGTTCATAGGTATCCCATGATTTTAACAGGCTTGGGCCCCATTCCGGATCGTAAACCCAGCACACCCAGCTTATGCCTTTGCCTTCCAGGTAGTTGACGATCTTATAGCAGTAATCATCCTTTTTAATTTCGGTTCCGGGGCGCACGCCAAAGCCGAATTCAGTGGCGACAATCGGCCAGGTTGCGGCGGCAAACCCGAAATTTTCATCCCATTTGGGTTCCAGGGGCGGTTTGCGTTTATGTTCGTAGGGATGGGTTACAAAACCGATATTAGGTTCGTTAATTGGCTCGATAAGCAGCGGAGTCAGGTCATACGCCCAGTCCAGCCCGGCAACCAAAATAATGGTTTCTTTATCAAAAGCGCGGATCAGGTTGATCATTTTTTCGTTCAGGCTTTTCCATTCGCTCCAGGGCATGCTGCCCAACTGGCCGCTATAAATAGTCGGTTCGTTGAACAATTCATAAAATGCCACCGTGTTGTTGCCGCGGTAACGGGAAGCAATCGTCCGCCAGAACTCGAAGGTTTCCTGTTGGGTGGTAACATACATGGGGTTCTGGAACAATTCCATGCCCAAATTGCCGATAGAATGCCAATCGATCATCACATACATTTTGAGTTCGGTACACCATTCAATCGCTTCGTCGATTAGTTTCAGGTATTCAACCGGAGTGCGTTCGCGCCAGGCAATCGGGTGGATGGGAATGCGGACGACCATACAACCGGTCTCTTTGACTTTTTCGAAATGAGTTTTATTCCAGTGACCCTGGTTGGCAATTTTATCGGGATCGGATATTGCCATACCGCGGAATAATACGGTGTTGCCCTGCGGATCGACAAATTTATTGCCCAGTACCTGGATGAGGGGCATGTTTTTGGCGTTGGGATTTTTTTTCGGCCAGCCGGTTCCCATATCTTTCCACCAGGCGTGATAGGGAGCGGCTTTGGGGGCTTCCTGGGCAATGCCGCTTCCCAGCCAGGCCAGTGTTATTAAAGTAATGGTAAATACAAACAGGATTTTTTTCATAGTTTCCTCCATAAATGATGATTTGAAAAAGTAATACCTTTTTCCTCCGAATGCGATAATATTACATTATTCCACAATTAGCCGGTAATAGCCGGGATAACTGTTGATCTCGGGTATTTCCCTTGTATTACACGACCAAACGAGTTTACAATCAATTTTATAAAAAAACAATGGAAAAATTACCAAGGATATAATACGAGATACAAACTGGCGGTTTTACGTAATGAAGGGGAGATCTGGAATAACCAAGAGATAATATAAAATTATGAATTACGAATGAAATGCTACTTGATTAAATAATATCACTATAATGAATGATTTGTAAAAGCTGTTCGAGGACAGTATTTAACTTGTAATACGAGTGTGCTGTATTGATTGTGTAAAATGATTACCCCTGAAATAAATAACTGTAATTTGCTGTTGTATTTTGAAAATTATATAATTATTTCTTGACAATCATTTTTTTTGTATTAAATTATGACTATTAAGGTCATAATTATAACAATTGGAGTGTAGATGAAAGTAACTTACAAGGGAGAATATGCGATCCGGGCGCTGCTTTATTTATGCAGCCGCTACCCCAATACCGATATTGTTCCTATTGGCGATATCTCCCGGCGGCAGAATATACCGGAAAAATACCTGGAGCAAATTCTGCTCATATTAAAGAAATCCGGGCATGTTGCCAGTAAGCGTGGCGCCAACGGCGGATTTTACCTGCCGAAAGCGCCGGCAGAGATCACTCTCGGTGAAATCATCCGGACTATTGAAGGATCACTAGAACCTGTGTCGAATAACGACCGAACCAATAATTTATATGATCTGGCCTTACGGGAGATCTGGCAAAAAGTTACCCAGGCAATATCCGCGGTTGTGGATACGGTAACTTTTGCCGACATCATGCGCCGGGCGGAAGAACTGCGCCAGGTAAAAAATGAATACAACTATGATATTTAACGACCCACAAATTATTTCATTCAGGAGAAAATCACATGTCACCAAAACATTATAAATTTGAAACCATCGCCCTGCATGGCGGCCAAATCCCGGATTCCGCTACCTTGTCCCGCGGCGTGCCCGTTTACCGCACCAGTTCTTATGTATTTAAAGACACCCAACATGCGGCGGATTTGTTCGCCCTCAAGGTTCCCGGCAACATCTATACACGCATGATGAACCCCACCCAGGACATCCTGGAACAGCGCGTCGCGCAACTGGACGGCGCGGCTGCGGCGCTGGCGCTGGCTTCGGGTACATCGGCCATTCATTACGCTATTATCAATATTTGCTCGGCCGGCGAGGAACTGGTTTCCGCCAATAACCTGTACGGCGGCACCTATACCATGTTCGATGTCATTTTGCCGCAATTGGGCATAAAAACCCGGTTTGTCGATCCCTCCAAAGCGGAAAATTTTGAAAAAGCTATAAACGACAAAACCCGGCTCATTTACATCGAAACCATCGGCAACCCCCGGCTGGATGTGACCGATATAGAAGCGGTAGCTAAAATCGCGCAAAAGCACAACCTGCCGCTGCTGGTCGATTCCACCTTTACCACACCGTACCTGCTGCGGCCCATCGAGTACGGCGCTAATGTAGTCATTCACTCGCTCACCAAGTGGCTGGGCGGACACGGCGCTGGAATTGGCGGCATAGTAGTGGACGGCGCGAATTTTGACTGGACCGACAAAAAGTTTAAATTATTCAACGAACCGGATGAAAGCTATCACGGCATCCGTTATGCCCATGATCTGGGCGACGCCAATAAACTGGCCTTTATTATGCGCCTGCGCCTGGTGCCGTTGCGCAACCTGGGCGCTTGTATTTCACCGGATAACGCCTGGTTCTTTTTACAGGGCATCGAAACCCTGCCGTTGCGCATGGAGCGACATTGTGAGAATGCATTAAAGGTAGCTGAATTTCTGCAAACCCATCCTAAGGTATCCTGGGTGCGTTATCCCGGTTTAAAGGGCGATCCCGGTTATCCCCTGGCGCAAAAATATCTGCAAAAAGGCGCTGGCAGCATGGTGGCGTTTGGCGTAAAGGCCGGTAAAGCCGCCGCGGAAA
Source organism: bacterium (assembly GCA_029561455.1). GTDB lineage: Bacteria > Zhuqueibacterota > Zhuqueibacteria > Residuimicrobiales > Krinioviventaceae > Fontivivens. The sequence continues at coordinate 13,734 of JAKQIY010000063.1, forward strand.
AATTTATCAACAACCTGCAACTGGTTTCGCACCTTGCCAATGTGGGCGACGCTAAAAGTCTGGCGCTGCATCCGGCCAGCACTACCCATTCGCAGTTGAACGAACGGCAGTTACAGGAAGCGGGAATCACTCCCGAATTTATACGTTTATCCATCGGCATTGAACATATCAATGATATATTGGATGATATGACCGCTTCGTTGGATAAGATTTAACACAACAGAGGTATACTATGAGTAACTATTATAATGATAACAGCTATACCATCGGCAAGACGCCGCTGGTTAAACTGAACAAGGTGACGGACGGCGGCAAGGCGCTCATCCTCGCCAAGATCGAGGGACGCAACCCGGCCTATTCCGTCAAATGCCGCATCGGCGCGTCCATGATCTGGGATGCGGAAAAGCGCGGTATCCTCAAACCCGGTAAAGCGATCATCGAGCCGACCAGCGGCAATACCGGCATTGCCCTGGCGTTTGTGGGCGCGGCGCGGGGTTATAACGTAACGCTGACCATGCCGGAAACGATGAGCATCGAGCGCCGCAAGCTGCTCAAAGCGCTGGGCGCTACCCTGGTATTGACCGAAGGCGCCAAAGGCATGAAAGGCGCAATTGCCAAAGCGGATGAAATTCGCACCAGCGACCCGGATAAATATGTTTTACTGCAACAGTTCGAAAATCCCGCCAACCCGGCGATCCACGAACAGACTACCGGGCCGGAGATCTGGCAGGATACCGACGGCGGCGTGGATGTGTTGGTTGCCGGGGTCGGCACCGGCGGCACGATTAGCGGCATCAGTCGTTTTATAAAAAAACATAAAGGCAAGGCAATCACCTCAGTAGCGGTGGAGCCGGCGGATAGTCCCGTGATCACCCAGACCCGGCAGGGCGTGGAACTCAAGCCTGCGCCGCACAAGATTCAGGGCATCGGCGCAGGATTCATCCCCGGTAACCTCGATCTTGCGCTGATCGACCGTGTAGAAACCGTTTCAAACGATGAAGCCCTGGAATACGCCCGGCGGCTGGCCCGCGAGGAAGGCATTTTAGCTGGTATTTCCTGCGGCGCGGCCACGGCGGCGGCGGTACGGCTGGGTAAAATGGCCGAATTCGCTGGCAAGACCATTGTTGTCATTCTGCCGGACAGCGGCGAGCGTTATCTCTCCGGACTGCTGTACCAGGGTTTATTCGATGCTGAAACCGGCATCTAGGCTATTCTATTTGTAAAAAATATTTATTATATTAACCGCTGTGTCCGATATTATAGGACACAGCGGTAATAATTATTGTAATAATCTTTTGTATCTGAACTTCTCTGAATAAACGGATCAGTCCATGGATGCAAACTCTATCGGTATTGTCGAAACCAAATTCTTTACCTTTGCCCAGCCGCCCAATGAAATGCACCTGGAAAGCGGGGTAAAGCTGGGGCCCATTACCCTGGCCTATGAAACATACGGGCAATTGAACGAGCGCGGCGATAACGCCCTGTTAATTACCCACGCCCTGTCCGGAGATGCCCATGTGGCGGGCTATTATTCGCCAAATGACCCCAAACCGGGGTGGTGGGATTTTATGGTAGGTCCCGGCCGGCCGTTCGATACCAACAAATATTTTGTGGTCTGTTCGAATGTCCTCGGCGGCTGTAAAGGCTCCACCGGGCCAACGTCCACGAATCCCGCTACGGGCAAGCCGTATAATCTGAATTTTCCCGTCGTTACCATCGGCGACATGGTGAAAGCGCAGCGCGAGCTGGTGCGGCATCTGAATATCAGCAAATTGCACGCGGTAGTGGGCGGCTCGATGGGCGGTATGCAGGCGCTGGAATGGGCTATTAAATACCCGGACATGGTCGCTGCGGCGCTGCCGATTGCCACAACCAGTCGCTTGAACGCCCAGGGCATTGCCTTTGATGAAGTAGGCCGCCAGGCGATCTATGCCGACGCTAACTGGAAGAACGGCGATTACAGCGATTACAATCTCATCCCGGCGCAGGGACTGAGTGTGGCGCGCATGTTGGCGCATATCACCTATCTCAGTGAAGAATCGATGCACGAAAAGTTCGGCCGCCGCTTGCAGGAAAAAGAACGCTATGGCTATGATTTTTCCACGGATTTTGAGGTGGAAAGCTACCTGCGCTACCAGGGCGAATCGTTCATCAAACGCTTTGACGCCAATACCTATCTGTATATCAGTAAGGCCATCGACTATTTTGATCTATCCCGCGATTACGGTTCCCTGGAAAACGCTTTTAAAAATGTGCAAGCCAAGTTCCTGGTGCTGTCCTTTACATCGGACTGGCTGTTCACGACCGCGCAGGCCAAAGAAATCGTACGCGCGCTGATGGTGAACGGCAAGCATGTAACCTTTTGCGAAATCCCCTCGAATTATGGGCATGATTCCTTTCTGTTGCGGAATGCCTGTATGGAGAAGATGATAGCCGATTTTTTAAGTTATGCCAACGCATGATGAGGAGTTATGAAAAACCTGAATAAAGACCAGCTCAGGCTGGATTTAAATTATATTGCCCGGATCATAGAAAACAACAGTCGCGTGCTCGACCTGGGCTGCGGCAGCGGTGAACTGTTGCATAAACTGGCGCAGGAAAAGAACATTCGCGGCCACGGGGTGGAAATTGATGTGGAAAATATTTGCGCCTGCGTGGAAAAAGGCGTGCCGGTCATTCATGCGGACATGGATGAGGGCCTGGGCGAGTACCCGGATAAATCGTTCGATTATGTCATCCTCAGTCAGACTTTGCAGGCGGTGAAAAAACCGCACATTATTTTACATGATATGCTGCGCGTCGGACAAACGGGGATTGTGAGTTTGTTGAACTTTGGCTACTGGAAAGTACGCTCGCAATTATTTGTGCAGGGGATTATGCCGCGCACCAAAACCCTGCCGTACCAGTGGTACGACACCCCCAACATTCATTTGACCACTATCAAGGATTTCAAGAACCTGTGCGCCGAGGGGAATATTACTATAAAACAGCAAATCAATTTGGGACAAGCGCGTAAGGGCGGTGTTTTGTACAACCTGTTCCCGAACTGGTTCACCAGCCTGGCGATTTTTGTAATTAAGAAAAATAAATAGGTAGGTCGGGCCTGTGGCCCGGCAATATGGGTACCGGATGGATGTCCGGGGATACCATCCGCACCGGATAAATATCCCGCGCGTTCAGGTCGATCATTGTGTTTTCCCGGTGCGTCTCGATACGTCCGGTCTCGCTGTGCTCGACCGTCCTACTCGACGACCGGGATTGTACCAAAAAATTTGGGTAGGGTGGGATTCTATCCCACCATTTTATGAACGCTTTGCGTTCAGTTTGTAGGTCGGGCCTGTGGCCCGGCAATTTGGGTACCGGAAGAATATCCGGCGCGATCAGAGCCGATCATTATGTTTTCCCGGCACGTCTCGATACGTCCGGTCTCGCTGTGCTCGGCCGGACTACTCGACGACCGGACTAGAGTGTAACCACTTCATAGCCACGACCTTCAGGTCGTGGGATAAAAAAAACAAAAACAAGGCTTTAGCCTAAATTTGAATTTGACTAAAGTCAATTTTTTTTAAGTTGCATTTATCCACGTCATAAATGACGTGGCAATGAATAAAAAGATTCCTCCTCGCGATGCTCGTCGGAATGACAAAATACAGTGTGGTTCACCTGGGGTACGATTTTGGTATAAAGAAAAAGCCATGAATTCGAACCTGGCTCTATATTTTCCGAATCTGCGGCGAGGTGGACTACACTTTGTAGCGCTCATCCCGGGGCATGTTGTCTCAATATGGGCCGGTTTGCTTTTTTGCGGGCGAAGCATCTTTGGTGGGACCTGATTGTTATTTATAATTCACCTGGAACAGATGCTTCGCCCCTACCAAAAAATCAGATCATCCGGTCCCCGAGTAGAGCCTCTTCCGCTTTGCGGGATTTATCTTTACGAACCATATTGAGGGGACGGGGTCTGTTATCAATGAATTTTTTCCCCGGTTCATCTCGATACGTCCCGAAAGGTAAAGCAACGGGACTACTCGATGACCGGGCTTTTTTACTTGGTATACGTCTCGATACGTCCGGTCTCGCTGTGCTCGGCCGGCCTACTCGACGACCGGACTATAGGGTAACCACTTCATTGCCACGACCTTCAGGTCGTGGGATAAAAAAAACAAAAACAAGGCTTTAGCCTAAATTTGTATTTGACTAAAGTCAAATTTATTTAGTTGCATTTTTCCACGTCATAAATGACGTGGCAATGAAAGCGGGCAATTTGGTTGCCGGACGAATGTCCGGTTATATCATCCGCACCGGATAAATATCCGGCGCGATCAGAACCGATCATTATGTTTTCCCGGTATGTCTCGATACGTCCGGTCTCGCTGTGCTCGACCGTCCTACTCGACGACCGGGATGACACTTTTCATATCACATTTCACGTCTCTCGTCTCACGTTTCACGTCTCACCTTCCCCGATACAATTTTTTACAAAAAAAGGGATTGCTTTTTTGAAAAAAAGTAGTACTTTAAGTCACTTAAACGTTTACTTTTGATTTTCCCGCTTGCTCGCAAACGGCCGGTTTTTGCAGGCCAGAAAGGCAGAACCAACGTGTCCCGCATTATATTGTTCCTCGTCGTTTCATTCCTGATAGTATTTGCACTAAACCCGGCGACAACCCGGGCGCAGTATGAAATCGTGCAGAATTATGATACACACTATGCTCCGCTCCCGGATTCCACCCGGCTTTTAATCGAGCAGGCAATCCCTGCACAGGCGTCGGCCAAAACCGTCAAGCCGCGCAAAATTCTGGTCTGTACCCTGAATAAACGGGATGGTAAAATGATCAAAGGGCATGGTTCTATTCCTTACGCCAATTATGCGCTTAAACTCATGGGCGAAAAGACCGGCGCTTTTGAAGTGGTGTTCAGCAACGATACCCTCATGTTTAAACCGGAGAATTTACAGCAGTTCGACGCCATTTGCTTCAACAACACCAATGGAGTGCTGTTTACCGATCCCGAACTGCGCGCCAGTCTATTGGATTATGTATATAGCGGTAAGGGTTTTATCGGCCTGCACGCCGCTGGCGCTACTTTTGTGCAATGGCCGGTGTATGACCAGTTCCCGGCGTTTGGCGTTATGCTGGGCGGCTATGAAAACGGTGGCCACCCCTGGAAAGAATGGGAATGGATCAATCTTAAAGTGAACGAACCCTCTCACCCGCTCAATGCGGCGTTCAAGACGGTTAATTTTGACATCAGCGACGAGGTATTCCAGTTCCAGGCAGAGCCCTATTCGCGCGATAAACTGCGGGTACTGCTGAGCATCGATACGGATAAGACCGATATGAGCGAGCGTCGTCGCATTCTGCCGGAACGGCTAGCCGATAGAGACCTGGCCATCAGTTGGGTGCACAATTACGGCCGCGGCCGGGTATTCTATTCCACCTTGGGACATAATGCGCATATCAACTGGAACGCCCCGGTGTTGCAGCACTTTCTGGACGGCATCCAGTACGCCCTGGGCGATTTATGCGTATCGGACATTCCCAGCAACAAAATCACGCCGGCTACGCTGGTCATGGAAAAGCGGCAATGGCAGTTCGGACTGGCGCCGCAACCGGCAATGACCCTGTATGAACTGGCCGGGCGCACCGCTGCCGCCGGTTTAATGACCATGAATGCTTCCGATACACAGCTGATCAGCGCGGACCTGCCAAAGAAATTGACTCCGGCGCTTACCGGCGCGGAAATATTGCAGATTCGGGCTAAACTGCTCGACGACGGTGTGCGCATCGCCACGCTGGATATTCAAAATATCCCGGCCGACGAGCAACAAGCCCGGCAATTATGCGTTTTCGCGCAGAAAATGGGTGTGGAAACCCTGGTGGTTGCCCCGGACGCCGCAGCGCTGAATTTGCTCAAGAAATATTGCTCCACGTATGCGCTCCGTGTTGCCGTAACCAATAAAACAGCCGGGAAAACTCTGAAATCAAAAGAACTGCACAAGCTGCTCAATAATGATAAAAACCTCGGCGTTTGCCTGGATATGGAATCCCCGGCCTTGACTAAAGACCGCAAAAATACCCTGAAAACCCTGGGCGAGCGCATATTTATCCTCCGTTTCCAGGATAAGAATATTAAGGAACTTTCCGCATTACTCCAGGAGCCGGTTATCCGGGAAATTAAACCTCTGGCTATTGAACTGCAATGCTCGGAACAGAATACCGCCAGTGTCGCTGTGGTCAACCAGACTGTGTTACAGGCAGCAGAACAAAAATAATTGTCATAACCTGTACAGTAAAAGGGAAAAATAAAAATGGATAGAAGAGATTTTTTGAAAAGCAGCGCCGGCGCCGCAATCGGCACTTTCGGTTTTCCATATATTGTCCCCTCCAGGGTATTGGGCAAAAACGGACAAATTCTACCGAACGATAAAATTAACCTCGGTTTTATCGGCGTGGGCAGCATGGGAACCGGGCATGTCCGCTCGTTTGTCGGTTATGATGATGTACAGATCACCGCGATCTGCGATGTGCGCCGGGAGCACCGCGACAGAGCCAAAGAGATAGTCGATCAGCGCTATGATAATAAAGATTGTTCTACATATAACGATTACCGTGAATTGCTGGCGCGTAAGGATATCGACGCCGTTGTGATCGCTGTCCCCGACCAGTGGCATGCGCTTATTGGCATTGAAGCGGCCCGCCGGGGTAAAGATATGTATTATGAAAAAGCCATGGGATTCAGCATCAACGAAACCAAAGCCCTGCGCAAGGCGGTTCAGGATTATAACATTGTTTTCCAGTTCGGCACCCAGCAGCGCTCCGATACCCGTTTTCGCCTGGCTTGCGAACTGGTGTGGAACGATAAGATCGGCCAGCTGCAAACTATCACCATCGGTTCCGCTTCCTTTGAACCCATACCGGATCAACCGGTTCAGCCGGTTCCAGAAGGATTTGACTATGATCTTTGGCTGGGTTCTGCGGTGTGGGCGCCCTATACGTTTGAACGCTGCACCCGCAACTGGACGCTGATCCGCGACTATTCGCTCGGCTGCGTTGGCAGCGCCTGGGGCATTCATCCTGTAGATATTGCCCAGTTGGCCAGCGGTATGGAAAATACTTGTCCCGTTTCTGTGGAAGCCAAAGGTGAATTCCCCAGCGAAGGATTATATGACACCGCCCGGCACTGGCGCGCGGAACACACTTATCGCAATGGCGTCAAGCTCATTCACATGGATCGACCCACGGCGATGAAGACAGTCGATCAATTCAACCTGCACTGGGAAGGCATTTTGTTCGAAGGTACGGATGGCTGGATTTTTACCTGCCGCGAAATGATCAAGTCTTATCCGGACACACTGATAAGGACCAAGTTAGGCCCTAATGATAAGCGTTTACCGGTAAGCAATAATCATCACCGCAATTTTCTCGATGCGATAAAAACCCGGCAGCGCACGATGAGTCCGGTCGAATCGGGCGCGCAAGCGGACTTTGTTTGTCACCACGAAGAAATTGCCATGCGGTTGGGCAGGAAACTGTATTGGGACCCGGTTAAGGAAGAATTTATCAACGATACGGAAGCAAATCGTCTTATGGAACGGCTTATGCGCAGTCCCTGGCATTTATAATGCATTAATTTTATTACCTGACCTGATTGTCAAAAAATTTTTTACGAATTCCGTTCAAATACGGGTATAATGAATATCAGGAGGTTGATATGAATATCAAGAGTTCAGCAGTCAAAGATAAAGCCAACAAACTCGGTCGCCGGCAGTTTCTGAAAAACGCCGGGGCTGCGGCGTTAGCTTTTACCATTGTTGAACCACAACTGGTGCGCGGTTCGGCGGCCAATTCCAAAATCAAATTAGGTCTTGTCGGCTGTGGTGGGCGCGGTACCTGGCTGGCCGATCTATTCCAAAAACACGGTGGCTATCAATTTACCGCCGCTGCAGATTATTTTCAGGACAAGGTCGATGCTTTTGGCGAGCAATATAAAATTGATAAAAACCAACGTTTTACCGGACTGAATGGCTATAAGAAATTGCTGGCCGGCAAAGCGGTTGATGCAATTATCATCCAAACGCCGCCATATTTTCACCCGGAACAGGCGGCGGCCGGAGTGGAAGCCGGCGTGCATGTGTACCTGGCCAAACCCATAGCTGTGGATGTGCCGGGCTGCATGTCCATTCAGCAAAGCGCGCAAAAAGCTGGCGCCCAAAAACTCTGCTTTCTGGTTGATTTTCAAACCCGTACTCATCCCTTTTACCGTGAAGCAGTCAAGCGTGTACAATATGGCGATATAGGCAAAATCGTCAGCGGCGAAGCCGCTTACCTGTGCGACGCCACCTGGAGCCAGTATTATCCATTTTTTGAAAACGGCAACATATCCCCGGAAAACCGTTTGCGCGCCTGGGGTTTGAGCCGCGAACTCTCCGGCGATGTGATAACCGAGCAAAATATTCATGTGCTGGATGTCGCCACATGGATACTGGACGAGCATCCTTTGCAGGCCACCGGATTTAGCTACCGTTACCGCCCGGTCGGCACCTGCCATGATACTAATTCGGTTATTTATACTTTCCCCGGCGATGTGCTGCTAACATTTCATTCCAAGCAATTCGGCAAGGCGTACGACGATCTGCTGTGCCGCATGTACGGTGCCAACGGGGTCATCGATACCCATTATTTCGGTTCGGTCAGCATCAGCGGCGATAAACCGTTCAAGGGCGGCGATGTGGGCAACCTGTACACGGATGGCGCGGTGAGCAACATTGCCGATTTTCACGCCAATATCACCAGCGGGAAATATGCCAATACCACCGTAGCGCCCAGCGTGCGCAGCAACCTGACCACAATTATGGGACGGTTAGCGGCGGATAAAGGCGCCCCGGTTAGCTGGGAAGAAGTTAGCAATTCCCAAGCAACCCTAACGCCCGATTTGACCGGACTGGTATTGTAGGAGCCGCCTGATGACTCTTGTTCGCCTGTGGAAATACCTGGCCATTTTGCTGTTTATTTCTCTGCCAACGGCGGCGCAGCAAAATACGCTGCAACCGGCAACTCCGTTGACCAATTCTGTGGGTATGCAATTTGTCCCGGTTCCGGCCGGTTCTTTTATGATGGGCAGTCCTTACGATGAAAAAGGCCGCCAGGAAGATGAAACGCCTCACCAGGTAATCCTATCCAGGGCATTTTATATTGGCATGACTGAAGTTACCCAGGGGCAATGGCACAAGGTGATGGGATATAACCGCAGTCACTTTAAAGGCGATAGTTTGCCGGTGGAAAAGATCAGCTGGAAAGAAGCGGCGCAATTTTGTGAAAAACTATCACAGCTTGACAATCGTATATACCGCCTGCCCACCGAAGCCGAGTGGGAATATGCCTGCCGGGCCGGCAGCGCAACCGCTTTTGCCGGCAACAACTGTGCGGACTGCCTGGCGTGGTATGCGGCAAACAGCAATGAACACAGTCACCCCGTCGCTGAAAAATTTTCCAACGTCTGGGGGTTATTTGATATGCACGGCAACGTTTCGGAATGGTGCGCAGATTTTTACGGCCCGGAATACCCGGACAGCGCCGTGATCGATCCAACCGGGCCTTTTGACGGCAAGCAGTATGTCATCCGCGGCGGCGCCTGGGATACTTTTCTGCCCGGCTGTCGCAGCGCCGCGCGCAGCAGCGCCCCGGAGTCGTACCAGTTTAAACAGACCGGTTTCCGGGTGGTGATGGAGGTGGATAAAAGCGCCGGAGGGCAAAAATAATAACATTGACTTACAGCAAACAAAAACTTAAATTCAGGAGCCGGTTAGCAATATTTTCACAGTCAGCAAGGCAGCTAATGGCGATAACGATATCTGGTAAGGATAATGTATGCAGAACAACAATCACTTTAACCGACGAACATTTTTAAAAAATACTGTGGGGGCGGCCCTGGGCGTTTCGCTTGTGCCAGCTTCCGCCTGGAGTCAGCAGAACAATGTGCTTCCCTCAAATCGCCTTACCCTGGGATTCATCGGCGTTGGCGTTCAGGGCGGCGGCCTGCTCAGGGGATTCCTTAACGATCCCGAATTCCAGGTGCTGGCCGTATGCGATGTCGACGATCTTAAACTCAAACGCGCCAAAGACAATGTTGAAAAATTTTATACAGACAAGCATGACGGCGTTGAATACAAGGGCTGCTCCGCGTATCGTGATTTCCGCGACATCATAAGCCGGGCCGACATTGACGCTGTAGTTATTGCCACACCCGACCACTGGCACGCTATTCCATCCATAATGGCCATGCAGGCCGGTAAAGATGTGTATTGCGAAAAGCCGCTTACCTTGACAATTTCCGAAGGCCGCGCTATGACCAACGTCGCCCGCAGGTATGAACGGGTATTCCAAACCGGTAGTATGCAGCGCTCCGATCAAAAATTCCGCTTTGCCTGTGAGCTGGTACGTAACGGTTATATCGGTGAGGTTAAAACTGTACGGGTCAGTATTCGCACCGGTTTTATTCCGCACCCGCAAATATGTGAACTGCCGGCAGAAACAGTATTGCCGGAACTGGACTGGGATTTGTGGCTTGGCCCGGCTCCGCAGCGACCCTATAATTCCATCATCGCCCCGCCGATCAGCTTTAACGGTTATCCAGCCTGGCGTAATTATCGCGATTATTCCGGCGGCGGCATGACCGACTGGGGGGCGCATCATTTTGACATCGCCCAGTGGGGTTTGGGTATGGATAACAGCGGGCCGGTCGAGATCATCCCCCCGAACGGCAAGGATGTAACCCTGTTAACCTACCGTTATGCCAACGGCATTGAAATGACCGCCGATTTCGAAGATAATTATATTTTATTCACCGGCGCCAAAGGTACAGTTAAGGTGAATCGTTCCTACTTGCAAACCACCCCCGCTTCGCTGGTAAATGTCAGGCTAACACCGGGTGAAATTCATCTTTATAAAAGTACGGATCATAAAAAAGACTGGCTGCAGTGTATCAAAACCCGCAGCAAACCCATAACCGATGTGGAAATCGGTCATCGTTCCGTTTCCGTCTGTCATCTCGGCAACCAGGCCGTACAACTTGGCCGCAAGTTGCAATGGAACCCTGATAAAGAACAATTTGTTAACGATCCCGAGGCAAACCGTTTGTTGTCACGAGCAAAACGCAGCCCCTGGAATATATAAACTAGAGAAAAGGAATCGCAGATGCCGCAAAAGAATAATGTCAACAGAAGAACATTTCTCCGGAGCACCGCCCTCACTGCCGTAGGCGCCCTCGGTTTTCCAGCAATTGTCCCTTCTTCCGTTCTGGGCAGAAATGGCGCTGTATTGCCGGGCAATAAAATTACTATCGGTTGTATCGGCGTTGGCTGGCAGGGAACCAGCAACCTCGAAGGTTTCCTGGAAGAGCCGGACGCCCATGTAGTGGCCGTGTGCGATCTGGATACGAAACACCTGCAGGAAGCCAAAGCCCTGATCGACAAAAAATATGGCAACAATGATTGCGCCACTTATCATGATTTTCGTGAATTACTCACTCGTCAGGATATCGACGCTATTTCTATCGGCACCCCCGATCACTGGCATTCCATTCCGGCGATTGCTTCAGCCCGCGCCGGCAAGGATATTTACGGCGAAAAGCCGCTTTCCCACACTATCAAAGAAGGTCGCGCCATGTGCGATGCGGTCAAACGTTATAACCGCATCTGGCAGACCGGCAGTTGGCAGCGCTCGGAGGCCCCGTTCCGATATGCCTGCGAACTGGTTTTGAACGGCCGCATCGGCAAGGTACACACTGTTCAAGTCGGCCTGCCCTCCGGTCATACCGATTTCGCCGGAACCAGAAACCTGAATACTATTACACCCCCGCCGCCGGAACTGGATTATGAATTTTGGCTGGGCCCGGCTCCTTATTCTCCTTATGTGACGGCGCGGGTTCATAAAAACTGGCGCTGGGTTCTCGATTTTGGCGGCGGCCAGATCATGGACTGGGTCGGTCATCATGTCGATATAGCTCATTGGGGACTGGGAATGGATTATGCCGCGCCAATAGAAGTTGAAGGACAAGGCGAATATCCCAAAAACGGTATATGGAATACAGCGACCAAGTACCGTGTCGAAACCAAATATGCTAATGGCATCAAAATGACCCTGGCCGGCGGCTATAATAACATTCGCAGCGGCACGAAATGGATTGGCGACCTCGGCTGGGTTTGGGTCGACCGTAGCGGTATCGACGCAGAGCCCAAGAGCTTGCTCAAAGAAACCTTTGCGCCGGGTGAAATCCACTTGCTCCAATCCGGTGGCCATTACCGGAATTTTCTGGATTGCGTTAAAAGCCGTGAAGCAACCCTCACCCCATGCGAAGTTGCCCACCATTCTGCAATACCGGGCCATCTTGGACAAATTTCCATGCTGCTGGGACGAAAAATCTATTTCAACCCGGAGACAGAAGAAATTATCAATGATCCGACAGCATCCCGCATGTTGGGTAAATCCATGCGCAGTCCCTGGCAGCTATAAATATAGAGGATGAGTAAATTTATGAACAACCAAAATTCCATGAACCGGCGTCAGTTCCTGAAAGGCGCCGCTATCACCGGGACGGCGTTCAGTTTTCCGGCTATTATCCCGTCATCGGCTTTGGGGCATGACGGCCATACCGCGCCCTCGGAGCGGATCGTGATGGGCTGTATCGGCCTTGGCGGGCAGGGCACCTATAATATGCAGGCCTTTATGAACCAGCCGGACGTGCAGATTGTTGCTTTATGTGATGTCAATTCCGGCAGCGATGATTACGATATGCTCTACCAGTTCCAGGGCAGCCAAAGCGCCGGCCTTTTACCGGCTAAAAAACGACTGGATGATTATTATGCGGAACAAACGGGCGCGGCTGATCACATGGGCTGCGCTACCTTTCATGATTTCCGGGAATTGCTGGCGCGTCCGGATATTGACGCCGTAACGGTTTGCACTCCCGACCACTGGCATGGTCTGGTCTCCATAGCGGCTGCCAAGGCGGGTAAGGATATTTATTGCGAAAAGCCGCTCACCAATACCATTGCCGAAGGCCGAGCGGTGTGCGACGCCGTCGGTCGTTATAAACGGATTTTGCAAACCGGCAGCCACGAGCGTTCCAACCATAGCGTACGTTTTGCCGTCGAGTTGATCCGCAACGGCCGCATTGGCAAGCTGCACACCATTCGCGTCAATATGCCTCTCGATAACGATGTGGAAATCCCGCCGCAGCCGGTCTTACCGGTTCCAAAAGGACTGGATTATGATTTCTGGCTGGGGCCGACTCCGGCTGTTCCGTTTACTAAAAAGCGCACCCATTTCTGGTGGCGCTATCAATTAGAGTATGGCGGCGGCGAAATGACCGACCGCGGCGCGCATATCATCGACCTGGCGCAACTGGCGCTGGATATGGATAACAGCGGCCCGGTGGAAATTTCCGCTTCCGGTCGGGCGCCCCGTAACGGGCTTTTCAACACATTTGTGGATTATACTTTTCAATGTACATATACCAATGGCGTAAAGTTATATGGCAATACCAATACTCCGCGTGGTATAAAATTCGAAGGCGATAAAGGGTCGATTTTTATTTATATACACGGCGGCCGCCTGGAAGCCAATCCGGCTTCCCTGTTGACGGACAAGATATTGCCGGGCGAGATCACGATCGGCAGAAGCCCTGGCCATCACCGCGATTTTCTCGAAGCGGTGAAAATTCGCCGTCAACCCATGGCAACTGCGGAAATTGGCCATCGTACCGGCACAATTTGCCATTTATTGAACATTGCCATGCAAACCGGTTTAAAGCTGCAATGGGATCCGGTTACGGAACACATTACCAACAGCCCGGAAGCGGACAAAATGATCAAGCGCCCCATGCGCGCGCCCTGGCATTTATAGACCGGAAAGTCGTTTGTTTGTAGTTTGAATAAAAAAAGTGAAATTTGCTCATAAACCAAATTATGGAGTTCAGAATGATTAATATGAAAAAAAGAGTCGTCCTTGTAGCAATTTTGGCAGTTATGCTTTTGCTGGCGAATCTTTCCTTCGTCGCCGCCAATGCCCCCGAAGATCAGGACGGCAAAGCGCTTACGCAAGTTCAGGAATTGCTCAAACAGATCAAAACCTATGATTTTGGTCAATCACGCGTTTCCCTGACCGACCTGGATGCTTTGGTATGCTCTTCATTGCAAAATGCAGAGTTGAAAGCGCAAATTGAAAAAGAGCTGTTGAGCTTTTTGCAAACCGACGCCTCTTTTGCCGGCAAACAATTCATTTGTAAAGAATTAAGCATTATCGGCAGCAAGGATGCGACGCCGGTATTGGCAAAATTACTGCAGGATGAAAAAACCGCCGATATTGCCCTGTATGCGTTGGAACGCATCCCCGCCCCGGAAGTGGACAAGGCGCTGCTGAATGCCCTGGACAAATCTACAGGTAAAGTAAAAACCGGTATTGTCAATACCCTGGGCCAGCGAAAAACTGCTCAGGCAACGGAAAAGTTGGGTAAACTGCTGGCCGATGCCGACCCAATGGTTGCCCAGGCTGCCGCCGCCGCTCTCGGTAAAATTGGCACTGATAAAGCCGCCGAATTGCTGGAGAAATCTCTGCAAACCTCAACAGGAGATCTGCACATTCGCTCCCTGGATGCGCTGCTGTTATGCGCGGATAACCTGGCTGTCGGGGGTAATACCGCCCGCGCCATCGCTATCTATAAGAATCTGTTTGCCAGCAAGGAAGCCGTTCCGGTTCGTACCGCCGCCCTGCGCGGCCTGGTTGTAAACGATAAAGCCAATGCCGTGGCTCTCATTCTTTCCGTATTGAAAAGCGATGATAAAGCCCATGAAGCCGCGGCTATCAGTATGCTGCGGGAATTACCGCAGAACACTGATTTCACCCCGATCATTGACCACTTACCGGCTCTGTCCGTACCCGGCCAGGTGCAACTGCTGAGCGTGTTTGCCGAAATGAATATTACTGCTGCGCATGATGCGGTTGTTAACACCACCAGGCATTCTGATGAATCGGTGCGGATTGCGGCGCTCACCGCCCTGGCAAAACTTGGCACAGCGGACGATGTTGTGCTGCTTGCGCAAATTGCCGCCGAAACCAAAGGCGCGGAACAGGAAGCTGCACGCTCCAGCCTGTACCTGCTGCCGGGCGCTGTTATCGATCAAACCATTATTGAAAAAATATCTCTAGTTGAGAACAAAACCAGGGTTGAACTGGTAAAAAGCGTGGGCGAACGTAATATCGTCAGCTCCTCGCTCACTTTGCTGAAAACCTCGACGGATGAAGACCGCTCGGTGCGACGCGATTCCTGGCGCGCCCTGGCGCTGGTTGCCGAACCGGAACAAGTCAATGAACTGTTACAAATTCTGGTTAAAGAACAGGACAGCGGCTTGCGTAAAGAGGCGGAAAAAACAATAGTAACAGTGGCCCAAAAAAATGCCGATACGGACAAGCAGGATAAACCGGTTCTGGATATACTAGCCAAAACTTCCGATCCGGACATTAAAGGTTCATTATTGCAAATTCTTGGTAAAATCGGCAACAAACATTCTCTGCCAATTTTACGGGAAACACTCAAGGATAAAAATCCTGATTTACAGGCGCACGCTATTCGCGCACTCTCCGGCTGGCCGAATGTAGAACCTCTCGACGACCTGTTGCAGGTAGCCAAAACCTCTCAAGATGAAACCCATCGGATACTGGCGCTGCGCGGTTATGTTGATTTGTTGAAACTCGAAAACAAACGTCCGGATTCCGAGTCTATCGAATTATATCTCACGGCCATGACCCTGGCGCAGGATGTTAATGAAAAGAGAATGGTTTTGTCCGGTTTCGGTACCTTGCGTTCCATGCTGGCCATGGAAACAGTTGCCAAATACCTGGACGACCCGGCCCTGCAGCCCGAAGCGGAAGCGGCTGTAATGTCATTGTTGCGCAGTGTTCGCGAACGGAATTCCGATAAAATGATTGAAATTTTAACTAAAATCAAAAATATTACCCAAAATGATGAAACCCGTGAATTCTGTACAATGATTATTGACAGAATGAAAGACAATTAAATTTTAATCAACCGGCGTTCATTAACGAACGCCGGTTTCTGTATCATCACAAAATCGGGTAAACAATTCCTTTTAGATGAATTTTCTCTATAAAAGCAATTGTAATTTTTTGTAAAGGTACATATTAGCGAGTCGTTTCTTGTTGAAAATCAAAATTAATTTATGTAGTTTAAATAATTAACCAGGTTTTTACCAGTCATCAACCGGACAGGACAAATCAAGTAACATATAAAGATGGAATATATTAATAACCATTGGCCTGATTGATGAAAATAAAAATCTCGAAATCATAGGTATTAAATCAGCTTGTGATTTAAACATTTAAATAACGTTTTTTCAGGAGATCGGGAATGAACGAACTAAAACCCAATAATACCGGTAAAGAGATTACCCGGCGTAATTTTATCGGCGGCGCTGCTATAGCATCCGCAGCTTTTACTATAATTCCAAGTCATGTACTTGGCGGGCCGGGCAAAAAGGCTCCCAGTGATATGTTGAACATCGCCTGCGTTGGTGTGGGCGGCAAAGGTTCCAGTGATATTGAAGGTATTGCCTCTGAAAATATAGTCGCATTATGCGATGTCGATCAAACCCAGTTCAAGAGTTTTGAAGACTATATAAAAGAAAAACCAGAAATCCAGGAAAAATACAAAAAGGCCAAAAAGTACCGTGACTGGCGCGAAATGCTGGATAAAGAAAAAGACATCGATGCCGTAGTAATCAGCACTCCTGATCATAATCATGCCGTCATCGCCATGCGGGCGATCAAAATGGGCAAGCACATTTATTGTCAAAAACCGTTGACCCACACGGTATATGAAGCCCGTATGCTGGCCCAGGCCGCCAAAGAAGCCAATGTTGTAACCCAGATGGGCAACCAGGGTCATGCCACAGAAGAAGCCCGGCTGATCTGTGAATGGATATGGGATGGCGCAATCGGTAATGTAACCGAAGTCCATGCCTGGACCAACCGTCCGATTTGGCCGCAAGGCATTGAACGCCCCAAAGAAATACCTTCCGTACCGCCAACCCTGGATTGGGATTTGTGGCTGGGCCCGGCAAAGTGGCGTCCCTACCACCCGGCATATTGTCCTTTCTCATGGCGCGGCTGGTTCGATTTCGGCACCGGCGCGGTCGGCGATATGGGCGCTCATATTCTTGACCACCCCTACTGGGCGCTCAAACTGGAGCACCCGACCACCATTCAATCCTCTTCGACAATAATGACCGAGGATTCCTTTCCGTTGGCGTCTATCGTCCATTACACTTTCCCGGTCAGGGGTAATATGCCCCCGGTGAAATTGTCATGGTACGACGGCGGTCTCACTCCGCCGCGCCCGCTGCAACTGGAAGCAAACCGGATGATGGGCGACTGGAACGGCGGCGTTTTTTACATTGGCGACAAGGGTATACTGATGCACAGTTGCTACGGCAGCAATCCACGGCTTATACCCGAAACCAAAATGAAAGAATACACCCGTCCGGCCAAAACCATTCCACGCTCACCCGGTATTTACCTGGAATGGATCGAAGCGATTAAAAACGGCGGCAAATCCACAACCGATTTCAGCTATTCAGGGCCATTGACCGAAACCATGCTGCTGGGCAATATTGCCACGCGGATGAAAGATAAAAACATCATCCTGGAATGGGATCCGGTAAAATTCGAGTTCACCAACTTGTCCGAAGCTAATCAGTTCCTGAAAATGGAATACCGGGACGGCTGGTCATTATAATTTCACACATGAGGTAAAGTAAGTATTATGCAGAAGTCACTGTTTATGTATATAATAATGTTATTCCTGATTCCGGCAGCGCTGGCGGTTTCCGCCGGCGCGGCGGATGTGGAATTGCCTGTCAACCACCATCCCGCCGCCGATGTGTATGATGGCTGGAAGCTGGGTTCGCAGGCCTATACTTTTAACCGCTTTACTTTTTATGAAGCGCTTGATAAAATCGCTTCACTGGGCCTGCATTGGGTCGAAGCGTATCCGGGCCAGGCGCTGAGCACGGAAAACCCGGAAGCGAAAATGATCCATACCATGTCCCCGGAACTACAGGAACAGGTTAAACAGCAACTGGCAGTACGCGGTTTGCAATTGCTCAATTATGGCGTGGTGAACCTGCCGAATAACGAAGCGGAATGCCGCCAGGTATTCGACTTTGCCAAAAATATGGGCATCGAAACCATCGTCGCCGAACCGCCCGAAGATGCTTTTGAACTGATCGATAAATTATGCCAGGAATACAAGATCAAGGTGGCTATTCACAACCACCCGGAGCCTTCCCATTACTGGAATCCCGAAACAGTCCTCAAAGTCTGTAAAGACCGCAGTAAATGGATCGGCGCGTGCGGCGATACAGGCCACTGGATGCGTTCCGGCATCCACCCGGTGGAAGCCTTGCGAAAACTGCAAGGTCGCATTATCAGTATGCACCTGAAAGATCTGAACGAATTTGGCAACAAAGAGGCGCATGATGTGGTGTGGGGAACCGGCAAAGCGGATATAAAAGCAATCCTCGCCGAACTGCACAAGCAAAAGTTTGCCGGCGCGTTTTCTATCGAGTATGAATACAATTGGGATAACTCGCTTCCGGAAATTCGCCCGTCGGTCGCTTATTTCAACACCGTTGCCGCTGCTCTCAAGCCTTCCGGCTGGAAAAACCTGTTTGCCGACGACCTGACCAATGCGCAATGCAAAGAAGGCACATGGACTGTGGGTGAAGGGGTTTTAACCTGGCATGGCGGCGATTATATCTGGACCAGAGACAAGTATGGCGATTTTATTCTCGACCTGGAATTTAAAGTGTCGGCAGGCGCCAACAGCGGCATCTTTTTCCGCACCGGCGACCTGGCAAACTATGTGCATACCGGCATCGAAGTACAGGTGCACGAAACCACCGACGGCACCAAATACGGTATGTGCGGGGCTATATATGATTGTATGCCCCCGGCAAAAACAGTAGTCAAGCCGGCCGGTGAATGGAACCGTTATACGATCACCTGCAAGGCCAATAAAATTTACGTTGTAATGAATGGCGAACAGATCATCGCCATGGATTTGAACAAATGGACGGAAAAGGGCAAGAACCCCGACGGCACGGATAATAAATTCGAAACGGCTTATAAAGATATGCCCCGCTCCGGTTATATCGGCTTTCAGGATCATGGTCAGCCGGTTTGGTTTCGTAATATCAAGATCAAATCACTCTGAGCTTTTAGCAGAACGGATTTAACGAACCGCTGCCTTTAGCCGGAATGAATATTTTCACAAACGCCGTGTATCATTATCTAGTGCACGGCGTTTATGTCAAATAGCCCGTTAGCTGGACGCCGGACAAAATGGATTATAAAAGAGAAAACACATAAAAAGCTTGATGATAAAGTGAGAAATTTGTAAGTTGTTAACCCTGTTTTAGCAATTAAGGAAACAATTTATTTTAATATATCGTTGAATTAACAGCAAGTCATTATACAAAAGGAGAAGTAATAAAATGGTAAAGAACATCCTGGTAAGAACCCTGGTTTTAACGGGTCTGTTTATTTTTGTCTTTTCTTTCCTGGCCGCGGATATTCTCAGTGTTAATGCCAATGCGGAAGATTTAAAGCCGATTGATATTAAATTACCCAAACCCATGTTTGTCGGCACCCCGCAGAACCTGAATGTCCCGAACCTGGAAAAGCCGTTGGGCAAAGCCCGTCCGGCGTTTTTAGCCCCGGCCGGCACCAAACTGGTTTCTTTTGAAAAACCGGTCGCCAGCACTGATGAAGAACCGATTATCGGCGAAATTGATATGATCACCGATGGCGACAAGGAAGCCGCCGACGGCAGTTATGTGGAACTGGGCCCATTCCTGCAGCATGTTACGGTTGATTTGGGCGCAAAATATAATATATATGCCGTCGTGGTCTGGCATTTTCACAAACAGCCGCGTATTTATTTCGATGTAATTGCCCAGGTTGCCGATGACCCGGATTTTGTTAAAAATGTTAAAACCATATTTAATAATGATATTGATAATTCCGCCGGTTTGGGTGTAGGACAGGACAAACACTATGTTGAAACAGCCGAAGGCAAACTGATCGATGCCAAAGGCGTGCAGGGACGTTATGTCCGCCTGTTCAGCAACGGCAACAACAATAACGACACCAACCACTATATCGAAGTTGAAGTTTTCGGCAAACCGGTACAGTGAAAACCAGCCGCAGATATATAATTGCGTTTATATTGATCTTACTGGCCGCGGCGGCAATACGCCTGCCGCGGCTTGCTGTTCGTCCCCTGCACACCGATGAAGCAATCCACGCCGTCAAGCTCGGCGACCTGCTCGAGCATCATAAATATATCTATGACAGTCAAGAATATCATGGTCCGGCGCTTAACTATTTTACCCTCATTCCCGCCTGGCTAAAAGCTGAACATACCTATCGGCAACTGCACGAAAGTACTTTGCGCATTGTCCCGGTATTCTTTGGCTGGCTGTTGGTTGTATTGCTTTGGGGATGGCGAAAAAGTTTGGGCTGGCCGGCTGTTCTTGGCGCCGCTTTTTTAACCGCTTTTTCACCGGCGATGGTGTTTTACAGTCGATATTATATAATGGAAATTCTGTTGGTGGCATTCAGCTTTGCCGTGATGGTCTGCGGGTACAAGTATTTTATCACCCGGCAATTACGCTGGGCGCTGCTGGCCGGGATAAGTATTGGCCTGATGCACGCCAGCAAGGAAACCTGCGTTTTCCCCTTGGCCGCAATGGGTCTGGCGTTATTGCTGGTTTGGCTGTTATGGGGCAGAAAAGAGTATTCGTGGGCGCAGGTTAATAAACTGCTGGCGCCGCGTCCGGTTGCGGTTGCAGTTGTTTCCGCAATGCTCATCTCCGCGCTGCTGTTTTCGGCATTTCTTACCAATCCGCGCGGCATAATCGATTCATACCTGACCTACGCCTCTTATTTTCATAAAGCCGGTAATTTCGATTTCCACATTTATCCCTGGCATTACTATTTCAAACTGCTGTTTTTTAATCATAATCCCGGCCAACCGCTGTGGACGGAAGCATTTATCCTTATTACAGGCATTATCGGTATCATTGCAGTTCTGCGCGGCAAGGGGTTTCGCCGTGAATCCCTGTTGCTGCTGCGTTTCATTGCCCTGTATACAATCATATTAACCGTTATCTATTCGGCAATTCCCTATAAAACTCCCTGGATTGCCCTGGGTTTTTTACACGGTTTTATTTTGTGCGCCGGTATCGGTATGGCGTTTTTGCTGAACCGGAAAACAAAAATTGCGCAGAAAATCATTCTCCTTGTCATACTCTCTGCCGCAGGACTGCATCTTGCTTGGCAGGCATGGCAAAACAATTTTAAATATTACTACGATCCCGGCAATCCCTGGGTGTATTCGCATCCCGGGCCGGATGTTTTTGCTATCCGCGATCGTATAAAAGCCATAGCCGGCGTACATCCGGATGGCAATAACATGGTCATCGAAGTGGTTTGCCCCGGCGCCGACTATTGGCCGCTGCCGTGGTATTTGCGCGAATTCCCCAACATCGGCTGGTGGAACGCTGTGGATATGCAGACGCCGGCCGCGCCGGTTATACTGGCATTACCGCAGGTAGAGGAGGATATAATCTATAAATTATACGAAGTCCCGCCGCCGGGAGAAAAAACTTTGTATACCCCGTTATTCGACGGTTATATGGAAATTCGTCCCCGCATCGAGATTCGCGGCTATGTGCAGCGTGAGTTGTGGGAACGCTGCGAAGCCGAACGACCCGCTAACGGACAGTGAGCGGGATAGCTTATGCCGAACCCATCAACCCCGTCTGCAGATCGGCCGGATATTAACCGTCCGCCTCTTTCCCCGCATCGTTTCACTCACCAGGCAATGGCAACGATATTTGAAATAATCATCGACCATCCCGACCGCGCCTATGCGCAGCAGGCGGCCTGGGCGGCTTTTCAGGTTGCCGATAACCTGGAAAAAGCGCTGAGCCGCTTTCTGGAATACAGCGATATATGCCGCATCAACAGCGCCAAAACCGGGGACAAACTGGTGATCGGCCTGGATGCCTTTACCTGCCTGCAGGAATGTAACCGCATGTATATGCTCACCGGCGGCGCGTTTGATATTTCCGTTGGCGCGTTGATGGACTGCTGGCTGGATAAAGACAAAAAATTAAAAAATCCTGCTGCGGAAGAACTGCAAGCTTTAATGCAGAACCGGGGTAAGACGTTATTATTACTGAATGATGCGGATTATTCGGTAGAAATAAAGCATTCGCCATTGCATATAGACCTGGGCGGCTTTGGCAAGGGCTATGCCGTTGACCGCATGGCCGAAAGCCTGGCGGAATGGGATATCGAAAATTATATTTTACACGGCGGCCTCTCTTCGGTGCGGGCGCATGGCGGCATGAGCGGGCAAACCGGCTGGCCGGTGTCGATCAGCAATCCCTTTCAAAATTATGCCCCGTTACGGCAGTTTAATCTGCATAACCGTTGTATGAACGGCTCGGGACTGCAAAAAGGCAATCATATCATCGATCCGCGCAGCGGCCGGCCTCTTACTATTCAGCGCGCAGCCTGGGCGTTCTCGCCGGATGCCGCAAGCGGTGATGCGCTGTCCACGGCATTTATGGTCATGTCGCTGGATGAGATTGGGCAATTGTGCCGTACTCATCATGAATTTCAGGCAGTTATCATCGAAATGGAGAACGCTCAGCCGGGCGCTGAAAAAGTTTATTACTATGGAGATATTGTGCAATAATGCCTGTAAATTGTTCCCTCAATGTTCTCTGCTCGCCCAGGGAATCCTTCCCAGGGCGCACAATAAGGCAGGACATGTTGTCCTGCTTAACGCTTTGCGTTCATAAAATGGTGGGATAGAATCCCACCCTACACACTTGTGCCCCGGTGGGAGTCTCGATTCGTCCGGTCTCACCAGACTCGACCTTCCTACTCGATGTCAGCCTTTCATTTGTTCGTTGTCCCGCCTTCAGGCGGTTTTTGGTGTAACTGGCTAAAGCCAGGACTACAAACTGTAATTTTAATTGCCACGACATTCATGTCGTGGTTTGAGGAAAGGAGATGAATGACTTTAGTCAAATAAGTTTATTGAGGCTAAAGCCTGGTTGTTTTGTTTGGGGTATTCCACGATCTAAAGATCGTGGCAATGAAAGGATTTTAGCTCGGTCTGGGAATCCTTCCCAGGCCGCCAAATACGGCAGGACATGTTGTCCTGCTGAACGCCTTGCGGTCATAAAATGGTGGGATAGAATCCCACCCTACACACTTGCGTAAATAAAATGGTGGGTAGAATTTTGCCCTGCAAACTATACGGCAACATGCAACTAAACTAACTTCGTCACCGGCTCCCCGCCAATGCCCGTTTTATGCGCAGCAATTCCTTCAGCATATTCAACGGTGTGCGGCTCATGGATAACCGGCTATCCGGATCGGCGGTCCATTCGATGGGGAACTCGCAAATTTTATACCCCTGCCTTTGCGCCCGCAAAATAATTTCGATATCAAACATAAAGCCATCAGTAATACACTCACCATACAATTGCCGGGCAATCTCTCCCTTGTAAATTTTCAATCCGCACTGGGTATCGGTAAAGCGCATGGGCAGCCCCATGAAGAGCAAGAGAATTTTCCTGAACACAAACGACGCGATGCGTCGCGGCAAGATATGCGGCGCAACGATCCGGCTGTGTGGCAAATAGCGTGAACTGTGGGCAATATCACAGCGGCCGTCCCGAATCATGTGCAGGCCGGCTGCGACATTCGTGTATGGTATGGTGTTGCCGCTGTCGATGAACAGGACAACCTCGCCTTGCGAGTCTTTTATGCCGGTGCGGACTGCATGACCCTTGCCGCGGGTTGGCCGGTAGTCGATCACCCTTGCTGCCGGGCAATTGGCACTACGGGCAACCTGCACGGTGTTATCCTTGCTGCCGTCGCTGACAATAATGATTTCCCCGCGCAAATTATTATTATGTAAAAATGCCGCTGCATTGGCTAGGTCTTTGCCGATCTTTTCCTGTTCGTTAAGTACCGGAATGATAATTGAAATATCCATGAACGCAGGCTCCACAAAATGAACTCACTGGCAACAAGGGTAATGCTGTTATTGCTAATCTAGGAAATTTACATTGAATCGCAAGGGATTTCGTTTTTTGCATGATGGGAAAATGGTAAAAAATTGTATCAAGTAATTCAAGCGCTACGCACCTGGAAATCAAAACGCCTGGCTCGCCCTGGGAATCCGTCCCAAGCCGCCAAATAGGGCAGGACATGTTGTCCTGCTGAATTCAAGATCGCGCCGGATATGTATCCGGTGCGGATGATAAGGCCGAACATTTGGCCGTAAATTTATTTGCTTTGGCGGGCGTCTCGATGCGTCCGGTCATTATGATCGTCCCAGGGTTGCACCCTGGGATGCCCAAGGCCAGGAGGCTGTGCCTACTGCATACTCTTGTCCCTGATCGCCCTGGATTTCATAATCCAGGGCGGATAGTAGATTGGGATTTCCAATCCCATAACGGGATTGAATCCCGTTTCCAAATTTGGCCCTGGACTAGGAAGTCCAGGGCCATCAACGCCACCTCGTATTGGGGGACGGTTCTGCAAAATAATAGATCGCCACCGGGCTTTGCTCCGGGACGATCATACCGGGAGGCTGTGCCTACTGTATATTTTTTGCAGGACAGCATGTCCTGCCTTAATGTGCGGACTGGGGAACATCCCCAGTCCGAGCGGGCGTCTCGATACGGGCCGGAAGATGAATCCCGCAAAGCGGGCCCACTCGACGACCGTTCGTTTTTTATGAGACCTGCTTGATGGCCGGATTTTCTATCTGCGTAAATCTGCGACATCTGCAGATAATTCTTTATTAGAAAAAATCTGACGTTATTAGACATTTTTCGCTTGCCAATTTTGCCGGACTTTTCTATATTATCAGCGATAAACTTTCCGGTTTCGTAACGGAACTAACAGGGAAGCCGGTGCAAATCCGGCGCAGCCCCGCTACTGTAAAGGGATACAAGAGCCGCGCGTACAGGCCGCAGCTTGTACAGTCACTGGGAAACCGGGAAGACGCGGTTCAAGGCCATGCCCCAAGCCAGGAGACCTGCCGGAATGACAGAGTGAGCAGCCTTCGCGGGTAAGGCGCGCCGATAACTTTCAGGATCAAAGCAATCAATCATTCACAAACAGCTTTGTTCATTCCTGCCGCTACAAGTTATTCATCTCTTTTTTATCATCCACTATAATTCATTGAATTTTGCATGACGGCATTGCACTTGCCGGAAAAGGATCGTTTCTGGTGTATTTTTGCCGGCCATTTAAAACCTGATTCCTTTTGAAAGTGAGGAGAGATGAAAAAGCTTTATCAATTCACGGTAGTACTCGTATTTTGTTATGCGTTAACGTCTTTTCCCGTTATCGCGGGAACCATGACCGGTCGCGTGCTGGATATTGTTACCCGGCAGCCCATGCCGGATGTTAATGTGCAGGTGCAGGGCCAGGCAGCCGGCGCAGCTACCAATACCGACGGGGTCTTTCAAATTAACAATTTACCGGCCGGTGTTTACACTCTTGTTGTTTCCTGCATGGGTTATCGTGCAGAAATCATTCCTGATCTGCGCCTGGTCAATGAATCGGATAAAAATGTAGAAATTTTGCTGACGCCAACAGTTGTAGAGGGCAAAAGCGTTATGGTCACAGCCTCACGCAGCCGCTCGCTGCTGCGCGATATGCCGGTTTCCGGGGCGATCATTTCCACCGCCGAACTGCAGAATAAAACACCGCTCACCCTGGCGGAGGCTATGGCGCCGGTGTCGGGCGCTACGTTCAAAGCCTATGGTCAAACCGGGGCTATGGAGACATTATCCCTGCGCGGTTCTTCATACGAACAGGTGTTGATATTGTGGGACGGCCAGCGTATCAACTCACCGCTTAACGGCGGCATCGACCTCGGCATTATTCCCCTGCAAAGTATTGAAAAAATTGAGGTGGTGCAGGACGGCTATTCTTCGCTGTACGGCGCCGATGCTATGGCTGGAGTGGTCAACCTGGTCAGCAAGGAACCGGCAGCCGACGGCGCTCTGCATGGTTCGCTCAATGCCATGGTCGGTTCTTTTGGCCTGAGCAAAGAAGAATTGAGTATAAACCAGGGGCTGGGCGCTGTTAGTTATATGCTGGCCGCGCACCGCACCGACAGCGACGGCGATTTTGATTACCGTACCCCTGCTGCGCCAGGCGGCGCCGCTAAAACTCTACAGCGTGAAAATTCAGCGCTGGAGCAAAACGCTGTATTCGGCAGACTGGCCTGGACTATCTCCCCGGCCACCACAATCAACGCC
This sequence comes from bacterium, assembly GCA_029561455.1. Taxonomy (GTDB): domain Bacteria; phylum Zhuqueibacterota; class Zhuqueibacteria; order Residuimicrobiales; family Krinioviventaceae; genus Fontivivens. The sequence continues at coordinate 40,180 of JAKQIY010000063.1, forward strand.
CTCGGCGAATGGACCTCTACCGAGCGTGGCATTCCCGGAGCTTTGAATAATCCCACGGTTAACGGCAGCCAGGAAGATGAGACCGCCCGTTACCATCTCAATGTGGCTCATCGGCAGTCCCGCGCCTGGGCGCTGCGGGTGAACAGTTTTTACCACACCCATAATGTACACTATATCGATGAGAATCCCTGGTGGCCGACCGATAGCCATAATGACGCCGCGTCGGCGGGTGCGAGCCTGCAAAACGATCTGCAGTTCAGCCGACAGAAATTTATCGCCGGGGCAACTTTTCAGCAGGATAACGGCACAGGCAAGGATGTCGGCGAACATGAGCGCAGCAACACGGCGCTGTTTGCTCATGGCGAATTCCACCTGCTGCCGGCCATGTCTTCCTTGTCCCTCTTTGTTATGCCGGCTATACGTTACGATCATTTCTCCGATTTCGGCAATACGATCAACCCGCGACTGGGGGTGTTGCTGGCCAGACCCGGCGCCGCTTACCTGGGAGTACGCGGCAGCATCGGCCGCTCATTCCGCGCGCCGACGTTCAACGACCTGTACTGGAACGAAGATATGTACACCAAAGGCAACCCGGATTTAAAAGTGGAAAGTTCCGATAACTATGAATTCGGTCTACGCGGCGCACTGCCGGTTATTGGTGGATTATCTATCGATGCCTGCTATTTTCATAAAGATGCTAAAGACTTGATCAACTGGGGAGTCGACGCCGCTTCCGGCAAATGGATGCCGCAAAACGTCAGTGCCGCGCAACTCAGCGGCGGCGAATTCAGCCTGTCTCTGCCGCATATCAGCCGCTATTTTTCGCTGGATATGAATGTAACGCGCCTGTCCGCTATCAATAAAAGCGGGGTTGCCGGCGTCAACGATAAACAGTTGATCTACCGCGCCCCGTGGTCCACCGGAGTGGTCGGCGGCGCAGCCTGGAAATCGTTGCACATCACCCTGACCATGACGTACCTGGACAAGCGTTATGCCGACGAAATGAACACCAAACGACTCGATGCCTGCACCTTGCTGAACGCCGACCTGGCGCTACGTCCGTTGCCATATCTTAAACATGTCAGCCTGGTGTTATCCGTGTTGAATGTTGCGGATAAGGATTATATCCTGGTCGACAGCTATCCCATGCCCGGCCGTATGCTGCGGGTCAGAACCGGGATTGAATTGTGAGACGTGAGACGGCAAACGTCAAACGTGAGACGTGAGACGAAGCAGTGGGGTACGCCTTGTACAACCTGATTGATAGGGTCGGGGTAGTACCCAAAAATTTGGGTAGGGTGGGATTCTATCCCACCATTTTTACTTTATTGCCACGTCATTTATGACGTGGTCTCGAGTTTGGACATTAGAAAAAGAAATAATAAAATTCTATGTAGTAAAAATCACTATGAATATGAATAAAGCATCGATGCTAAAATATTAACTGGTAATTTTACCGGCTTTGTTATCATGTCTGCATGTGTAACAAAGCCTCTTTTTTTAGCCTCTATTTTTGAATGGGGTTTTTTTCGTTTTCTTTTTTTTCTTTTTATACTATCGAGTTGTTTTATGTCTTGTTGAAGCTGTTGAACCATAATTTCCCGTCTGAATTCTGACACCAAGTCTAAAGTAGATGGTCGCCTTGTTTTTCCCTTACGCCAGGCCGGTAATGGCAGATAATCTTTTGTTCTTTCCGGCCCATAAGCATTAACCCCTGCCAGTAACAACAAACTGTATACCATCATTGTAAACTGCGGATTTCGTTCTACAGATTTGTCTGATCTTACTTGTGCGTCTCCCAGGCCCATTATACTTTTTTCATCCTGATGATTTACTTCAATGTCCCAACGGAAAAAATAATATTGCAAAAGAATTTTAATTGGTACATCTACATAAGGGGTTAAAAAATAGGCGGGATTACGATAAAGTAATTTTGAGTTCTTGCTTTTACGATAACGTAGAGGTTCGATTATTATCAGCCGTTGTGGTACCGGCCCTGTTCCATTTTGCCACAACACCGGTGCAATTGTTTTAAAACGCAATTGATGGAATTTATCTGTTGCATAGATACTTTCCGTCTGCCAGGGATAATCGTCACTTTTACGAATTTCTTCCGGGCTTGGCAAACGATCTCCATATACTTTATGTCGACCTTTTCCGTCCGATTGCGGAGATTCAAAGGGTTTATAAATTTTCAGATCTTTACGTGTCCGGACAATGTAAATTATAGTTGCTGGTAAATTTTGAAGAAAGGCTTTATTGCAAAAACTTCCGTCAGCAGATAAGAATAGTGGTTTGTTTGTGCCGTTTGGTAGTTTATCAACCTGCCGGCGGATTAATAATGCCGTCTGATGACCGACAACACTGACCTTTTTTTCTTTTTGCTCATTCTTGTAATGCTCAAAGGCTTCTTGCGACTCATTTTTCCGCGGCCGTTTTGCCGGCGCTGCTTCCTTTAAATAAACAGGCACTGCCCGCGCGGTATCGTATCGATTTTGAGGATTAATAACACAGGAAACTTGTAATAAACGAATGGCCGGATTCAAATTGATGTGGTAGGGTAAAGACATTGGATCACGTAAAGTGCGCACGGCTTTGATTTTTTTCCCCGTCTTGGGACAGTGGGTTTCATCCATAACAGCCAATACAGCATTTTGATACCAATCGCAATGTTGATCACATTCTTTGAAAATTTCAAATTCCAGGTCCTCTGCATTCCATTGCCGTTGTGAAAATAATTTATAATCTGCTGACCAGTCTTTGAATTGTTCGTTTTTGCTGCAAATCATCCGGCTGATCATGTGCCGTCCATAGGTTATTATGTGAGAATATGCCAATGCTCGCGCACGTTCATAAGTTTCAATCCTGTGAAAATAGGGCCGAAAACGAAAAAACAATTCATCAAAAGAATTAATCAGGTCCATGTTTCTCATCCTTCATGTTTCTGATCAATTAAATAAAAAGTATTGGGACCGGTCTTTATAAACCGGTCTTGCCTTTTTACTCTTTTAGTAAGCGCTGAAACGATGGATTCTTTATCGATTTGGGTTTTGAATCGTTGTTGGATAGTATTAATAATAGTGTCAATATGCATGGGACGATTTGATGCACAAAGTATGTCATAAGCCATATCTATTTGCGACATACCTTTTTCTTCGTTTTCGGTCTTGTCGTAACCATATTCTTTTCGTAGCTGTCTGATAACATTTATTTGCGCTCTAAGTAAATGTTCATAAAGCATTAATATTTCTTCAGAAATTTTTGTAGACATAGTATCCTCCAAATTAAATGTAATGCTGGAAGATACAAAATAATATATGTAATGTCAAGTGAATTATGCAACATACATTATTTTTTTCTTAAAATGTCCAATGTCGAGACCACGACATGAATGTCGTGGCAATAAATGTGGGTAGCATATAGTCCCGGCTTTAGCCGGATTCGTAATAAACTGCCTGAAGGGGGTACTACAAACAGATCGCGCCGGGGTTGCACCCCGGTGCGCACTAACGGGAGGACTTGGCCCTCACATATTAAATCATAAACCAATTCTTGAATTTGCTTTTAATTTTGCATGCAGGTGGCGTAGCCTTCTGGCCTTGTACGTTCCAGGGCTCAGCCCTGGGACGATCATACAGACCTGGAACAAAAAATAATATTACACTTGATATTTTAAAAGACATTTTGCATATTTATTTGTAATTGAATATAAAGAACAAGGTTGGAATATGAAACTTCCCAATCGAGAGTATGCAGATATTCCACAAACTAAACTAATTGATTATTTACTTTCAGAAAATCATGCTGTAGGACGATCAAAAGCAACATTTTTCAGGAATATAGGATTTGATGAATTGAATCACCTGTTACTCAAAAAAGCAATATACGATATAGCTCAAAAGGAGGAAATAAAACAAGTTGTACCTTCTGTTTATGGTATCAAGTATGTGATTGATGAAGAACTTTAATCTCCAATGAAAAAAATCTCAAAAATTAGAACGATCTGTATTATAGAAAAAAACCAGAATCTACCACGTTTTATTACGGCATATCCCATATAAAAATGCTTGAATTAAGAAAGATAAATTATGAAAGAATTCGATTTAATAGCGCTCAAACATGATATTCAAGATTATGGCCTAAAATCCGGGGATGTCGGTACGGTTGTGCATTGTTATGATGATAAAGACGGCTTTGAAGTGGAATTCATCACAGCCGGGGGTAAGACTATTGCCGTGCTGACGCTATCAACCCGGGATATTAAACCATTTGAAAAGGCAGAAATCCTGCATATCCGTGATACAGCCCTGGCCACAGGTAATTAGGGGATAAATCATTTCCCGATAGAACCAGGCGGGGCCGAAAACCCCAAACCAACTATAACAGCCCCCTACCCTGACATTTCGACGAGCGGAGCGGGGAGAATCCTGCTCTTGCGCCTGAACAGTGCCGATACAGATCGCGCCGGAGTTCCCTTTGCCTACCATGCTGGCGCTTGCATCATTGCCACGATCTTTAGATCGTGGAATAGCCTAACCCCTCACCCAGGCTTTAGCCTAAAAATGTATATTTGACTAAAGTCATTGTTTTTATTTATATTAATCCACGACATGAATGTCGTGGCAA
>JAKQIY010000074.1 GCA_029561455.1 bacterium
GTTTCGTATATTACAAATTGGCAAAAGCGTTAAGAATTATTTTATCCAACATCAATCTAAGAAAATTAAAGAATTATTATAAGGTCAAGAATAAAATGCAGTTGGCTTTTGCCTTCGAATAAAAAATCGGGGGTACCATGAAAAATGCAAATACTTGATTATTATAGATATTTTTTTTAAATTATAGTTTAACTATTTTTAATCATTCAATAATTCAGGATTTTCTTTGCAAAATGAGCCGATAACAACCGTTGCTTTTCAGGGCGCCCGCTATGCGTTTAGTGAAATTGCCGCCAAACAATTTTTCGGCGCTACGATTACCTGTATCCCCTGTAAATCTTTTGATAATGTATTTGAAACTGTGGTAAATAATCAAGCTGATTTCGGCATAGTACCTGTCGAGAATTCACTCACCGGCAGCATTCACCGTAATTATGATTTGCTGCTGGAACATGAGCTGCTTATTGTCGGTGAAGTACGGTTGCGGGTCGAGCAGCATCTCATCGCCAATCCCGGTATTACTTTGGATGAAATAAGGACAGTCTATTCACATCCGCAGGCGCTGGAGCAGTGCCGGTTGTTCCTGGCCTCTTTGCCGAATGTAGAGCCGGTCGCCAGTTACGACACCGCCGGCAGCGTGAAAATGATTCGCGACAATAAAATTATGAACGCTGCGGCCATCGCCAGCCGGTTGGCAGCCGACACCTATCAAATGCAGATCATCAAAGAAGTGATCGAAGACATTCCGGAAAACTTTACCCGCTTTTTAATTCTGGCTGTGGCGGATAAAAAGCTGGGTCCGGCCGATAAAACTTCGATCGTCTTTTCCATGAAAAATATTCCCGGGGCGCTGTTTAAAGCGCTGAGCGTGTTTGCCCTGCGGGATATTGATTTACTGAAAATTGAATCCAGACCCTTGCGCGGCAAACCCTGGGAATATATCTTTTATCTCGATTTTGCCGGCAATATGCAGCAGGAGGGCCCGCAAAATGCCATCCGTCATCTCAAAGAGATGACCAACCTGTTAAAAGTGCTGGGTTCATATCCATCCGGTCGTTCCGGGGAAAACAATAAATAACGAATAAAGCAAGCAAACAAAGGAGCCAATAAAATGAGCAGTGAAAACAAAGATGCATTGGGTATCCTGGTAGGCGGAGGGCCGGCGCCGGGACTGAATGGAGTTATTGCCGCCGTGACCATCGAAGCGAGACGCCGGGGTTTGGAAGTGTATGGATTATATGATGGTTATAAATGGCTGGTACAGGACAATGAAAAAGCCTTTATGGATCATGTGCAGAAATTACATATCCGCGATGTGTCCCGCATCCATTTTGACGGCGGATCCATTTTACGCACCTCGCGTACCAATCCCGCCAAAGTGCCCAATGGCATAACCAACAGCGTGGCCAATTTACGTAAATTGAATATCAAATACATGGTCACCATTGGCGGCGATGATACCTCCTACGGCGCCAGCAAGATCGCTGAAGGCGCCGGCGGTGAAATCAAATTTGCCCACGTTCCCAAAACAATTGATAACGATCTGCCCATTCCTGAAAACACCCCAACTTTTGGCTATCAAACCGCCCGCGATCTCGGTTCCATGCTCATCCGTAACCTGATGGAAGACGCCAAGACCACCGGCCGCTGGTATATTGCCGTGGCTATGGGCCGTCATGCCGGACACCTGGCGCTGGGTATAGCCAAATCTGCCGGCGCAACGGCTGCTATCATTGCTGAAGAATTCGGCGATGTCGAACACATTGAATTAAGCAAGGTTTGCGATATATTTGAAGGCGTGGTGATCAAACGCCAGGCGATGGGCAACAACCACGGTGTGCTGGTGATTGCCGAAGGCGTGGCGGAAAAGTTCCGCAGCGAAGAGTTGGAAAAAATTCCCGGCGTTAAAGTGGAATATGATGGTTTTGGACATTTGCGTCTTGCCGAAGTTGATCTTGGCAAACTTGTCAAAGATGAACTGAAACGACGTTTTGAAGCCAGAAAACAGAGCCTGACCATGGTCGAAACCAACCTCGGTTATGTGCTGCGCTGCCATCCCCCGATTCCCTATGACCAGGAATACACCCGCGACCTGGGTTATAATGCCGTGCGTTATTTGCTGAGCAAAGAACCGGCGCACAAGAAAAACGCCCTGATCTGCGTGATCAACGGCGAACTGCGCCCGTTGTACTTTGACGATATGATCGATCCCAAAACCGGCAAAACCCAAATCCGCTATGTGGATATTAAAAGTGAAAGTTATAAAATCGCCCGCAGCTATATGGTTAGACTGGAAAAACGCGATCTCGATGACGCCGAATTTCTTAAACAACTGGCTGCCACTGCGAAAATGTCGGAAAAGGAATTTCTCGATAAATTTGGCTGGACGACAGAATTCTAATATATTGGCAAGGTGGAATTTATTTAACTACTAAATATGCAACGGTCGTCGAGTAGTCCCGCTCCCGCATAGCGGGACGGGACGTATCGAGACGATCTTTGCAGGCGAAAACAAGTATGTTGGGATTCTATCCCACCATTTCTAAAGTGAGTTTGCCGCTCACAAAATTAAAAGCCCGGTAAATGCCGGGCTTTATTGTTTTTAATCCACATTGATCGTCCGGAGTTTCCTAACTCCGGACGTATAATGATTACGGGTTTCCAATCCGTTAGAATCCAAATTATAATTGTAAAAATAAGTTGATCTGTGGTGGCGGGATGGGAATCCCGCCATTATCTGGCGCACGGGGATAGAGACCCCGCGCCAGCATTATATGGGTTGTGTAGAGACAAGGTATGCCTTGTCTCTACAAGTAAACCCCATTATCGTTCGATCTCGCGCCAAGTCTCTGGCTTGGCGCTAAAGGGCACAGCCTCCGGCTGAGTAACTGTGACAGGGGAATAGTTTTGAAATAACAAGTTTGCTGCAATTTCTGACTTGCTGCCTAGCCGGGGCTGAAGAATTCCAGACTGGGAGACCTGGAACCATGTTAAAAGAAGCAGATACAAAGCTTATGATATTATAAAAAATGGCTGGTCTTCAATATTTCCCGGCGGAGCCGAGGCCGTGAGGTTCCAAGCCAGAGACTTGGAACCAGGTAATAGTCCTGCCATTTATTGCGCACCGGGGTGCAACCCCGGCGCGATCGTCTTGTTTGATACAGCAGCTTTGTCGGGGCCTGCGGCCCGGCAGGTCGATATGTCCTGCATTATTCTACGACCATGGGAACATCTCCGCCTGTGGCGGATCTTCGACCCAGGGCGAGCAGGACCAAATTTCTGGGTGCAACCCCGGCGCGATCGTCGATTGTATCCCCGGCTGGAGCCTCAAAGATAATATGCTTTGTAGCTGTATATGCTTTTAAAAAACCACTTGAAAATAATAAATAAAATTATTAAATAGAATAAAACTTCCATTCCCAAAAAGACAAAAGAAAGACAAGTTAGCTACTTATAAACCGGACTAGTGTGATTTTCCCGGTATATAAGGAGATTATCATCATAATTTGGGAGCCGATATGCAAGAATCAAAAAAAGATGACTATTACTGCGAGCAATGCCGGGCTGTTGTAACGGAAGATGCCGACTATTGCAGCCGTTGCGGCAGCCTGTTCGTAGATCAGGTTATGTGTAATCACCATGCGATGACCCAGGCGGAAGGTGTATGTGTGATCTGCGGCGTTCCGTGTTGTGATAAATGCGGGGAAATGGTTAATAATACATTCCTCTGCCGCCAACATGCCGGTTATGAGATATGTCAGGGCATGGCGCGAGTTTACGGGCTGAATGATTCATCCCAGGCCGAATATATAATGAACATTTTAAAAGAACAGGGGTTGCATCCTTTTTTATATTCACGCAAAGCCACACCCCTGCACATGGGCGCCGTAGATGATGCGATTATTCACCCGGCAGGTGAGTATTTCGGGCATACGATCAACGAGATAAAGGTCATGGTTCCGTTCCCGGAAGCGCTGGAAGCAGAAGCGATTCTTAAAGATATGGAACTGTGATAATTCTTGTCACCTTAATAATAACGCCAGAATCGCAAACACATCTATCACCAGCAAAACCGGGGAGAGTTCGTTAAATTTACCTTTAGCCAGCTTGATAACCGTCCAGCTTAGAAAGCCCCACACAATACCCAGGGTGATAGATGAGGAGAGCGGGATAATGATCATAGAGAGAAAAGCGGGGATAGCGTCATCAAACTGATGCCAGTTGATTTTGGTCACCGGTTTCATCATAAATACGCCCACCAGCACCAGGGCCGGGGCTGTGGCGATTTTGGGGATAACAGATAATAGTGGCGACAGGAATAAAAACGGTAAAAACAACAAACCGGCGACGATTGCCGTCAACCCGGTGCGCCCACCTTCTTCAATGCCGGCGGCGGATTCAATATAGCTGGTGCCGGAACTGGTGCCCAGCAGTCCGGATATGGTTGTGGAGAAAGCGTCGACGATAAGCGATTGTTTGACATTGCGCGGCTCGCCGTCCGCATCGGTAAGGTCGGCAGCTTCAGCTACGCCGATGAATGTTGACAGGCTGTCGAACAGATCGGTGAATAAAAAGGCAAAGATGACCGGCCAGAGCGATAAAGCCAGGGAATGGAGCAGATCGACCTGCAAAAGCAAGCTGAAATCCGGTGCGGCAAAAAAGCCGTTCCAGGTTACCAGGGTTGGGGTGTTGAACAATGCTGTGGCATCGCCCCACCAGCGGCCGATAGGAATTGCCAGCAATGTGGTCAGGGTAATACCGGCGATCAGTGCGCCTTTGAATCCTTTTGCTACCAGGATAGAGGTAACCAGCAACCCGGCCAGGAAGGTAAGTGTAATGCTGTTCAGAGGGCCGGGCCCGACGACTGTAGCTGGATTGGCGACAATGAATTTTGCGTTAAACAGCCCCAGAACGCTTATTAACAGACCGATGCCCGCCGCTACGGCATAGCGTAGTTGTTTGGGAATGGCTTTGAGAATGATAACCCGAACGTTAAATACTGACAGCAGCAGGAAAATGATGCCCGACCAGAAAACCGCGCCCAGCGCTGTTTGCCAGGGCACATTCATACCCAGCACCACCGAATAGGTGAAAAACACATTAATGCCCATACCCGGCGCCAGCACGATCGGGTTGTTGGCGTACAGCCCCATCATAATGCTGCTGAACGCGCTAACCAGGATAGTCGCCGTTAACACTCCGCTGAACGTCATGCCGGTTTGGTCGCTCAGAATACCGGGATTGACCACAATGATATACATCGTGGCCAGAAATGTGGCGCAGCCGGCAATGATTTCGGTTTTAACTGTTGAGCCATATTTTTGCAGTTGAAAAAAGTTGTGCATAGCTCTATCCTTTCCTCATTATTAAAAATCCCATTTCATTCCCAGGGTCGGCATAAACTGCCAGCCGTCGCGCGGTATAAAATTTTTACTGATCTCCACTTCGCCGCCCAGCGATAAATGGCCGGCAAGCCGATACCATAGCTGCGGTTCCATCTGGAAGACATGTAACTTTTTACCGCTGCTGTTAACCTGGGTCCAGTAATCAAAATAACCGGTAAACAGGAGTTTTTCTGTGAACAAATTTTCTGTCCAGACAAAAGTGAATTGCATATCCGGGGCCGCCGAACCACGCGCCTGACGATACAGCAATTCCGTATTCAGGGTGATGATACCCAGGTCAAGGGGCCAGGTCACCCCCCCCAGCCAGGCTTGTCCAAGTGGAAACGCCGCGAGTTCGCCGGTTTCCATCGGCAAGGCCATAATGCCGTCATTGTATTGCACAGTTACGCCCAGGTTGGCAAGGCCGGGAATGGCGATATAACGGGCAATTTCCCAATAACCGGTCGACATGCTTTTGTTGCCCGGCATGTCATAATCCATATCCACAAAAAAGAAAAAGGCGCCGAATTCATCAGGTTTAAACATTTCCAGGGTTGTGGTTACATAGTCGCGGTCGCGGCCAAAATCATAATGAACCTGTAAATTCTGAGCGCATAACATTGTTGGCAAAACCAAACAAATAAAGTAGAATATTTTTTTCATTTTTTTCTCGATACCGGTTAATGTTAAAATGAGTTTGCAGTAATAATTAAAGAATTTTGTAAAAGGATAAAACAGGCTGAATGTTATAATGAATTTTACTAAATATTTTTTACAATATAAAGCGAAAAAGTAAATTATGTTACTTTTAGTGGACAGTGTTGCCTCGATGGGGACGAAAAAGGGGCAATTGTCCATTTAATGTCACAGATATTCAAGTCCATTTCTTTTGACACATCAGCTTTACACCTTTTTACAATTTTGTAATAAAATAAAATTTTAAATTTTTGTGCAGGATGCTTAAAGCATTGATTTGTTGGAATTTAACAATTTGTTAAAATATGCCTGATAATTCCTTAATCAGCTATTTCTTTGTTCGAATGAAAAATATTTGTGCTAACTGGCATACTAATTGCCAAAGTGTAATTGACTGACAAAATTGTATACATGTATTTATTATAAGAATAAAATGCGAGTCTGAAAACCCAGAATGGAGGAGAGAAATGAATCGCAGATATTATGCAATGGCGTTTATGCTTGTCACTGTATTATTGTTCAGCATCCCGGCCTTTGCCAAAGTGTCCAGTATGCAGTTGTTCTTCCTTGTCAAACAGGCGTTCCCGGAGGCAAGTGAGGTAAATATTTTTATTTCCAAGGCAAATTTAGCTGAAGAAAAAGATAAAATTGCCCGTGCAACTGTACAGTTCCAGTTAAAAGCGCTGATTTACGATGTTGATAATGCAGCAGATATTGGCAACGGCACAAAAAAGATAAGCGACAACAGTATTTTAATCGTTTATGACGATGAAGTTTTTGCAAACAAAACCAACAAGTTGTATATTCTTTCCAAATGTAAGGAAAAAAAGATTTCGCTGATCACTTCGTCGATGGATTATATTCAGTCCGGCGCACTGCTCGGTTATATTGAGGAAAACAGCGCTAAAAAGATTATTTTGAATATTACCCATTATGATTATTTAAAAGAAAAGTTTACCAACGATGTTGTACAAAAAATAGGAGTTGCTGAAGTAATCCCTCCGGATTTCCTGACGTCAGCACAGTAAGTTGACTGGCATGAATGATCGGGAGCCGGTTCTTACCGGGAAAGCGGCATCAGCACAGTGAGTTGACTGGCATGAATGACCTTCTTCTCCGGAACGACCGACATCAGCACAGTGAGTTGACTGGCATGAATGAGCGGGAACCGGTTAATCATGAGATGGGATAACACTTAAAAAAGGGCTTTCCTGCCAGCAGGAAAGCCCTTGTTTTTTTTATAGCTATAATTTCCAGGATGGGATTTCGGGTAATAATTGCTCAAATTCCGCGACAAGTTTTGCTTCATATTCCTGAGTATAACTGCTATTTTTAAATTTGTTGGCCGCTTCATTGAAAAAGAATTCCCAGGATTCATCTTCATGGCCCGGTTTTATGGGGAAGAACAGGGCATTATTACCGCGCGCGGCTTTCATATCGCCGGGAGCGTCGCCGATCATTAATATTTTGTCTCTATCATATTTCCCTTCAGCGGCATAATGGATGATCTCCTTTTTGCTGCCCATTTCCTGTCCGGCTATTACACGGGTATACCCGGAGATATTGTGCTCTTGCCATTCGCGGAGTAGCGCTTCACCCGGAGTAGCGGAACAAACAATGACGTCGGCCCAGTTGGCAATCAGTTCCAGGCTTTCGCGCACAAAGGGAAAGGGCGGAACATTATAGACGATATTGGCCACTGAAGCATTGACGGCTTCACTCCATTCCAGCGCCTGTTTCAGCACCGGATCGCCGGTTTTTTCCACTTCCGATTTAAGGGCGGGATTGCCAAGTTTGGTTTCCCTGGCGATCCAGTCCCGCAATGGCTGGGCCACCGGAATGGTGACTTGTCTTTTTTGTACGTCATGCCAGTCGCGTAACAGATCGAAGGTCATGGTAAGGGCGGGAAAACGGTTAATGCCGCGCCATTTTGAATAAAGGTTAACAAATTCAGCAGCGGCGCGGGCATATTTGGAAACAGGCTGAAGGTTCCAGTATTTTATGATATTGGGTATAAAACACTCTTTGTGTTTTATCTCCATCGTATCAAAAGCGCAGCCGTCCGAATCGATGGCGATTAAGAATTTGTGTTTGGGGACAAGATTGATCAATTCTGCATGAGCATCTGCCATTGTTGATTTCCTTTTGTTATCTGTTCAATAATCTGATCAGTTTTATGACTATCCATGATAAATTCAGTTGAGTTATTTACCGGCTTGCAAGTTGTATTTTGGTAATTTTTGTCCGGCAAAGATTTGTTCAAACCGGGCAAAACGCTGTACGCCATTGATTACCGGCACGCTGACCCAGTCCTCGCCGATCAGGGGTCTGGCGTATTTGACGAAATCATCGGTCACGTCCATCTTGTTGGCAGCGATCCAGTGTTTGGGGAACTCGCGTTCGGAATTGGCAACCACGTCCAGCGGGACTTTGTCGTAATCGACATTATAGATCAATCCGGGCCGGCGTAATATGGTCGACATGTATCCGGAACCGTGTTCCAGGGCGATGACGACCGCATTTTGTCCCACTTTGTAGGCTTCATCAAGATCGACAGTGGAAGCATAGATCATGGTATCACGCTGGTCGGTGCCAACCACCTGGCCGCGCGCCATGCCTTTGGCTTTGATGCCGACTTTATTCAAATGATTGACGATAACCTGCTGAGCGGTGAACATGCTGGCGCTGAATTCGGTATGGCCGAATGAATCTTTGGCTTCACCGATGTCGCCCACATCAAAACCTTCGCTGACGATAACCAGGCAGCGCTTGCTTTTGACCAGTTCGTCATTAACATTATCGGTCAGTTCAGCCAGGGACAGTTTTGATTCCGGCATATAAATTTGCAGTGGCAACTGTCGTTTCGGGTCGGCCAACCTGGCAGCCGCGGGAATAAAGCCGATTTTGCGGCCCATAACCTGCATCACCAGTACCGGGTCTGCCGGTGATGAACCCAGGTTCTCTTCGTTGGCGTTTTGCACATTGTACGCCCAAAAACGCGCCACGCTGCCATAGCCGGGGGTGTGATCGACCAGTTTGAATTCCGAATCGCCAACATCATTGTCGATGGTTTTTGAACCGCCGACGGCGATCAATGCCAACCCGCGTTCGTGCGCCAGTTTGGCGATTTTATTGGCGGTATCCATAGAATCATTACCGCCGATATAGAAAAAGTAACCGACATTATGGGATTTAAGTACCTGGATTACCCTTTCCATGTCCTCGGTTTGAGCGGCTTTCAGTTTGTAGCGGCAGGTGCCGATCGACCCGGCTGCCGGGGTGGTGCGCAGCAGGCTGATCTCTTCTTCCTGCTGGGCGGAAAGATCGAGCAACTCTTCTTTCAGTACGCCTTCGATGCCATGCCAGCCGCCGTATATTTTTTCAAACTTGTCCGGGAACATTTTGCAGGTTTCAATGATCCCGCGCAGGGTGTTATTGATGACCGGCGACGGCCCGCCCGATTGTGCTATTATAACATTTTTGTTCATTGTGATCTGTTTCCTCCACATCAAAATTTATTCAAATCAAGCTTTAATTTCTTTCCTGAAAGGATCATTTTTCAGCCGGTAGAGCATTTCTCCCGCTTTGGCTACATAAAGAATACCTTCAGATTCCCGGTTCATAAAATCCTGTTTATTAATCGTTGCCGGATCGCGATAACCCATATTGATTTTATGGCATAAAGCTTCCGGTATTTGCGTAGCCAGTGTAACCCGTATGCGTGGTTTTTCCACACCGTTTATAAATTCACCAACCCCGCGCACATGGGTGGAATGAGCCATAACTCCGCCGGGTACATTTTTAAATTTATCCATTTGTTTAACATAATAATCGCGCACATGGTAACCTATTGTTTCGATCATTGCCCCATGAGTCACCGAAACCTCTTTAATATGCGGCGCATAGATAATTAACTCACCGCCATTGGCGACTACCGGTTCCAGCTTGTACATACATTTACCGCCGGTCCACAGGTCGTCGTACATTGCCGGGGCGCAGGACAATACGGTGTGAAATGGGTGATCCATATATTGTATATGCAGCTTTTCCGAAAGATCGGCGGCTTGTTCCCACGCCTCGCGGGGTTCGCCGATATACAGTCCCGCCAAGCCCTCGCCCTTCACCACCAGGCTGAGGCATATTTGCTGCGCCGGGATCAAACCTGCCGCAAGGTCCACAACCCGGCGCACCGGCGTATATTTCGTGCCTATTATTGCGGGATTGGTGATCAGGGCGCCCAGCCAGTGAAACATGTCGATAATTTCCTTGCCGGCCAGGCCGGGGAAAAGATACTTGCTGCCGCCGGAGAAACCAACCACCTCATGGGGGAAAGTGGGGCCGATGATCATGATAACATCATAATCGAGAATCATTTTGTTGATAGTAACATTGACCTTTGCGGACATCCGGCCGCCGGAAATTTCCTTAACCTGTTGTTCCGAAAGCGCGCCGATCGTTACCAGTTGCTGCGGGTCGTTCCAATGGTGGTTGAAAAACCGGGCCCGAGGGTATTTGCTAGTGCGTTCCTGTTGCGTAATACCAACCCGGTGATTGATGGCCTCATCGGACATGGGAGGATGCGTGCCGAGCGCTATGATAAAATCGAGTAATTTTACTTTGTCCGCCAGTTGATTGTATACCGTGCGGAACATAACATCTATCGGCGCAGTGCGCGAGTGATCGGGGATGACCACCAGTATTTTTTTATTGCTTAATGAATAATTATTTAATCCTTGCTTGCAAAGCTCGGCAATTTGTTGTTCCGCAAGTAATGTTGTTGTTGATCCGTATCCTGTTACCATAATAGTCCTGTATTATATTTGCGCCAGCCAGCCGCCGTCGACATAAATGGTTTGTCCGGTGATAAAATCGGCCTGCGCCGAAGCCAGAAACAAGGCGGCGCCGGTGAGGTCGCCCGGGGTTCCCCAGCGCTGCATAGGGGTTTTACTCAATACCCAGGAGGTGAATGGTTCGTTATTAACCAACGGTTCGGTAAGTTCCGTTTCAATATAGCCCGGGCCGATGGCATTGACATTGATATGGTATTGCGCCCATTCAACGGCCAGGGTTTGGGTCAATATCTTCAAGCCGCTTTTGCTGGCGGCATAAGCCGGAATGGACGCCCGTCCCGCTTCCGCCAGCAGCGAGGTGATATTGATGATCTTGCCCGGTTTTTGTGCGGCCACGCGGTCGCGGGCAAAGCACTGGCACAACCGGAATGGCGCTGACAAGTTGACGTTGAGAGCCTGCTGCCATTTATCCGCCGGAAAATCGAGCGATGCGGCGCGGTGTATCACCCCGGCGACATTGACCAGGATATCCACAGGGCCGGTTTGCGCGGTAATCTGCGCATAAAACCCGGCAATGTCGTCAAGCTGCGACAGATCAAACGTCCTGGGCCAGGCTTGGCGACCGAAACCGGCAATCTCATCGGCGACCTTTTGCAACTCCGTCGCAGTGCGCGAAACCAGGATCACATCCGCTCCGGCCTGCGCAAAAGCCAGGGCAATGGCTTTGCCAATGCCGCGGCCGGCGCCGGTGATCAAGGCGGTTTTATTTTCCAGCAATTGATTCTGCATTTAATGCTCTATAGTTATTATCAAAGCTGCGTCAATAGTTTATATTTGAGAGATACTACTTTGATACGCTAAAGCGCGTTACAATATACTTGTCATTGCGGGCGAAGCGGGAAATCTTGTTTTTCAATTTATTAGCTGTGAAAGATTTCTCGTTGCTTCGCTCCTCGGAATGACAAATATTGGTCTTTTTAATCAGGCTAAAAAGCACATTCCATAATTGAATGGTTTATGCTAGTCCTGAATTTTTAGTTATTATACTGTATAAGTCGAAGCGGAGGTCGAGCCGCCGCGGCCGGTCCAATTGGTGTGGAAAAACGCGCCGCGCGGTTTGTCCACACGTTCATAGGTATGGGCGCCGAAATAGTCACGCTGCGCTTGCAGCAAGTTGGCCGACAGTCGGGCGCTGCGATAGCCGTCATAATAGGCCAGGGCGCTGCTGAACGCCGGCACCGGCACACCCAGTTCGACCGCCTTGGCGATCACTGTCCGCCAGGCCGCCTGGTTTTGCTCGATGATACTTTTGAAATAGGGATCGAGCAGCAGGTTCGCCAGGGTGGGATTTTTATCAAAGGCTTCCTTGATCTTGCCCAGGAACTGGGCGCGGATAATACAGCCGTTTCGCCACATCAGGGCAATATCGCCGTATTTTAAAGTCCATTTGTATTCGGCGGCGGCGGCGCGCATCAACTGGTAACCCTGGGCATAGGAACAGATTTTGGAAGCGTAAAGCGCCTTACGGATCATTTCAATGAATTCTTGTTTGTCGCCGGTGAATTGCTGTTTCGGGCCGGCAAGCTCTTTAGAGGCGGCCACCCGTTCTTCTTTGATGGCGCTCATAGCGCGGGCGAATACCGCTTCGGCCACGGTTTGAGCGGGAATGCCTAAATCCAGGGCGGCTTCGCTGGTCCACTTGCCGGTGCCTTTTTGTCCGGCGGTATCGAGAATCACTTCCAGCATGGGTTGGCCGGTTTCTTCATCCATTTTAGCCATAATATCGCGGGTTATTTCAACCAGGTAGCTGTCCAGTTCGCCTTTGTTCCATTCAGTAAATACATCGTGCATTTCTTTGTAAGAAAGATTGAGGATGTTTTTCATCAGCCAGTAGGCTTCGCTGATCATTTGCATATCGCCATATTCAATGCCATTATGCACCATTTTAACAAAATGTCCGGCGCCGTCGCGGCCCACCCATTCGCAGCAGGGCGATCCGTCCGCTACTTTGGCGGCAATACTCTGAAAAATATCTTTAACATGCGGCCAGGCATCCGGCGAGCCGCCGGGCATGATGGACGGCCCCTTTAAAGCGCCTTCTTCGCCGCCGGAAACGCCGGTACCAATATACAGTAAACCTTTGCTTTCCAGGTAAACGGTGCGGCGGATGGTATCCGGGAAATGGCTGTTGCCGCCGTCGATAATAATATCACCTTTGTCAAGATGGGGGAGTAGCAATTCGATGAAATCATCTACTGCTTGTCCGGCTTTGACCATGAGCATAACCCGGCGGGGTTTTTTCAGGCTGGCGGTCAGTTCCTCGATGCTATAGCAACCTTTAATTTTTTTTCCTTTGGCGCGGCCGTTTACAAAAGCGTCTACCTTGCTGACGGTACGGTTGTAAACTGCCACTGCAAAACCATGACTTTCCATATTCAGGATCAAATTTTCGCCCATAACGGCTAGCCCGATCAGGCCTATATCATTGGTACTCATAGTTATTCTCCTTCAGGTTAAATAATATATTTAAATTGTCATTGCCGTAAAACCGCCATCGACGCGCACAATGGAGCCGGTTACAAAAGACGAGGCTTTTTCAGAAGCCAGCCAGATGACCGCGCCGATCAGTTCCTGCGCTTCACCGAAACGGTTCATGGGGGTATGCTTCATAATAGAGGCGGTCCGTTCCGGAGTGAGGATTTTTCTGTTTTGTTCCGCAGGAAAAAACCCGGGCGCAATTGCATTCACCCGCACACCCTGTTCCGCCCACTCGCGCGCCAGGAATTGCGTGAGGTTATTGACGCCCGCCTTGCTGACGCTATAAGTAAACACTTTGGAAAGCGGCGGCCCGGATGAGGCGGAAGAAACATTAATAATACTGCCTTTGTTATTGTTTTGAATCATTTTTCCGCCAAATATCTGGCAGGCCAGGAACATGCTTTTCAGGTTCACATTCAAAATTTTGTCCCATTCCTGCTCGGGAATTTCCAGGAACGGAGTGCTGGAATTGATACCCGGCGCATTAATGAGAATATCCACGGCGCCAAGTTCGGCGCTGATCCTGGCTTCAGCTTTAGTCAGATCGTCTTTGCTGGTAGCGTCGACCTGAAGGGCCAGCGCTTTTACGCCCTGCCGCCGCACCAGGTCGGCATTTTTATTGGCGTTGTCCGGATTCAGATCCAGAATAGCTATATTTGCGCCGGCTTGAGCCAAGCCCAGCGCCATTTCCCCGGCCAGGACGCCGCCGCCGCCGATTACCGATGCGGTTTTGCCTTTCAGGCTAAATAGTTCTTCAATATAATTCAAAGTACCTCCAGATTATTTTTTGTCGACCTGCAGGGCATCGAGATGGGCGCAGATCAGTTTATTCAGTATTTCATAATGGTCTTCTTCATGTTCATCGAGCACACCCAGCAGGTGGTTGCGAAAACGATATTCCTCATCTTTGTCTTTGGCGGTCAGAATAGCGCCGTAGGTGATGTGCAACACCTGGCGGGCATTATTTTCAGAAAGCAGAGTTTCGAGGTCACTATCCGCCAGTTTATTTACATCGGCAATTTTGGTGAGATCGGTGGTTACATGATAAGAAGAACGTTCTTTTGCAAAGCTTTTCAGGGCGTATTTAACTATATCCCGGAATAAAGATTTATCAAAGCGGCAAATAACCCGCAATGCTTCCAGGTAACTGGTGCCGGCAGTTTTTTCGTGGAAATAGCCGCCGGTGAGTTCATGCACCGCGGCAAAAATAGAAAATTTATCGCTGCCGGAATGGATGCTGATCTTATAGCCGCCAAAGCGTTCGGCAATAGCGGCATGATCGGCAAGCGCAGCCCGGAATTCGTATAGATCACCAATATAATCGATAGCTTTTTGAAATTCGCCGGGAAAGCGTGGCGCCAGAGAGGTTAATTTTACACCGGCGGCGACCAGTTCGTTGGCTATAATATAATGGGCAGCAGCGGTCGTCGGCGATTCCGTTTCATCAACCGACATTTCAAAATCAAAGGGGTCGTTGCCGAAGACCTGTTTAATAATATAAAAACATTTGATCGTATGGCGAATCGCCGGCAGGTATTTTATAGCCAGACGGGTAACAGCCACATCGTTTATAAAAAGGGTAAACGAATGGGTTTTACCCTTGACCAGGATATCTTGAGCGGAATATTTATCCAGAAATTCGCTGATCTCTTGCTCTTCATCGAACAATTCCGCCAGCGCTGCCGGCAGGGCAGAAATGTCCATAGTATCGGCGGCAGGGTTGAGATGAGCGGACGGATCAATGGTAAAGCCGGTAAAACCTGCGGCAACCAGGTTCCGTAAATCCTCTTCGCTTTTGATATGATCGGCGTCAGCGCCATAACCGCCGGTATAGCCTTCCTGAAATACGCCCCAGGTAACATCATCGAGCACCTCATCCGCAGAA
The DNA here is from genome assembly GCA_029561455.1 of bacterium. GTDB lineage: Bacteria > Zhuqueibacterota > Zhuqueibacteria > Residuimicrobiales > Krinioviventaceae > Fontivivens. The sequence continues at coordinate 15,294 of JAKQIY010000074.1, forward strand.
CGCAAGGTGCGGGTCATTTCCCGAACGGATTGCTGGGCTAATACCGGGGCAATACGGTATTTTTTCAGAGCGCGGATATGCCCGGCGGCAGCCAGACCGAGCCGGTCGCCGGCGCCGAAGGAAGGTTGCGCGCCGATATAGCGCGGCGCGGTCCAGGGAAATAACTGGCGAAGCGCATCAGCATTTTCGTGATTGCAGGGGCAGATTTGCACCACGAGCTTTTCGCCATCGCTCTTGACGGTGACGGCGTCGCCATGCAGTTTTTTATTTCTGGCAGACCCAAAGCAGAACAGTGTGCGCCCTGCCAGGGTTTTTATCATAATATAATACGAATCGCCGGTTTTTTGCAGAGACCCGGGATATACACTGATAATTTCCAGGCCTTCTTTCTGTACAGCCAGGGAAATGATCTCGTTGATTTTGTTTTCAGTAAACATTGTTGGCGCTTTTCTCAGTTATCCGGTTATTATAGGGTGATGTGACTGGTATTGGCGCCTTTTTTATTGGCGCCACAGGTTTCACGGATCATCAACTGGGTTTCGATAAGGATCTTTTGCGGCACATACTTTTTGGTTTTGTTTTTGATTCGGTTTATAAGCATTTCTGCCGCCATACGGCCGATTTTCTTGGTCGGCTGGGCAACGGTGGTCAGTGAGGTTTCCAGGTAGGATGAGACATGTGAATCATCAACGCCGATGACAGCCACATCTTCCGGGACCCGTTTACCGTTTTCAACGAGCGCCCTGATAAAGCCTATTGCTACCGAGTCGTTATAACAAAACACCGCATCCGGCAAGTCGCTGCTTCGGGTAACGAGGTTAATCCCGGTATTATAGCCGTCAATATTACGCCACCCACCTTCCAGAACCAGGCGTTCATCGAATTCCAGGTTATTATCCAGCAGCGCCTGTTTATAGCCGTTTAAACGGCGGGTAGAGGCCAGGGCATTGACCGGGCCGCTGATATAGGCAATTTTTCGCCGCCCCAGTTTAATCAGATGAGTTGTGGCATTAAAAGAGCCGGTCTGGTCATCGGCGCGGATAATATCGGCGGAGACTTCGGGCAATTCAGCCAGCAGTACAAAGGGATATTTCTCTTTGACCATAGCGTGAAAATCATCCAGATCGGTCATGCGCTGCAAAGGAAAAATAATGAGGCCGTCCACGCGCCGCCGTTTGAGGATATTGATGTTTTTGATTTGCCGGTCATAATCCACATGAGTGTTGCTGATAATCATACTGTAGCCGTGTTCATCGCACACCTCTTCCACCCCCAGGGCTATTTTATTGTACAAGGGATTGGAGATGTCTTTGACAATTAAACCGATCAGGCCGGTCTGGTTCAGCGCCAGGGCGCGGGCGATTTCATTGGGTTTGAAATTGTTTTCCTCGATTATAGCCAAAACTTTTTTACGGGTTTTTGCTCCCACCGTCGGGCTGTTGTTCAGCACCCCGGAAACCGTAGCGCGGGATACCCCTGCCAGTTTTGCAATGTCGCCTATTGTAATAGCCATCTAAAAAATCCTGTCTTGTTTAAATTCCCGGCATTCATATACCGGGAACACTCACTTTTTAAAAGCCAAATATTTTCGGTACAACCAGGGAAATCCATGGTATGTAACTGATAATAAATAAAACGATCACCATTGCCAAAAAGAACGGCATGATGTGACGCATGACCTGGGTTATTGTTGTATTGGCAATGCCGCAGCCGACAAACAGGCATGAACCGACCGGCGGGGTGCAAATGCCGATGCACAGGTTCATAACCATAATAATACCAAAGTGAATGGGGTCGACGCCAAGATTCATGACAATGGGTAAAAAGATCGGCGTAAAGATCAAGACCGCCGGGGTCATGTCCATAAATGTACCAATAAACAATAAAATCAAATTTATTAATAGCAGGATGATAATTTTATTACCGGAAATACCTAGTAACAGGTTGCTGATCATTTCCGGCAGGCGTAACTCGGCAAAAACTGCCGACATTGCCATGGAGGTGCCGATCAACAGCATGACCACAGCCGTGGTGATGCCGGCCTGTAAAAAGATATCAGGTAATTCTTTGAGTTTCACTTCACGGTAGACCACCACTGAGAGCAGAAAAGCATAAATAACGGCAATAGCGGAGGCTTCGGTAGCGGTAAAGAACCCGGCGAGAATACCACCCAGTACAATGACCACCAACAGCAGCGCCGGAATTGCGGCGAAAAATTTTACCAGGCTTTCTTTAAGACCAAAAGTAGCGCCTTTGCCGTAATGGTTTTTAATAGAGATGATACCGCTCACCACCATCAGGCCGATGCCCATGAGAATGCCCGGCAGGAACCCGGCCAGGAATATTGCGGCGATAGAGACGGCGCCGCCGGTAGCCAGTGAGTAAACGATCATAACATTGCTGGGCGGGATCAGCAGTCCGGTTGTGGCGGCGGTTATGCTGACCGAGGCGTTAAAATCGCGGTGATAGCCCTCTTTATTCATCAGGGGGATCATAAACCCGCCGACGCTGGACACAGCAGCCACAGCGGAGCCGGAAATGGCACCGAACAACATGCAGGTTAAAATGTTAACAAAAGACAGACCGCCGGGAAAACGGCCGACCAGCACATTGGCAAAGTCGATCAGGCGTTTGGCAATACCGCCCCGGCCCATCAGTTGTCCGGCCAGGATGAAAAAGGGAATGGCCAGCAGTGCAAAACTATCGAACCCGGTGGTTATACTGTGAGCTACACTTTGAAAGGGGGAAAAGCTGCCCATTGCAAACACGGTTAATAATGTTGCTATTCCTATGGAAAAAGAGATAGGAACATTGATCAGCAACAGTATTAAAAAGCTGGTTATTAAAACTATTAACGGCCAATCCATAAGCGTTCCTGTCGGTTTATTGTTTTTTCAGGGTCATTAATAAAGTGATAAAAAATTCCAAACTATAAAAAGCGATGAAAAATCCGGATATCGGGATCGCCAGGTACACCCAGGCGACATTGATGCCCAGGGCCGGGGAGAGCTGGGGAACGGCAAAATAAAATGAGACGATATTCATGCCGCCTGCAATTAGAACTGTAATAGCAAAGAGTGCAATGCCCAGATAAACCAGCAATTCCAAATATGTTCGCTGCCTGATCTTTAACTTGCCGACAAAATAATCAATACCCAGGTGCGCCTTGCGATTTAGTGCTACTGCCGAACCGAGCATCCCCACCCAGATCATCAGATAAATCGCCAGTTCTTCCGTCCATGAACTGGGATTTTTAAGCAGAAAGCGGGTAATGACCTGCCAGGTGACAACAATGACCAAAATCGCCATCGAGGCGGCGGTGATGGTTTCCAGAAATTTATCCAGGATCTTTTTAATGGTTTTCCATTTCATTACTGTACCTCGGATATTTGTTTTGCCAAATCGCCTATTATGGTACCATCAAATTCTTTCCAGAGTTCCTTGCCTTTATCGAGAAAAGGCTGTTTGTCCGGGTGTAACACCTGCAGGCCCTTTTCTTGCATTTTCTCCAGGCAATCGCCGACAAATTCTTCCCATACCTGTCTTTGTACGATAACGGATTCATCAGCCGCTTCCTGCAGAATTCTTTTATGCTCAGCAGAGAGTTTGTTCCAGGTGAGCGTGCTGATCATGATGATGTCGGGCACTGCCGAATGTTCATCGAGGCAATAGTATTTGCTGATTTCGTGATGGTTGGCGGTATAAACGCTGGGGGGATTATTCTCCGCGCCGTCGACCACGCCCTGCTGCAAGGCGGTATACAATTCGCCCCATGAAATTGGTGTGGCTGAACCGCCCAGGGCGGCGATCATTTTCATGGCCATAATACTTTGCTGGGTACGGATTTTAAGACCTTTCAGGGAGTCCGGGTGCAGGATCGGCCGTTTGGTAGTATAAAAACTGCGGGCGCCGGCGTCATAATAAGCCAGGCCTTTTAAACGGGCAAAGGTTCCCGCATCGAGCAGCTTTTTGCCGATTGGGCCCTGGAATACCTGCCATTTGTGATCGGCGTCGCGAAACAGGAACGGCAGGGCATATACACCCAGTTCGGGAATGAAACTTTCCAGCGCGCTGCTGGATACTTTGGTAATATCGAGACTGCCGAATTGCAGTTTTTCGATGCACTCTTTTTCATTGCCCAGCTGTTCATTGGGGTAAATTGTAATGACCAGGGTAGAGTCGGATTTTTCCAGGGCGCGCTGCGCCATGAATAGTAAACCTTTATGCACCGGATGGGCTTCGTTAAGGCCGTGCGCCAGTTTCAAGCGGACGTGAGTATCTTTATTGCCAAAACAACCGGTGAACACCAGGGAACAGGAAAAGAAAATAAAGCACACCACAGCGGGTATTCCTGTAAAACGCATTCCGACCTCCAAAATTTAAACCGGTTCAAGTTTTGTTAATATAATTAATTGACAAGTTATTGTCAATATTTTTAAGCAGAATTTTTTATGCACTACCCCGTAAAAAAAATGGTCGACCTGAATCGACCATTTATAATAATATTTTGAAAAATATAGAGTTGACCAGGATTACTCTTTAATGGTAATCGCTTCTGCGGGGCAGGATTCCGCAGCCTCTTTTGCCGCATCTTCGGCGTCGGCCGGAACCGGGCCTTTTTTTGCTGTGGCTACATCGCCATTCATTTCAAATACTTCCGGACAAGTGTCTACGCATAATTCGCAACCTGTACACAGATCGGGATCAACTGAAGCCTTCATATTATCCTCCAAATTCATATTTTTAATATTTAGCAAAAGAAATTTACAAACATTGTTTGAAGGAAACAAGTATTTTGTTTTGTTTATTATCACATTATTGTATATTTTTATTCATATCATTGGCAGGTCTGTTTTATATTCAGGATAATTTGTTTTTGTTATGTTAATAATAGTTATTGATTACAACTTGTAATGGGAGAACTGGTACTTTGCTCAATTATGTCTGGCTGGGTCTTGTCGCTATTTCGGTAATCGTTGCGGCGTTTACCGGGCACATGGAATCTTTAACTACGGCAGTGTTTGCCAGCGCCAAAACCGCGGTGAGTATTGCTTTGGATTTAATCGGTATTATGGCGTTATGGCTGGGGGTGATGAAAATTGCCGAAAAAGCCGGGTTCATTCAATTGCTGGCCCGGGCGGTTCGGCCGGTTACACGCTTTCTGTTCCCGGATGTGCCCGGCGACCACCCGGCGCTCGGCGCCATGACCCTGAATATTTCCGCCAACTGGCTGGGACTCGGTAATGCGGCTACCCCGTTCGGTCTCAAGGCGATGGAGGATTTGCAGGAACTCAATCCTGTTAAAGACACCGCTTCCAACGCTATGATCATGTTGATGGCGCTGAATACGTCCAGCATTACCCTGATGCCTATGACTATCATTGGTGTGCGCACGGGACTGAATTCGGCGAACCCCGTGGCGGTGATCGGGCCGACGATCTTTTCTTCGGTCATGGCGTCGATTGTGGCGGTGCTGGCGGTCAAGGTTTTCATTTCGGCAGGCTCCGGTAGTACTTTAAAAAGCCTCGGCAAAGCCCTGCCGGTAGTACTGGCGATTGTGGCGGTACTGGCGGGTCTGTTTTGGGCGGCATCGCGCTGGCTCGATCCCGTTGCTTTTAAAAACGGTGTGATGTTGGTTTCGACCTGGCTAATCCCGCTATTGCTGCTGGTTATCCCGGTACTGGCGTTTGTGCGCAAGGTGCGGGTGTTTGAAGAGTTTGTCGAAGGCGCCAAAGAGGGCTTTCAGGTGGCGCTCCGTATTATCCCTTACCTGGTGGGACTTTTGGCGGCTATCGGTATGTTCCGCGCTTCCGGGGCGATGAATTTTTTGGTAACGATCCTGTCGCCGCTGACGAATCTGATCGGCATGCCGGCTGAAGTTTTACCGGCGGCGCTAATGCGGCCGCTATCGGCGAACGGCACGCTGGGCATTATCACCGAATTGATGCAAACGCACGGCGCGGATTCGTTCATTGGGATGCTGTCCTCTACGATTTACGGCTGCACAGAGACGACGTTTTACGTGCTGGCGGTGTATTTTGGCGCGGTGCAGATCAAAAAGACCCGCTTTGCCGTCCCGGCCGGGCTGCTGGCGGATGCGGCGGGCATTCTGGCGGCGCTGTTCATTTGCCGGGTGTTGTGGGGGTGAGGGGTGTAAGGTGGGATTCTAACCCACCAATTTGGTATAACAATTGAGTTTATTTGATTGATTTTAAACAAGAATGTTATATATTGTTTATGAGACAAGTATTTCAGTTAACAGGAGTACAATTATGCAAAAGCATCTCACCGCAATTATCGAACGCGAAGGGGACGGCTATGTCTCATTTTGCCCGGAACTTGATATTGCCAGTCAGGGCGATACTATAGAACAGGCCCGGGATAATCTTAAAGAAGCTTTGCAGCTTTTTTTGAATGCGCCTCAAAAGATGAGATCAAAACGCGTTTACATGACGAGTTGTATGTAACCCATGTGGAGGTTGCTGTTGGGTAAACTCCGTGTGTTATCCGGCAAACAAGTATGCGCCATACTGGTCCATCATGGATTTATAATGGTAAGGCAACACGGTAGTGATATTATTATGCAGAAACAATTTAGCGATACAACGATTACAATTCCAATCCCTGACCATAACGAACTGCGCATTGGTACACTCCAATCCATAATTCGACAATCAGGTTTATCAAGAAGTGAATTTGAAGTATAAATTTTTAGTTATATTGAATCAAGGGGCATAAATTATTAATAATTTAAGGTAGTGCAGATCAAAAAGACCCGCTTTGCCGTCCCGGCCGGGCTGCTGGCTGACGCGGCGGGCATTCTGGCGGTGCTGTTCATTTGCCGGGTGTTGTGGGGGTGAGAGATTGTTTATGCCACGGTTCGAACATGAATGTAAAGATGGGGGGTACTCCAACCTGCGATTACGGCCAACAAAAAGTTGTATGGTAATTTTCCGCGAATACACGCGAATAAACGCTAATATGCATTTGCGTTCATTAGCGGGTTCTTCTCCTATTCGGAACTGATTGTAAGAAGGAGTCTTTGACCCATCCTAATACGAGTTAAACTGAAAAATATTGATTTTTACATATTTTCACTTTATTTTAAGCATAATTCATACTACCGCAAGGAATGTATTAGTATATAATTTTTATTAGTTGTTATCTTTGAAAGGTATGATATGAAAAACATTGAGGAACTGGAAACTATAATTGAAGCGCTACCGGAAGAAGAATTTCGGCGTTTTCGACATTGGTTTTTGGAAAAAGATTGGTCCAGGTGGGATGAACATATTGAAAAAGATTCAACTACAGGAAAACTCGATTTCCTGGTCCGGGAAGCCAGGGAAGCAAAATACAATAATGATTTAAAAAAATTGTAATGCATAAAACATCCGAAAAATTCCGGGAAAGATATGCAAACCTGCCACATGATATTCAGGAACTTGCGGATAAGAATTTTCAATTATTGAAAAACGACCCCCGGAATCCCTCTCTCCATTTTAAGAAAATTGGGGATTTGTGGTCTGTAAGGATTGGATTAACTTATAGAGTACTGGCGGTTCAGGATGGCGATGATTTTATATGGGTCTGGATAGGCTCTCATGATGATTATGAGAAAATTATTAGAGAATGTTAAAATGAGTATATATAGCTTATTATAGGCATTCTCGCGGCGCTGTTTATTTGCCGGGTGTAATATGGGTAGTTTTTTAGCCACTGATTGACACAGATGAAACACGGATTCCAAGCGTAGGGTGGGATTCTATCCCACCAATTCATGATCGCACCGGGTTTCATAACCCGGTTCGTCAAATGATAAGGGATTTCTAATCCCGATGGTTGCTACGGGATGTAAATTTTAACATGATAATAGTATTTCAGGGTTCGAAACCCTTGTTTATTTCCAGCACCGGGATGTGAATCCCGGCGCGATCTGACAGAGCCAATTTCCTCAAGTTTTTAAGTCGGAACATCTGGACAGAACGCCGCCGGGGTAAGATTTCTTGCCAATACAATATATACAGGCACCCGTAAAGGGCGCCTCTACTTTTTGGCCTATTACACCAGGCTCACCCTGGCGCCGGTGCGCAAGGATTCGCGTACTGCTTCGACTATTTTTATATCCCGCAGGCCTTCTTCGCCGGGCACGCGCATGGGCTGCTTATTGGCAATGCACCAGGCCACTTCATCCATCTGCGCCGCCTGCTGGTTAATATCCGCCAGTTGTATGGGACCTTTATTGGTTTGCATTTTTATACCCCGGTACCCGGAGAACGGATTCAGTTGTATCCAGCCCTTGTCCGCGACGATGTGCAATATGTTGGTATTGATGGAAAACGAGGTCATAACATTGGCCAGCGCGCCGCCGGGGAATTCCAGTTGCATGGTAACGGTCTCGTCCACCTGAAAGCGTTCCGGGTCGGTTTTGTACTGCTGCGCGGTAACCGCCAGCGGTTCTGCGCCAATGGAATACCGCGCGCCCTGTATGCTGTACACGCCCATATCCATCAACGCACCGCCGCCATAAGATTGCTGCAATTTCCAGTGGCTCACCGCCGAACGGTTTACGAATCCGGCTGCTGCGGTTACGTATTTGATCTCGCCAAACACCTTTTCCCGACTGTATCGCATCAACTCCTGGGTATGCGGTTCGAACTGCATGCGGTAGCCAATGGAGAGCTGGACATTGTTCTCGCGGCAGGCAGCGATCATGGCCTCGCATTCAGGGCTGTTCAGCGCCATCGGTTTTTCGCAAATGACATGCTTACCGGCCTGCGCTGCGCGGATGGTATACTCTTTGTGCATGGAATTGGGCAATACCACATAGATAATATCGATATCCTGGTTTTCTGCTATACGATCAAAGTTTTCATAATTATAGATATTGTTCTGCGCTATATGGTATTTTTCCGCCCATTGCTTTTCCTTTGCCGGGGTGCCGGTGACAATGCCCTTAAGGGCGATATTTTTCGTCTCTTGCAATGCCGGGGCCAGTATATCGGTACTGTAATACCCTAATCCCACCAGGGCAATGCCCAGTTTTTTATCGAGCTGTGGGCCTGGCGCGGTATCCGCGTTTGCCACAGTAGCAGCTGTCAGCGCCAGGGCGCCGGCGCCAAGAGTGGTTTTAATAAAATCTCTGCGACTGGTTTCCGGATTCATGGTTGCCTCGTTATTATATTAAAAAGTGATTGGTTGTTTTCGGAGGTGGTTGCATCGACAAATCTCTATATAATTTGGTTTACTGTAATAACTGTTGAATCAGAATTTTCATTCCACAATTTTTGCAAAGGCAAGAGTTCAGGTTTGCCGCATTTTTCAAAAGGTCAGTGATTATAAAAACCCGGAACCTGCCGGAGTAATAGTCGTTTATATAAAGGCTGTCTTGTGCCGGCCCGCTATTTTTCAAACAATGATCTTTTTTTATCTGAATTATGGGACAAAAATTCAGGCAAGAGCGATAATTTATAAAATTTCATTTTAAAATAAATTTTCTGTATATTAAGACAAAACCACCTTCATTGCTGCTATTCGGGATATTTATCGGCGCACAGAAAAAAATCTTTCCTTAACCCCGCGCACAGCAAACAACTAGAGTCGATCTGTTAATGTTAATACCACCTATTAGCAGAAATTTTAAACCGACTTGACATTATATATAAGGAATAGAGGAACAAGATGCAAAGAAACGGGTTATTCTACAAAGCGTTGCAGTCGATTATCATGCTCATGATATTTGCCGGTACAGTCTCAGCCAAAACCAAAACAGCGGTTAAATTTTCGCATGAGCATGGCTTTTATGACGAGCCGTTCGAGTTAAGAATTACCTCGCCATACGATAACGCAGTTATTAAATATACGCTGGACGGCACAGAGCCGGCAACTTCATCGACTGCCATGAGCGGCGAGGCGCCGCTCAAATTTACGGTCGATCCCGCCAATACCACCGGCAGGGACACCGCGCCGGGATTTATTGTCCGCGCTTGCGCTGTGGTGAATGATTCGGCGCTGGGCGTATCGGTAACGCAAACCTACCTGTTTTTAAACCACATCGGCGACTTGTCGCCGGATGAAGTGCCGCCCGGACCCGGCTGGCCGGCGCGCAATACCAGCAATGAAGGCCGCCAGTTCATGGATTACGGCATGGATCCGAGTGTGCTGAACAGCGCTCAATATCGTAACAAAATAACCTCGGCGCTGTTGGACATCCCGACTATATCAATGGTCACCGATTTAAAGAACCTGTTTGATACCAATACCGGCATCTATGTGAATGCCCAGCAAAGCGGCCGGGAATGGGAACGCCCGGCATCGGTAGAGCTGATAAGACCGGACAGCAGCGAGGGATTTCAGATCAACTGCGGGTTGCGCATCCGCGGTGGCTGGCATCGTAATAATTTCAATCCCAAACACGGTTTCAGGTTGTTTTTCCGCGAAGAATATGGCTATGCCAAACTGGAATACCCGTTGTTTGAGGATGAAGGCGTTGACGAGTTTGATAATGTCGACCTGCGTACAGCGCAGAATTATTCCTGGGCGGCTTATGGAGATACCCGGCATACCGAAGTCCGCGAAGTTTTTAACCGCGATTCGCAGCGGGATATGGGTCAGCCCTATACGCGCAGCCGTTATTATCATTTGTATATCAACGGCACCTATTGGGGAGTGTACCAGACCCAGGAACGTTCCGAGGCTTCATTTGCCGAGTCTTATTTTGGCGGTGATAAAGAAGAATATGATGTGATCAAACACGATAACAGCTCGGTCGTTGCTACCGACGGGAATGTGGAGGCCTGGCAGGAATTATGGGCGATTGCCAAGGCCGGCTTTACCTCCGATGCCGCCTATTTTAAAGCGCTGGGCTGTAACCCGGACGGCACCCCCAATCCTGAATATAGAGTATTTTTGGATGAAGATAACCTGATTGATTATATGTTGAGCATTTACTATTCAGGCGATTTGGACGCCCCTATTTCAAACTTTATGGGCAACTCCGGCGTTAATAATTTTTACGGAATATTTAATCGCAATGGCCGCGATGGTTTCAGGTTCTTTCGTCATGATGGTGAACATACCTTGTTGGATATAAATGAAAACCGCACCGGGCCGTATCCTGCCGGGCAGCAGGTCTATCAATTCAATCCCCAATGGCTGCACCAGCAACTGGTTGCGCACCCTGCTTACCGAATGCACTTTGCCGACCGGGCGTACAAGCATTTTTATAACGGCGGGGTATTTACACCGGAAGCGTGCCGGGAACGTATTCTGGCCCGCAAGGAACAGATCGATCAGGCGATTATCGCCGAATCCGCACGGTGGGGCGATGTGCGGGGAAATGCTGCTCTGACCCGCGATAACGCCTGGCTGCCGGAGATTAATTATCTTTTAAATGATTACCTGCCGCAGCGCACTGATATTGTACTCGGCCAGTTCCGCAACAAGGGCTGGCTTTCGCAGGTCGCCGCGCCGGTTTTCAGTCACGCCGGAGGAAAAGTAACTCCCGGTTTTGCTTTGAGTATGAGTGCAGCCGGCGGAACGATTTATTATACTACCAACGGCGAAGACCCGCTCGACACTCAAACCGGAATAATGCCTGATCCAACTGTACTGGTCTCACAAAATAATCCTAAAAAGATTCTGGTGCCCACCAAAACCCTTAGCGCTTCATGGCGCAAACTTGATGGTATTGACGATTCCGCCTGGCGGTCCGGAACCGGCGGCGTGGGATATGATACCAATCCCGATTACGATCCATATATTGCTATGGATGTTACTAATGAAATGTATAATGGCGTTAATGCGTCCGCCAACACCTCCTGCCTGATCCGGATTCCGTTTACGATCCCTGCCGGAGCATTGTCCAAATATGGTTACCTGGCATTAAAAATCCGCTATGACGATGGTTTTGTTGCCTGGCTTAACGGCGTCAAGGTTGCCGAGGCTAATGCGCCTTCATCACCGGTTTGGAATTCGGTAGCTAACGCTTCTCATGAAGCCACCGGGGAAGAACTCTTTGAAATATCCGAACATATTATCAGGCTTGATGAAGGCGAGAATATACTCGCTATTCAAGGCTTGAACGAGTCTTCCGGCAGCACGGATTTTCTGATTTTACCGGAACTCATTGTGGCCGAAATGGCCCCGGTCGGCAAAGTTTCAGCTTTTGCTCAGGCATATTCCAAACCGATCAGTATAAATACAACTACCCATGTTAAAGCGCGTGCACTGGTGGGAACTGCCTGGAGTCCGCTTTGCGATGCAATCTATGCAATTGTGGAAGATTTCTCCGCGCTCAAGGTTACGGAAATCCATTATCACCCGCTCGATGAAGGCGATGTCGACGGGCGGGAATTTGAGTTTATAGAATTGCGTAATTGCCGTGAAACGCCCCTGAATTTAACCGGCGTAGCGTTTACAAATGGAATAGACTATGCTTTTGCGCCCAATTCCAAACTATGCGGCGGCTCGCTACTGGTTCTGGCCGCCAACAGCGCCGAGTTTTATCACCGTTACAATTTTATGCCCTTTGGCGAGTATGATGGACAACTGGATAACAGCGGCGAAAGAATAACCCTGTTACAGGCCAGCGGCGATACTATAGTCACATTTAAATATAACGACAAGGCGCCATGGCCGACCCTGCCTGATACTCTGGGATATTCCCTGGTCGCTTCTGATCGTCGTCCGACTGGCGATCCGGGACAGCCGGAATACTGGGTTACATCCAGCGCAGTACACGGCTCGCCGGGCCAGCATGACGCGTCCAGCGATGTTAAGGATAATGGCGATCCATTGCCGGTGAGTTATGCCTTGTACCAGAATTATCCGAATCCCTTTAATCCGGTAACTACAATTCGTTTTGATCTGCCGGTATCAGGTTTTGTGGAACTGAAAATTTATAATATTGCGGGACAGGAAACCGAAACCTTGTTCCGGGGAGTAAAATCCGCCGGAGCGCATAGCCTGGAATGGAACGGCGCGCCTTTTGCCAGCGGCGTCTATTTTTATCGCCTCAAGGCCGGAGATATGACCCTGACCAGGAAACTGCTGCTGTTGCGATAGAAAACAGTGGAATAAATTAGTCGAAAGAATTCTGGATGGCAAAGAGCACATGACTTTAAAAAATTTTATCAGCCGCCAGTTAAAAAAACCGTCGGGTTTTTTTGGCGAGGTATATATGTCGCGTTTTTTAAACAGGGTCAATCGGATAATTAATGACAAAACCCTTGAATTGTTAAATGTAAAGCCGGGCGATCGTATTCTGGAAGTCGGTTTTGGCGGGGGAGACCTGCTGAATCGTATTTTGCCCTGTGTCCATAGCGGTTTTGTTGCCGGCGCCGATTATTCCCCTGCTATGGTTAGTTTTTGCCAGCAACGTTTTGCCGGGCTCGTAAAACAAGGCAAGCTGAATTTACAGTGCGCCCCGGCTGAACAGCTACCCTTTGCCGACGGGCATTTTAACAAGTTATGTACTGTAAACACTCTGTACTTTTGGGATAATCCGCATCTAGTTCTGACAGAATTTCATCGGTTATTGGGTAAAGGGGGGTTACTGGTTTTGAGTTTTGGGGATAAGGAATCTATGGAAAAAAATCCGCTGACACAAAATAATTTTACATTGTATGATAAGGAACAAGCGGAGCAACTTTTAACCGGCGCGGGTTTCACAGATATTTGTATTATACCCCATAATTCCGGCAAAGAGATTTTTTATTGCGCTTGTGGGTATAAAAAGGATTGAGTTTTTTCCGGGATTAGAGAAAATAGAGTGAGATATTTCCTGCTATTCTGATATTAAATGTATTATATTTTACCAACCAGGTTTCCCGGAACATTCTATGATGGGCGTATCAATTCCGTTTTTTATGGATTCTCTCATCCCGGGTATGGACAGCAGATACAGGGTTTCCTGAATGGATAGCCACTCCTCTTCAACAATTAGTATTGCATGTTTGTATTTTCCGGTTATTAAAACAGGCTCGCGGCTTAATGCGATTTCATCGACTAATTGGGTCAAGTTGGCTTTTGCATTGGTAACAGAAACTGATTTCATAATGATACTCCAGATTGTTCTATATAAAGTTGCATAAAGTATTGTTAAAAAGCAATAAAATATCAAGCATGAAAAAATTGAATTAATCTGCGCTCCAATTGTAAAAAATTGTTATTTCCCTTTCATCTCTGCCTGTAATCATCCACTGTAAAAAAAACTTGTGGCTTTTAAAGCGGTTTTCTTTTAGATTGTCTTTAACGAATCTTTCGATACGGCATTTTAATAAACTGGAACAGGTGTATTGTACGGGCAAGCAAAGATGAACCGTGCCATTCAATAGACCGGGAACTAACATGGGAGAAATTCCAATGCGAACAATAAAAAATTGGAATGCTGGTTTTATACGTAACATTCTACCTTTATTAATGACCATTTTATTTTTGGCAGTATGCGTTGGGTGGGTAACGCCGGCGCCGGCGGTGGATATTGCCTCGCAGGAACTGGTGCAGTTCTATACCGGCGAATGGCAGGGCGAGCGGCTGGCGGACGGTCGCCCCAAGGTGGCGGAAGATATTCTGGAACGGATGAAAAATGTTTCCATCGAGGAAGCCTGGGGCCTGCTGCGCAATGACGGCTATCGCAACCAGTTTGCCGGGGACTGGAAAATGATCCATGAAAATGAAACCCTGGTTGGCCGCGTATTGACCGCCCAGTATATGCCTGCGCGCCCGGATGTGAGTAAAAAAATTCTGGACAAGGGACATGCCGAAGGCCGCGTTGCCGGGATGAACTCATGGCCCATCGATATGCTGCAAAAGGGCGATGTGTACGTGGCGGACTGTTTCGGCAAAATAGTCGATGGCACGCTGATTGGCGATAACCTGGGTAATTCCATTTTCGCCAAATCCGGCAACGGCGTTATATTTGACGGCAGTTTGCGCGACCTGGAGGGCCTGGAAGAGATCGAAGGTTTTAATGCTTTTGTGCGCGGCTGGCATCCATCGTATTTACAGGAGACGATGCTGACCGGTATTAATGTGCCGATCCGCATCGGCGAAGCCATTGTTATGCCCGGCGATGTAGCGCTGGCCAAGCGGGAGGGAGTCATTTTTATCCCCGCGCACCTGGCGGAAAAAATCGTCAAAAAAGCCGAGGTCATCATGCTACGGGATAAATTCGGGCACCTACGCCTTAAGGAAGGCAAGTATACTCCGGGGCAGATCGACTCGCAATGGAGCAAGGAGATTAATGATGATTTTTATCAATGGCTTAAAGAGAATGTCGACAAATTACCCATTCCTAAAAAAGCCATCGAAGAATTAATGGAGACCCGTACCTGGTAATTTACTAAAAATTTTACAGGGAGAATAAAGTATGAAAAAGAACTGGTTTTTATATGATACTCAGGCCAAACCGGTTACCGGTAATTCGCGGCGTGATTTTGTGAAAAGATCGCTGCTTGGCGGCGTCAGTCTCGCCATGATGATGGACGCCTGTATTGGCGATCAGGTTGCCTGCGCCACTCAGAATGTCAACAAAAACTCGGCTCCTTCGGAATTGAAAATAACCGATGTGCGAATTGCGCATATCAAAGACGCCCCCATGCGCGTCCCTTTGCTGCGCATCGATACCAACCAGGGTATCTGCGGGTATGGCGAAGTGCGCGACGGTGGCAGCAAGAATTATGCGCTCATGTTAAAGAGCCGCATTCTTAATGAGAATCCCTGCAATGTTGAGAGAATATTTAAAAAGATCAAGCAGTTTGGCGGCCATGCCCGGCAGGGCGGCGGCGTTTCCGGCATCGAAATGGCGTTGTGGGACCTGGCCGGCAAGGCGTATGACGTGCCGGTTTACCAATTGCTGGGAGGCAAGTATCGGGACAAGATCCGCTTATATACCGACACCACCCAATCCAACGACCCCGAAGCTTTTGCCAAACGGCTCAAGGAAAGAGTTGATAAGGGTTATACCTTTTTGAAAATGGACCTGGGTTTAAATCTTGTCAGTCAAAACCCCGGCGCTGTTAATGCGCCGCTCAACTATGACTGGCGTCAATACTGGCAGACTATGCATCCTTTTACCGGTGTACAGCTAACCGACAAGGGTATAGAAATGATGGCTGCTTATGTGGCTAAAGTGCGGGAATTGATCGGTTATGAAGTGCCTTTGGGTGCAGATCATTTCGGGCATATCAATGTAAACAGTTGTATCCGCCTCGGTAAAGCCCTGGAAAAATATCAAATGGCCTGGCTGGAAGACATGGTTCCCTGGCAATATACGGATATGTGGAAAGAAATAACTCATGCAATAGACGTGAATACACTGACCGGTGAAGATATATTTGGCAAAGAAGAATTTAAAAAGCTGATCGATGCTCGCGCTGTAGATATGATCCAACCGGATTTGGCGACAGCCGGCGGCATTTTAGAGACCAAAAAGATCGGTGATTACGCGGAAGATAATGGCGTGGCGATGGTCATGCATTTTGCCGGTTCACCAATTGGCTTTATGGCAAATATTCATTGCGCTGCCGCCACCCAAAATGTGCTGGTGCTTGAACACCATTCCGTTGATGTGCCCTGGTGGGAAGACCTGGTTACCGGCATTGCAAAACCGCTCGTTAAAGATGGCTTTGCAATTGTGCCGAACGCACCCGGTCTTGGCGTGGAATTGAACCTGGAAACAGTTAAACAGCACCTCATCGAGGACGAAGGACTGTTCGAGCCCACCCCGGAATGGGATGTTGATCGTACCAATGATCGTTTGTGGAGCTGAGTCTCTTGCAGAAAGGCGGATTATGCTGCGGTTAAAAAAGGCTTTTGATTTGCTGAAATATATTACGCTGCTGGCGGTTGTGCTGCTGGCGGCAACCCTGCTGTTCGGTATCGGTTTACCTGTCGGTTTGTTGGTGATTATCGCTACAGTATCGTTTGCGTTGTATTGTATGGGTAACCCAAAACTAAAAGGGAATGCCTTTACCGCCTGGGTGTTTGTGTCTGTGTCCATAGCCATGATTTGTCCTCCTGCCTTTGGCACGTGGTTTGGTTTTGATCTGAAATATTTAATGACGCCGTTGATCCAGACCATCATGTTTGGTATGGGGACAACCCTGAGCGTGCAAGATTTTTCACGGGTCATTGCCATGCCCTGGCCGGTATTTGTCGGTTTCTTTTTGCAATATACAGTCATGCCGTTTGTTGGATTGGGATTGGCGATATTATTCGGTTTTGAACCGGAAATAGCTGCTGGCATTGTGCTCATCGGTTCGTGTCCCGGTGGGGTGGCATCCAATCTTATGGCATACCTGGCCGGCGGCAATGTGGCATTATCTGTGACCATGACCTCCTGTTCAACGCTGCTCTCCCCGGTGATGACGCCGTTCTTGATGAAATTCCTGGCCGGCAGAATGGTGCCGATCAATTTTATGGAAATGATGCTGTCGATATTGAATATGATCATTGTGCCGATTGTTGCCGGGTTGATAGCCAACCGGATATTATATGGCAAGAACGCCCGGTATGGAGCGATTAAATTCTTGTTACCGCTGGCCCTGGGTTGCCTGACGGCCGGTTTTGGGGTTATTTATATCGATGCCGGGTTGTTTGGTTCGCTGGCGGTTTTAAAAACCGGTATAATTATCGGCTTGTTACTGGTTGGAATAGTCGCCCTGTTGAAATTGATTATCACTGAATGGCTGCATGGGCCGGCAAACTGGATGGATAAAACTTTGCCGGTGGTTTCCATGACTGGAATCTGTTTTATCATTGGTATCATTACGGCGCGATCCAGCGAAAAACTGTTATCGGTAGGTTTGTTATTAATTTTAGCGTCCGTATTGCATAATACTATCGGCTATACCCTTGGCTACTGGTTATCGCGTTTCTTAAAGCTGAATGTGATAGATTCTCGGACGGTCGCCATCGAAGTGGGTATGCAAAATGGCGGCATGGCTTCCGGTCTGGCTATGGAAGTGCTGAAAAGCGCCAATGCGGCGCTGGCTCCGGCGATTTTCGGCCCCTGGATGAATGTTTCCGGTTCCATATTAGCGGCCTGGTGGCATCGCAAACCGGTGAACAAGTAAATAGATAAACAGGATAAACCGGAATTCATAGGCATTTTTAATCCGGTCATTATTAATATTGAAAAAGGTGGAATATAACCCACCTTTTTCAAGCGAATGTGCATAGTTAAAAGATTATATCCCGCCGCCACTACTTACTTTACCAGGCACAGTTTTTCAGTCATGGTGTAAACCGCGCCGTTGTTTTCAATTTGCAGGCGGCAGAAAAATATGCCACTGTTGAGCCGGTTACCCTGGCTATCCGTTCCGTTCCAGGTAACTTGATAAATACCCGCTTCCTGCCTGGTATCCAGCAAATTACAGACCTGCTGGCCGGTAATATTGTAAATGGTGATATTCACCCGGCCGGCCGCGCCAAGTCGGTAGGAGATGACAGTTTGCGGATTAAATGGATTGGGATAATTTTGCAGCAGGGCATGGCTTTGCGGAAGAGATTGTGTATCTGTTATGCTAGAAGCGTCATCCCAGGCAGTTACTTTGGCGTAAATATCAAATCCTTTACTGCGGCGGTTATCCTGCCAGACAAAAACTATTTTGTCCGGGTTGGCGGCAGCGGCGGGCAACAGACTGTACAGGCTCTCACTTATTACAAAATTCTCACCGTTGCGACTACCGTCGGCGTTGATATATTGGCCGGTCAGCAGGGCAGTTTGCGGTTCAAGTCGTTCATCCGCCCAGATCAACACAAAATCACCGGAATTATTTAATACGACGGCAGGTGAATATGGCGCAGCTAGCCCACCGTTATCATTGGCTTTTTGATTGGCGCCGATTGCATTATTGTTAGCGTCATAACGCTGGAAAAATATATCCTGGGTACCGTTACGGTTATCCTGCCAGGCGAGAACAAATTCGCCGACGTTGTTCATTGCCATTGCCGGCGCGCCGCGTTTGCCGGTTGTGACATCGTTAACTTTGCAGGCTTTGCCCAAGGGATTGCCCTCTGCATCAAAAATTTGCGTATAAACATCGGAAATAATTGTAACTACACCATTAATATCATAATATGCATCACGATACCAGGCAATTGCAAACCGACCTGAATCGTCCATTGCCACTGCCGGCCAATCGCCGCCGATACTATGCTCAATTGGGTGGTTATCACCAACCCGGCGTCCCCGGTCATCGAACACCTGATATTGGATAACACAATCCCAGCCATAATAAAAAGTCCAGGCTATTACATAGTCGCCGCGCGGGTTCATGGCAATGGCCGGTGATCGTTCATCGCCGTCATAGTTGTCATCGTTATTGACCAGAGTATTTTCACCCAATGTTTCCCCGGAAGCGTTGTATCGCTGGCAGTAAATATCCCAGCTATGAACGCGGCTATCGGTCCAGGCGATAACGAAATTACCTTCCGCATCCGCCGCTACCGCCGGTGGGAAGGGATCACGGATGCTGCTGGCATTATCATTAACACGCCGGTTCGGGCCAAGCGGGTTTCCGCTCGCATTGTATTGCTGAAAATAGATGTCGTAAAGCTGGAAAGATTCCTGGCCGGCATTCCTTTCATCGACCCAGGCAATTATATAGCCGCCTTGACCATCCACTGCCACCGCCGGCTGGAGTTGGTCGGCGCTGCCGGTATCATCATTGGCTTTTTGTGATAGTGTTACAGCAATACCGGCGGCGTCAAAATATTGATAATAAACATCCTGGTTTAATGCGCCATCCCGGCAATCCTGCCAGATGATGGTAAATTGCCCGGTTTCATTACTAATGACATGGGGGTTGGTTTGCGGAAGAGCGTTGTTGCCGGTATGAACAATACGGTTTACACCCCGGGCATTATTCTGCGCATCGTATTGTTGATAATATATTGCATCCTTGCCGCGTTCAAAGCGGTTATCTTGCCAGACAACAATCGCCTGTCCGTTAGCGTTTACAGCTACATCAGGATTGAATTGACCGACCATCGAGTTATCATCGTTTACCAGGATATTAGTGCCAACCGCAGCGCCGGTGGAATCAAAACGTTGAAAATAAATGTCAAAGTAATCCACATCTGCGCCCTGACTGTTGCGAGCATCCTGCCAGGTGACGATAAATTCTCCCTGTTCGTTCATTGCCAGAGCCGGGAAGACCTGTTCGCAATGAACGGTATCATCATTTGCAACCAGAGGCTCGCCAAGCGGCGCAGCGGCGGCGTCGAACCGTTGAATTAAAATATCCGGATCCCAGTTGTCATTTATTTGTCCCACCCAACTGATAGCAAAGCTGCCCATGTCATCCATAGCAATAACGGGGCCGCCCTGGTTGGTCCAGTTTTTTTCCACACTATTATTCACAGGTTGGCTTGCGCCTGAAGGAACGCCATCGGCAGAAAATTTTCGTAACAGGATTTTAAAATCCCCCCAGTCTTCTGGTATATTTTGCCAGGTGATGATAAAGCCTCCCTGATCATCCATTGCAACAGCAGGAAATCGCTGCTGATCTGTTTCATCGTCTTCATTAGCCTTTTGATTTGGCCCCAAAGCTGAACCGTCGGCGTCAAAAATTTGAAAATAAATATCCTGTTTTATCGCCGGGCCCGGACGCAAGTCTTCCCACACTATAACAAACCGGCCGTTCTTGTTCATGGCTACAGACAGTGGATGATCTAAACTGCCTGCCAGGTATCCATTATTGTCATTAACCTTTTGATTAGCGCCCAGGGGATTACCGACAGCATCGAAACGCTGCATATAGATGTCCCAACCCCGGTAATAATAATTTCCGCCCCAGGATCGGCCGTTGCGCATATCACCCCAAGCCATGACATAATTACCATTATCGTCCCTGGCAATGACCGGGTAAGCTTGTTGACAGCCGCCCTGAACATCGTCGTTAACAAGGAATTCCTGCGTTGATGAGTCGAGGAATTGCTGTTGTGCGAACAGTAGTGACGATAAAATGTTTTGCTCAGGCAATAATAGATTGGTTGTGAACAGCAGTAGCGCGATATTGTACAAGTTACGTTGCGACATAACGGTTCCTCCTGTAATAATAGCCCGTAGCAGGGCCCTGAAGCCTGAATTGTGTAATACTTGTAACTTGACATTTTAAGCAATGTTCCTTTTAAACGGCTTTTAACAGGTTAATTTTGAGATTTTATTATAATTTTTACTTAATTATAAGATTTGTCACAGGGGAAAGAACGTTCATCGAGCCGGCGCTAGATTATGTAAAGCGAGGTAAGTATTTTTCTGGACAAGTAAATTATTGTAAACGTAAAAAGGTATTGACATCACAACCTGATTTGATTATATTCCTTGTGGAAATTATAAAAAGCCCTGCAAACCCCTGACGACCTGATTTTCCCTGGGCGTTAATCTGGGCGCGCAGAGGATAGTTATATATGATAGCAGCATAAAGTCCTGAGATGGATTAAATCAAATTCATTTTTTTTGTAAAAATTGCAGATGAACCAGGCTTTGGTTCGCACTTTATTCAAAACAAAGGTTACCGGGGAAAAATCGGTATGGCCGGTTTGGTATATCAAAACCCTTTGACAGTAAATATTAATTCAGGGGAACGGGGCAGGGATTGTATTTCAGGGCGTTTGACAATTTACGGGAATGGCGTTGAATTGCTCTTCTACAGAGCACGGAACCGCAGTCTATATCATTCAATCAAATCGGAGCCGGAGACGGAACCGGTTAACTGGCCCGACTGGCCGAATATTATTTTTATTGCCTGGTTATTACGAACAAACAGATCGCGGCGAAATTTTCTAACGTGCCACCGGTATACGGCGCTGCGCAGGCACAAACTATGAGAATGGAAAAAAAGGAATTGTTAACAAGTTACCGGTTGTTATTACAACAGATTGAAACAAATTTTTTCAAAAATTGTAACATGCTTAATACGAAATAGAGAATACCTAAAATTAAGGAGAAAATAATGGGCAGAGTATACAACTTTTCGGCAGGACCGGCCATATTGCCGGAATCGGTGTTAAAGAAAGCAGCCGCAGAAATAATGGATTACCAGGGCACAGGCATGTCCGTTATGGAAATGAGTCATCGTTCCAAGCCCTATGAAGCGATCAACGATGCCGCCGAGGCCTTGCTGCGGGAGTTGATGGGTATTCCTGATAATTACCAGGTGATTTTTATGCAGGGAGGCGCATCTAGCCAATTTGCCATGGTACCGCTCAACCTGTTCCATAAAAGCAACAAGGCGGATTATGTGAATACCGGTGAATGGTCGAAAAAGGCGATTGCCGAAGCCAAAAAATACGGCGCTGTGCGGGTGGTCGCTTCTTCGGAAGACAAAATGTTCAGCTATATACCCAGGCTGAATAAAAGCATGTTCGACCAGGAGGCCGATTATGCTTACATTGTTACCAATAATACAATTTTCGGCACCCTGTATCCCGAACTACCGGACGTGGGCAAGTTACCTTTGGTAGCGGATATGTCCTCCAACTTTTTGTCCCAGGTTTACGATGTAAGTAAATTTGCGCTGATTTTTGCCGGAGCCCAAAAAAATGTCGGCCCGGCCGGCGTAACAGTAGTCATCATTCGCAATGACATGCTGGGGCATGCCAAAGACATTACCCCGACAATGTTCAATTACAAAATTCAGGCCGATGCCAAATCATTATATAACACTCCGCCCTGTTATACAATATATATTGCCAAGCTGGTATTTGAATGGTTAAAAGAAATGGGTGGTATCCCGGTCATTGAAAAGATCAATCGTGAAAAGGCTGCTATACTATATAATTTTTTGGATAATTCAACATTATTCAAGGGCACGGTAAATCCACAAGATCGTTCCCTGATGAATGTGCCTTTTGTGCTGCCCAGCGAAGAACTGAATGAAAATTTCATCAAAGAAGCAACACAAAATGGTTTTGTGCAACTCAAAGGGCATCGCTCCGTAGGCGGTATGCGCGCCAGTATTTACAATGCCATGCCGATTGAAGGGGTTAAAAAATTGGTCGAGTTTATGAAAAAATTTGAAATGGCAAACAAATGAAAGGGAATGGTTATGTTTAAAGTTCAAACTTTGAATAAAATTTCCCCAATCGGGTTGAGAGAACTACCGCGTGATATATACGATATTTCTCCCGATATGAAAGATCCCGATGCAATTATCGTGCGCAGTTTTAATATGTTAGATATGGAATTACCGTCATCGCTAAAGGTGATCGCCCGCGCCGGCGCTGGTGTGAACAATATTCCCCTGGAAAAATGTTCGGAAAGAGGCATCATTGTTTTCAACACCCCCGGCGCCAATGCCAATGGCGTTAAGGAAATTGTATTGGCAGGCTTGTTATTGTCGTCGCGTAAAGTTGTTGATGGCATTACCTGGACTAAAAGTTTGATTGGCAAGGGCGAAGAGATACCGCAACTGGTAGAAAAAGGTAAAGCTCAGTATGATGGTCCGGAAATAACCGGCAAAAAGCTGGGTGTGATCGGTTTGGGTGCGGTTGGCGTGCTGGTGGCAAACGATGCTATTGCCCTGGGCATGAATGTGATCGGTTATGATCCTTTTATTACAATCGAGCATGCCCTGGCTTTATCACGATCTGTTAAAATGGCGCCATCCCTGGATCAGTTATTGGCTGAGGCCGATTATATCAGCCTGCATGTGCCGTTAACTGATGAAACCAAAGGGATGATCAACCAGGATAAATTCAGCCTGATGAAAAAAGGCGCGCGGCTACTTAACTTTGCCCGCGGCGGATTAGTTAATAATAAAGATCTGCTGGCGGCCATAGACGCCGGGATCATATCGGTATATGTTACCGATTTCCCGAATGAGGAATTGTTAAAAAGCGACAAGGTTATCGGTATTCCGCATCTGGGCGCCTCAACCCCGGAATCGGAAGATAATTGCGCTGTTATGGCAGCATTACAATTACGGGGTTACCTGGAACGCGGCAATTTAAAAAATTGTGTCAATTTCCCGGATTGTGAAATGCCGTTTTCACAAAGCAACCGTTTATTAATTATTAACAAAAATGTTCCCAAAATGGTGGGACAAATAACCGCTATCATTGCAGATAAAAATATCAATATCACCGATATGCTGAACCGCAACCGTGATAATTATGCTTATAATATTATCGATATCGAAGGCACGTTTGATATGGATGATATTAAAAAACTGCTGGCCATTAACGGCGTTATTATGGTGCGCTATATAAATTGTAATTAACTAATACCCCACAGGCAGCCGACGCTGCCTGTGATAAATTATGCATATAGTTTACCAGCATGAGAATATTGGCTCTTGAACAAACTGTCCCCGGCATTATGGGTGAACAGTTTACGCCATTTTTAAAAGATGAAGCAAAAAGGGTGTGGGAACTGAACCAACAAGGTATTATCAGGGATATCTGGTTTCGCGCCGACCGCCGTGATGCGATTGTGATGCTGGAATGTCATGATGTTAAAGAGGCTCAAGAGTATCTCGCTACTTTGCCCCTGGTCGAAAACGGCCTGATTCGTTTTGAGGTTATTCCGCTGGCGCCCTATACCGGTTACGCCCGATTATTCAACGATCCGGCCATCAAGCCGTGAGCGCTGTGACTGGTGGGCGCTGTTTAAAAATCAGGTCTGTTCCTGTAAATCATTACGTACTGCGAATATATACAATTTATCATGGCGGCGTACTTTTTCCGGTACAGGAATAGTGGCATACGTGCCTTTTCCTGCATTAGGAACCGGTTGATCGTCGACCAGCAGGCTGGTTATGCGGGTCTCCACATAACCGGTAGTAGGTCCGCTGATTATAATCGTATCTCCCCGAGCGATGCCGTGACTTTCGATAGCCAATTCGGCAATCCCGGCTTGAGGAAAATAATTTTTAACATAGCCTGCATAGATTTTTTGTTTGCTTGCCTGTGATCCATAGGACCGGCTCCATTCATCAATATGCCTGCCCATGTAATAACCGCCATGCCAGAACCCCCGGTTAAAAACCCCGGCAAGTTCCGTTTCCCAACGGCTGATTTTTTCAGGCGTATAATTATTTGTTAGACAAGCGGAAATAGCTTCACGGTAGACCCGGGTAACGGTATAGACATATTCTTCCCGCCGGCCGCGGCCCTCGATTTTCAATACGGATGCGCCTGATTCTATTAACTTGTCCATAAATCCGATGGTACACAGATCACGAGGAGACATGACAAAGTGATTATCGATAACCAGTTCGTCGCCGGTAACATCATCAACCACTTTGTAGCTGCGCCGGCAGGTTTGGAAGCAATCGCCCCGGTTGGCGGAATGACCGGTTAAACTCAGGCTCATGTAACATTTGCCGGATATGGAAACGCATAAAGCGCCGTGTATAAACAATTCAATTTTTACCAGATTACCTGATGGACCGATTATATTTTGTTCCCGGATGGCATCGCATATATATTTTACCTGGGCAATGGTCAATTCTCTGGCTAGCACAATAATATCGGCATAGCGGGCAAAAAATTTCACGGCTTCAAAGTTGGAGACGTTCGCCTGTGTAGAAATATGCACTTCAAGGCCAAGCTGATGGGCGTATTGTATTGCCGCCATATCGCTAGCTATTACTGCGTCAACACCGGCTGTTTGGGCGGCATTGCATATAGCCTGCATTTCGCATATTTCATTATCATAGAGAATGGTGTTTAAAGCCAGGTAACAACGCACATTTTTAGAATGGCATATTTCCACAATCTGCGGCAATTCTTCCGGGATAAAATTTTGTGCGGCGCGGGCGCGCATATTGAGTTTGCCTACTCCAAAATAGATCGAGTCGGCTCCGGCTTTTATTGCCGCCTGTAGCGAGGTAAAAGAACCGGCCGGGGCGGTCAATTCGATAGGGATTATATCTTTTTCTGGTACCGGCATTCTTTTTTATGAAATCCTGTGTTTTTTTGCGGGGGTATTTTACTCTTACCCGGATGGTATTGTGATAGTGGAAATGAATGACTAATATGTTAGCGTTTTGATCTTTCCCCTGATAGAGTCAGAGTCAGGCTATACCATAGCAGCGGTTATGTAGAAACAGCATCAGGTGTTATTCGTTTTGTTGTCCCTGTAAAACTGCAAAAGTTTTTCCGCTTCAAATGGATTTAAATCGAACCGGGTGATCGCTTCTTCCTCCAGTTTCCAGAGAATGAGGTCGGGATTGTCTTGCAGCATTGAAGAAATCCAGCGTACGGATTTTCTTATCCCTTCACCTTCCGGCATGATCCCGGTCATATCGTTATCCTGTTTTACTTACAACACTTGAGCGTAATTACTTGCTGGGTTTTATATATTGGAAAAAAGGCCGACTCAGCGCCGGCCTTTTTTATTTTTTACAATACTTCTGAAAACAACTCTTTGTATTTATTATCGGCTTTTAATTTATCCAGTAGTTGAACTTCTGCATTCTGTTGTTTGGTAGCCGCTAATTTACGACCCAGCATTTCTTTGATCTCTTCAAACGGACGGTCTTCTTTTTTACGGTCAACAACCTGAACAATATGGTATCCATAGCGGGTTTCTACCAGGTCGCTGATTGTGCCAATCGGCAAGTTAAATGAGGCATCTTCAAACGGTTCTACCATCTGGCCGCGTTCAAAGTTTTCATACAAACCGCCTTTATCTTTGGAGCCGGGATCTTCGGAGTATTCTTTTGCCAGGGCCGCGAAATCTTCACCGGCGCGGGCTTTTTCAAGAACGGTTTCCATCTTTTTGCGAATTTCTTCTTTTTCCGCATCCGACTTGCCATTTGTCAGCATCAAAATATGGCGAACCGTTGCGAATTTATCTTTGTTATACTCGTCCAGTAATTCCTGTTCGGTGGGTTCCATGTTTTTATAGACAACCTGTTCCAGGTAATCTTTGATCATAATGCTCTGCCGTACATCTTCAATGAAATATTCCTTGGTCAAACCCATTTGGGCATTACGTTCATTGAATTTATCTTCGCCACCAGCCTGGGTATAATATTTTTGCAACAGGGCATTCAGAGAATCTTCGGAGACTTTGATATTATTTGCTTCCGCATCCTGAACCAGTAATCTTTTTTCAGCCATGTATTCCGAAGTGCCTCTGATCAGTTCATTAACATTGCTGCTGTCCAGAGCATCCATATTACTGGCAAATCTTTTTAGTCTGGCATATATAAAAGGCATAATATCGCCTGAATAAACATTGAATTTTTTAGTGCTGACAAGCGCAACGGACTTGGACGGATCCAGGGCCGGAACTTTTTCTGCCAGGGTTTTAAAGAATTGGTATTCCATAGAATCTGCCGCATAGGGAGGAGGCGGAGTTTTTTGGCCGCAGCTCATCACCAGTATAAACATTGCAGCAATGATAATTAAATTTTTTTTCATGAAAGTTGCTCCTGTTTTAAAAAATGTTTTTTTAGGTATTATAGTATTAAATTAATAAAAATTATTGATATTCCCTAATATTTTTTTGTAATCGATCTGCACTATTATCAACCGAATCCAAATGGTACAGTTTAATTAAAATGTAAACCCGGCCAAAACCGGGTTTTTTAATGCGAATTATCTATTTCATTAGCAGCATTTTACCGACCTGCTCGCCGGCATCGCTCTGCAAGCGATACATGTATACTCCGCTGGCCAGATTACCGCCATCGAATTGATAATGATGTGTTCCGCTATCGAGGGCGCCATTAACGAGTAGAGCAATTTCTTTGCCGGTGATATCATACACGGCAAGCCGGGTTTTTCCGGCAACCGGCAATGAAAATTCTATGGTTGTAACCGGATTAAACGGGTTGGGGTAGTTTTGGTTCAATATAAATTTTGACGGCGTTTCGTTGTTGCTCTCGTTAATACCTGTGATCAGGGAAGTATAATCGACCGAATCCAGTACTCCGAGCTTGTTGCCGTTTGCATCATAAATCCACACTTCAACATTTGTTAGAATGCTTTCCGGGGGATTGAAATCTGTTTTTAAATTTAAAGTCTCTAACGGAGTAACTTCAATGGGGTCGCCCGAATTCACCACATGGTCACCATTAAGATAAACAAGTCGGGCAGTTCCCACATGGAAAACACCATAAACAGCTTCTAATTCCCCTTTGCCGTTGTTATGCAATTTAGTTTTGATTGCCCCGACATTGTTGACGTCAACTATCGGGCCATCCACTTTGGCAGCCCACCAGTTTTCCGTAAAGGTATATTCTCCGCCCTTGGCAGCCAGTTCCATAATCGGGCTGACCACTTCAACTTCCAGGTATTCGTTGTCAATCCAAACTTCAACATGCGCTCCCTGGTCAGGATATTCTGCACCTTCAAAAATTGTAAATGTTTTTGCATAAGCATAACCGTCAAGTTCATCAACATAGCAAATCCATCCCCGGTCGGAATCGGCAAAGATTTTTTTCCCTTCATTTTTGAATTGCACGCCATAAATACCGGGAGCCACCTCGCCAACCCAGGCTGCGGAATTGTTATCGTACCGGACTCCATCTTCTCCCCAAATACTGTTCGGATTGATAGGAAAATAAACCCAGAAATTGCTATAGTCTTTTTTGCCGGGATGCATGACAATGGCCTGGGTAATATCCCACATGCTCCAGTTTTGTTTAGAGTTACCTTTGTTAATCATAGTTTGATCGACTTTGACGCGGCTGCTGCCTTGGTATATTGTTAAAAGACGGGTAAATTGTAGATTGGGGGAATCCCATTTTTCTATGGGACTAGTAACTTGAAGGGATACTGAATCCGGGGTATTGGCCATTACAGTGGCCGTAAATTCGCCATGATCGAGTGTCGGCGGCGGCGGCCAGTTCCACACGCTTTGCGGCGCCGGCCAGTTTTTAAACCCGCCAAAATTAGGCCAGTTATTATCATTTGCCGGTGTATACGTTTTTCCCAATTCTCTGCTGTTCACATAAATTGAGGGATGTCCACCCAGATCATATTGCATGGTTCGCCCGCCGATAACAGGCACAGTAGCGATGGTAATCAGGCCGTTTTCCATAACCCAGGCATCCCAATTCCAGTCCTGGTATTTGTTAACTAGTGAAATTTGAGTGGAATCTACTGCCGCCAGAGCAGAACCGACGAGCAGCAGAATGAGCAAGAACCATAAATTTTTACGCATCATTTTACCTTTCAACGCTTTTCACAAATGACACTTGATTATGTATACCCCAATTAATTGCCAAACCGGAAAAGGCAGATTTTTTCGGTGATTATTTACTAACTTGTAAAATTATTACATTATCATCAAGAAAGCAAGAATAAAAATTGTCAGGAGAATCAGGAAAAAGCCCGATCACAGCTTTTATAATAACACCGGAATAGCAGCCAGAAGCTATCTTGACGATCCGCTTGGAGGTTATTATTCTAGTCGTTTATAAACATCCGCTTTCTGTATCTTTTTCTGGAATAACGTTTGGGGACTGGAAAAAAATTTATAAAATTATCCGGGAACGGTTTTCCTCCGGCCTGTAAGTTTTTATCCGTACGATATGCAGGGTAACCGCCGCGGCAATAATGAGTAACATGACTTTCAGCCACCAATAGTGGATAAAAAAGCACACCGTGCTGCCGATACCTACCCAAAGCAGCAAAAGCGCCGTTACTTTGTGGCGCAGGGATATGCCCTTGCCTTCGCGATAATTGCGAATATAATGGCCAAACCAGCGGTTGGTTAATAACCAGTTGTACAGGCGTACAGAGCCCCGTGCATAGCAGGCGGCAGCCAGTAACAAGAATGGAGTAGTTGGTAAAACAGGCAGGAACAATCCTAATGAACCCAGGGCGACAAACAGGGTTCCCAGAACCAGTAATAATATGCGTAAAAAATTGTTCAATTAATCTCCAGTAATAAATATAATTCCGACAATGATCAAGAGCGGTAATACCGTAAATTTAATTTAGCTTGGAATTGTATAACCTGTATCCCGATATATCTTATTCCGCCGCTTTGCATCAATGCAGTAAATTTTATTTGCCGGGTAAAATTGCTCAACACACCAGGAACAAACGCTCTGTACCCAATCCACCGATGAGACATCGTTCCTTGCGATTGTTCAACAGCTTTTGCGTCCAGTCCGTAAACCCGCCGTCGCATATAAAAAATTCCTCGTCCTGTTTGTTGGTGATAAATATCTGGTAGCGGGCGGTGTTATAATAGTTATGTTTTTCTGCCGGGGTTTGGACAGCGATGCTTACGCCGGGATATAATGCAGAGAGTTGTGCCTGTAACGGGGTAGAGATAGCGGCAAACTGGGCGTCAAAAAGAATGAACAAAATACGTATAGATGCTATTTCGAGATTGATACTTTTTAGCTGTTGTAAAAGGCGAATATAGTAAGAGACCTGTTCCTGTAGTTCTGACAGTTCAAAGGAATACGAACCGGTATCCCGGCCGGCGCTGCACAGCGCCAGCAGGCGGAAATGGGGCACGGTATCCCTGGCTGCGATAAACTGGGTGCGCAACAACCGGTGGCTGGCAGCCAGTTTTACCGGAACCGGGTTGCGCTTTCCGGCGCGGTACTGCTTTTCACGGCGGCGGGCGCATTCCAGGGCCAGCACATCGGTCGAGTCGGCCACCACCTCGGTAGTGCGGATAGTGGTCAGGACGTTGTTTTGATCGACCGGGCCCAGCAGCGAGCAGCTACCCAACGGCGCGACCGGGGAGAGTTCCACGAGTTCATAATTATGTGGCAGCAGGGAAAAGGCCAGGCGGTCAAATTCAGCCAACCTTTTCGGATCGATCCCGGCTGGCTGGACGAAACGGTTGTTCTTGTATTGCGAAAATAACTGGTTGGCATCCAGTTGCACTACCCGGCGGCGATAGACTTCCAGCAGCAGGGATTGCAAGTCGGCCAGGCTCAATTTTTCGCTTAAAGCCTCAAAAAGCGGGGTATTGGCGGCAGCAGCGAGAATGCGGGCAAGGATTTTGTTCATAAAAATGTATTATTACGGATGGTATAACTATATTATGAGATTTTATATTTTTTCTTATTATCATATAATCTTAATTGAGTAACTGCATTTTCATTTTGGGAGTTGTACTGATAAGTTGGCCAATCAGGAATATAATTTTCTGTTTGATTGCCCCAAACTGCCCAGCCTTCTCTTTTCCCGCGCGCAAATAATTCCAGGTATGGCCCAGGACTGCAACTTTCAATAATATCGTATAGCTCATCCGGTTTTCGTGAATGTTCTCTTTTGCGGGAGCTAATAATGTTTGTTTGTGTTCTTCCCGGTTTCAGAGTGCGCATTTTCCCTTTTGTGCCAAATAAAATCAGTTCCGTAACGTTCCTGAAATAGAACCCCACGCCTCTACCATCCGGGCCGCCATCTTTACGAATTTTGTACCAAACAATATTGGTTTTGTATTTAAAACCCCACTTTTGCATCACTTCCAAGCCTTCAGCAAGAAGGGCATTGGGAACCCATAAATACAAATGTGCATCATTACATGCTACAGTATTTACCGGAATATCTAATATTTCCTGTAAAGAAAGGGTAGGATAGCGGCTTAATCTTTTATGCTCAGGGGCCATTTTCCCGGTAGAGTTTTGAAACCGCCATGGCGGATCTGCGAGAATCGTTTGATATTTGCCCTGTACCTCTTTAATAAAGTCTTTAGCTACGGATAGCGAGTCTTGCATATTTATTAATCCTCAATATAAAGCGATTTTTTAATACCGAAAACCAGAATGGGACAACCACCACCGCCTCCGCCCTGAATTTTAGGTAAGAGTTTGCTAATATGAGTTGTTGAAGCGCCAAAGGATTGCCCTCTGCCGATAGAGGCAAATATTTCCTGTAATTCTTCAGTTCTTGTGATAATTATACCCACACTGATTGCTCTTAACTCAAATAGCAGCCGGAAATTGTTCAAATCTCTATCGAAAAACGGATCTTTATTATTCCATTCTACTTCCAGGGCAATTCTATTCTTATAACAATCAATTTTATGAGTTGGGGAAAGGTATTCTGTATTATCAATGAGCATTTTTGTATCGAATGCTTTTTCTTCCCATTTTTTTTCTTTGATTAGCCGATCATCAATCCATTCCGCAATATGCGATTTTTGACCGCCGCCAACGGTTATCCAGCTTTTTCTCAATCGGAAATCGGTGAGGGTTTGGATAATATCATTCCATTCATTTGGGAAATCACCATGAAGGATTGTGGTTGCATGTTTCCACTCATGTATTTCATAGTTCTCTTGAATAAATTTGGATAGTAACTCAATCGACATTACGAAATCCTTTATAACAGGGAAATCATTTAATAAAATATAATGCAAAATTATCAACAATCAAAAAAGATTATTGGCTGCTACTCTTTTTAAGTATCTTTTCGCTTTCGATTTGCTTGAACAGATCATGCAAAAACTCCACATAGATCTCTTCTTTTTTCCGTTGTTCGGGATAAAAAGGATATGCGAAAAGCAATCCGGCCTGTACCCATTTGGTTAGAGAAGCATTTCTGCTATAATTTTTCAGCAAGCGCCCCTGCCGGTCATAAAGATCGGCAGTGAGCGAGTATGAATAACGGTAAGGCACAGGCAAAATAGTAATGCTGATGGTAGAAGCAAATTTTGCCAAAAAGCTTTTGGCAAAGGATTTTTCGCGCATGAATTTGATCTTTAATACATAATCGTGACGTTGCATCAGGCTGTCCTTTTCCAAACGCCGTTGCGGTTTATTAACATCCGCGGCGTATTCGGTAAAAGTTGAGTAAGAGCCGATATTGCTGAACTCGTTGAGGGCGTCGCCGAAAAAATCGTCAAAGCCGCGTATCTTTTCATAATCATTATCCATTTTAGGTATCGCATCCCAGCCTTTGGTTTGTCTATAGTGACTGAAAATGAATAACACGCTCACCTTGTCCGCATTGTAATTTTTTGCTGCCGGTTGGGCGAATTTGCCGCCCAGATCGGATTTAAAGGTCGCGCAGTTGGTGAAGAGTACTGATAATATAAGCAGTACAAGTGTTGGAAAATGATTTTGTTTCATAATATTACCTCGGGAATTATGGACTTTTTTAGCCACGGATGAAACACGGATTAAAAGACAAATCTTTTATACTTTATTTTTTCACTTCCGGAATTGACAAACATTCCAAATTCTTTTTCTGTTGAATATTCAAAAAAATCAATTCTCCATGTATTGCTTTTTAGTAAACTTTTTCAAAAAAGCCATAGCCAAGAGTATTATAAATTTCAAAAGCAGCGCCAATAATATTTCTGGTAATTTCTTCGTGCTTTAAACTCGTTTTTATCCGTGTTCAATCTATATTAATCAGTAGCTAATTATTTATTGGTTATTTCAAATTTCCCCTCCCCATAATGCCTCACCGGCTGCAACTCGTGGCTGGTTACTCCCGCTTTGTTGACGAGGAAAAAGCGGATTTCGGCGCACAGTTCGCACTTGTGCGCATAAGCGGTTTTGGCAGGCGTGTAATTGTAATGATCCCGCACATAATCCAGCAGGCCGCCAATGCCATGGTTATACAGCACAGTGAGCAATGGATACTCTGTTTCATCAAGCGGCGCGTCCAGGTCCTCGCGGCGAATGGCCAGACCGGCGCACAGTCCCGGTATGTAATTGCCGTACAGGTCGATATGAAAATGGCTGGTATTGGCCAGTTCCGGGCAGCAGCCATTGCTGTGCTCGATAATAGTTGCCACCGGATGGGAGGGATAATGCTCCGCCAGCAGCTCCAGCGCCCGGCCGCCAGCGGAAACCCAGTAACGGTGCAAAATACTGTTTTCATAATCCACTCCATACAGCGCCTTGTACTCTTCCAGGGAATGTTTTTTACGGTCGTCCAGGGCGTCTATTTCCGGAAAGAAAGCGGAAATCCAGGGAAACACAGCAATGCCCAGTTCGCGGCAGGTTTTGATGACGCTTTTCACTTTGTAAAAGGGTATATGTTCATTATGGAACGGACTGATCGAGATGAGCAGGGTAGAGAGACCGTTATCGGCCAGGCTGCGCAGAATGGCGCGGGCGGATTCGTAATTCTTAAACCATGCGGAATTGGTTTCCACATATTCGATATGCAAACCCATATCATTGGCAATTTCCAGCACCCGCAACAAGCCTTCCGGGTTGAGCAGCGGCTCGCCGCCGCCAATGTGTATGGACTGACACTGCATCTTTTTCATGGTTTCCAGGTTGCTGCACGTAACCTCCGGACTGATATAATCCTTTGGCCATTGCGGACTACAACGGTACAGGCAGTGCCGGCAGCGGGAGACGCAATAATAGTTGGTAATCAGTCCGCCGGACATGAGAAAGGTAACAGCGAGTTTTTGCATAACTACCACCCCGTAAATTAATACCGTGTTCCCGGCAATTGTCGTAATTGGTTAAGAATTATACGTTACTGCACCGGAAAACGCAGATAAATGAAGATCCTACACTCTTTCACATATATCAATATACCTGCCAGGGCGTTTAAATTTGGCCCTGACAGGATTGAAAATTTTTAATGATGTTCCTTATACCCCTTCTGCTATCCCATGCAGATCGTGCTATTTTTTCAGCTTGTAATTCGCCGGAACCTCAAACAACGCCGCATCCACATCTTTGGCATGGATGGCTTTAACTTCCGATGTCGCCTGGTATAGCTCTTTGGCGGAAGATTTTTTCTTTTCGGCATTTTCAGTAGCCTTTTTAGCCAGCTTTTTGCCCAACATGCCGCCCAGCGAACCTTTAAGATCATCCAGTGCTACCTGTTTGTCCTCTTTTTGAGCTTCACCGGATTGCGCCTGTTGCGCTTGCATGGCA
The DNA here is from genome assembly GCA_029561455.1 of bacterium. Classification (GTDB taxonomy): domain Bacteria; phylum Zhuqueibacterota; class Zhuqueibacteria; order Residuimicrobiales; family Krinioviventaceae; genus Fontivivens. The sequence continues at coordinate 50,081 of JAKQIY010000074.1, forward strand.
TGAGTGGTCATAATGAAACTCATATCCGTTTTAATCGGGTAGCCTTCAATCTTTTTCAACTCTTGCATCATCGGTTCGGTTTGTTCCTTGAACTGCGCCGCCAGTTGTGAAAATCCCGGAATAGCGGAGGGATTGATGCCCAGTTCCGCCAGCAGTTTTTGATCAAATTCTGCGGCGATCTTCATGGCATTCGGCATAGAGGGAATATTCCACAGATCGGTTTTGTAGAGCATGGTATCCAGAACACCGGTTTGCTTGTGCTTGCCAATGGTGGTAACAGTGAGAAGGTAATTATCGCAATTAAAACCGTTCAGATTTTGTTTGTCGCCGGTTTTTTTAACCTCAACTTTAGGTTCCTGCCATTCATATTCCGATTCGGTTTTTTCCTGCTGAGCGTTGTCGGATGGAGATTGCGACATTGAAGCCAAATCTGCCTGGCCTTTTTCCAGCATTTCTTTATATTCGGCAAATGTCATTTCCGTATATTTTTTATCTTTTTCATTGAACCGCCAGAACACTTTTTTATCCAGCCGGGTTATTTCAATTTGTGTGCCTTTGGGGCTGAGGTGTTTCATCAAGGAACCTGTGAATTGAAAATTCGTTTCGGTGCGTCTGGCATCGCCCTGGATATAGGTAACCATGCTGGAAGTGAATGCGCCGCTGCCATACAGGCCGTTGCTGGTAACAGCAGATTCGTAATCAACCTGGGCCATAATATAAGGAACCGCGGTAATTATCAGTAAAAATAATATATACCACTTTTTCATTTTGTACTCCCTTTTGCTTTTTACATTTTACATGATTATATTAATAAAACACTGAATATATCAAAAATAATACATATTTTCTAAATTTTTTTTACAGTGGTTGAAATTTTCAAGATAAAAATATGCAGAATGATACCAGGCAAATCCTTGCACCCGATACCCATAATGGGGCTGTGCAGCAGTTTTTAACATATTTTAATATTACCTCGGAACCACCACATGCTGAATACCTGGTAAAACTGCTGGAAGCCTTTACCAACCTGCCCTATGAAAATATCAGCAAGATCATCAAGCTGAACCATGATTTTACTGCGGAGACCAGAGTCCGGTTGCCGGAAGAAGTAATGGAAGATCATATCCGTTTTCATCTTGGCGGCACCTGCTTTTCCCTCACCTGGTTTTTACAGGCGCTGTTGTTGTCGCAGGGATTTATCTGCTACCCGGTCATTGCCGGAATGCGCAACCGCCCGAACTGTCACTGCGCCCTGGTGGTTCTGCAGGACGGCAAAAAGTACCTGGTTGATCCGGGTTATTTACTGACCAGTCCTATGGAGATCAATAAAGATCAACCGCGTATTTACCGAACCTCACATTCCGGGGTGGAACTGGTGTTCGACAAGACCCTGGAACAATATTTTCTGTGCACATTTACCCGGCACGAATCGAAATGGCGCTATTTTTTTCAGGATATGCCCGTGCCGCCGGAAAAATTTCTGCACTACTGGCTCGATTCTTTTTACCAAAGCACCATGCACGGCCTGTGTTTAACTAAAATCCGTAAAGATGGCCTGGTTTTCCTGCATAAGGATTTTTTGCAAATATCAAATTTTGAAGGTAAGGAGAAGCTAAAAGTAAAGCAGAATTATCATACAATCGTCCAGGAAATTTGGGGTATCGATCCGGAACTGGTGGAACACGCCCTGGCCGCCATACCGGAAAATATTCAGCAACAAAAAGAGTTGGGTCTGTTTTATAAAAATAAAAGGAGCCTGACAATTGAAACCGAGTGAACCGGTACCGGTGAAATTATTCTGCGGCGTTTTATACAGCGATGAGGAGTTGCTGAAACGTGCCCTGGATTTGATGCAGGAAAAGTATGGCGAAATTGATTTTACCGGTAAAACCCAAAAATTCGATAGCACCGGTTACTATAACGCGGAAATGGGCGGGCCGATTTTCCGGATTTTCTATGCCTTTGCCCTCCTGGTCAGCCCCGGGCGGCTGGCAAAAATCAAGATCGAATGTAATGAGATCGAGGATTTGCTGGCTATACAGCAGCAGCGCAAGATCAATCTTGATCCCGGTTATATGGATTACGACAAGGTTGTGCTGGCTTCGGCAAAATACAAGGGGCATAAAATATACCTGGATTATGGTATATATGCCGATCCCACCCTGCATTATGTTAAAGGTCATTATCTGCCTGGGGAATACTGCTTTCCCGATTTTAAAAACGGACGCTATGAACAAGAGTTCCTGGAAATACGCGCTTTATATAAAAGGCAAATACGAGCGATAGAATAAAGTCTATTATATCATGGGGTTTTTTAATTTGTTGCTATCCGGTGGAATAATTATTGCTGTTTATATTTATGAACTTTAGAGCTGTATTATGGTTGTTTTTCAAGTAATTGTTTTTATTTTAATTGGAAAAGTCAGCCTATTGCGCAACTGTATCACTCTGTGACATAAATGGGTTATCTTTTCCAAAAATGTAATCAGTATAAACGGGATAGCATTATGAGGATAAGTAAAATATTTTCAACATCAAACCTGGTATTAATCTTGTTATCGGCTGTAGTTATGGTAAAAAATGTACCGGCGCAGGAACAAGTTATCCAGAGTCCGCTTTTTAACAGCGCCAATATCGAGTTGGAGCAATCGGCTGATGATTTGTATGAGAAGTCTGAAAAGTTGTTTGATGAACAAGAATATTGGGAATGCGCCCGGAATCTGATCATACTTTTGGATGTTTACCCAAATTATTCGAAAATTGATCAGACTGTTTATATGTTGGGAGAATGTCTGTACGAGACCGGTTTGCTCGACGGTTCCAAAAAGATACTGGCCTTTTTTGCCACTCGTTATTACAAAAGCACACTATTGCCCGATGGTCTGTGCAGTTTGCAGCGCATTGAGTATGACAAGGGTAATTATGATATTTCTTTGAAAATTAACAGCCTGGTTTTGAAATGTAAACCGTCCCCATCACAGTCGATTCTGGATTATACCAATTACTATGCCGGCCTGGCACATTATCAACTCGAACAAAATCAAAATGCTCTCGATTCATTCAATGCGATCAGTGAAAAGAGTCCCTATTACAGTCATGGTTTGTACCAGGGCAGCCTGGCGTTGTTAAAAATGACCAAAATAAACGAGGCGTTTGCCCGATTCCATAAAATACTGCGTCTGCCGGTATATACATCGGAGCGGCAGCAATTACTAAACGAAACCCATTTAACCCTGGGTTACCTGTATTACGAAATGGAAAGTTATGCGGCGGCGATAAAGCAGTTTAATGCAATCTCCCGCGAGTATGAGAATTATCAAAACGTTTTATTAAGTTCTGGGTGGACGGCCAGTAAAATGGGCGATTACAAGGAAGCCGTGTTGTACCTGACTGATTTTATCAGCAATTACGAACAGAGCCATAAAACGCCGGAAAGTCTGTTTTTACTGGGCAGATGTTATTTAAAGCTCGGATTGTATGCGGAAGCGTTGCAAAGTTACGACTATTTAATTGAAATTTTACCGGAAAATAATTATTTGCCGGAAACGTTAAGCGAGATAAACAATTCATTAGAGATGCAACTGGCAGAAATTGAAAAGACCAAGATGGATGTGTTGGTCATGGAAAGCAAGTTTGTCAATGAGCTGCCTTTGAATGCCAAACAAGACCTGCCTGGTTATGTTAAGGAAGAAAAAAGTCAAATTGATGCCCGGCGCGTCGAATTATTTAGTAAAATTCGCCAGGAGCACCAGCAGTTGAATGAATTGAGCAGCAAAATACGACAAATTCAAAACCTGAATTCGGTGACCGATCAACAGAGAAGCTGGCGGGCATTTGCTGAATACGGAAAATCGCGGGCCATGTTTTTATATAAAGGCCGGCAGTTACAATAGCTTACATGATAGAACCGGGATCAACATCAATTGTAATTACTACATTGCGCGAGCTGTGATGCTTTTTTAGTTCCTGCATCGCATTGTGGATGAGTTGTTTGATATTTTTACCGCCGGCGTCGGATTGTTTGATGCTTTTAAACAAAATATGCCAGCGATACTGATTTTGAATTTTTGCCAGGGGAGCGGGAACCGGGCCCAACATTTCAAAACTTTCATCCACATTAATTAAGGAAGCAAACTTTTGCGCAGTTTTTTCCACGAGCGGGGACACAGGCCCGCGAAACAGTATCTGGATCAACCGGCTATAAGGGGGATAAAACTTGCGGTGCCGGTCAAACAATTCCGAGCGGTAGAAATTACGGTAATCATGGTTCCTGGCATAATTCAAACTGTAATGACCTGGGTCATAACTTTGCACAATTACTTCACCAATTTTATCTTTACGCCCGGCGCGTCCGGCGACCTGGGTTACCAGTTGAAAGGTTCGTTCCGCCGCCCGGAAATCGGGCAGGAACAGTTCCGTATCGGCCGAGATCACTCCGACCAAAGTTACGTTAGGAAAATCGAGTCCTTTTGCCACCATTTGTGTGCCCAGTAATATCTGGTATTCACCGCTGCCAAATTTGCTTAGTAACTGGTCATGCGCCATGCGGCCCCGGGTGGTATCCAGATCCATACGGATTGCTTTAACTCCGGGGAAAAGCTGGTGTAATTCCTCCTCAACCCGTTGTGTGCCCATGCCGCGGAAAATCACATCCAGACCGCCGCATTGCGGACATTTATCCGGAGCCCGGCGTGTATAACCGCAATAATGACATTTTAAAACATATCCTTTGATATGGTAGGTAAGGGTAATATCGCAATGGGTGCAGGTGGCGGTATAGCCGCAATTTTTGCACTTGAATAAAGTAGCAAAGCCCCTGCGGTTTAAAAATAAAATGATCTGTTCGCCTTTGCTCAGCTTTTCATCGATTTTTTCCCGCAATACACGGGAGAAAACCACCGGGGTGTCCCGGCCAATGATTTTAGGTTCGCGCCGCATATCTACCAGTTCCACAACCGGCATGGGTATATTGTCGATCCGGCTCGGAAGTTCCAGTAACTTGAATTTATTGATTTGGGTGTTGAAATAGGTCTCGATGGAAGGCGTGGCCGAGCCGAGCACAACCACTGCTTTATCGAGCACCGCCCGCACTACTGCGACATCGCGGGCGTTATAGCGGGGCGTCAGATCGGATTGCTTGAACGAGGGCTCGTGTTCTTCGTCGATAACGATTAGTCCGACATTTTTCAACGGCGCATAAATTGCCGAACGCGGGCCGATGACGATTTTATGATGACCTTCCCAGATCATCCGCCAGGAATCGTAACGTTCGCCCGGCGACATGCGGCTGTGGAAAACCGCCACCTGTTCGCCAAAATGCGCCCGGAAGCGGCTGACCATTTGTGGAGTTAAAGCGATTTCCGGCACCAGTATGATAGCGGTACGGTTTTTTGCCAATACATTATAGATGGCTTCAATATAGACCTGGGTTTTACCGCTGCCGGTAACGCCGTGTAATAAAAATGTGGTAAACTCTTTATTGTTCACATGCCGGTTAATTTCCTGTAAAGCGGAAAGTTGATCCGGGTTGAGGGTAACCGCTTTGGGTTTTTCCGGGACCGAACCGGCATAATAATCCCGCAGCACTTCATTAACTTCCAGTTCCAGGTAGCCTTTGTCGATGAGGCTGTTGACCGAGTCCAACGTCGTTTCAGCCTGGCGGGCCAGGGCTGTGCGGGAGTATTCCCGGTTATGCGCTTCAAGCATTACCTGTAAACATTTTGCCTGGCGGGGCGCTTTGGTCTCCAGTTCGGTAATGAATACTTCCATATCTTCGTGAGTGTATTGTTCCGGCAACTTTACCAGGGTTTCATACTTTTTCCCTACTTTAGCGCGGGGCAGGAACAATTCTATGCGCACATGACCTTCTTCACGTAATTTCTTGAGCGCGGAATAAAAGGAGCCTTTGGGAAACAGGCTTTTTAATTTTGTATAGACAACAGGATTGTTTTGCGCCAACCGTTGGACAATTTCCGCCTGGCGTGGGGAACGGCTGGCCAGGGAATCGGCCAGTTCAAATGGAGAGGGATGTACCAGGCGAATGACCCGTTCCGAGTTTAAATGAATGCCGGCCGGCAGCGCCGCTTTGAGCACCTCGCCCCAGCCACACAGGTAATATTCGGCGATCCAGCGGGCCAGTTCCAGCACTTCGGGAGTGAATAAAGGAACCGGATCAAGGACTTCTTCAATGCTTTTAAGGTCGGCCAGTTCGGAAACATCTATCCTGTTGACAATAAAACCGGTCAGCTTGCGGTGGCCAAACGATGCCAGCGCCCGCGCCCCCGGCACTGCGTCTTCGTCAAATCTTTCCGGAACTAGATAGGTAAAAGCATGCTGAACGGGAACCGGGAAGACAATTTCGGCGTATGGTTTAGAGAGGTTGCTTTTTTCCATAGTTTAATGTAAAGAAAAATGACGCGAATTTCAATGCTTAAAACAATCCGCCACAGTTTGGAAAGTGAATTTGGCTTGAAATTATATGTTGATTTTATTAACTTTGTTTTGCTAACGATAACTTTTGCCGGTTTGAAAAGAAAAAAATTATCCGGCAAGTTAACTTAATTGTTAAAAATGAGTCAGGTTATTTTAAGGAGACAACAATGCGATTTAAATTACTGATTTTATCCCTATTGGTATCATTATTAATTTCCTGTAAAACATTTGATCCTTATGTTACACTAGAGAGCAAACAAATCGAAAATTTATTAAAAAAAGCTCCGGCAACTACAACCCAGGAAACGGATTGTAAAAAGCTGTCTGTTGGAGAAATAAACACCCTCTTGCAAAACATCGCTTCAATACCCGAAGAGCCGGTTGATTTTAAAGAAGTAGCGGTTCTGGAAACCAATTTTGGTCCAGTCATTCTGGCTTTTTACCCGGACAAAGCGCCCAGGCATTGCGCCGCCTTTAAAAGACTGGTCAAGGCAGGCTTTTACGATTGCACCCGCTTCCACCGTATCATCCCGGAATTTGTTATTCAGGGCGGCGATATATTGACCCGTGATGACGATCCGTTCAACGACGGCACCGGCGGTCCCGGTTACAACCTGCCGGCGGAATTTAATGATCTTCAGCATGGTGCGGGTATGCTGTCGATGGCGCGTGCGCAGGATATCAACAGCGCCGGCAGCCAGTTCTTTATCTGCTTGTCCCGCGAACGAACCAGCTTTTTAGATGGTAAATATACCGTGTTTGGCAAAGTGATTGGCGGACTGGAAAACGTATTAAAAATAGCCGCAGTGCAAACCGCGCCGTTACAGCCAGGCGGCGAGCCCTCGTACCCGGTGCAGGAGGTCTATATCAACCGGGCGTACATGTTGAAAAGATAGTTAATAAAAAGTGATGTTTCAAGTTTTTTATGCAATTATTTTGCAAGATATGTTTGTTTTAATATTAAAACAGTGTAACTAATTATCTGTTTATTGATGGTGCCCTCGTGAAGAAAACCGTAATATCTTTATTGACGCTGGTTATTGCAATGAGTATTACCGGCGACAGCTTGTATGCCGGGACGGACAAACCTGCCAAATACTGGTTTTTTTTACGTGATAAAGGGCCGGCGGTGGAACACCAGCGATTGGATAAAGCCGCATCGCTGCTCACCCCGCGCGCCCTGGCCCGCCGCGCCAAAGTTTTTACCGGCGCTGCTTTATGTGATACAACGGATTTGCCGGTCTATGCCGGGTATATTGGCTCCCTGCGGCAAGCCGGCATCGAATCGGTCACCAGGTCCAGGTGGTTGAATGCAGTCAGCGCCTGGGCCACCCCACAGCAGGTTAAACGGGCCGAACAGATGGCTTTTGTTACGCAGGTGATTAAAGTGATGCAGGGCCGACGCCGGCCATTACCGGATGACGGCAATGAATTGCTGAAAAATAATGGCGCCGGGAACAGCTATACCCTGGATTATGGTTTTTCACTGGCGCAAAACGAGTTGAGCGGCATTCCGGCAGTGCATAATTCAGGCTATTTCGGCCAGGGGGTGCTCATTGCCGTTCTGGACGACGGATTTCATCTTGGGCACCGGGCTTTTCGCAACCTTGCTGTAATCGATAAATACGATTTTATTTTTCAGGATGATAATGTTGATAATGAGCCGGGTATAGATGTTGATAAACAAAATGTACATGGCACCTATATTCTTTCAATTTTAGGGGCTTTTGATCCCGGCTACTGTATAGGTCCGGCTTTTGGCGCCGAGTTTTTACTGGCCAAAACCGAAGATGAGCGAGGTGAAACCGCGGTTGAAGAAGATTACTGGGTAGCCGCCGCTGAGTGGGCGGACAGCCTGGGCGCCGATATTATCAGCACCAGCCTGGGTTACATCGATTGGTACACCACTGCCGATATGGACGGCAAAACTGCGCCGGTAACCCGCGCCGCGGATATGGCCGTAGGCAAAGGGATTGTCGTCGTGGCATCCGCCGGCAATGAGGGTAATAGCGAGTGGCAAATTGTCGGGGCGCCGGCGGACGGCAAACAGGTTATCAGTGTGGGCGCGGTAAACCAGTTTGGTACTATAGCCCGGTACAGTTCACGCGGACCCACCGCCGACGGTCGTTTAAAACCGGAAGTCGTGGCTATGGGCGACGGCAACAGCGCTGCCTCCGTAAACGGCAATGAATACAGCCGTGTTTCCGGAACGTCGGCAGCTTGTCCCATGATTGCCGGAATAGTTTCGCAAATGTTGTGCGCTCATCCCGGCTTGACGCCGTCGCAGGTGCGGGAAGCGCTGTTCCATGCTGCGGACCGCTTTGAAACGCCGGATAATACCTATGGTTATGGTCTGGTTGATGCGGTTAAAGCGATCAATTATTGGGGTGCAACTGTCGATACTAGTTCCGGTGGGGATCTAGTACGCGGCTATCCTAACCCGGTGCATTTTGCCGACCAGTCCCGGTTAAGATTTGTATTTGACCTGGCTGCAGAGTCACACATAAAGATAGAGATATTTAATTTATCAGGTCAAAAAATAGTAACGGTATGTGATCAAATTCGTCCCCCCGGCGCTAGGCAGCATATTTTTTGGGATGGAACCACTCATACCGGTCATGCGGTTTGTTCCGGAATTTATTTTTGCAGAATAACAATCGGCAGCCATGAACAAATAATGAAAATTACCGTGATCCGTTAAAGGAGGTAAACACCATTGTTTGCAAAAAAAGGACTATCGGTTGCATTAGGAGGCGGGGGAGCGAGGGGATTGGCGCATATCGGGGCGCTGCGGGTATTGCAAAATGAAGGCATACCTGTTGCACAACTGGTGGGCGTCAGTATGGGCGCAATTGTTGGCGGGGCCTATGCCCAGCTTGGCGATATCGATGCCGTCGAAAAAAAATTCCGAATGCTTATGGAAAGTGGGGAATACAAGGCAAACGGCATGTTATATACCGGCATCAACAAGGTAGCCAGCGGCTGGTTTGAGCATATTGCCTGTCATATCCGCGAGCAAACGGTAATCAATGTTGCCAATTTTAAAGAATCAGTCTTTCCTTCCCAACGGTTATATAAAATATTGGAAATGGTACTGCGGGATGAAAAGATCGAACACACCGGAATTCCCTTTGCTATAGTTGCTACCGATCTTTACCAGGGTAGGGATGTGATAATTGACAGCGGGCCGATGATAGAGGCCGTTATGGCCAGTTCGTCGCTGCCCGGCTATTTTCCGCCGGTCAAGGTTGGCGAAAAATTATTGATCGACGGCGCCTTTACCTTCCCGGTGCCGATAGAACCGGCCAAAGCACGTATGCCCGGGCGCAAGGTCGTGGCAATAGATGTTTCCGATACCATGCCGGCAAACCCTGTTTTAGAATACAGTATCGATATCGTGCTTCAGAGTTATAATATTACAGCGCGGCGATACCATGACCTGCAGGTAAAAAACGCCGATGTGTTGATTGAACCGAATGTGGGGCATTATCACTGGTCGGAGTTTGATAAAATTGATTATTTTATTCAGGAAGGTGAAAAAGCTACCCTCAAAAAACTTGCCGATATTAAAAAGTTGCTCCGTCGCTGATTTTTACCTGACGTTTCGGGTCGCCCCCAGATACCGGAACAGGGATTGATAGGAATTTTCCCGGGTCTCTTCAGGGTTGACACGGATTAAAAAATTATACAATTCATCTCGCAGGGGATGGTTAAACCCAATCCGCAGGCAGGCCTTGCTTTCCCAAATGATGGAAGTATTGATAAAACAAAAGGCAATACTAAGATCAATGGCTATATCGAAAGAACTCTTGATAATTATTTCTTTAACAGGTTTAGGCAGTAATCCAAAAGTTGACATTTCCAGGGGATTGTACTGAATCACATTATATTTTGTTAATAATTTTGTATCAATTGAAGAGGCAGCATTATATACCAGGCTGATTTTGGCGTTGGGAAAAATTTCTTTGAATTTGTCCAGCGTCAACAGTTCCATTTGCGAGCCATTTAAATTCTCCGGTAAGCAGAGTAATATATTGTTGGCTTTGGCGATTTGATCAAAAATATTTACCGCAGCCGGGCGGTGACCAAATCTTGAAAAGATCTTGTAAAATGTTAAAGCGTAATATTGGCCAAGTTTTTTCAGCATATCAGGTTCTGAATGTGTAAGGTTATGTAATTTATATTATTTTTGTAGCATTAATATAGTAATCTGTGCTAAAAAGGTCAACATCAATTTCAATAATTGTAAAAATTATAACCGGGTGTCTTGTCCAGTCACATATTTATTAATCTTACACAATTATACTCAAATGTTTGTGACCCGGCTCTGGTTATCGCTCCTCATCTAAATCGGGAGCATAGTAATGCCAGGTTTGAGTTTTTATTCATTTTCTGTTGTTAAGAATACCAAAAAAAATCTAAACTGCTTAAAAAAATGTTTGTTTTTTATTTTTTTTTATTTTATTATTGGTTGGGAGAATATTTACAATAATATTACCCCAAATAACAGGCAGAGATTATATAATTGCACATCCCGGAAACCGAATGTTGGGTTACAGAAAGAAATATTTTTTAAAACAAGTATTAAAGATGTGAAAAACCCACAGACCTCGTTCTATTATTATTGTAAATTTTCTTTTCACCCCCGTTTTTTTGATCTAGTAGTGATATAAAAGCCGTAAGGTTAAAGCAATATTTAGACCCTTACCCATAGTGTTTAAGAACAAGAAAATTTATTAGCAATTGTATCAATAAAAGGAGTATAACATGCAGAATCATCACCAGATCGTTCAGGACCTTGTAAAGGAATATAAAAAAGTATTGAACAATCCGTCGCGGGAAACGTTGATAGAGGATTCGGTACAAAAAAAATGCGCAATTGTTATGAAAAACGGCACCCTTGCTACCTGGACTCCATCGGAATCCACCGGCAGAAGCCCCAAAGATACCTATATCGTCAAGCGGGCATCAACTGATAAGAATATCGACTGGACTTCTCCCAATTGCGTCCCCATGGATGCGGATACATTTGAAATGATATTTGCAGATGCTATGATTACTTTGAAATCAAAAAGTACAGTATATGCTATGGAACGGGTCGTCGGCGCCGATTCCACTTATGCTTTACCCATTCTGGCGGTAAGCGATAATCCACTCAGCGGGTTGTTCCTTGATAATATGTTTCGTCCTGTTCCCCAGGATATTCATAAAAGTATATTTGCTGAAAAGCCGTTTATGTTAATTTCATTGCCCTACAATAATGTTGATGCTAAAAAATATGAGGGGAAACTGCGCAAGTTGCCGGATGGTAAAACCTCCGACCTGGTCGTAACCATTGATTTTGAAAAACGGGTTGGCATAGTTTATGGTTCCGCTTATATGGGCTCTATGAAAAAGCTGATCTTTACGGTAATGAATTATTACCTGCCGGATGAGGGCATTTTACCGTTGCATTGTTCCGCCAATGAAGGCGTTAAAGGCGATTGCGCCCTGCTGCTGGGCCTGTCGGGAACCGGCAAGACAACTTTGTCCGCCGACCCGGAGCGGGCATTGCTTGGCGATGATGAACACGGCTGGAATGATACCGGCGTAGCGAATTTTGAATATGGCTGCTATGCCAAACTGATCAACCTGAATCCTGCCAAAGAACCGGATATCTATAAAGCGACTTTTCACCCGGATCATTACTTAAAGCACGGCGCTATTGTGGAAAATTTGATGGTCTATCCCGATGGTTCTTTTGATCTGGACGACGAACGTTACACTCCGAATTCCCGCGGTTCTTACCCATTGCGTTATAATTCGAATGTTAAGGAATCAGCGGTCTCCGGCCATCCAACAACTATATTATTTTTAATGGCGGACGCTACCGGTGTTCTGCCGCCCGTGAGTAAAATGACCCCGGAACAGGCAATGTTCTGGTTTATTATGGGTTACACCTCTAAACTGGCCGGCACCGAAACCGGCATTACCGAACCGCAGGCGACCTTCTCCCGGTTTTTTGGCGCACCTTTTATGCCCAGAAATCCCGGAGATTATGCCGACTTGTTGGGTAAAAAGATGAAACAACACAATGTTCAGGTTTATGGGATCAATACCGGTTGGAGCGGCGGTTCATTCGGCGTCGGTAAGCGGATGGATATTACCCTGACCAGGGCAATGGTGCGTGCTGCCCTGAATGGTGATTTAAAGAAGGTGGAATATGTTAAAGATCCGATCTTTAAAATTTATATTCCCAAAGCCTGCCCGAATGTGCCGAACGAAGTTTTAAATCCGGTTAATACCTGGGCGGACAAAAACGCTTTTGCCGAAACCGCCAAAAAGCTGGCAAAGCAATTCAAAGATAATTTTGACAAGAATTTCCGCGGCAAAGTCGATGAAAAAATTGCCGCCGAATGCCCTGAAGCTTAAATAATAATACACAGGCTGTATCAAAAGTACTTATTAAACAAAGGTCACTTGAAATACTAAAGCACACAAAATAAACTTGTCATTTCGAGCGAAGCGAGAAATCTTGTTTCTACAATATATTAAATACGAAAGATTCCTCATCGCTGCGCTCTTCGGAATGACAAGGATAGTTTTTTACATAAGCAAAATCCCTCAATTTTTGACTTTTGATACAGCCCTTAATGTTTTAGCGCCGTTATTATTTAAAAAGAAACCAGGGACTTTTATCCGGCTATCCTTTCTTAAAAAACTGTTGAACTCGCGGGGTTTACGTAAATTTTCTAGTGTGGCACATTTATTGTACATAATTACCCGGCAGGTAAATCAGGCCGGCGCTATTTTTATTGCAAATTATTGAAATATTTAAAATTAAATTGCAAACCCCGGCTGGTGACTGTTGCTTGAAATGGGCGAAATATTATTGTCCAGTTATCAAATGTGGCAGTTTGTATCTGGTCCCTGTCGGTTTTTATAATAAAACAGTGAGGAACTTTTTCAAGAAAAAGTTGCATCGCGGCCGCCATTCCCGGAATTGTATTAAAAAGAATGAACCAGTTATTTGTTCTGAATAATTATGCTGCTTGAAAATGAGTGCCCTGTTTTGAACAGTATGTTCTAAATTATGAGGTAATTTATGGGACAAACACAAATGCTTTTGCTGGTGCTGGTTCTTATTCTTATTGCCGTTGCTACTTTTGCCGGTATTGAGATGTTTAAATCCTGGGCGGATACCTCCAACCTGGAGGCGGTAACCAATGATTTGCTTTATATGGCATCGCGGGCGCAGGAATATTATATGAAGCCGGCAGCCATGGGCGGCGGCGCCAATAGTTTTAATGGGCTGACAATAGCGATTTTAACCGACAGACCGGAGAATGAAAACGGCGCCTATAGTATTGTGTCGGCAGATGATGATATCGTGGTGATCAAGGGCGAGGGCAACCGCGATTCGGACAAAGACGGTACCAATGTTATTGTGCACGCCAATGTTTTTGCCGACAGTGTGGGGGTCGAGTTCATAAACAAGTAATCGACGGTCAAACTGGCGGACTGGAATAGAAAATTTTAATTCCAGGTCTATTCGAAAGAGTGGCTGTCTTTATTGTTTTTGCAATTGTGATAAAATTGGGGTGATAATAAGCAAAGTTTAATCCTTTTAAATCCGGCTGGTATACAGGCCGGATTTTTTCTTTTAAAACCTGTTACCTCTTGCTTGATTTTTCGTATTATGAGAATGATATGTTATTTCATAACTCAGGAGGAGGTGTAAATGACTAGAAATAAAACAGCGGGAAATACCGCCTTGATTATTATTTTACTATTTGTTGTAGTTAAACTTGTCATCCATCTGTACACCAATATCTTTGCCGGATATGGTATCTTTCGCGACGAATTGTATTACCTGGCCTGCAGCGCCCGGCCCGCTTGTGGGTATGTCGATCAACCCCCGTTTTCTCTTTACTTTCTCGCCTTGTTCCGTCCGATTTTCGGCGATTCCGTTTTTGTTATCCGGCTGATTCCGGCGTTGTTAGGCGCCCTGACGGTCTTCCTGGCCGGTTTAATCACCCGGAAAATGGGCGGTGGAATTGCCGCAATAATCATGACCTGTACAGCTGTGGCCCTGGCGCCAATCTACCTGGGCATGAACTATATTTATTCCATGAACAGTTTCGATATATTCTTTTGGACACTGGCTTTTTATATTCTCATCCTCATCTGGAAAGAGGATAAGCACAAATACTGGCTTACCCTGGGCGTGGTAATCGGCCTGGGTATGCTCAACAAGATCAGTATGGCATGGTTGGTCATCGGGTTGATCGTTGCCGTATTACTAACCGAAAAACGAAAAATTTTACTGACCCGCTGGCCTTATATCGGGGGCGGTATTGCCTTGTTATTGTTTTTGCCTTTTATAATCTGGAACTTTACTCATGATTTTGCTCACCTGGAATTTATGCGCAATGCCTCGCAATTCAAATACAGCGGTATAACCCGAATGGATTTTATAACAGGACAAATTTTGAATATGAATCCGGCGACCTTAATGGTGTGGCTGGTTGGTCTTTACTATCTGCTGTTCAATCGTCAGGGCCGGCAAATGAATGTGCTGGGCATTATTTACCTGGTAACTTGTACAATTTTATTGATCAACGGTCACAGTAAAGCCGAGTATATTGCCCCGGCTTTTGTGCCGTTACTGGCGGCGGGGAGCGTGCAGTTTGAACAGTGGGCGCGCAAAAAACAGTTGCGTTGGTTAAACATATACATTCCTGTTTCAATAGTACTATCAGGAATTTTTATTGCGCCGCTGGCCTTACCGGTATTGCCGGAGGATGAATTTATTGCCTATACAAAATCTATCGGCATGGCGCAAAAGTCCCCCGAAGGCAAGCAGTTATCCGACTTGCCGCAGTATTATGCGGATATGCACGGCTGGGAGAATATGGCAAAAACAGTAGCCGATATTTATCATACGCTGTCGGCTGAGGAGCAAGCTCAAGCCGTGATCCATGTGAGAAACTATGGCGAAGCCGGCGCAATTGATTATTATCGCTATAAATACGATCTACCGCAGGTTATTTGTCCCCATAATAATTATTGGATATGGGGTTGGCAGGATATTGATGAAACCAAATCGGTTGTTATCCTGGTCGGCGGCGACCGGGAAGATTATACTGATGTTTTTGAACAGGTTGAGCCGGCCGGCGTCATCGTCAGCCCTTATGCCATGCCTTATGAAACAAATTTGCCGGTTTATATCGGCAGGATTTTAAAAAAGCCGTTTAAATCTGTTTGGCCAGGGATTAAGAATTTTAGCTGACCCTCAAGCCCCGGATTGCTATTAATAAAATCCGGGGCTTTTTGCAGAGTAGTATGAATTGTTGTGTTGTCTTTTCTTTCAATACGGTTTTTACAATTCCTTTCAAGTAATTTTGAAATGTGTGCCGGAAATAGAAATGAAAAATTTTGTATGATGCTTTTATTTGAATAGAAAAATTCCTATATTAAGGGCTTTTTAGTTTTTGGGTTTTCAGGAGTTTTATGTCAACAGCATATCATGCAAAATATTTCGCCAACGAGTTATCACGGCATCACAATGCCGGCAGTGTACAGAAATTAACGCATTCTCTGTTCGATGCGTGTATCGACCTCAACCCGCACCAGATCGAAGCGGCATTGTTTGCCCTGCGCTCCCCGTTATCGCGCGGCGCCATTCTGGCCGATGAGGTAGGTCTGGGTAAAACGATCGAGGCCGGGCTGCTGCTATGCCAGTACTGGGCGGAACGCAAACGCAAATTACTCATCATTTGTCCTGCTGCGCTGCGCAAGCAATGGAGCATCGAACTGCAGGAAAAGTTTATGCTGCCCAATGTGGTTATCGATGCGCGGAACTATAATCAATTGGTGCACAGCGGGCAATCGAATCCTTTTGCTGCAAATTTGATCATCATTACCTCTATCAATTTTGCCAGTCGTTATAGCGTAAAAATACGCACTATCGACTGGGACCTGGTGATCATCGACGAGGCGCATAAACTGCGTAATGTATTTCGCGCCAAGAATAAAATGGCCCAGAATATAAAATGGGCCCTCGAAGAGCGAAAAAAAGTACTACTCACCGCCACCCCGCTGCAAAATTCCCTGCTGGAATTATACGGCCTGGCTTCGTTGATCGATGAGCATATATTTGGCGATCTTGAGGCTTTTCGTTCCCAGTATATTAACCGCGATGACGGCTTTGTCGACCTCGAAGCGCGCCTGGGGCAAATTTGCAAACGCACCCTGCGTAACCAGGTTACCGAATATATCCGTTATACCAAACGCCGGACGCTGACTGTACCCTATTCAACATCGGATGTTGAACAGGAATTGTATGAACGGATTTCTGAATTTATCAGCCGCGAAGATACCTATTCCATTCCGCATGGACAGCGTCATTTAATGACCCTGGTGCTGCGAAAAATCCTGGCATCTTCCACCTATGCTATTTATGGCACTCTGGATATTATGCGCAACCGCCTGAAAGCGCTAGAGGCAGGAGAAACCGTTGCTAACGACATGGTGCTGGATACCATTTTCCAGGTGGAAGAAATTGAAGACGAATACCTTGAGGAAGAAGGGCCGGAGGACAATGGTGAAAACGGAACGGGTGAGATCGATCCGAAAAAATTAAAGGCCGAGATCAGGGTATTAAACGATCTGATCAAGCTGGCCAAGTCCATACCTATCGATACCAAGGCCGAGACTTTGCTGACGGCTATCGAAACCGGTTTTAGCGAAATGGAAAAGATGAATGCGCCCCGCAAAGCCATCATCTTTACCGAGTCCCGCCGTACCCAGGAATACCTGGTGGATTTGCTGTCGCATCATGGTTATAAAAACAAACTGATCTTGTTCAACGGTTCCAATAACGATAAACTTTCCAACGATGTATATGAAAAATGGGTGGCGGAGAACCGGGACAGCGGCCGGGTCAGCGGTTCGCGGGCGGTGGATATGCGCACGGCTATTGTCGAATATTTCCGCAACCATGCCGAGATCATGATCGCCACCGAAGCCGCGGCGGAAGGGATTAACCTGCAATTCTGTTCGCTGCTCATCAATTACGATTTGCCCTGGAACCCGCAGCGCATTGAACAGCGCATAGGGCGCTGCCATCGTTACGGGCAAAAGTTCGATGTGGTGGTCGTCAATTTTCTCAACCAGCGTAATGAGACCGATTGCCGGGTCTATGAACTGCTGGAAGAGAAATTCAACCTGTTTGAGGATGTGTTTGGCGCATCGGACGAGGTGCTGGGCAATATCGAATCGGGCGTGGATTTTGAAAAGCGGATTCTGGATATTTATCAAAAATGCCGCACCAATGCCGAAATAGAAGCCGCGTTTAATTCATTGCGCCAGGAACTGGATATAACCATTCAGGATAAAATGGCGCACACCCGGCAAACCCTGCTCGATCATTTTGACCAGGATGTGCATGCCCGTTTCAAGACCCAGCTGGAAAATGCCCGCGAGCAGTTGGATCGTTACGGCGTTTATTTTTGGGAATTGAGCAAATATATTCTGGAGCAAAACGCCCGGTTTGACGACGCCGCTTTGAAATTTGACCTGCTGCAATCGCCCATGCCGGTGATCAAAACCGGCCAGTACCGGCTGGTTTCCAAGAACAAAGAGAACAATCCCGGCGAATTTTTATATCGTTTATCCCATCCCCTGGGTGAATATGTTCTATCCGCAGGTAAATATGCGGAAACACGTTCCGCGCATCTCTATTTTGACATCAGTAATCACCCGGTCAAGTTATCCGTTATCAGGGCGTTAAAGGGCAAATCCGGCTGGATAACTGTACAATTGTTGAAAATTATTTCCTTTGAACCGGAAGAATATATTATTTTCACCGGTTATGGTGACGACAGAAAATTACTGGATCAGGAAACCTGTGAAAAATTCTTTGCCTGCCGCGCTGCGGTTGCAAATACAACCGAAGTTCCGCCGGAGGTGCAGCGCAGCCTGGATCGCTTTAGCCGCGACCAGATGCAGGAACAATTGGAAAAATCGCGCCAGTTGAATAATACTTTTTTTATTGAAGAGTGCGACAAGCTGGATAAGTGGGCTGACGATATGGTCATTGGTGTGGAAAAAGAGTTACAGCTAAATAAAACCCGGCTAAAAGCATTGAACCGGGAAGCGCGGATTACCCGCGATACGGTGGGGCAGCACCAGTTGCAGGTACAGATCAAGAATCTTGAAGCTGAAAAACGCCAGATCAGGAAAAAACTGTTCGACCTGGAAGACGAGATCATGCTCAAGCGCGATGCGTTTATTGAAAAATTGTTACTACGCATGAATAATGAGCACAAGGTAGAAACGCTGTTCACCATCCGCTGGTCGGTAGTATAAAAAAAGCGGAAAGGGGTTGCCTTTCCGCTTGTCATGATTTCTGTATTAACGTACCAGGAGCATCTTTCTGGTGAGGGATTGATCGTTTACCGTCATTTTATAAATGTACACCCCTGAAGCAGCACTGACGCCGAAATCTGTCGAGCCATTCCATGTTATGGTATGAGTTCCGACGATTTGTGTGGCGTTAACCAGGGTTTTGATTTTTGCGCCGGTTATGGTATACACTTCCAGGCTAACCAGGCCGGGTTTATCCAGGGTATAAGCGATCTGCGTTGCCGGATTAAAGGGATTGGGGTAATTCTGCGCCAGGGAGAAACACAATGGCGTTGATGTTGATTGCTCCTGCACTTTTACCGGTATCGAGCCGGTCAGCAGGCGGCCATAGATATTTCCCATTGTGGAATCGGCGTCATTTTTAAAGGTATAAACCATCAGGTATTCATTACGATAGCTGTTATGTGCAGCTCCTACCAGGCTGCCGCCTTCATAATGAATTGTGGTATCGACCGGAATGTTGCGCAGGGAATCTGTTGTAGTTTGACGATCCGCTCCCAGGAAAACCATGGCCGAATCTGCAGTGATATGCAAACGCTGGCAATAGAAATCGGAACCGGTAACCGTCCAGTTCCGGCTATCCGGCCAGGCGACCAGGTATTCATTGTCGAGGGCGCTGTAGGCGATATCCGGAGCGTTTTGGAAATCCGGCGCGGCGCTGACCGGGAAAACCGCCAGGTCTTCTACATCGCCGTTCAAGTTTACCGCCATAGCATAATAACTGACCGTTGAATCCGTCCTTGCGCCATTCATTACCGGCAGAAGCGGTAACTTGGGGAAAAAAGCCAGGCGCTGGGCAAACAGGTCAATGTTTTGATTGGCATTATCTTTCCAGACGATCAGACATTCATTCAAACCGGTGGTCGGTACCGCCGGATTACCTTTCCTCAGGTATTCATTATTAAAATGTGCGCGCGGTTGTGACGGATCGGCGGCAACACCGATGTTTTCTTTGATTACAAAGGCATCGGCGCCGGGAGCGCCGTCTTTTTTCACCAGTATTCCGTCATGGCCAATGCGCTGTGCTCTTATATCGCACGTAGACCAGTCGCCCTGGGCAAACACCGCTAACCATTCATTGGTAATATTGTTATAAACAACCACCGGCACATCCTGTACGTGGGCGGCGTCATCACAAACCGGGAAATTAACGGCAGGATCGGCGGGATAAAGGTAATTGCCGTCGCTGTCAACGATCTGTCCATAAATATCCGGAGTCGAATTGCGGTTATCGGCCCAAACGACCATAAAGGCGCCTGTTTGATAATTCCAGGCAACATCGGGATAGTGAGTGGCGGCAGAATCCAGGCTAATACCGAAACAGGTATCAGCTTCGGAAGCAGCGGTGGGGATATGTTTACCATTAACATCTAACAATGCGCCATACACATCATAGTTATCAAACCACCCTTCGGTAGCGGCCCTGCGGTTGTCTTCAAACACCACCAGGTAACGTTGACTCACCGGATCGAAATCCACATGCGGCCACCACTGGGAACCGGAATCGGAGCAAACAGAAAATTCATTGCCTTTTGGTTCGCCATTTTCTTTAATGATTTGTCCCCAAATATCGCTTTGTGTACCGGGAATATTGCGGTAATCTTCCCACACGACCAGGTATTCATTGTCGATACAGTTGTATGCAACCTCGGAATAAGATTGGTCTCCCATGCTGACACATATTGGTATTACCGGGTCTTTGATATTGCCGATCGCCACCAGGGAAGCCAGCAGACACAGAATAAAAATAATTCTAACTTTGTTCATCAAATCCTCCATTCTTGAAAGCAACAGTTAAAACCTGTTTATAGTTTACCAATTATTAGACAAATACCTGAATCTAAAACCAGAGTATGGTGAATTCCGATTATCATTCTACTATGAGTAAACGAGGCATCTTTTTTTTGTGAATAAATCACCACAGCAAGAATTACACCAAAATTTTTTCCTTTGATTTGTTTAAAATAGTGTTAATTTTTTTCTAGTAATCTAAAACGCAATTGGAGGGTATTATGAGTAGAAAAATAGTTTGCAGGTTGTTTGTTGTTGTGGCAGCGCTGGCGGTTGTATTTACCGACCAATCCGCCCTCGCTTTGTCCCGCAGTGAGATCAGAATACCGGATTTGCCCGGTTATACAACCCTGAAATGCGATTTTCATTTACACACGGTTTTTTCGGACGGCAATGTCTGGCCGACCATTCGTGTGGAAGAAGCCTGGGCCGACGGGCTGGACGTGATCGCCATAACGGATCATGTTGAATACCGGCCTCATAAAGACGACATTAATGTCAGTTTAAACCGGCCCCATGAAATAGCCGCATCGCTGGCTAATGAACTGGGAATTATATTACTGCGTGGGGCAGAAATTACCCGCTCCATGCCGCCCGGTCATTTTAATGCAATTGTTTTAGAAGATTGCGACAAACTGAATGTTGCGGAATGGCGCGATGCGTTACAGAATGCCGCTGAACAAAAGGCATTCATCACCTGGAACCATCCCGGCTGGCTGCAACCCAACATTATTCCAATCTGGTATGATGAGCATACGGAAATTTTTAACAAGGGCTATATGATGGGGATTGAAATAGTGAACGACCACGAATACTATCCCCTGGCGTTTACCTGGGCTATAGAGAAAAATATCACCATCCTCGGCTGCTCCGATTCTCATTCACCGCTCATGTTCGATTTTGACAACTCGCCGGCCAACCGCCGCCCCATGACCCTGGTTTTTGCCAAGGAAAAATCCGCTCCGGCAGTAAAAGAAGCTTTATTGGCGGGGCGAACTGCGGTTTATGCGTATGGTAAGTTATATGGTAAAGAAGAATACCTGCGTTCAATATTTACACAGACCGTGGAAATTGTAAATCCTGAAATAAGTATTACAGGTAAAGGACGGGGATTTGTACGGCTGGTGAATCATTCCGATATACCGTTTCAGTTAAGCGCCGATGGCCAAGCCGACCAGTTCACTGTTCCTGGAAATTTAACGATTGGCGCCGGAGAAACCGTTATGCTGCCCATTACCAACAAGGGGATGTTGCAGGGTAAAAATCCGTTACGGATTCCATTCAAGGTAGATAATTTACTTACCGCGCCGGAGGCGCCGTTGAGTGTCGAGTTTAATATTGTTGTCGATTTTATTAATAAATAGGAGATCAGTAATGAAGTACCTGGCAAGATTGATGTTGGTCATTATTACATGTGGAGTGTTAATTATGAGTTCATGCAGCGGTGGGAGTAAACCGGGAATATTTAGCGAACAGGCTGATATTGGTAAAATAAGCCTGGCCGGCAATGGTCATTTCAACGCTAAAAACAATGAGTATGTGATTAGCGGCAGCGGCGAAAACATTTGGGGAACCGAGGATGCCTTTCATTTTATGTATACCAGAACCTCCGGCGACCTGGTGATGAAGACCAAAGTGAACTGGCCGGCCGAGGGGAAAAATCAGCACCGCAAAGCCGGCTG
The DNA here is from genome assembly GCA_029561455.1 of bacterium. Lineage (GTDB taxonomy): Bacteria > Zhuqueibacterota > Zhuqueibacteria > Residuimicrobiales > Krinioviventaceae > Fontivivens. Next base: position 72,394 of record JAKQIY010000074.1, read on the forward strand.
GATGGTGCGGGCGGGACTGGAAGCCGATGCGGCGTATGCCGATGTGGCGGTACATGCCGGTGACGGGCTGGTATCGCTGCAATACCGCAAAAGTAAAGGCGGGCCCACTTTGGAAGTCAAGTCACCCCTGACCGCACCGCTTGCCATGCGCCTGGAAAAGACCGGATCGATTTTCAGCCTGTATGTTTCGCAAAACGACAGCGACTATATCCCGGTCGGGTCGATTGTGGTGGATATGAGCGACAGTGTTTATGCCGGTTTATTTGTATGCTCGCACGATTCCACAGTCGTAGAAACGGCGGTGTTTTCAAATGTAGAATTTAGTAATACACCGGCCATAGCAGATACAAACCGGGTTCTGGAAAGTACCCTGGAAATTTTCAACATTGAAACCCGGCAAAGAAGGATCGTCTACAGCGCAAAGCAACATTTTGAAGCGCCCAACTGGACAAAAGACGGCCAATCCCTCATATTTAACAGCAAAGGCTTGCTCTATACCATTCCGGTAACCGGCGGCGCGCCGGCGCAGATCAATACCGGCGCGGCTGTGCAGTGCAACAACGATCATGGCTTGTCCCCGGACGGTACACTGCTGGCCATCAGCAGCCAGCATGATGGTGGAAAATCTATTATATATACCTTGCCCGCAACCGGCGGCGACCCGGTGCAGGTAACGCCGCTGGCGCCTTCGTATTGGCACGGCTGGTCGCCGGACGGTAAAACCCTGGCTTATTGTGCGGAACGCAATGGCGAGTATGATGTGTATACCATACCGGTCGGCGGCGGACGGGAAAAGCGCCTGACCACCGCGCCCGGCCTCGATGACGGCCCGGAATATTCGCCGGACGGAAAATATATTTATTTTAATTCCGTACGTACCGGGTTGATGAAGATTTGGCGGATGCGGGCGGACGGCAGCCAGCAAACCCAAATGACTTTTGGCGAAGAATATGGCGACTGGTTTGCGCATCCCTCTCCGGATAATCAGTGGCTGGTGTTTGTATGTTTTGATAAAACCGTCGAGGGTCATCCTATGAATAAAGAAGTGGTGTTGCGGATGATGCCGGTAAAAGGCGGCGAACCGGAAATCATAGCTCATTTATTCGGCGGTCAGGGTACGATCAATGTGCCATCATGGTCGCCCGACAGCAGGGAATTTGCTTTTGTCAGTTACCGGCTGGTTAATCCCTGACGCTTATAGATAATATTCAACCGGGGTAAAAATTGCGCAAGTTTGCTCATTTTTTACCCCTGTAAGCTATTTATTGTTAATTAACAAGGGGATTTTATCAATTTTTTTTTGGATTAATATTTTTTTTGGCTTGTTGTTTGCTATAGAATGATCAGCCGGAAATAAATTTTAATAAATATTGAAAATTTATTCAAGTATTTAATATTTTTGTCGATACAATTTATGGAGTAACATGTATGCCGATGGGCGGCTGGTAATTTGAAGTGGAGGATTTATGCAGATAACATCTGTTTCTCCTTATCATGATCCGTTATCAAAAACTAGAGATACACAGGAAAAAAGTAAAGAGACCAAAAGTACAGGATATAATTCGGAAAAATTGACTTTTACCCGAATGATGAATGAACGGTTGTTTGAGTTTTATAATCAAAAGGGGCAGGTTTCACAACAGACTGAAGAAGTAGTTGAAGATAATAATGAAGATCTGACCGATAGGGAGTCGATACGGAAAGAAGTATGGCGGCAGACGTATGCGTTGCTGCAGGAAGCGACAGCCAGGTTGCAGACCGGTTCCAAATCCGCAAGTTATGATAAAACTGGACGTATTGCCGGCGAGGAGATGGATCCGTTTGGTATTGGCGCTTATTATGCCGATCACCCGGATGACTGGAAAAAAGTGCAGCTGGGTATTGTCCCCGATTATTTTAATGTAGAAAACACCGGCAAGCGCATTTTGGATATCTGGATGCCACAGGATGGCGCTGTTCTGGATGCCGCCGGCGTTGAACACGCCAGACAAAACATAATCAAGGCATATTCCGAGGTGTCGGAAATGTTCGGTAATAAACTACCGCAACTGGTGCTGGATACCAAAGAGTATGTACTGGAAAAGTTATCCGAAATGGCTGCATAGCAGCCAACAATACTAGTTTTAGCGGCAGGAGTCTTGATGATCCTGCCGTTTTTTTTTGCTTGGGATTTTCAGTATATTGGTTCAGCAGATGGGCCTGTGATACAGGTTCACCCTGGTTCCAGTATGCAAAAGATGTGCTATGCACCTCCGAGGTGCGTAGCACATTGTCTGTCGCCGTAGCTCGGCATGGGGATGCTCCCCATGCCGCATGTTAAAGGGGCTGTATCAAAAGGACTAAAAAATGAGTATTACTTGAAATATTTCAATTATAGAGTAAAATTTCAAATTCACAGGTTTTGGATGTAAAAAGCAAGTACGTTCTTGTCATTTCGAGCGAAGCGAGATATCTTGTTTTTTATGGTTTTAACAAAGAAAGATTCCTCGTCGCTTCGCTCCTCGGAATGACAATGTATGTATTTTTTATATATTAGAATAAGGCATTCTACAAAAATACTTTTGATACAGCCCCAAATATAATTGGCAATAGCCCCTTGTTCCAGGGTAAGAAACTCTGCCTCTGCTCACTTCTGGATAAGGGCATCCGAGAGGGATGTCCCTACAGTTGCCACTTGGGTTGTGAATCCCGGCGTGAGCATAGTGCACTAGCCATAAAATGTCGTCTCGATACGGGCCGAATCAGCCTCTGCAGAAAAGCTGCTTTGTAGCTGGCGTAGTTCGTCTTCCCAGACCATGTACGGCCCTACTCGACGACCGGTGTTTTCCATCAAGCCCATCATTGCCACGACCTTCAGGTCGTGGAACAAATAAAGCAAAAACATGGCTTTAGCCTAAATAAGTTTTTTCGAAACAGAGTTTCGCATCCAGGTTACACTCCAAACCGGAGTTTGGAGCGGAGGAATAGGGGTTCTCGGACAGCTTGAATATCTCCAGGGCGAGCATGTGAAATCACAGCTCGGCATGGGGATGCTCCCCATGCCGCATATTAAAGCCGGACATGTTGTCCGGCAAATATAATTGACAATAGCCCCTTGTTCCAGGATTGGAAACTCTACCTCTGCTCACTTCTGGATAAGGGCATCCGCAAGGGATGCCCTTACAGTTGCCACTTGGGTTGTGAATCCCGGCGCGTGCGGATTTTTCTTTTTGTAATAAAATGTCCTTAAATTTTAATTTTCTTGGAAATTTCCCAAAACTTTATAATTTTGCACATACAGGATATTACAAGTGAATGAGGCTTAAACGTTAAAGTCGTAAAATGTAAATGATTGTTATATAACTCGTTATTAATTAACAGGAAGGGAGCTTTACTATGTTTCAAACTACCACGGCAATAATTGGCGCCGGTTTTATGGGACCGGTTCATACTGAGGGACTCCGCCGGCTGGGCATTAACGTCGCCGGGATTTTAGGCGTGGATGATAAAGAATCCACCAAAGCCGCCAAAACCCTTGGTTTGCCCCGCGCTTATAAAAGTTTTGCCGAAGTTATGGCAGATAAATCCGTACAGGCGGTGCATATAACCACCCCGAACCGGTTACATTTTGAAATGGCCCAGGCTGCGCTCAAAGCCGGCAAGCACGTTTTATGTGAAAAACCCCTGGCGATGAATTCAAAAGAATCCGCTAAACTGGTGGAACTGGCTGCCAAAACCGGGCTGATTGCCGGTGTGAATTATAACTTGCGTTTTTATCCGCTGAGTATTGAAGCGAAAAACCGCGTGGAAAAGGGGCTGGTCGGTTCTGTTTATTCCGTTACCGGCAGCTATGTGCAGGACTGGCTGCTGTATCCCACCGATTATAACTGGCGCGTGCTGGCTGAAGAAGGCGGCAAATTGCGCGCGATTGCCGATATCGGCACCCACTGGCTGGATTTAGTTCAAACTATAACCGGCCTGGAAGTGGAAGCAGTGTGCGCCGATCTGTATATCGTTCACCCGGTGCGGCAGCGCCCCAAAGGTGAAGTGGAAACCTTTAAAGGCAAAGTTTCGAAAATCAAGGCTACAGAACCGGTAGAGATCAATACCGATGACGGCGGCAGCATTATGCTGCGCTTCAAAGGCGGCGCCAAAGGCAGCCTGTTCGTTTCACAAACCACCGCGGGACGCAAAAATTGTTTGCGCTATGAAATAGCCGGGGCCGAAAGCGCCATGTACTGGAACAGCGAAGACCCGAATAATATATGGCTGGGGCATCGCAACAAGGCTAATGAAGTATTGCACCGCGATCCGGGCCTGCTCTCCGACGCCGCCCGCGCTTTTGTCTCTTATCCCGGCGGCCACAATGAAGGCTATGGCGATACTTTTAAACAGTGCTTTAAAGCATTTTATAGTTACATTGCCGATGGCGACATGAAGGCAAAACCGCAATTCCCAACCTTTGCCGATGGACACAAAGAAATTCTGCTTTGCGAAGCTATTTTAAAGAGCCATCAAAAAGGCGGCTGGGTTACATTAAAATAAAATCATTTACAGGAGCTTATAAATATGAAACTTGGATTTGTAACCGCCATTTTACCGGATCAAACGCTGGATCAGGTGTTCACTTTTGCCGCAGCCAACGGCTTTGACTGTGTTGAAGCCATGTGCTGGCCTAAAGGCAAGGCGGAACGCCGCTATGCCGGCGTAACCCACATCGACGTGACCGGTATGACCAAAGACGACGCCGCCCGCATTCTGGAATTAGCGAATAAAAAAGGCGTGACTATCAGCGGCCTGGGCTATTATCCCAATCCCCTGGCTCCGGATGCCGCCGAAGCCAACGTCTATATCGAACACATCAAACAAGTCATTCTGGCGTCATCCCTGCTCGGCATCAATATCGTCAACACTTTTATCGGCCGGGACTGGAAAAAGACTGTTGATGAAAACTGGCCGCAATTTGTTAAAGTATGGAAACCGCTTATCAAGTTTGCGGAAGATCATGGCGTTAAAGTTTGTATTGAAAATTGCCCCATGTATTTCAGCAATGATGAATGGCCGTCCGGCAAGAACCTGGCGCATACCCCGGCCATCTGGCGGCGGATGTTCGAGGAAATTAAATCGGATAATTTCGGCCTGAACTACGATCCCTCTCACCTTGTTTGGCAGCATATCGATTACCTTAAACCGGTGCGCGAATTCGGTAAAAAGATATTTCATGTCCATGCTAAAGACGCCCGGGTAGAACATCATCGCCTCGACGATGTCGGTATTCTGGCGACGCCGTTGCAATTCCACACCCCCAAGCTGCCGGGACTCGGCGATGTAAATTGGGGCAAGTTTATATCGGAATTAACGGAAATCGGTTACCAGGGCCCGGTGTGTATCGAGGTTGAAGACCGCGCTTATGAAGGCTCGCTGGAAACCCGCCAGACGGCTTTACGGCAAAGCGGTCGTTACCTGAAACAGTTTATAGCCTGATTTATAATATACAACTACATCTTTGCCTTTCCGGTAATCAACCGGAAAGGCAATATCCTTTTCATGGTTAAATTTTTCCTCACTAATCTATTTGAAATATCCTGTTGTTTGAAAATTTTTATCAAAAGGATTATTATGCCTGCTTTAAAGCAATACCCGGGACAGTTTTTTCAGATTTCACTGATTACCCTGTTTTGTCTTATAGCGGTTTACGCAACCGCCAATCCGATTTCCGGCGCTGTTTTCAATGTAAAGGATTATTACGTTACCGGCGACGGCTTTACTCCCGAAACCGCAACAATACAAAAAGCGATAAACGCCTGCGCTCAAAACGGCGGCGGTACGGTGTATTTTCCGGCGGGAGAATACTGCACCGGCACATTGCAATTATTCAGTAATATGAATTTGTTTCTGGAGGCTGGGGCAGTGCTGTTAGCCAGTACCGATACCGCCGCATACGATTACCAGTCCCAATACGGCTTTGGCGGCTCCGGGGCGGGACGCAAAACCGGCTTGCTGGTGGCGGCGAATGCGGAGAATATTACCCTAAGCGGGCACGGCGTTATTGACGGCCGCGGCGAGGTTTTTATGAAAATGGCGGAAATGCAGAGTTCGGCGGGACTAGACCGTTCATATACCCGACAGGGACAGGACTACCTGCATCCCCGCTTCGGCAACGCCGACGGCCCGGTAATGTGGAAGGGAAGCTATGAGGAACGGCCGGGCACTATGGTCATATTTGCAAACTGTAAGAATATTAACATTCAAAACATCACCTTACGTAATTCCCCGAACTGGAGCTTGCACTTTGCCAATTGCGACGACGCAGATGTTGACGGCATAAGCATAGACAATAACCTGCTCATCCCCAACAGCGACGGCATCGACTGCTACGATTCGCAGAACATCCGCATCAGCAATTGCGATATTCGCGCCGGCGACGACGCTATTGCTGTGATTGGTTGCAAAAACCTGGTGGTGACCAACTGCACACTGTTGTCCCGTTCCGCCGGAATTCGCCTGGGTTATGGTGATAATGATATAAAAAATTGTACGTTTCAAAATATTGTCATCTCAAATTCCCACCGCGGTATCGGTATCTTCCAGAGGACCAAAGGGAATATTGAGAATCTGCTGTTTTCGGACATTATCATTGAAACGCGGCTGCACAGCGGCATGTGGTGGGGCAAGGGCGAACCGATCCATATTTCCGCGCTGCCGGGAAACGGCGCGCTAACAGTCGGTAAACTGGCGCATATTCGCTTTACCAATATCATCGCTAACGCTGAAAGCGGCATTGTGGTGTGGGGCAGTAAAGAGAGCGTCATCAGCGACCTGGAATTTGACCATATCGACCTGACCATAAAAAACGGCCCGCTCACCGAGTCGTATGGCGGCAATTTCGATCTGCGGCCCGCCAATGCCCCGGAATTTAATTTGTTCAAACATGATATACCTGCGTTGTATGCCAATTTTGTAAATAATATTACAATTACTAATTTAAAATTGCATTGGGATGAGAATCTGCCGGATTTTTATACCTCTGCCATTCAGTGCGAGAATTTTACCGACATCCTTATCGACGGTCTGCAAGGCAGCCATTTTAACAACGCAAAGAACGGCGCTGTGCTCGATCTTGCTAACGGCAGCGGTGTGAGCGTGCGTAATTGCCGGGCAGGTGAGAATACCCAAGTGTTCCTGGCGCACAAAGAGGTTACGGATTTGCGGATGTTTATTAATAATGATCTGTCCGGAGCTAAACAACATTATTATCCTTCCAACCCCGGGGTTGGAATTGAAAATAGTAATTTCATAAAAAGCCAGTAATATTTGTTAATAACAAGAAAGTTACTTTTAAAAATTTTTCTAAAGCTATTTAAAACCATACGATTTTGTTTGCAAATTCAAAAAAAATTATAAATATTATCTCAGTTATAATTTCATTACTAATTATTGAATAAATGAATATTAAAACACTTTAACACTGTTCTAGAGATAACAAATGAATAAATATCGATGTGTTATAGCCGGATTATTTTTATTAATTTGCTCTTTATATAATAGTTTATACTCATTAGATTACCAGGAAACACAATTATATTATATTATTGAAAATGGCAAATACACTGCCTTGCTTTCAAAACAAAACGGTATGATCGAATCTTTAAAACTTGCCAATTCCGATCTTGATATCGTTTCCGAATATCCAAACTTTTCTTTATTCTTTACGGAATTTGTTTATGAATATCCGGATGCTATCCGTGCTTCCCCTTATTATCCATCACGAGATTTAATGGATATTAAAACTACAATTAAAAAATATCCTGATATTATTATTGTATCGGTTAAATGGACCACCGGAATGATCGATGCATCCTGGGACTATTTTTTTGAACCTGGGAAAAAGTATTTTAGAGTTGAAATAACACGAACAGTAGTAAAAGATGCGGTATATAGCAACTTTCAACAATGTACAATGTACACCCCGGCTATGGATAATTCTTTTATAATAAACTATAAAGGAGATATTCAACTTACCAAGGGTGTTTATAAAGGTGGGAAAAAAGTTACTCCTGTTCCCAGAGAAACCGGAGATAATTTACCAGCTACCAATCAACATTCTATATGGACTGTATTTGATTACGGAACACCTGCATATTTTCCAACCATTGCCTGGAATGATAATGATACTGATATAAATGTTGGCTATATTATTGTATCTAGCACTCCTAATCAACGCCGCTCTCTCTCTTATCATGGCGGCGGTGTTAACAGGGAATCTCCGGGTTTTGCAGAGGCTCAATATAACTGGTTTGGGAAATCTGATAGTGAAGCGTTATTCTTACGAAAAGGGACAAGCTTTTCAATGGAGCTTTATTACTATCAAGACCATGGAGAGATCGATTCCTTGTGGAATTTTAACCAATCCTTATTAAGTTCCAATTATATTTTTATACCGGCAGAAAATTATGTGGCGGCAAGTTGGGGAGGAAGAACAAGTCCACATCCTAAATATTATTGGCGGTATCCACAGGTTACATCTAATTACATTACCTCTCAGGAACTTTTTAGACATAGAGCTTTTTCTATTCCACTATCTCAAAATGGTACGGCAGATCCACATCTTTTTTCATTAAATATAATAAAATATGATAATAACAAAATAATTGATTTAACTCCTTATAGTGGTTCCAGACTGTTCAATCCCTCTATCCAAAATTCTAATCATATAACCTATTCAGGAAGTTTAAGTTGGGACATTGATAATATAACAAGCACTCTTAAATTTAGCGCATTTCCCGATAAACGTCATATAACAGTATCAGGTTATTTAGCCACGACTGATAATAACCTTAAGAATACTTTTATACAGTTTGTGCCATCTCCCAGGTTAAAATACTTAATCGTTGATTCATTGAATACCTGTTTTTCATTTATCGCAGAGGATGTTTTATTAGACACAATTTCTATTGGAATTGATAATCTTGTTGGGATAAAAACTTTTATTTGTAAACAAGACACTCTATTACTTGAAATTGATAATTCTCAAAATTCTACTACAGGGAATTTCCAATTTGATCTGTTTCCTACAATACAAAAATCTTACCGACATGAACTACAGAATCAAGAAGATCTTGTTTATCAAGAAACCTATAAAGCATATTTTATTAATACCTTTTCTAAATCAGGTTTAAGTTACCTGCCTTCAGCAGATTATTATTTATTCAATGATTATCGTAACGAAGTTGAACATACATTGAAATTATATGCCAGCAATAGTTTTGAATCTTTATTTATCTCCCAGGACAGTCTTTTTTCCGATATTGCTTCAATAAAAACAGAATCCGGAATGACAACCAATGTAGAAATAATTCCCCATCCAAATAATATTTATGAGATTAAATATGCTTTTAAAGCAAATAATTTATATATTATAAATATTGAAAAAAATAGTACAAAAACTGTTACAAACTTTATGGATATTATTTCATCTTATCCCAATCCTTTTGTTAGTAGTGCATATATTTATTTTTTTCTAAACCAGGTAGATGATGTTGGCTGTAAAATATATAATATTCAGGGGCAACTGGTCGAAGAATTTGCCCCGATTCGTTTTATTAGTGGTTTTAATAATTATCACATCAAGATGATGCATAACCATCCGACTGGTGTATATTTTTTGCAGTTATATACTCCGAAAATATCAAAAACATTAAAGGTATTGTATATTCAATAATTTACATTTAATTATCCAACTGCAGCATTCCCAAATCATTCAGCCTATGCAACAACTCTTCCATCTCCCGTACGCAATAGCCTTTAATACCGGCCTGTCGTGCGCCCTCGATGCATTCCGGATTGTCGTCAAAAAAAAGAATCCGGTCCGCGGCAATCCCGCAATCAGCCAATACATGAGAGAAAATTTGTGGGGCAGGTTTTTTACACCCCAACAAATAAGAAACATAACATTTTTTGAATTTTCTCTCTATACCGCACATGGCATTCAGGGCGTTCCAATGCAGTTCATTATTATTCGTCAGACAAGCCAGGGTATATCGCTGCGTCAGCCGGTCCAGCAATTCCATCGCGCCGGGATACGGCCCGATTTCCCAGGAGATAAACTCGCGCAGAAAAGGCGCTGTATCCATGTCGATATGTAGATCGGCAATCACCCCGGCGGCGAATTCCTGTTCATTACAACGGCCGGTTTCATAACGGGCTAACCAGGGTGAATCCAGCCAAAAGCGCCGCGCCGCTTCCCGGTTCAGTCTGCCGCTCGTTAACTCTATTATGGCGTCATTCCCGGCAAATTCAACCAATACACCGCCCAGGTCAAACAATAACATTTCTATCTTTTGCACATTCTATTCCTGATAAAATGACCTGCCCACAATTAACTTACATATTAAAGTGTAGCCCACCTCAACGTAAATCTTTTAAAAACAATGAACTATTCCAATTCATAGAACAATTCGTTTTATCATATCAGTCACGCAGGTAGACCACACTTTTCAATTTATTTTTTCACCTGCGCTTTTTTCTGACCGTCCGGTTTGGGCATGAACATATCTTTGTTGGTCAGGCCGCATTCTTTGATCATTTGCAGGGCGTATTCAGCGCGGCCCAGGTCGTCCCTGCCGCCGTTATTGGTGCCGATAGAGAATTTAACTCCCGCCAGCTTGGCCAACTTAATGAATGCCGCACTCGGAATCCGGTAGCGGTTGTTGATTTCGATGGCGACATCGTTTTTGACTGCCGCGTCAATGACCTTCAGCATCCGGTCAGGTGTCCATAGCTGGTCGTATTCCGGCTGGAGCGCTTCCGGCAAGAAGGTGGGATTAACATAAATATCAATCGGTTCATTATCCATTACGCCGATGATCTTATCTACGTACATATCCATAAACGCTTCTTTGTCGGGAATTTCGATCTCAGCATTGATCCACAAATGAATGCGTTTGCCGTTGTCATCGGTAAAGGTCATGGCGTCGGTGAAAACATAATCAAACTTGGCGATCATTGCCGGTGAGAACATGTTGACCCATTCCCGACCTTCCGCCTGCATGCCGATAAATACCGGCACATTCTTCATGGTTAGCAAGTATTGCTCCAACCCGGCGTCCGTATTGATGGGGAAATCCATACCACAGTTTACCGCTATTCCGTAAAAAATACCCTCGTGATGCGATTTTTCGAGGGCGTCGGCCAAAGTTAGTTCGCCTTTCAAATGCACATGGAAATCGACCAGCGGGAAGTTATTGGTGCTCAAGTCGATGATCTGCGCGTATGTGCTGTCCACCACCGGTTGTTCGACCGGTTCATCGATAACATCGGGCAGCAGTTTGATTTTGATGTTTTTATAATACACTGTGCTATTCGGGTCGTGGCATTGCAGGGCAATGGTGCCGGACGACAGCTTTCTGCCGACACTGTCCCCGAACAATACTGAATCCTGCGGCTCAATAAAATCCACCACTATCATATCATTAACATAGACTAGTATCCGTTTACCTTTGACGATGATATGCATGTTAAACCATTCATCATCCTGCACAAGCTGTTTATAAACATTGCGAACCCCGTACAGGCTGCCGGTCTTTTTAAACTCGTAATAACCGTCGCTGCCGGTGTGGGTATTGTTCACCTGGATTTCATAGCCCTTTCCCGGCCAGCCCTCTTCCTGGTAAGTGGTATGAATATAAATGCCGGAATTGGCGCCCGGTTTGGTCATTACATCGGCGGAAAGTTCGAAATTGGTGAAATTGGCATTATTAAAAGAACCTGTATAAAACACATGGCCACGTTCTCCATTACACATCAGAATACCGTTTTCCACCTGGGCGGAGGCGGGATTCTCGCTGGTCGTCCAGCCGTCCAATGTTTTACCATCAAATAACGATACCCAGCCATCGTTTCCGGAACAACCAATCAGCACCGCTAGCGCGAATGCCATGCATAATACTAAAATACTAAAACGTTTTTGTAACATGAGGATTTCCCTCCACAAGAATGAGTCACTTGTCATTTTTTGATGAATCAACGGCATTAAATATAATGAATTATGAGTAACATGCAATCAATTCTTTTGGCGGGTTCCGGGGAAAATAATAATTGAAAAAAGTTGTGGGTTGTACCAAAAACCTTTTGAAAAATTGACATTTGCTGGAAAATTAACTATTGCAGTGCTTGATTATAGATTTTAAAATAAAGATTCCTCGTCGATTTGCTCCTCGGAATGACAAGAAAGTGAGCTAATTTTAACAAGTGTAATAAGGGATTCTACTATAAAGCATTTAATAAAGTCCTGTGGAATGCAATGCATAAAGGCATTGCATTCCAACTGATGTACTTTAATCCACTGCCAGCACAATTTTGCCGCGCACATGTCCTTTTTCAATATGTTCATGGGCCTTAATGGCGTCTGACAAGGGATAGCGCTGTTCCACATGCACTTGAACCAGGTGATCCGCTAACAGACCGGCTATTGTTTGCAAATCAATGATATCCGGTTTTACTACCATACCTTTGGTTGTCAAATCCATTGCTTGAGCGGCTGCAATGACTTGAGAGGCCGTCACCGTCGGCAATGTGACCATAACGCCATCCTTTTTCAGCAGCGGCAGCGCTTGTATTGCCGCCTCGCCGCCGACGGCATCGATGATCACATCCATTACCGGAATCACCCCGCTGCAGGGAAAGCTGGCATAATTAATAAATTCATAACAACCCAACGTCCCGATAATAAACTCGCCGTTGCGGGCGGAAGCAGTACCCGTAACATACGCGCCGGCCAGTTTGGCAAACTGCACGGCAAAATGCCCTACGCCGCCGGCGGCCGCCAATACCATAACGCGCATGTCTTTTTGTACATTCGCGGTTTTGTGAACCGCCTGCCAGGCTGTTAATGCCGCCAACGGTACGGCGGCAGCCCGGGCATGATCCAAATTAACCGGTTTTAAAACGATCTCGTTGGTATTGACAATCGCGCATTCGGCATAAGCGCCGCCGCGTTCCGGGAATCCGATCATACCGAATACCTCGTCGCCCGCTTTGAACTCGGTTACCTGTCCGCCAACCCGTTCCACCACGCCGGAGAGATCATAACCCGGTATCCAGGGCAGGCGGTCTTTGATCTTTTCCGCCACAAAACCGAGTCCCCGGCGGATTTTCGTATCAATCGGGTTGACGCCGCAGGCCCGAATCCGTACAAGTACCTGGTTGGAATCCATAACAGGAATTGCTGCTTCCCCATATTCCAATACCTCCGGCCCGCCAAACCGTAAAATCTGCACAGCTTGCATTAGATAATTTCTCCCTTTTTCTTATTTCTTTATATTCTTCATTTAACAACTGAAAGCTGATAGCTGACAACTGACAACTCTCTTCTCACGTCTCACATTTAGAACATCCTCGCCGCGCTGACGCCAAAATAATACTCGTCTTTATCAACCGGCCGGGTTACATCCAACCGGAAAAACCCAAACAAACCGTTTAGGGACAAACCGATTTCATGATACCAGTCATTCATTGCATTGGGCGTAAAATTCGTCCCCGGCCATTCTGTGTGAGCGTTCCAGGTTCTGCCGGAGGCGCCGTGCAGGATAATACCGATATTATGATCCGCAATCCAATTCAGTCCAACCAGTTCAAACGGCACCGTGCGGAAATTATGCTCCCAAAACAGAGCGCAATACTTGTCGCCGTCCAGCGGCCGTTTACGCAGGGTTTTGAATATGCCAAACGGCGAGTACAACCCGGTACTCACATCCAGCCCGCCGAGTTTCTCGATGGGCGGCTGACCGGTAGCGGCGCCGGCTACGAACCGCGCATCGAGGACATTGGGCATAAACCTGCGACGCAACAATGTAGGAATCCGCCAGTCCACGGTCAATCGGTACAATATATAATCATAAGCGCTGGAAAGCAGATTCTTGTCGCTGTATTCCATAGTGAGCAAAATCCGTTTTTGCTCGCTTACCGGCAGGGGAGTAAAATCCTCGCCATATTGGGCGTGCAGGGAGAGAGAACGAATATCGGCTTCCATAACTGCGGGATTGACCGGCTGCGTTATTTTACGATTTAACCAGTTTTTATCCGTTTGCTTTTCCAGGGCCGAGTGTTTTTCAGCATTCAAGCCCAGTTCAATTTTACTCTGCCAGCCCGGCAGCGTTTTACCGATAGCGACAGTGACAGCCCGGTTGCGATAATAATCAAAATAATCGGTATAGCCGCACAGTACCAAAAGGCTATTGTACAAGGGCGGGTAAATTTCCGAGCTATAACGTTGCTCCGTACCTTCTTTATAACCAGCGGAAATGTATAATTGTTTTTCCTTTTGTAAATACAATGTACCTTTAACACCCCAGTCCCATTTTTTGAGGCCCGTGCTATAGCCCACAAAGGGGAGCAGGTCGAAGCGTTCGCCAAAAGACACACCGGTATGCAGTCCGAACCGATATGCTGCAACGCGATTGTAATGGAACTTGGGTTTGAAACTGGTTTTGATCGTATGCTTTTTACTGGATTTTGCCGTACCGGAAGAATCCGCATTGTCGGTTTTTTGCAGTTCATGCTTTTTGCCGGTTTCATCCTGCGCATGGACTTGCATTTTAACGACGTGTGACAAAATTCCTCTTGGGGGAAAACTCTCCAGGATCTTTTTGCTGCTGTCGATATGGGTATATGCCTTTTCTTCCAGCGCCGTCAGCGGGATGGTTTGTAATTTATCGGTCAGCAAAGTATCCCTGGCGGCGGTGGTTTGAATAACCTGGTGTTTCTTTTCCTGGTCTTTGAACAGGGTGTCGGGCAGTGTGGTATTGAGTTGATAATTGGTCAACCGGCAAAGCTGGTGAAAATAGATGTTGGGAAATTCGATCAGTCCCGGCATTTTAAATTTTATATCGCCATTGACCCGTTCATCCACCGGCAGCCAGTAATTACCGCCATAATTACTGTATTGTTGTTTATAGGAAATGTTGAAATGATTGATGGGGAAGGGAAAGCGCACCGCTTCTGAAGGACGCACGTCGATTGCGATCATGGCAAAATCGCCGTCCAGCACCGACAGTGTGCCGACCAGTCCCGGTTGCAGCTTGTTTCTGGGTGACAGGCTAATGTCGAATACCAGTTTATCATCCAGCGAGCGCTGACCCACCAGCCGGAAACGATAATAATCGACGGCATCCGGATGGGTAGGCCCGGGAATGCGGGATTCCTGGATAAATAATTCATCATCATAAAAATTCTGAATCGAACTGGCGGGCATGGCCGGGAAATCCTCGTCCAGGTTTTTTGTAACTTTTTTGGATTTGATGATCTCGCGGCTGCCGGATTGTGCGTCCCAGTAAAATTCCGAGGTGCTTTCCATCAACACCACGACGCTGGTATCGTTGTTAAGGGTAAAACGGCTATAGGCGTCGGTCTGGAAATTGTGCATGGACTTGCGCCATTGCTGCTTTTTTTTGATTACCTGGCGCATGATCTCTACGGCCGGGTCTTCATCGGTCACCACTATTTCCGGCATTTGTATCACTATCGGCTGCATGGCAATATTCAGTTCGGCGGCATCATTCTGGCCGATCGGACATTCTACGGAACTGTAGCCGATATAGCGCACCCGAACCACAGCCGGCAGTTCGGGGATTTCCAGGCGATAAAATCCGGCGCTGTTGGTTATGGTGCCCCGGTAGGCGCCGACGATCTCGATATTGGCATTGGGCAGCGGCGTGCCGGTGGTTTTATCGGTTACCAGTCCGTGAATAATTTTTAGCGGTTCAGCATTTCCGGCAGAGACAGAAATTACGAGCAACATGAACAGCCGCAAGACGGTTTTTGACATGAGTTTTGCCCACATTTTTTAAATGATTGCTATGAATTATGCAATATGAACGATGTAAAACGGTAAAAGTTTCTTTTAGGGGGATAATTATTCTGACAGCAATAGGCGTTTTGATAAAACGCTATTGCTGTCAATTTTTTAGAAATCACGAGTATTGATTTGTTCTAACCTATTTCACCACCACCATCTTGTTCACCAGCGCGCTGCCATCAGCGAATTGCAGGCGACAGAAATAGACGCCGCCGGGCAAGTGCGCGGCGTTAAAAGGGTAGCGCTGCTCGCCCGCCGCCACATCCGGTAACATATCCGAGGCAACTTCCTGTCCGGCCACATTCACTACCTGCAACCGGATATCCTGCTGCTGCGGCACATCAAACACAATCGTCGTAGTGGGGTTGAACGGGTTCGGATAATTGCGCAGCAGGCCGAGGCGTGGCTCATTTACTTTTTTTTTTATCCCGGTTGTTGCCGCGGTATCCTGGTACACCCTCACATAGTCGATGTAATATTTCTGCGGAAAGATGCTGTCGTCGATGCCCTGTTGTCCGCCCCAGCTGCCGCCGATAGCCAGGTTGAGAATGAGATATTCGGGATCGTCGTAAGGCCATTCCTTGTAGGTCTTGTACTCGTTGCGGAAGGTAAACACCTTACCGTTGTTCAAGTAAAAATCGATCCGGTCTTCGAACCATTCTATAGCATAGGTATAATAGTTTTCCCAGGGTTTATTAACCGTTACAGTCGTGCCTTTATTAGTGCCTTTGGTGTGGTTATAAGCCTGTGTGTGAATATTGAATGATACATGGCTTGGGTCGTAACCGACATTTTCCATAATATCAATTTCACCGCAGGTCGGCCAGCCGACCTCGGAGATATTGGCGCCCAGCATCCATATAGCCGGCCAGGTGCCTTTGCCGGTGGGCAGCTTGGCGCGCACTTCAACGCGGCCATAGGTCCAGTTGGCGGTATTTTTGGTGTGCAAACTGGCCGAGGTATAATGATAATTTTCATATTCTTCTTTAATAGCCTCGATGATCAGGTTGCCGTTTTCTACACGGGCGTTTTCGGCGCGTTTTTCGGTATAGTATTGTTTTTCGTTGTTACGGATGTAGCCTACTT
Source organism: bacterium (assembly GCA_029561455.1). Lineage (GTDB taxonomy): Bacteria > Zhuqueibacterota > Zhuqueibacteria > Residuimicrobiales > Krinioviventaceae > Fontivivens. The sequence continues at coordinate 89,312 of JAKQIY010000074.1, forward strand.
CGTAATCCCATTTTGTCGAATCCGGCAAACCGTCGCTATCAAACTCATCCGACCACACCAGTTTCCATTCGGCGGCAAAGCAGCTTCCCCAGATCGCCAAAATTAATAATATGAATATACTCTTTTTCATAACAAGCCTTTCAGTTATATATTACAGTGGTTCATGATTCCTGAACCTGAAAGCCGTTTATTCATACAATTATAAAGATTATTAATGTTGTATGCAATTGTTTTTTTTCAAGGTTCCGCCCCGAATGGGGCTTGAGCTTCGGGGAGGTTAGTTGGCTAGAGACATTTCGTCCCTAACGGGACTTGATTGTTTATGCCAAGATCGTCCTGGATTTCATAATCCAGGGCGCACATTAAGGCAGGACATCTTGTCCTGCTGAATAATTGCATAACTACCGTTTTTGCAAACCCGTCAGCATCACTCGTCCGGGATTAGGAAACCCCGGACGATCATAGTTGTTTTTGCCGGGCCACAGGCCCGACCTACCCGTTTATTTCTTCAGCCAATGCCTTTCAATCTCTTCCAGGGTTTTACCCTTGGTCTCCGGCAGCACGATCCATACAAACAGAAAAGTGATAAAACACATCACCGCATAAATCACAAAATTGAGCGCTTCGCTGAACTTGTCCGCCAGCACCGGGAAACTGAGCGATACGGCAAAGCAGGCGATCCACAAAAACACGGTGGCAATGGACATGGCGCGACCCCGCACCCGTGTAGGGAATATTTCCGCCAGCACTACCCAAATGACCGGCCCCATCGCCAGGGCAAAAAAGCCGATGTACATCAGGATGAAAATTAAAATCCAGGTTTCGCTGAAAATCCGGTATTGAAAAGCAATCGCCGTCAGCACAAAAGAGACGCCCATACCCGCCGAGGCGATCAATAGCAGCGGCTTGCGGCCCAGTTTATCGACAAACATAATGGCAACCAGGGTCATCAGCATATTCACCGCGCCGATAATTACGGACTGCAATATTGCCGAGGAGCGCTCCAGTCCCACAGACTCAAAGATTCGCGGCGCATAATACAGCACGCCGTTAATGCCGGTGATCTGCTGAAAAATCGCCAGCGCTATGCCGATGAGCAGGGCAATGCGCAGCCCCGGTTCCAATAATTGCTTCACTGAACCGGTTTCCTGGGCCAGGGTTTCTTTAATTTCCGTCAATTCAACCTGCGCTTGCTGTTCGCCGTTCACCCGTGTCAAAATACCCATAGCCTCATCGGCGCGTCCCTGCTTTACCAGCCAGCGGGGACTCTCCGGCACGAAAAACATCAAAGCCAAAAATACAGCCGCCGGTAAAGTTTCGGAGCCGAACATCCAGCGCCAGTTGGTTGGACCAATATCCGCGCACACCCAGTTGACAAAATAGGCGCACAGCATGCCCGTAACAATGGTCATTTGGTTGAGCGACACCAGTCGTCCGCGGATGGCGGCCGGGGCGATTTCCGATATATACAATGGCGAAAGCATGGCCGCCGCACCCACGCCGAGGCCGCCGATAAACCGGGCAATCATAAATTCATTCACATCCCGCGGAATAGCCGAACCGATGGCAGATATAGTGAATAATATCGCGGACAGGATTAGCACCCGCTTGCGACCGATGCGGTCGCTTACCATTCCGGCAAAAGCAGCGCCGAAAATACAGCCCACCAGCGCGCTGCTCACCGCCCAACCCTCTTGTAACGAATTGATGGCAAACTGATCCCGGAAATATCCCATCGCCCCCGCAATAATGGCAGTATCAAAGCCGAACAATAACCCGCCTACTGCGGCTACAAAAGAAACAAAATAAACGTAACCCGGTTTCCGTTCCATTTTTCACTTCTCCTCAAGAAAATCAAATCCGTGAAAACCTAGTTCTTAAACAAATATTACATTCTCTACATATTACCGTTAAACTCTTTAATTGCCTGGAACATGGCAATAATGTTTTCGGGCGGGGTGTTGGCCTGCACATTATGAATACTGTTAAACACAAAACCGCCGTCGCGGCTAAAAATTTCACAGCGCTGCAATACCTCTTTGCGCACCTCCTCCGGCGTACCGAAAGGCAGGGTGCGTTGGGTATCCACGCCGCCGCCCCAGAACACCAGATCTTGGCCGAATTCATTTTTCAAATCCTGCGCATTCATCCCGGCGGCGGAGCATTGCACAGGATTGAGGATGTCGAACCCGCTGTCGATCAGGTCCGGGAGCAGGGTTATTACGGAACCGCAACTATGTTTAAAGGTCTTCCAGGTGGTGTGCTTGTGAATCCAGTCATTAATGCGCTGGTAATAGGGCATATACAGGCTGCGAAAAGTTTCTTTGCTGCAAAAAGTAGAATTCTGCGTGCCGAAATCGGTACCGCACAGGAAAACGGCGTCCACCTGGTTGCCGACCACGCTGAAAATCTTTGCCAGGTTGGCCAGGGCAATGTCGCATTGCTTTTCAAATACCTGGTGAATGTAATCCTGACGTGTGAGGGTGGAAATATACCATTCTTCAATATCGCGGATGCCTTTGGGGTCTTTTAAAAACGGCGCCGGTACCAGGGCAATATCGCCAAAGGCGGTACCGCCGAAATTGGCCATCACCGCCCGGCCGGTCAGTGAGGCACGTTGTGCTTCATCGGCAAAGTAAACCAGGCTATCATCTGAAATCGGGCTGAATTCTTCAAGGTTATCATCGGGATTGAGATTGTTGTCGTCAACCGGGTACTGACGGATGATTGAATCAAAAAAGAACCCGGTTTTCGGCATCTTGCCGCTCGGTTTCGCTGAGGTATCGCCTTTGGGAAAGATCAGGAAATCGCCGTTATCATCCGTTTTCACCTTGAAATGTTCAGAAACCAACAATTCCAGGCCATTATGCAATGTCCAGGGTCGCCAGTTCTCATTGCGAAAGCCGAACATGGTCTCCGGCGGGAACACGCCATCCACATCCAGGCCCAGGGCATCCTGCAGGTCCGGCTCTACCAGGCCGAGCATTTGATAGGGTTCATGCACTTTGACCGGCCGCTTTTCCAGTCCGTAAAATTCCCGCAGGGCGGCCACGCAATTGACATGCATACCGGTGACCGAGGTGGAGCCGAAATCGACCGGCACGGCATCGGGTTGGATGTGATTCAGGCTGGCTTGCACTCTTGTCTTGTTTGTCATAGCGCTCCTTATTTAACCGAACCGGTTAGTTGCTATTTTTCAGGAAATTATTTTCAATATAAAAGATCACCCGGTCGCGGGTTGGGAAAAACAGGTACAAATAGGCAAATAAGATCACAGATGGCGTCAGGCATAGCCAGTAAGCGGATTGGCTGTAAATTGTGAATTGGGTAACGGCGAGTAATAAAATGACTATACCGAATAACGCCACCCCTTCGAGCAGCGCCAGGCGGATTATGGTTATGGAACGATATGCGGACAGTAGCAAGGGAATCTTGTCAATAGTGTTTTGTTGATTGCCGGCGATAAATGTCGCGCCGGCCATTGCCAGCCGCAGTTTGGGGAGGATGATAAAAAGCCCATACTCCAATAATGCAGCAAATACTAAAGCCAACATCATATATTTTAGCGAGAGAGTATTGATTGGTTCTTCCGGTAACGGCCGGGTCTTGCCGATTTTATAAAACACCGCCACGACTGTAATCATTGCCGCCTGGGTAACACCCATGGCAATATACATGATCTGCATGACCCTGATCTGGGTCTCACTTATTTTTGCCTCCAGTTCATGCCTGGATATGGTTTGAATATTTTGCATCATATATTTCCTTCACAACCTTGGTTATTATGTCTTTTATTGACCGGCAATCATAGCTCCTCCGGCCAGTTTTTAATTTTAGCTGATTCCCAAATCTTTTTGGATCTGTTCCAGGGAACGTCCCTTGGTCTCCGGCAGCCATTTCCACACAAAAATAAAGTGCAGGATCATCATCACGCTAAAGAACATAAAGGCATTACCGCCGCCAATTAAGGGGATATTGGCGGCAACCGGGAACAACCATGAGATAGCGGCAGCGCCGACCCAGTGTGTAAAACTGCCCAGCGCTTGTCCCTTGGCGCGCACCTTGTTGGGGAAGATCTCCGCCAGGAATACCCAGATAACCGCGCCCTGTGAAAATGCAAAAAAAGCAATAAAGCCGACCAGGTAGAACATGACCGCATAACCACCGAAATTTTGTGTGTAAAATGCCAGCGCCACCAGGCCCATGAACACTACCATACCCACCGAACCGACCAGCAGCAGAGTCTTGCGGCCGAATTTATCGATTACCGTCATTGCCAGGATAGTAAAGATCATATTGGTAACGCCAATGGCAACGGTTTGCAGAAGGGCGGTATCGGCTGCCAGGCCGGTCATTTTAAAAATTTCCGGAGCATAATACATTATAGCATTAATGCCGGAAAGCTGGTTAAAACAGGCGATGAGCACTGCAAAAAGCACCGGCTTTTTATATTTGGCTGTAAATAATTGTTCTTTTTTACCGGCGGATTCTGCCTTGAGCGATTCGACAATCTCATCGAGTTCCTGTTGCACATTCGGTTCGCCAATTCTGGTCAAAATAGCGCGGGCTTCCTCGATACGGTTCTGTTTTACCAGCCAGCGGGGACTGAAGGGGATGAAAAACAACAGCGCAAAGAACAATACTGCCGGAATGGTTTCCACACCCAGCATCCAGCGCCAGGCATCGTTCTGTATTGAACCGGCGATGAGATAGTTGGAGAAAAAAGAGACCAGAATACCGGAAACGATATTGAACTGGCTGACCGCCACCAGGCGGCCGCGCATCCGCGCCGGGGAAATTTCGGCGATATACATCGGCGCCATAACGGACGAACCGCCAACTCCCAGGCCACCCAGGAACCGAAAGAATAAAAACGAATACCAGTCCCACGCCAGGGCGCTACCCACGGCGGATACCGTATAAAACACAGCCAGAATGATGAGTACCCGCTTGCGGCCATACAGATCGCCCGGCTTGCCGACCGCAATCGAACCGATCACCGTGCCGATGAGGGCGATTGCTACGGTAAAACCCAGCCAGAAATCATTTAGGGAATATACTTGCTTTAAAGCTGCCGTAGTGCCGGAGATGACCGCCGTATCGAACCCGAACAGAAAGCCTCCCAGCGCTGCAACCAGGGTGCACGATATTACAAAAGACTTGCCTTTCATTGCCCGTTTTCTCCTTCCATTTTACCTGATGCAATTAAAGATCGTTGTAGAGTAGAGGGATGTATCTCCAATTTAGTAAAATTTTGGACTAGTGCAAGAATTTCTATTTGCAGAGAAAATAAAGCGGCTTGTAAATTCAGAATTTTTAAAAGTGACAATGATAAAAGCGCCTGATAAAAAATTACCGGGCGCTTGATAAACTTTTATTTTATCCAAAATCCAGGAATTTACATTAAAAGGAATAGATTTAAATAAGTACGGAATCAGGTTAGATCAACAATAAAGTGGCAGGTTTTACCGCCGCGCCGCAGGGATTCAAGAATTGTAACATTCATGGGTTTTCCCATAGCCGTTTCCCAAATTGCCTGGTGGGTGGCGCGGGTACATTCACAATGAATATCATCAGGTTTAGCAGGGCGATAATTGGCCGCCGGACAATAACAGTGAGAAGAGGTTTCACCATAACGAATATGGACTTGTTCGCCATCTTGCCATATTTCAAAATTCTGTTTATACGCTTCGATTAATTTGTCCACATTGCCTTGACCTTTTTTGGCGATATCTGTTTTAAAGGAATGGCGCTTAAAACAACCCTGTCCGCAGCCGGCCAGCAGTTTAACTTGCGTATCCCGATCCAGTTCTTTATCTATTGTGTCGAGCAGATCGATTAACCAATTTTGGATAAACTGTTTTTCCCCTTCAAGGCGGTTAATTTTTTCCTGGGTTGTTTCTTTCTCAGAAGCGGCATGGGTTTCGCCGTTTAAAAAAGCCAGGGTGCAGGAACATATCCCCATCCCCATTGCTTTGTGCAGAAATTCTTTTCGGTCCATTGGTTGTCCTTTACAACAGAAAAAATTTAATTAGTTATGATATTTATTTCCTTGATTATATGATGTAAAAAAACCATTGTTCCGAAATATTCATTATTATGTTATGCCTCTCGGATAATTTATAATCCGCACATAAGCCGTAACCCATCCACCGTGTTCATAAGCGGCTCGCGTAGTACGGAGCGGGCCAAACCGGTATGCAGCGAAACATCAACAGGTCGGGGAGCCGCGGTTTTATTCTCGTGCATGGAAACAGTAAGCAGCAATCCTTCATCATAATTACATACCGCACATAATTGCTTGCCAAAGGTAAGCCGGTTTATACGGTTCTCACCGCCGAGGTGAATAATGCCGGTATAATTATTTTCTGCCAGTTCCAAAAGAGCGGCGGCCAGGTTATTCACCAGAACCGGTGTGCGGTATTGATCGACAAACAGGGGCGTATTTTGGTTCATATGCAGACGGTTCTCGATCCACATTGAAAACGATGATCCGCCAATAATCGACCGGCCATAGATCAGGGCGGCGCGGGCAATAACATAATTCCCCTCACTTTTCTGGAGAATTTGTTCGGAATCAACTTTGGTGCGTCCATAGACGGAAATAGGGGCAACTGGATCGGTCTCACGGTAATTGCCCTGCCGGCCATCGAACACCATATCGCTGGAAACGAAAATGAGGCGGCTGTTCAATTCGAGGGCAGCTTTATGTATCATCCGTGTACTTTCAACATTAACCCGGCGCGCCATTTCCGGATTCAGTTCACACTGATCGAGGTTGCTGTTGGCTGCGGCATGGATGATAACATCCGGTTGGAATTTCTCCAGGCATTTCATAACCTGGCACTGCTCCGTCAAGTCTAACTGAATCCATTCATCGGATAGGGATTGCGGGGGATGATTATTAAAGACAGCCCTGATCTGCCAGGATGTTTTCGCCAAAGTATAGAGATGTCCGCCAAGGAAACCACTGGCGCCGGTTATCAATAATCGTTTCATGTGTGTTGCCCACTATAAATTGGATTTGGGACGGCGCTGGCCGAATTCAACAGCGCAAGGCGCATTTTTGGTAACCAGTTTTTGTAACTGCGAACACCACAAAGCCGCAAATGTCCGGCAACTGTTCGATCCATCCAGGTGTTCCTGTTTGGGAAAATCTGCAAATTCACATTTCAGATCACAAAACTTGATCCTTGAGGTGGTTACTCCGGCATTTTTACTGTCATCCTGCATGTCAGTTCCTGTTTTTATCTGTTGTCGTGAAAATACTTTTCTTAATATATATTATACTTTCCATACGTTGATTCCTGTTCCGGCTTTTTTGGTAATAACACAAAATAGGGTAAAGAAATTCTCGATACAATTACTTTTTATTTTATTTGACGCTTTTTTAAACCAAATGATTTAATAATCGGGAGAAAAGTCATAAAAATAAAAGGCAGGAATAAAAATTTTTTAATGTATATGAATAATAGTTGTAATAAAAAGATATAGGAGGGGTATAATTTTTTAAAACTGATAAATGAACATCCAGAATAAATTATTCCTCAACACTTAAAAAACAAAAATGACACAGCCCTGAAATTGATCGTTTTCCAGGACTGTGTTTAAAAAAAATATGGAAAGGGATTAGAACCACTCATAATCCTGTAGTTCCGGGGTAATATCCTGCAAGTCATCACGGATTTCATCCAGTTCATCGGCCATGTCTTCCAACACCTCGGCCTTTTCTTCCAGTTTTTCTGCCTTTTTTTCCAGCTTTTCAGCTTCTTCTTCCATTTCACGTTCAAAGTCTTCACTGTCATAATCGGGCGATAACAATTTAAAAACATTACCCACAGCAACCAGGCCGAGGGCTGCACCGCTTATGCCCACCTTGGCGCCTTCGAGTCCGATCTTTTTCGCTTCGTCAATCAAATCAAAAGTCATCGTGTGAAATTCTTCCACCAGCTTTTGTTGCTTGCGATCCAGGTCAATTTTTTCGCCATCAATCAGCAGCTCATAGTCATCGGTAAATTCAACGGTTTCATCATCGTTTTCCTTGTTGATCAGAATAATGTCGTCGTCATCAATCCTGACGCGTACATCATCGAAACACATATCATTATCCCCGAATTGCCTTTCATGTTGCTCCTGATCGGGTTCCGGATCGGCGGCAAAAGCACAGGCGACCATCAATAACGATAGCACTAAATAAAATTGGATTTTCATATATGACCCTCCAAAAGGAAAAACGCTAGTTATATTCTGTGATTTATATCAAGATACGAATAATTTTATGCAAGGTTACAGAGATATGGAAATTACATCAATTCATTTTTAATGGCTTTTAAAAAGTCATTCAGATTAATGTTTTCCAGGTTGGAGGAACTTGAAAGGTAATTAACGACTTCGTTGGTCATACTGGCGATACGTAAAATTTCATTGTATTGGGTGTCTCGCGCCAGGGTAGGGGTGTGATGGTAAAGCGCCACTTCAACGCTAATGGTGGGAAAATTCCACAGGTCGAGTAAATAGGCGCCAATTTCCGCATGGGTGCAGTCGCCGTATCCAAGCGCTATTTCACAATCGTAAAAACTTGCTTTTGGATTACGTAATTGCATGGAGACAATTTTGTCGAACCGATCCGGGAAATTTTGCAGCAATATAATTTTACCAATATCATGGGTCAACCCCACCGATTTGAAATTGCGGTCAATAGATTTACCATAGACAAGGCGGCTGAACGGCTCCATGTATTTGTTAACGACCAGAGAATGTTTCATGATTTTTTGAAAATATTCCATGTGCAGGGTGCGTGGAGCGCCCCGTTCCGAAAGCGAAGCGGTAAGCACAATATCACGGGTGGCACTCACCCCCAGCATCATAATTGCCTGTTCCAGCGACGCAGTCTTTTCACTGCTGAAAAAGGCGGAATTGGAAATTTGCAACAGCTTGGCGGCCACAGCGGTATCTTTGCTGATAATATCGGCAAGTTGCTGGAAATTTGCCTCACGGCGCACGGCATCGGAAAATTCGTTGAAAATTAACGGCAGTTTGGGCATTTGTTCGATTGTGCCCATCAGGGCGCTGATCTTACCGTCATTCAACACTTTGCGCAGTTTTAAAACCCTGGCAATTCCGTTCTGCAAATCGGTAATGTCATTATTTTTCGGTTTCATAAATACAGAGGAAGCCAAACCCTCCGTTAATATTTGTACAACCGAAGGCTGGTATTCATAATCGCCCATTACAGCGCGGGTGGCGGCGGGATAGTCAAACTTGACATTTTTCAAAAAATCGGCGGCGGTCATTTCCGGTAGCCGGTAATCGCTGATAACCAGATCGGCCGGTATTTGCATCATTTTCATCAGGGCTTCTCGTCCGGTGGTGGCGCAGTACAGGGTAAATTCGGCATTTTTAAATGCATCCTGTAAAAATGCCAGGTACCCGGGCTCGTTATCAACGATAAAAACATTACCCAGGGATGCTGTAATCTCGGTTAACTGGGTCATCTCTTGTTTGCTTTTGCGCAACGCAGCGGAGGCTTTGACATTGGCAGCGATTTCGTTGCGCAGCTTGTCCTGTAGCTGCTTTAATAATATATTGGCTTTACTTAAATCTCTCTGAAAGAGCAGGCGTTGTTTGCGTTCAAAAGTAACCGTCTCGGAAAGCACTACTTGTCTTTTCAGGAAAAAGTTACTGACAATAATTCCGCTTAGCCCGCCGCAAATGGCAGGTAAAATATAAATACGCCAGGTAAACGGATTTTCACCAATAATTGACTGGTGAACAAAGATCACTACACAAAGCAGCAGTACGCCGGTAATAAATCCGGCTATTAAACCCAATACCAGATTCACTTCGGTATCCGCTATTATCGGAGTTGGTTTGGGAGTCGGAGCAGTCGGTTTTTGCGGTTTTTTATGATCCGTTTTGTTCACTGCCAGTTATACCCGGTTAATGATATTACGGTTGAAAGTGCAGGAAAATATAAAAGACGTGTTACAATTTATGTACCATACCGGTAAAATTAATAAATTTTATTATAAAAGCAAGCCATAATTTCGGGAAAAACTAAATTCCTCAATAATTCTTTTGATGATTATAATCGTCTGATGAAAGAAATTTTACCTTTATACCAATGCCTGGGCCCGGCGCGGCAGTAACAATAGCAACCGGCGCGTCCTTGCCTGGAGTTTGGGTTCCGTCACAACTGGCATCCAATTGACCGATAAATGAAAAAACACCATAAAGTAAAGCATAGAGTCGTTTTTGCGCAGGAGTAGCGCAGGGAATGAAAACCGGTACGTTACATCGGGCCGCCGCCAGCAGTCTGGCGGCAACGCCGGCTGGCGTTTCATCGATGACGGCAGAGATCGCTTTATTGCCAGCCGCTTCCAATACCTGGTGAATAGCCTGAATGAGGTGCGGTTCGCCTTCCGGCAGTTGCTCGCGGATGGCATTATTGTCATCTTGCCAGGTTTCGGTGTAACGGCAGATCTCGCTCAGATTTCGTGTGGTTTCGACGGGATAAATCCCCTCGGCAGTTTCCCCGGTCAGGGTCAGAGCGTCAACGCCATCCAGAACGGCATTGGCCGCATCGCTGATCTCAGCCTGGGTGGGTCGCGGTTTACCGGTCATGCTGCCCAGAATATGGGTAGCGAGGATGACCGGCGCCCCTGCCTGTCGGCATTGCCGTATGATGGATTTTTGCACCTGGGGGACTTGTTCCGCCGGGATTTCATTGCCCAGATCGCCGCGGGCGATGAGAATGCCCCAGGCGCACTCTATGATCTCCTGCAGATTGTTTATCCCTTCGCGATTTTCAATTTTTGCAATGATCTTTATGGAACTACCGGCTTGCTGTAACAGCTCCTGCATTTGCATAACATCCTGCCGGTTGCGCACAAAAGAATGGGCAATAAAATCAACATTTGTCTTTATCGCCAGATCGATATAAGCGCGATCCTGCTCCGTAATACCGGGCAGGCCCAGATCGACGCCGGGGACATTCACGCTGCGCCGGTTGGTCAGAACTCCGCCACGCAGAACCCGGCACTGCACCCGGGTCGTTTCTTTATCGACGACCTCCAGAACAATTTTACCTTCATCCAGTAAAAGGGTACACAGCGTGGGAATGTTTTGCACCAATAGCGGAGTGTTGACAGCGAATTCCGGGGCATTTACCCGCGGCGGATGCCCGGAAATAATTGTAACCATCTGCCCTGCTGTCAGGGGCAGGTCGCCGGCCAGACCGCAAGTGCGAATTTCTGCGCCTTTAGTGTCCAGAATAATGGCAATATCCTGCGACACCCGGCGGATATTGTGAATGATCCGTTCAGTTGAGGTAACGGACTGGTGAGCGGTATTGAGGCGTACAGCGTTCATACCGGCCCGGTAAAGACTGGTGATGAATCCCTCGCTGCAATTCAAATCGGATACCGTGCAAATAATTTTTGTCAGCCGGGGCGTATCAGTGGCAGCTGTGGATAAAGCCGGCAATGGATTGTGCTCCTGTCAGGTTCATCCGGTGCATAAGTAAAGCACCGTTAAATTTTAACTCTTTTTTACTTGAGATGCCAGGTCAACCGCTTCGCGGGTCAGTTTGGCAATAAGATCAAATTTACCGCCGCAGATCAGATCGGTTTTCACCATCCAGCTACCGCCGCAGGCCAGCACCGGCGGGAAGGCCAGGTATTCTGCAAGGTTGTTCACGCCGATGCCGCCGGTCGGGATGAATTTCATCATATTATAGGGCGCGCTCAGGGCTTTGAGAGTAATCAGACCGCCAAATGCTTCGGCGGGAAAGAATTTTACAACATCCAGGTCGTAATCCAGCGCCCTTTCTATATCTGTAGGGGTACATATACCGGGTGTTACCGGAATATTGTTTTTCACACAATAGCCGACAACCTTGTCGCTAAATCCCGGTGCAACAATAAATTGCGCGCCGGCATCAACGGCTGCTTTAACCTGGTCGATTTTAAGCACGGTTCCGGCGCCAACCAGCATTTTTTTATTTTGCGCCATGTTATGGATAGCCTGGGCTGCGGCGGCGGTGCGAAACGTGATCTCGGCGCAGGGCAGGCCGCCATTGCAGAGGGCGTCGGCCAGGGGCTGCGCATCATCAGCATTTTGAATGGCAACCACAGGAATGACCCGGATTGCCGCAAGTTTGTTGAGTATAGCGTTCATTTCATCTCTTTTCTTTATTTATTACCAGTTTTATCAGGCGGTCATTTCTACCAACCAGCGATGCAGGGGCAGCATGTTTTTAAAATGAGCCAGGCAAAAATCCGGCAGGTCGGCAGAATGTACCTGTTCCGGCAGCGGGATTTGCATGATAACTCCCAGGCTTTTAAAGAGTAGCAGCCGCGCATATTGGTAATTCGGATCGTAACCGTGCGGCACCCGTTTATATTGATCTCCGCTGACCACATAATCTTTTCCAGCCCCCTGGATCTGTTGCAGGGCTTTCATCAACTTGTCCGCCTGTTTCTCGTTCATTATGGCGGCGCGATAACGTTGCAGCAAATCCGAGGTAAATTCGTAAAGTCCGGCAGCCAGCATCATGTTATCCGGTTCCAACTGGAAATAAAAACCGGAACATTGCAGCTTGGGCGCGGACCCTTCCCAGAATAAAATACCGAGGTGCTCTTTAAAGGGCGCTTTGTTTTTACTGAAACGTACATCCCGGTAAATGCGGAATAACGACCGGTCGGTACGGGGATCGAAAATGATGTCCGGGGCAATAGTTTGCAGGCGCCGTCCCATTTCCATAATAAAAGCCCGCGCCGGGGTTACCAGGCAATTTTCATAGAGGGTTCTATGCGCTTCGAACCATGCCTTATTGTTATTTGTGCGTAAATCCTGTAAAAAATCCAGTCCTTCACGGGGGAAACCATTAAATTGTATGGCTGTGCTCAATGAATTTTCTCCTGAAAATATTTTAAGTGCTATGTCATTATCATGCATGTACAAACCGACGGATTTAGTGCCTGCGATTATTGTGCATTTTTATATTTACTAAAATAAAACGAGTTTTTGTGATTTCCAAGCACTTTAGCGCGGGGGGACAGGAAACAGGGTGAAAACCGGCTAAAGCCGGGTCTTCAAACACGTCCCGAAAGGTGAAGCAACGGGACTACTCGATGACCGTAATATATTTTAGAATAACTGATCGTCGAGTAGTCCGTCCCGCTTGGCGGGACGGACGTATCGAGACGACATTTCCTGGTCAATCGCAACAAAGTGTAGCCCACCTCGCCGCAAATACTGCAAAAGTTTGGTCAGGTTCGAATTCATAGAATTTTTTTTATAGCAGACTCGTACCCCAGGTGGACCACACTGAAATACTACCGGGGTCGCAGGGCCTGTCACTAGATCAAACCCCGTCAGGGGTGCAATGTTTATAGCAAAATTTAAAAAATACTTGTAACCCCGTTAGGGGTGGAACATGTATATTAACACGCGCCCGGCATCTCGATACGTTACGAAAGGTAAAGCAACGGGACTACTCGATGACCGGACTTTTCCTGATCGCGCCGGGATTCACAACTCCGGTGTGATCAGAGCTAATAAATTCCAGGTGCGCAGCACATCCAGGTGCGAAAAAATTCAAAAAAATGCTTGACTTTTACAAATAAAGATGTATATTACTATTGTACTATATGTATAGTACAATAGTAATATACATATCTAAATTGCAAGGAGGTGGTTTATTTGATACAGTTTAAGCTCGATCCCAAAAGTGGCGTGCCGTTCTATCGACAGATCATCGACCAGATACGATACGGCATTGCTTCCGGACAGTTAACAGTGGGAGAACAGTTGCCAACAGTTCGCGCTCTGGCAGTGGAATTGAAAATCAATCTCAATACCATTACCAAGGCCTACAAGGAACTGGAAATACAAAGTATTTTGGAAACGCAACAGGGAACCGGCACATTCATTGGCCCCAAAGCTGTAGTCATTCCGGAAAAAGAAAAAAATGCCAAGTTGAGTGATATTTGTCAGGAATTTTTGATGATAGCCCGCAGCTATGGATTCAGTCTTGAAGAAGTAATAAATGAATTAAAGTTAAAAGGAGGCAAACAATGAGAATAAAAATTGAGCCTGAATTAAGAAGGACCCATATTCATCGCAAAGGTGCTTGTAACAATCCTATAGCCTTTACGGCGCTGGTGATATTAATTGGCCTTAATTTTCTGATTTATTTTTTACTATCTAAAAACGATATTACCCTGGTCTTGGGGATTATTCTGGCAACGCTGATCGCCTCTTCCATACACATTGCCGACCAGTGGGAAAAGGCGGTGGTATTGCGGATGGGCAAGTTCATTGGTCTGAAAGGCCCTGGGCCGTTTGTAATTATCCCCATCGTCGACCGGGTACACAATTATATCGATCAGCGGGTGCGGGTGACGGATTTTAAAGCGGAAGAAACCCTGACCAAAGATACTGTGCCAGTAAATGTTGATGCTGTAGTCTATTGGACGGTTTGGGATGTGGAAAAGGCTGCCCTGGAAGTTCAGGAATATACCAGCGCTGTTGCATATATCGCGCAAACCGGCTTGCGCGATATAATCGGCAAACACGAGTTGGCCGACCTGCTGCAGAATCGGGAAAAAATTGGCGAAGCGTTGCAGACCACGCTGGATGAAAATACCAATCCCTGGGGCATTACCTGCCAGAATGTGGGCATCAAGGATATTGTTATCCCCGCAGCCCTGGCAGATGCGATGAGCAAGCAGGCGCAGGCAGAACGGGAACGCCAGGCGCGCGTTATTCTGGGCACAGCGGAGACGGAAATATCTGCAAAATTTGCCCAGGCCAGTGAAAATTATTTGAATAATCCTGTCGCCCTGCAGTTACGCGGTATGAATATGTTGTTTGAGGGATTAAAAGAAAAAGGCTCCCTGATCATTGTGCCCAGTTCAGCGCTGGAATCTATGAACCTGGGCGCTATCGGTGGATTGTCGGCCCTGGCGGAACAGCAGACCAATGCACAAAAGTAGCATTAAAATATTCAGAACAATCGGAGCTCTGTACACACCGCAGAGCTCCGACCGGGAGAACAATGTGAATCCTGTCATCGACTATTCTCGTCCGTTGCTGGCGATCTATATGGTAGCTTTTTTGATCTGTCTGGTATTATTAATTCTAATCCGTTAATGATTGTGCGGCGCCGGTTGCATCAAAATTTATGGTAACCGAAATGAATTGCTCCGGTAGCGACGGTAAAAATGAAAAATCTCAAACTCTTACATTCCCCTTGCTTTTGTGAAAAAAAACAGCTAACATTTCAAACGCCGGTATTTACTTTTTCCGGGAAAATAACTGCGCCCAGGGTATTTAACGACTTGATTATTTGACCGGTTAACAGTTTTAGGCAAGGTTTTTGTATAGCTTGTAATGGCCGTTATGTATTTAAAATTATTGAAATGAGATAATTTCACACAAATCCCTACCCGGCCGAATATTGTAGTAAAACACAGGGAGAGTGACCAATCATGAAAAAACTGATCCTGTTATGTGGACTGATCCTGGTTCAGTCACTACACGCCCAAATCCCGGTTATAAATAAAGAGTTTCGCAGGGCGGAAGCGGAAAAAAAAGATGTAATTGCTAAAAAAATACTGTCAACCCAGGAATATACGCGGGCTGAATTTATCGGCTGGGATATTGATTATTATTCACTGGATTTGTTCCCGGATATAAAATCAGAAACATTGTACGGCCGTGTCCAGGTGCGGGGAACTGTTTTAAGCGATGTTATGGAATGGGCGGGATTATCATTATGGGCCGGAATGCAAGTCAACAGTATTGTATCATCCGCTAATACTGCCGACACCCTTGATTTTATCCAAAAAGAGGAAATTGATATACTTCTGATCAAACTGGAGCGGCCATTTCTCAAGGGAGAAGAAATTTGTTTTACAATAGATTACCAGGGACGCCCTCAAAATTCCGGTTACGATGCCTTTGATTTCGGTTCCCAACTCGATAAACCTATGATCTGGACGTTGAGTGAGCCGTTCGGCGCTAAAAGCTGGTGGCCCTGTAAGGATACGGCTACCGACAAACCCGATTCCATAGATATTCGGGTTACGGTTCCGCAGGAATTAACTGTAGTATCCAATGGTTCTTTGCGCAGTAAAACTGCGGTCGGGGATAATTACATCTGGTGGTGGCACGAGCAATATCCGATAGCGCCTTATCTTGTTTCCCTGGCCATATATGAATATGATATTCACTATGATAATTATATTTACAACGACGGCGCCGATACTATGCAAATCCAGTTTTATAATTTTCCCGGCGTGTATGAGCAATATAAAGGCGATATGCAAAAAGTAAAGGGGATGATCACCTTGTTTTCACGGTTGTTTGGCGAATATCCTTTTGTTGAGGAAAAATATGCCCAGGCCGATTTCCTGGGCGGCGGCGCTATGGAACACCAGACCTGTTCATCGTTCAGTTTTTTTGGCGAATGGGTCTATGTGCATGAACTGGCGCATCAGTGGTGGGGCGATCTGATCACCTGCAGCGATTTCCACCATATCTGGCTGAATGAAGGTTTGACCACTTATTGCGAAGCATTGTGGTATGAAGCAAGATATAAAAATTATACAGCCAGCGATTACCAGATGAGTATGAATTTATATCTCGGTCCGGGCACGGTGTACGTAGAAGACCCCGAACATGATAATATCTTTGACGGCGGACTCAGTTATGCCAAGGGGTCGTGGATCCCGCACATGCTGCGCCATATTGTAGGAGACAGTACTTTTTTTGTTATTTTACAGGAATTTTATAAATCCCCGCTGCATAGCTACGGTACGGCGACTAGTGAAGATTTTAAAACACTGTGTGAACAACTCTCCGGTCAAGAACTCGAGACCTTTTTCCAACAATGGATTTACGAAGAAGGGCACCCTCATTATTATTACTATTGGAACTGGGAGAAAACCACCAACGGTTTGTACCGGGTATTTGGCCAAATCAAGCAGGTGCAATCTGTGGGGCCGGTCTTTGCCATGCCGTTGGATATCACAATACAAACGGAAAACGGCGACACGACTTTTGTGATGTTGAATGACGAAAAGTATACGGATTTTGAATACCTGGTAACCGCGCAACCAGTGATGGTACTATTAGATAAAGATAACTGGATACTGAAACAAGTAAGCGGTAATTTTACTCCCAATTTTGTGTTACTGGATTACCAGATCGACGATTCACAAATGAACGATAATGGATTGATCGACGCCGGTGAAAACGTGACCCTGTTGGTACAGGTACAAAATATTGGCGTTAACGCTGCAAATTATCAATTACAGTTAACTACAGACGACCCGGATATTACTATCATCGATGGCGCCTGTGATCTGTCGATCGTGGAAAGATATTCTGCTGCCGATAGTATGGAAGCGCCTTTTACTCTTTGGGTTTCTCCCACGGCGCGGGGCCATTTTGCAGAATTCTCTCTTTCAGTATCGACGGACAATAATTACAGCCAGAACCTTAATTTCCCTGTTGCTATAAACATTCCCCCTATTTTATTTGTGGATGATGATAACGGAAAGAACTATGAGGCTTTGATTACGGCTAGTCTTGAAAATAATTATATTCCATTTACAATCTGGAATGTTAACGAGAACGGCCCGGTTGATTTACAGTCCTATAATATGGTGATTTGGGCAACCGGTAGCGACCGGGACAGCGCCCTGACTGCCAATGAGCAAAAGGCGCTTGCCGGATTTTTAAATAATGGCGGCAAGTTATTGCTGACCGGCCAGAATATCGGTTATGATCTATGCGGCCAGGGTTCAACTGCCGACTCGGTTTTTTTTCGCAATTACCTGCATTCCAGTTATATTAACGACCGGATCGAGGCCAACCAGGTGTTGGGGCGTAAAGATGATCTGCTCGGTGATAACCTGATGTTTAATATAGCGGCGCCTGAAGGCAGCGCCGGCGACCGTTATTCGCCTGATGTTATTGTCCCGATAGAACCGGCGCGTACATTTTTACTTTATTCTACCACACAACAATGCGCCGGTCTTTACTATAGTGATGATTTCACCGGCGCTAAAGTTATCTATATACCCTTTGGACTTGAAGGCATATCCACTGAGCAGGATCAGGAAAGCG
Source organism: bacterium (assembly GCA_029561455.1). Lineage (GTDB taxonomy): Bacteria > Zhuqueibacterota > Zhuqueibacteria > Residuimicrobiales > Krinioviventaceae > Fontivivens. Next base: position 107,450 of record JAKQIY010000074.1, read on the forward strand.
CCGGTAGATTTTACAAACGGGCCTTACAATGGTTTGCCGAGCCGGCTCAGGTAACCCGCGTGCAACAATGCCCAGAGAGCCCGACCAGACTATACTTGTATCCGAATTACCCGAATCCGTTCAACCCCGAAACCCGCATTGATTTTGAGGCGCCTGAGCGCTGTTTTGTTACCTTGCAGGTTTTTAATTTATTGGGCGTTGAGGTCGCTGAACTGGTGCGAGAATATAAAAATCCCGGAACATATTCTGTGATGTGGGACGGCAGGGATAGTTTCGGTAAAGCTGTTCCCAGTGGTGTATATATCTATAAAATATCTGCCGGCAATCATCAGGCCAGTCAGAAAATGCTGTTGATGCGTTAAACGGTCCAGGAAAAGAAAAATAACACCGGGGGTTATATTCAAGTGAAGAGCGGTAAAGCGTGTTTTCCCTGGAGTTGTATCAATAGCTGTTTATTTTATATTGCATTTGTCCCCCTAAACTCTTATCTTTATAAGGTATATCATTTGTATCCGGCGGCGGTTCTCCAGGCGTTGTTCTTTGCTCAGAATGGCCTGGCAGTAGATTGTTGGCGTAGCCGTAATTTATAAGATGGTGTTTTTTTGTGAATATAAATCATTCGGGGGTATCCGGGGTGAGCCGGAAACGAGAATGAATTCCTTTGCGATCATTATAAACCGGGAGTGGCAATTTTCGGTAAGAGGTCAGGAATGATACCAGGTTAGTAGCCGAGATGTTATGCGATTAAACAGAATAATAAATTTATTAATTGTTACACTACTGCTAACGTCGCTTGCCGGAAAAGGCCAGGAAATAGGCAAACAGCGCGAAGAGTTGAAGCGTTTACGCGAACAGATTGACAAGTACGAGCAGGAAATTGTTCAAAAAAAAGCCAAAGAAGCCAATACCCTGGAATTGATTACCAGTCTTGACCGTGAAATAGATGTAATGCATTCATTTATAGGCGATCTGAACTCTGATATTCGCAGCCGGGAACGGCAAATTTCAACGCGGCAGAAGGAGATCGAGCAGATTTCCGGGGAGCAGGAAAAACTGGCCGATTTGATTAGAAAGCGAATGGTTAATTATTACAAACATGGCCGCAGGCATAGTTTTGATTTGTTGTTATCCAGCAAGTCCTTTAACCAGGTCGGTGTGTGGTTAAAGTTTCAAAAGCTGATCACTGAAAATGATATGCGCAGCTATCAAACATTGATCAATAATAAAAAACGTATCATTCAGGGTCAGCAGTTATTGCAAGCGGAAATTTATGCCAAAGAGCAAAATCTTTCGGAACATCATAAAGAAGCGTCCCGCCTGAAAAACAGCCGGGAGAAACGCACCCAAATATTGGATACAATACGCAGCGACACCCGGCTTTTGGATAAACAATTGCAGGAATTAAAACAATCCCAGGATCACATCAAGAACCTGATTTCCAAAAGCGAAGAAGAGCGCATCACGCGGAGTGTTCGCAATACCGCACCGGAGCCTGGCAAAAATACCGCACTACCCGCCGGTGCACGATTTATAGATTTGAAAGGCAAAATGCCCTGGCCGACGCAAGGCAAGATTACCAGCCATTTTGGCCGGCAGCGGCACCCGGTTTTAAAAACTGTTACCGATAATTTAGGTATTGAAATAAAAGCGCCGCTGGGAACGCCGGTTACGGCGGTTAATGCCGGTCAAATTCAGGCTATTACCTGGCAGCGGGGATTGGGAAATATTGTTATAATCAGTCACGACGACGGTTATTATACTGTGTACACGCATCTCGCTGAAATCAACGTCGATCCGCTTCAGGATGTGCAACGGGGCCAAGTCATCGGCACCGTTGGCGATACCGGTTCGATGAACGGCCCGGTACTGCATTTCCAAATCTGGAAAAATACCCAGAATTTAAACCCGGAAGAATGGATCGCCGGTTAGTGAAAGACAGGCAATGAAAGAAAGATATTTCGATAATGAGTTTTGATAAAATCATCGGACAGCAGCGGCCAATAGAAATTTTGCAACGCGCCCTGGAGCATAGGCGGGTTCCTCATGCCTATTTGTTCAACGGGCCGGAAGGCGTTGGCAAGGAAGCGCTGGCGATAGAATTTGCCAAAGCTTTAAATTGCAGCGCATCACAACAGCGCCCCTGCAATAGTTGTTCGAATTGCGCCCGTACCGGACGTTTCGAGTATCCCGATTTTCAGTTTATTTTTCCGGCCCCCAAAGCGGTTACTGTTCAGGATGAACGCCAGGTGCTGGACAGTCTTGTGAAAAACCCCTACGCGCGAAAAAAGCTGTGGGCATCGCCGACTGTCAGTATTGATAAAATACGGGAACTGCGGCGTACCAGCATGATCAAGCCGATGGAGGGCAAACGTGTGGTCGTTATAACCGAAGCGCACAGTATGACGACCGATGCCGCCAATTCATTGCTGAAAATTTTGGAAGAGCCGCCGGAAGCCATGCATATTATTTTAATTACCTCGAAAATTAATGCATTATTGCCAACGATTATTTCCCGTTGTCAGGAGATCAGGTTTTCCGCATTAGCGGATGACGATATAAAACAGGGATTGATAGATAAAGAAGGAATCGAGCCGGATAAAGCCGGTGTTATTGCCCGTATCAGCCAGGGCAGCTATGGCCGTGCCCTGCAATGTCTCGATGAAGAATTTGAAAATACCCGCAACCTGGCAATGGATTTTATCCGGGTTTCTTTAAAAGCGCCGTCCGCCCAGTTTGAACTGGTTGATAGAATATTGGCCGATTATGATAAAAAAACAGTAAAGGAAATCATTAACCTGCTGCTCATCTGGTTTCGTGATTCCATGAATTATATGCAAGCCAACCCGGAAATGCAAAAGTATATCGTCAACCGCGACAAAATGGAATTGTTGCAAAAATTTACCAATGCATTTTCAAAAATCGAGTTTGAAAAAATATTTCAGCGGTTGGAGAATTCCATTCAATTGCTGGATAAAAATGTGCAAATGAATATTCTTTTATTTGTATTGCTAATCAAATTACAGGAATGTTATCTAGTTAAAAGGTAAGTGTTATGATAGAGGTGGTCTTTAAAGGGGAGAGAAAAGAGTTGTATGAGAATCCGCAGGAATTCCCCTTCCTGGTGGGCGATTTTGTTATCGTGGAAGCGGAAAAGGGTGAAGACCTGGGGGTGGTGAACCAGATCGGCTCCCGGTTAAAGCGAAAAAAAGAGGGCAGCGAAACCCGGAATATCATACGCAAGCCGTCCCGCAAAGACCTGGATCGTTTTTATACCAACCGGCAAAAAGAGCTCGAAGCGTTCAAAGTATGCCGCACCAAAATAGGCGAGCATGGCCTGGATATGAAATTGGTGGGCGTTGAATACCAGTTTGATGGTCAAAAGATCACTTTTTATTTTACGGCCGAACAACGGGTTGATTTTCGTGAACTGGTTAAAGAACTGGCCAGCATCTATAAAGTGCGCATTGAACTGCGGCAGATCGGCGTCCGCGACGAGGCCAAGCGTATTGGCGGTCATGGCTCCTGCGGTCGCAAACTGTGCTGTACTACATTTTTAAAAGAATTTGAACCGATTACCACACAATGCGCCAAAGAGCAAAACCTGCCTTTAAATCCACAAAAACTTTCCGGGTTGTGCGGCAGGTTGTTATGCTGTTTAATGTATGAAAGAGAATTTTATAAAATTCAGGCGGAAAAATTACCGCCGGTCGGCACCAAAATTAAAATGCCGCAGGCAGAGGTTTTAGTAACGGAACTCGATGTTTTTAAAGAACTGGTTACAGTAATGTTCCCTGATGAAAAAAGAGAAAAATACCCTTACCAGGATCTGGAAAAGTATGAAATGATCCGGGTAAAGGTTGAAGACGATGAAAAAGAAAAAGAGCCTGCCAAGGAAAAACGTCAGGAAAAAACAGCTCAACAATAACACAATAGAATGGTCTGCACAATGGAATCTGATTATAAAAGAATACTAGTTACCAGCGCATTGCCTTATGCCAACGGTCCGCTGCATTTGGGGCATCTGGCTGGGGCGTATTTACCGGCGGATATTTATGTGCGCTATCAGCGTCTTAAAAAACGCGATGTTGTTTATATTTGCGGCTCCGATGAACATGGCGTGCCGATTACGATAGCGGCAGAGCGAAAAAAAGTTTCGCCCCAATCGATTGTAGATGAGTTCCATTACCGCAACAAGGAGGCTTTTGCCAAATTCGGCATTGCTTTTGATTATTATGGCCGTACCAGCGCCAAAATTCACCACGAGACTTCGCAGGAAATCTTTTTACGCCTGCATAAAAAAGGGATATTCAAAGTAAAAACCGAAAAACAATTATTTGATAAAAAGGCCAACATGTTCCTGGCGGATCGTTATGTAAAAGGCACGTGCCCGGTGTGTTCCAACCCGGAGGCCTATGGCGATCAGTGCGAAAAATGCGGTTCAACACTGTCGCCGTCGGAACTGATCAATCCCAAAAGCGCAATAACCGGTGAACCGCCGGAGTACCGCGAGACCAAACACTGGTATTTACCGTTAGGAGATTTTCAGGAAAATGTTGCCAAATGGATAGAAACCCGCAAGCATTGGAAGACCAATGTATTGGGTCAGGTAAAAAGCTGGCTTTCCGAAGGACTTGCCGACCGCGCCGTAACCCGCGATTTAAGCTGGGGTGTGCCGGTGCCACTGGAAGAAGCCAAAGGTAAAGTACTGTATGTGTGGTTCGACGCTCCCATCGGCTATATTTCCGCTACCAAAGAATGGGCGGTATTGCAGGGCCGGCCCGATTTATGGAAGCTTTACTGGCAGGATAACCATACTAAACTGGTGCATTTTATCGGCAAGGATAATATTGTCTTTCACTGTATCATGTTCCCCGCCACCCTTATGGAACTGGGCGATTATGTTTTACCGGACAATGTGCCGGCCAATGAATTTTTAAATTTGCAGGGCAACAAGCTCAGCACCAGTCGTAATTACGCAGTGTGGCTCGATGATTATTTGCAAAAATTTCCGGTCGATCCGCTGCGCTATTATCTGACTTTTAATGCGCCGGAGACCAAAGACGCCGACTTTACCTGGCAGGACTTTCAGCAGCATAATAACAGCGAGCTTGCCGATATTATGGGCAACTTTATTAACCGCACGTTGACTTTTGCCGGTAAACAATTTAACGGCTGCATTCCGGAGCGGGGTGTAACCGATGAACTCGACAAACAAATGCTGGCAATATTGCAGGACGCGCCGCAAAAGATCGGCGACCTGATCGAGGAATACGAGTTCCGCCGCGCCATTATTGCCCTGGTTGATATTGGCCGTGCGGCCAACAAGTATTTTAATGACCAGGAACCCTGGCGTTCGGCCAAAGATAATAAAAGCAAATGCGCCACTACCATTAGTATATGTATCCACGCCGTTCAAACCCTGGCTTTGCTCATGCAGCCGTTTATGCCGGAATCGGCGGCAAGAACCTGGGCGATGCTTGGCTTTACCGGCAATATACAGGAAATACCATGGGATACCGCCGGCGACTGCCTGCTGACGCCCGGCGCCGCTTTTGGCCCGGTATCCATCCTGTTCCGCAAATTTGAGGATACGGAAATTCAACCGGAGATCGACCGGCTGCGCGCCATATCCGAAGCCATGTTCCCGGCCCCGGCGACGGAAAAGAAAGAACCGGAAACGCCCAAAATCAAGTATGAAGATTTTGCCAAACTGGATCTGCGGATTGCCAGGGTGCTTGAAGCGGAAAAGGTTGAAAAAGCGGACAAGTTATTAAAACTGCTCATTCAGATCGGCTCTGAACAAAGGCAGATCATTGCCGGGGTTGCCAAGTATTATACCCCGCAGGAAATGATCGGTAAAAAAATTGTGGTGATTGCTAACCTGGAACCGGCAAAAATTCGCGGCCTGGAATCGAACGGTATGCTGCTGGCCGCCGAGGATGAAAAAGGCGAGTTTAGTGTGCTGATGCCCGAAAAAGACCTGGACAGTGGAGCAAAAATCCGTTGAAAAATGTGTTGATCGATACCCATACGCATCTGGATTTTGACCAATTTGATGCGGATCGCGACGAGGTGGTTTATCGCGCCAAAGAGGCTAATGTGGCGGGAATGATTACCATCGGCACCGATCTGCAGACGTCGAAAAAATCTATTGAAATTGCCTGCCGCTATCATAATGTCTTTGCCGCTGCCGGCATTCATCCGCACGACGCCGGCAATGCCAGCGAAGCAGATTTTGCGGAACTGTATGAAATGTACAGCCATCCCCGCGTGGTAGCAATTGGCGAGGTCGGTTTGGATTATTATCGCAATCTGACCAAGCCGGATATTCAGCGCCGTGTGTTCCGGCGGTTTATGCAATGGGCCAGGGAACTCGATAAACCGCTGATCATTCATACCCGTGAAGCGGAGGAAGAAATACTCGCAATTCTCCGGGATATGAGTAAAAAAGGCTGGCGCGGCGTTTTTCATTGTTTTCCCGGCGATATGGCAATGGCGGAAAAGGTTATGGATATGGGTTTTTATATTTCTTTTACCGGATCGGTCACATTTAAAAATTCCACTGCCGCAGAAATTGCCAAAAATATCCCGCTGGAACGGCTGTTGCTGGAAACCGATTGCCCCTTTATGACGCCGGTTCCGCATCGCGGAAAAAGAAATGAACCCGCTTTTGTGCAGTATGTAGCGCAAAAAATAGCCGAACTCAGGGCTATCCCTGTTGAACAGGTGGCCGGCTATACAACCGCTAATGCTTTAGAGTTGTTTGGTATAACCCTGGTTGAGGAAGAATAGTGCCGCGTCCGGATATTAAACCGAAGCAAAGCCTCGGCCAAAATTTTCTGGTCGATGCCAATATAGCCCGCAAAATTGTGCAAAGCCTGGATTTGAACGCCGATGATGTGGTGTTGGAAATTGGCCCGGGCATGGGTGTGCTGACCAGGTTGATTCAACCGCTGGTAAAAAAAGTTATTGCTGTGGAAATTGACGGCAACCTGGCTGCCAGGTTAAAGAGTGAATTTGCCGCCACAAATAATTGTGATATAATTCACCAGGACTTTTTAAAGTACGATCTGGCCGGTTTAGCGGCAACAAACTTGCGTATTGTGGGTAATATCCCATACAATATAACCAGCCCAATCTTGTTCAATGCCATGGAGCATCGTGAAAAGATCCGTGATTTAACTATGCTGGTGCAAAAAGAAGTTGCTCTGCGGGTAGTATCCAAACCGGGCGCTAAAGAATACGGCATATTAGCGGTGCAAAGCCAGGCTGTTGCCCGTGTAGAAATTTTAATGCATGTGCCGGCCACTGTGTTTGCGCCCCGGCCCAAAGTGGAATCGTCGCTGATCCGCTGGACGTTTACGGATGAGTTAGCCGTTAATATACAGAATGGTCAGGTATTTAAGAATATTGTGCGCCAGGCATTCGGCAAGCGGCGCAAAATGCTGCGTAACTCTTTAAAAGATATTTACGACAGCGCGCCTGATTTAACAGATTTCACCCGGCGTCCTGAGCAATTGACAATAACCGAATGGATAGAGTTAGCTAATAAAGTCAATACGGTGATACCGGAAAAGCCGGAAAACTAGCCGGTCGTGCTAACCCTGGTTTAAGTGTGAATACTATGGATTTACAGGACAGAAAAGAGATTACCGAGAATATCAGCTATTTGTTACACGAGCAGGATATTCCGAAATTAAAAAACATCATCGTTGATACCCACCCGGCAGACCTTGCCGATATAATCCGCGATATGGACGATGATGAGCGGAACGAGATGTTCAAACTGCTGGATCCGGAAACTGCTTCCGAGGTCATGCTGGAGTTTGATGACGTCACCCGCGAAGACTTGATCAAAGACCTGGAAACAAGCCGGTTATCGGAAATCGTAAATGAAATGGATTCCGATGACGCAACGGACGTCATAGCAACCCTGCCTGAACCAGTTGCCAATACTGTTCTTTCGCAAATTGATACCGAGGATCGTGTTGAAGTAGAAAAACTGCTGGTGCATGAAGAAGATACTGCCGGCGGTATCATGGCCCTGGAAACCGTTACCGTTTTTGACGATCAAACTGTTGATGACGCCATTCAGGTGATCCGGCAGAAATCTCAGGAAATTGAGCATGTTTACCAGGTTTATGCCATTGACCGCGAAGGACGCCTGGTAGGGATTGTGCCGCTCAAAAAATTAATTCTGAGCAGCCCGGAGACATTGATCCGGGATGTTATGCAGCGCGATGTTATTTCAGTTACGGCGGAAAAAGATCAGGAGTATGTGGCCAACCTGGTGAGTAAATATGATCTGTTGACTGTTCCGGTTGTTGATGCACATAACCGTTTGGTAGGGCGTATTACTATCGATGACGTGGTCGATGTTTTACAGGAAGAAGCCAATGAAGATATTCGCCGCATGGCCGGTATTTCAAGCGAAGAAGCGCTGCAGGAAACGTCTTCATTCCGTTTATCCCGGAACCGGCTGCCCTGGCTGTTTATTGCCTTTGTCGGCGAACTGGTTTCGGCTTTTATCATGAGCCGATTCAATGCCTCGTTACAGCAAATCATCACCTTGTCTTTTTTTGTGCCGGTCATTATGGCAATGGGCGGCAATTCCGGCATTCAGGCGTCGACAATTGTAGTGCGCAGCATAGCGATGGATGAAGGCGGCGCTTCCAACCGCTGGGATATGTTATACCGGGAATTCCGTGTAGCCCTGATAAACGGTTTGACTTTTGCAACGCTCATTTTTGCGATCATTTATTTTTGGTTACACCAGCCGTTATTCGGCCTGGTTGTATCTTTTGCGTTAATGTTTGTGATCGTTTTTTCCGTAGTGGTGGGTACAATTATTCCGGTTGTGTTGCATAGAATGAAGTTTGACCCGGCCATAGCCACCGGCCCGTTCATCACCACATCGAATGATGTGTTCGGCTTGCTGATCTATTTCAGTATGGCAGCCGCTTATTTAAAGTGGTTACAATAAGTATAGTGTCATGGCAATAAATAAAACCCCGGCAATTATTCTGCACAGCCGCAAGCAGGGTGAAACCAGTAAAATTTTAACCATGCTTACGGAGCAGTATGGCAAGCAGGAAGTCATTGCCAAAGGTTCACGCAGCGTTAAATCGCGGTTTTCGGGCTTGCTGGAACCTTTTAATCATATAGATATTGTTTTTTATCGTAATGAGAACCGCAGTTTTCAGTATTTAAGCCAGGCTGATCTGGTTGAGCAATTTCCGGTTCTGCATGAACAACTTGGCAAACTCGCCCTGGCGGCGATTCCCTGCGAAATAATTAATCGCTCGGAAAAAGATGGGCATAAAAATCCGCAGTTGTTTCACCTGTTGCTGGAAACGCTGCAGGCGCTTGAAGACCGGGACAGTGGTTTGAAAAATATTATCCGCTGTTTTCACCTGCATTTTCTGGAAATTTCCGGGCTGGAGCCGGACCTGGCAGGGTGTTCGCATTGCGGTCATAACGGCGCCGACAGAAAATATATATTTACGCTGGATAGCGGCGTCTACTGCTGCCAGGAATGTGGTCAGTTTACCGAATACAGCGTCAAAATGTCCGGGCAAACCCTGGAGTGCCTGCGCTGGCTGCGGCAGGTAGATATGAAAACCGCCGCCGGCATAAAAATTCCGGCCGGCATTGGCAAGGAACTGGATTCGCTGCTCATCACTTATATGCGTTTGCATGTGGAAGGATTAATGGTGTTGAGATCGCTGGAATACCTGGAACAATTGCAATCTAAATTGAATAATAAATAATTTTTCATAATATAGTATGCAGCTATTTTAAGAAGGAAAGAATATGGCTAAAGTCGAAACAACAATGGACAAACTGGTTTCGTTATGCAAACGGCGGGGTTTTATTTTCCAGTCAAGCGATATTTATGGCGGGCTATCCGCCGTTTATGATTACGGTCCTTTGGGCGTGGAATTAAAAAATAATATTAAAAAGTTCTGGTGGCGGTGGATGGTGCAGACCCGCGATAATATAGTCGGTCTGGATGCGGCTATTCTGATGGCGCCGCGCGTGTGGGAGGCTTCCGGCCATGTTGAAGGCTTTACCGATCCGCTGGTGGACTGCAAAAAGTGTAAACACCGTTTTCGCGCCGACCTGCTGGAAAATTTGAAAGCGTGCCCGGATTGCGGCGGCGAACTGACCGAATCGCGGCAATTCAATTTAATGTTCAAAACCTTTGTCGGCCCGGTAGAAGACAGCGCCAGTGTGGTCTATTTGCGGCCGGAAACTGCGCAGGGTATTTATGTCAATTTCCCCAATGTTGTCGATTCCACCCGCGTAAAAATTCCGTTCGGCATTGCCCAAATCGGCAAAGCGTTCCGCAATGAAATCACCACGGAAAACTTTATCTTCCGCACCCGCGAGTTTGAACAGATGGAAATGCAGTTCTTTGTCAAACCGGGGTCGGACAAGGAATGGTTCGAGCGCTGGAAGCAGGATCGGATTAATTACTATAAAACCCTGCAAATCCGCCCGGATAAAGTACGTTTCCATCAGCACGGACCGGATGAACTGGCGCATTACGCCGCCGATGCATTCGATATTCAGTACGAATTCCCGTTCGGCTGGAAAGAACTGGAAGGTATTCATAATCGCACCAATTTCGACCTGAACCGGCACAAGGAATTTTCCGGCAAGGAACTGACTTATTATGATGATGAAAGTAAAGAAAAATTTGTGCCGTTTATCATAGAAACGTCAGCCGGAGCGGACCGGACGGTAATGGCGGTATTGTCCGACGCTTATGAAGAACAACAATTGGAAAACGATTCGCGTACAGTGATGCATTTTGCGCCGGAAATAGCGCCGATCAAAGCCGGTATCTTTCCGCTGGTTAAAAAGGAAGGCTTGCCGGAAATTGCCTATAAAATTCGCGACGAATTGAAACCGCATTACCCAGTGTTTTATGATGAAGGCGGCGCAGTGGGCCGTCGTTATCGGCGCCAGGATGAGATCGGTACGCCGTTCTGTATTACCATCGATTTCCAGACCAAAGAAGATGAAACCGTCACCATCCGCGAACGCGACGCCATGACCCAGGAACGAGTGAAAATAAATAATGTACGTAGCTGGTTGTTTGAGCATATCGATAACCGGGTAAAATTCAACACTCTGTAAGCGCCCTGCGGCTCTTGAATTCTTCTTTACGGAAAAAGCCGGAGCCGGATGATTACAGGGAAAAAATATCCAGGTAGCTTAATTGGGGGAAAAAACTGCCGATGATTATTATTTGATTGCGTAACTAGGATAAAATTTTTAAATTTAATAAATTGACTACACCGGTTTGTTAAGGGAGTTAAACAATGAATACAGTGTATGCGGCTAGAGACGCTAAAAAAATGGTAGAACGAGGCGAAGAGTTTGTTTTGCCTGTTCAACCCTCCACTATTATACGGGATTGGTTTAACAAGCAAAGCGGGTTTGCCATGGATGCCAAGTTTGTCAAGATCACCGAAGGGAACCGGGTTGCCTGTGCTGCAATCACCGGCGTTGAAGATTTACTGGAATTTGCAATGGCCAGAAATTATACGGTTTATTTTCATCGTGCGATGTTAAAGATGAGTGATGATAAGAAATATAATACGGAAGTATATCAACAAAAGCAGGTATATTATTTTAGAATGGCGAAACAGCCGGGAGCATAATCCCGGCTGTTTTTTTAAGAGTTATTTGTTTTTTCGGAGGATAAGAGGGAGCAGTAAAATCAACACCGCAATTAAAAACAACACCAGGGTAATCACGACTGCCCAGATATTGACCAAGCGGGACTCTACAGTCATTGTAAAATCGGTAAACATGAATTGTTTCGGCTTGATATCCCAGGCAGCTTCTCTGCCTTCTACTGTTTTAGCATTTGTATCCAGGATCAGGCCGGGCATAATTACATGGTTTTCAAACTCTGTCAAGCTAATTTCCGTAAGAGATTCCATTCTTGCTTTTTGCCGGGCCAAAAAATAAACCAGGTCGTTTTCAAGACGCTTTACTGCATTGGTGCGGAGCAGAGCCGCGAGTTTAGTCAGAAAGTCTTTTTTATATTCAAAATCATCAGATATTTCTTCTGTAAAGAGTTTGTAAAGCTGCTCTTTCCTGGCCTCGATCACGTCCTCACTCAGGGTGGAATCGTTCAGTTCTGCAGCGGCATTAATTAATTCTTTGTAAAAGCCAATAAATATATTGCGTTTTTCCCAGTTTTCTATTTTTTCGTCCACAGCTTTGGCTTGTGCAGAACTATCATCCTGAGAAGCTAAAAGTTTTATTTCATCCGGCGACAGAAAGTCGGTTATTGGTACATTATACAATTTGTTGACCGCTTTCCAGGTTTCACGGTATTGATATATTGTATAGAACCAGCGGAATTTTTTCTTTAATTCCGGGATTATCGTCATTTCCCTGGACTTGTCCCGGCAATAGTTCATTTCTTTATCCCAATCGGCTACCTTTTTAAAGGTTTTTTCCGCAATGTAGGTGAACTCGCCGGAGTCGTATTGGGTGATCGTCCACGATGTATCAGTGGGAATTGGAAAAGTACTCCGGCTTATATCACTGGAATCGCCCTGTACGACGACATTGTGTTTGCATGAACCATCGGGATATATTTCTGTGGTGGTTTCTATGTCCCTGCACCCGGTAAGCAAAGATAACAGGACAAGCAAGGCGCCAATAAATTTATTCATATTTTTTCTATACATGATAATTCTCCTTCCGTTTAAAGTACCCTGAGTAACCGGGTGATATATCTTTTGTTTTGGATAATTTTGTTGATGTTCGGCTGTTCAAGGTCCGCTTTGATCAGTGTATTATAAAAATCCGGATTTTTCTGTTGTAGCAGTTTTAACAACAACTCGTTTTGAATTTTCAGGTTTTCATTGTTTTCCATCAATAATGCCAGCAGGTCTTGGTCTGTTCCCAAAAGTTTTAAATCCTGTGCCAGACTCTCTTGCTCCATATTGGTAAAGGCTGCTGTCGTTTCCAGTTTTTGTAAAGCGTTGTGCATGGCGGCCAGGCGATTGACCGACGCAGTCGATGTCATAGCATTGGCGCTGTACTGCATTTTCTTTTCCAGAGCAGAGATGCGGATCATGAAAACAGATTCCTGAAAGATAAAGAGACCGGCAACAAGGACCAATGCAGAGGCCAGCGATAAACGAAAACGAGGATTGAACAATACTTGCAACACTCGTGTTAAAACACCCTCCGTCCGGTAATTGGTCATTCTTTTCATCAAGCTGACTGAATTCATTATGTTGGCGGTAAGGGCCGCCGGTTCAGTGAGTGTTATTTCCGGCGCAGCCAGGTCGGCGATATGGTTTTGCAGAATACCCAGTTGCGCGGCAATGGCGGCGCATTCCGGGCATTCGGTTAGATGTTGTTGCAGCTTGATTTGCTCTCGCTCTGCAAGTTCGCCGGGGCGATGCAAATATAACAAGGCTTGTATGGTTTTACAGGATGTTTTTTTCATAAGGCATTATACTCCAATAACTTTTCCCGCAGTTGTTTGCGGGCTACAAACAGGTTACTCTTTACGGCTTGATTGCTGATTTGCAGCAATGCGGCAATTTCTTCCATATCCCGATCTTCAAAATCCCGCAATGTTAAAACGGTACGTTGTTTGGGCGGCAGGGTTGTTAACAATTGCAGGATCACTGCCGTAATTTCTTTATTCTGGATGATCTTTTCCAGGCTTTCGGGCGCTTCAATGACCGTTTCATCAATATCATCGTTTCTGCCGCCGGGGCGCTGCTGCGCCCGCAGCCGGTCGTAACACAAGTTGACGATGATCTTGTACATCCAGGTAGTGAATTTCTTGTTGGCGTCAAAACGGCGAAGATTCTGCCAGACGCGGATAAAACACTCCTGCACGGCATCCTCGGCGTCCTGTTTATTCAGCAGCAGCCGCCAAGCAACCCGGTAGAGAAAATCCTGGTGTTGTTCCACCAGAATTTTAAAAGCCGGCAGGCTGCCGTTTTGCGCCTGTTGTATAGTTTGGGTTAGTTCATTCAAAAGTGATTAACTTTCATTTAGTAATTATTTCTTCTAATGATGATACGATGGATTCTTTAAAAAGTCAAATTATATCTGCAAATTTTTAAAAATTGCTATAAACGGCTTTACAGGATTAAAAAGATTCTTGTATGGGAGTTGTTGCGAACAACTTGTATTCTTTTATCTTTGAACGGATTTGTTTTCTATCATGTTTTATTGCCGACAAAAATTTTTAAAACAATATAATGATTTGTCTTGCTTATTTCCGAGAAATTATGTTTATTTTATTGAGAAATATGGCGCGAATAACCAGGGCGGAGCGGGATTTATAACAAACTGATAAAATATATGATCTGGTATTTATAATTGTTGTTCCTGTGTTAGTATCCGGTTATTCCGGGCGGCTTGTTATTGTTTTAATAATAAAGGATTTGGCAATGTTTCTTGAAGTGCAAACCGGGCATAATATCTCTCTGAAGGGGCATGCAGTTTATTTTCCGGCGCCTGGCGCCCGCAAGCCCGATAAAGATTGGTGTATCGACCTGATCAACAATAATGCTTATAGTCTTGAGAATGCGTTTCATGTCGTACAGTATGCTTTTAAAAACAAAAAAAAACAGGAAGAGACCTGCCGGCGTATTATCGACGGCTTGAATATGCACCGGAATTTGTTATCCATTACTGACCAAAAGGGTGATGAAAAATTCTATTGAACGATAGTGTAGACTTTTTCTCTAACCAATGAGGAGTATAGGCAATGAACTTGAAAAATAGTTTAAAAGGTGTGGCAATACTTTTCGCTTTTCTTACTTTAATTTTTACCGCTTGTCAGCAATCTCTGGAACCGAAGCAAACCACTAAACTGGAGCTAAGCAACGGCTATTATCAAATGGTCGATGAAACAGCAGAAAGGGTAACTTTTAGCATCAGTTTTGATTACATGGTTATTGGAACCGAGTGTGTTGTTGGCGGGTATGGTATTACCTGGTGTGATAATGTTCAAGGACAAGCAAACTGGTATATAGCCCAAAAGTTACAACCGTGCAAGATTTATACAGTTGAAACCAGGCATTTTTGTCCGCCCGGCGTGGCGGTAAATCCGGTAATTTCCATGCAGGGTTATGTTGAAGGAGAATGTGAAGGAGATGTGAATCTGAGAGATTTTTTAGTATTACAGAAAAAGTGAGTCTATTTTATAAAAACCCGATGGTATATGGTTATGTTGCTTTTTACCGGTTTTAAAGTACAAACGGCTATGTTTGTTACCGGTAAGATAAAATTGACTGATTAAAAGCGCCCGTTAACAGGGGTTTATAAAAAACGTAAGTAAAGTTGAAAAAGCAATCAAAAATATGGTGCGACATGAATAAGACCGGTGATAAGACAAAACCGCAAACCATAGATGATTATATCAGCCTGTTCCCAACACAAGTACGGGAAATTTTACAAAATCTACGGCAGATCATCCGGCAAAACGCGCCGGAGGCCGTTGAAACCATGAGCTATCAAATACCGACCTTTAACCTGAACGGCAACCTGGTGCATTTTGCCGCCTTTAAAACCCATATCGGCTTTTACCCGGCGCCTTCCGGGATAGCGGCTTTCAGGGAGGAACTTGCAGATTATAAGTTCGCCAAAGGATCGGTGCAATTCCCGATTGACGAACCGCTGCCCCTGGAGTTGATCGGCAGAATCGTGCGGTTCCGGGTTGAGGAAAATGTGCAAAAAAAGAAAAAGCAAAAATAATACTGTTAGTCTTGTGCGTTTAGGAGTTAAGCAAGTACCCCTGTTAACAGAGTTGGATGATTAATTACCAGCTTGTAAATTAAATACCAGTCATGTTGAATTATTATGGGAGGAATAATAATGAAAGCCTATACGATTATCTTGTTGCTTTTACTGATATGTAGTATTCATTGTGAAAAAAGTCTTGATCCTGGTAATGCTGACAACCAGATGATAATGCAATACAAATTTATGAAAGGCTGGACCGGACATATTATCACAATTAATATTTATGCTAATGGGGTAATTACAGATACCACCGGTACTGAAAAAGAGGCCGGTTTCAGCCATGCTGAATGGCGGCAATTGAATAATTTCCTGATAAAGTTTACGGAAATCAAGGAGCAGTTCATACCATCGGATGGGGCGTTTTGTGATTTTGATAATCACTGGTTAGTAAAAGCCCCCGCATCTCAAGCCGATACAATTTATATCTATGAAGGCCTCGATTCTGAGCGAATCCCTGCGGAATTGCGCAGTGTGGTTGAAATGCTCAGGAAAAAGTTATAATACTATCTGCCGGCATAATCCATGTGGCGATCATGCTCGGTAAGAAACGGATTGATGATCGTCAGGTTCTGGATTTTGGTAAAATGCGGCAAGTCCTCAGTGTAAAGAGTATTACATTCCGCTTTCAGGGCGGCGGAAATAATCATGGAATTAACCAAAGAGAATTTCCAGCGCTCCATCATTTCCAGGGACTGGTGATACAAATGAATATTTGCATACACTTCGCATAACGGCTCCAGGACAAAAGTCATGTATTTATGGCAATCCGCCAGGGATATTGGGATCTTGAACAGAGTGGTTGCAGCTAACAGGAATTCATGAATAACCTGGCTGCTGGTAATTCCGGTTAAATTATCCAGGGCATGAGACACTATTTCTTTGGCTTTATCTTGTCTGGTTTTATCAGATCTGTCAAATGTCCTGATAAAAATGCTGGTATCGATAAAATATTTACCGTTCATTGATTTTCTCCCTGGTAATAAAACCTCCGGGATCCGCATAACCCCACATTTCCATAAATTTATTGTAATAGAACACCTTTTGATCTTTGTTGGCATACTGGATCAGCCATTCTCTGAACAACGCATTCAGGGTTGTACGCTCTTTATTGGCTTTATCGCGAACTTTGTTAATCAGTTCTTCCTCGGCGCTGAGGGTGATGTTTTTTAACATACTATGCTCCCACTTTACACTGAAATTGTGTACACTATTGTTGTGTAATATAGGATGCTGAATTTTTAAAGGCAAGTAAAAAATGTTGTAAAAAATCAATATTAATATTTTAGCAGTAAGTTTTAAAACAACCTGAATAGGGTATGCACCTATATTGCTTTTGTTTCAGCCCCGAAGAATCATATAAATAAAACACTCCAGGGGCTGTATCAAAAGCCCAAAAATATAAAACAAGTTACAAGTATGAGAAAAAAAGCCATTCTTGTCATTCCGAGGAGCGATGCGAAGAGGAATCTTTTATAACTAACATTTTGAAAATAAGATTTCTCGCTTCGCTCGAAATGACAAGTACGTTTTGTGTGCTTTATGTTTTAAATGACCTTTCTCAAATCAGGGCTTTTGATACAGCCCCAAAGACTTTGCTCACTTGTAAAACGGGAACAATACTTTAATTTCCTCTTTGCTTGGCATGTGACCATATTCGCAAATTTCAAACGCTTCGGCGTACTGAATTTTTGCCGCCCGTTCCGGGCCGTACCACTGTTCAAGCTGCTTGCTGTACATGGTCGCGGTTCTGTGGAATTCATCGACAAATCTTTTACGCACCTGGTCGCGGCGCTGCTGCTGTTTAACCGGATCGGCAGGATACAAGTCGGCGGAACCGAGCGCGCCGCCTTCGTAAAACTGAGATTCCATGCCGGTCAGCGCATCCAGCTTTTTCTCCATCACCGCATCGATGGCCACAACAATATCGGCGTTAAAGGGCGAGGGCTTTTGAAAATCATCGGAGCTGAACAAAAACACCGGGTTCTTTTGCAGGGGCGGCACATCCGGCAGGAAAAACGGCACGGACACCATGAAAGCGGCGTCCTGCACCAGCGTGCCGACATAGCGGTGATCGGGGTGATAATCATTGGGCCGGTGGGTAATGACTATATCCGCATTCCATTCGCGGATGAGTTTGGTGATGAGGCGGCGGTTTTCCAGGGTTGGCATCAGTTCGCCGTCATGGATATCCAGCACCTGCACGGTATTGCCGAGGATTTGAGCAGCGCGTTCCACTTCGGCGGTACGGCGCCGCGCCAGGGGGCCGCCGGCTTCGCGCCAGTGACCGATATCGCCGTTGGTAACGGATACGAATTTGACTGCATGTCCTTGTGCTACCCATAATGCCGCCGCGCCACCGGCGGAAATTTCCGCATCATCAGGATGCGCGCCGAAACAGATGATGCGTAACTGTTTTTCCGCCGCAATAGCGGGAATGCTTATCACGCAAACCAGAATAATTACCATTAAAAAGAAAAAGCGACCGTATTGCATAATAATGTCCTTTCTTTTCTTCCCGGTATAATAAAATGCCGGAAAACCGGTTAAAATTGCACCCCCGCCAGAATTTCAAACATACAATTATTTACTTTTAACGTATCATCTTTGTAGGCATAACTGGCGGCTGGACTGTAGCGGCCTTCCAGTAAGACTTTATATTTTGATGACATTTTATATTCTCCGCCGAGGCCGAAAGAACCGCCAAAATCATAATTTTTAAAGTCACTATAAATTTTATTATGAATGTCTGTATCTGATGGCCGGGAGAACAGATAGTCGAACCTGAAGCCAAGTAAAATGTATGGGGCAACAGCAGGTTTACGCCATGTATATTTGATGAACAAAGGAATAGACAGATAGTGAAAGCGGTAAGTATCTGACAATACACCCGACCCCTGTTGGCTGCTTGCAGCAATGTATGTATATTCTTCTTTGATCCCTTTCTGAATATAGTCCAATTCCGCCACCAGGCTGATGGGTTTATCGGCAAAGAATTCTCCAAAAGCTCCGGCAGCTAGTCCCGTTAGATATGTGCTTCCATATTTAGAAAGGTGAGGAAAATTATACTCCTGGTTGGCAATAGCCAGGCCGCATTTAACGCCTAATGCGGGCATCCCTGCCTGTGATACTGTGACCATAGTAAAGAAAAATAATACTACTAACTTGACGAGACATTTTTTCATTTGGCATTTTCCCACTGTTATGTTGATAACAGCCTTTCCGACAATAAAGAATGTATTGAATTATTGATTGGGCGGTAGCAGCTTTTATAATTCTTTGATCAATTATTAAGCGAATTACTATCTGCAAATAATATTGCACCTTCTGATATATTATCAGTACTAAAATTGCACCCCCGCCAGAAATTCAAATACCCGGTTGTTAATTTTCAGCAAATCGGTTTTATAGGCATAACTGGCGGCGGGACTGTAGCGCCCTTCCAGTAACACTTTATATTTTGACGATACTTTATATTCCCCGCCGACGCCGAACGAGCCGCCAAGATCATACTCTTTAAAATCACTATAAATATCATCTTACCAATTAGTATCAGTATTGTATGTAAGCAGATAATCGAACCTGAAGCCAAGCAAAATGTATGGGGCAACGACAGGTTTCCGCCAGGTAATTTTTGCATAAAGCGGAATGGACAGATAATCAAAACGGTTATCATTCGATATTGTCCCTACCGGCTGCGGTCCGTCTCCCACAGTTATAACATGTTCCTCTTTAAAACCTTTTTGAATGTAATCCACTTCCGCCACCAGGCTAACGGTTTGATCATTAAAAAATTCAGCAGACACGCCGGCTGCCAAACCGGTTCGGTATTTAAAATCCAGCCCGTCAATGTTAGTGTAATCGAATTCCTGGTTGGCCAGGGCCGTACCGAGTTTTACTCCCAGACCGGGCATTCCCGCTTGTGATGTGGTAATGGTGGTAAAAATCAAGAGCGCTGCAAGCAGCAAAGGATTGGTTTTCATCTGTTCATCTCCCATAGTTAAACTGATGACCGTGTATTCCTTGTTTTAAATGGTGGAATACCCGGATTGTTCCTTGATGCAATTTTATTCATAAAGAAAATTTTTTTGGCTCATTTTTCAGCATAGAACAACAGCTTGTGCTTTTTTAAAAACGCGACTGCCTTTTGCGCTGTCCCTTT
The DNA here is from genome assembly GCA_029561455.1 of bacterium. Classification (GTDB taxonomy): domain Bacteria; phylum Zhuqueibacterota; class Zhuqueibacteria; order Residuimicrobiales; family Krinioviventaceae; genus Fontivivens. Next base: position 127,413 of record JAKQIY010000074.1, read on the forward strand.
GCGGGGATTGTCGAGTTGTTCCTGCACAAACTGAATGACCCGTTCCTTGTCGTTAATATATTCATAACAGCGTTCAAAGGCAAGAATGGCTTCGCCACTGGCAATATAGCGGCATTCATCGCTCTGGTATTGAGCCGTATTAACTTGCAGGATTTTATCAATAATCCGGTCGGCGAGTTCCGGTCTGGTCGCGGCGATGCGTCCGCCGCCGATTATTGTATTATTAGCGGTGATCATGACCGGGCCGCTGATGGGAGCAAAATAGCGGTCAAATATCTGTTCAATCTTGTATTGGCTGTCCACCCTGGCCAAATTGGCAATGATAAGTATGGCATTCCATTGTAAAATCGTCTTGTCGCTATCCAGCATACCAATAAAGAAATCGATATGCGGATAAAGCAGTGCAGGAGTGGTTTCACTCAGCAGCAATAAAACTTTGGCGCAGCCATATTTAATATTGGCGCGGTTGTGCGCCAGCCCCTTAATTACCAGCGGCAATAGTTCCGGTTGGCTGCCGACCTCGTTGGCAATTAGAGCTTTATCGATACTTTTATCGTTCATTTTTTGATGTAATTCTGCTTCCAGCATCATCAATCTCCTGTTTACGGTTATTCATAACGCAACGCATTGACCGGATTGGTATTTGCCGCCTGTATAGTTTTACCGCTGATGGTCACCATGGCAATGAGCAATAGCAGGAGCGTGGTTGTTATCAAATCTATCCATGGGAAATGGATACGAAAGGCGAATTGTTGCAACCATTGTCCGGAGGCTAAATACGCCAACGGCCAGGAAATAAGCGCAGCGCTGCCGGTAATCAACAGGTACTCCCGGTTTAGAAACAATGTAATGCCGGTAGTGGAGGCGCCAAGGACTTTACGGATTCCGATCTCTTTGGTACGCTGACTGACCAGAATGGAAACCAGGCCAAACAAGCCGATAATAGCAATCAAAAATACAAATCCGGTAAAGATTAAGACAGTCCGGTTAAACAGTTCATCAGCGCGGTACTGGCGGTTAAAATCCTCATCAAGAAAATAGTAATCAAAGGGGTAGCCGGGGAACAAGCTGAGCCATTTTTCTTTGATATAGCGCATGGGTTCGGCAGGGTCGGCAGCAGTAATTTTTACGCAAACCACCTCCGGAAAGAACTGCGGCGGAACCAGGAAAAACAGCGGCTCGATGGGCCGGTGCAGCGACCACAGGTGAAAATCTTTGCAGACGCCGATAATACTGCCGCTGCCCATCCAGTAAGAAAGCTGTTTGCCGAGGGCGTCCTGCGGGGTGCGCCAGCCAAAAGCCCGCGCAGCGGATTCGTTGATGATAAACGCTCCCCCGGCGTCACCGGTAACTGTTTCGTCAAATTCACGTCCGGCAACGAGTTGAATGCTGTAAGCATCCATAAAGTCAAAATCGACAAAAATATTATTCATTCCCCGTGTAATAATTTGCTCGCCATTGTTCCAGGTAATGTCGTCATGATGCTCGATGCGGCCCGGCGTGCGCAAAATCGCCGTTACCGAAGCGATGCCGGGATGGGATGTGAATTCTTGTTTTATGGCTGACAATTGCCGGGATGCCGCCGCCATCATCTCCTGATCCTGCATCGGCAGCACCAGCATCTGTTGCTTGTCGAAACCCAGGTCTTTGCCGCGCATATAATGCAACTGTTGCCAGGTAACCAAAGTGATGATCAGCAGGGCTGAAGCGGCGGTGAATTGGAGGATGACGAGTATTTTACGGGGCACATCCCTGCCGGCCCGTAAATGCGTGCCACCCCGGAATACCGACGCCGGGTTTTGTGTAATTGCCAGGCACGCAGGATAAAAGCCGGACAAGAGACTGACGAGCAGGATTAATCCGCAAACCGGAAGGATAAAAGATAATTTGCTAAAATGATGCAAGCTGAGCGTCATCCCGGTCAATGAACCAAGAACAGGGGCCAGTAATGTTGTAAAAAGCAAAGCGGCACCAAATGCGACAAGGGTGAGGATGAAAGATTCACTGAGAAACTGCATAACTATTTGCTTATTATGAGCGCCAATCACCCTGTGAATGCCAATTTCTTTATGACGCAACAAAGAGCGGGCGGTGGTCAGGTTAATATAATTCAAAGCGGCAAGCAGCAGGATGATGAATGCCAGCCCGCTAAAGATAGATATGTTACGGTTGTCTCCCAGCCGGGCATAGTCCTGAATATAGGCAGAGTGTAGATGGATGTCTTGCAATCGTTGCAGAAAATAGCTTCTGCTTTCTTGCAGGGATTGGGGGATGTCGCCGGCAGCGGTCGCCGCCAGACGGTTGATTTGGTTTTCAGTTTGCTGTGGATCGGCATTTTTCTCAAGTTTGATATATGTTGGTACGCGCAATCCATCCCATCCGGCTGCCCAGTCCGGCGGTTGATAGCGGGTGATGAATTGAAATTCGGGTAAATGACTGTTGTGCGGAATATCGGCAAACACACCGGTGATAATCCAGTCGCGGTTATCGAATGAGAGGATATGACCTGTCGCTTTAACGCTGCCAAAGTATTTTTTCGCCAGAGAAGCGGAAATGAGCACAGCTTCCGGTTGGTTTAAAACGCTATCCGCAGAGCCGTGCAGAAAGGCCAGGTTGAAAATGTCCAGCAGAGCAGGATCAGCATAATAATAGTTATCTTTTTCGTAAAAGCTTTTTCCATCCTGCAGGCGGACGACTTGCGGGGGCGCGCCGCAAAACCGGGCGGCATATTCAATACCCGGCAGACCAGTCTGAATGGCCGGCGCCAGGGGGATATGGGCAACCGCAAAGTCGGTCGTTTCATCCCTGGCGGTAATATGCACGCCCACACGGTACACCAGTTCTGCATTGTTGTAATCGGCATCGAAGCTCAGTTCTTCCCGAATATACAAGAGAATGACCAGGCAGGCGGTAAATGCCGCAACCAGACCGGTAAAATTAATAATAGTAACGGATTTATATCTGCGAAGGTTACGGAAAGCCGATTTGAAATAAAGTGTGAACATGCTACCCTCCATATCACCAGATAAACGACAGTTTTACACCAGTACTATAAATGTTATTGCCGTTGATGGCCATAACATTTACTTATGTAACCATGATAATGTCAGATTAATCGTAAAGGATGAATTCCAGTGAAAAGCATATCCTTAATTATTGAAAATTCCGGTGAAATGCAAGATTTTTTTTAGATATTCCGGATTTACTTAAAATTTATGCTTATCTGATCCGCAGGATTTTTTTGCTTGGAATAGTCATTAAGTTTTTTAAATTGGCGGGCTGTTTTTTTTATGAAAATTTCAGAAATGAAAGGAAATGTTGATATGGAGCTTATTTACAAACAGGCTGAACAAATGCAGCAACGCGCCCGGGAAATCATCGAGGATACTCATGTTATCGCCGCCTGGCAATCGGTCGGGGCGACCATCAACCTGGTTGGCTCGTTAAAAACCGGGCTGCTGGTCAATAATCATGATATTGATTTTCATATTTATACGCAGCCGTTTAAACTGGAAGACAGCTTTAGGGCAATTGCCATACTGGCGGAAAATAAGCGTATTATAAAGATCGAATACGTAAACCTGCTGGATGCGGAAGACAACTGTATCGAATGGCATGCCTGGTATAAAGATCAACAGGAAGAATTATGGCATATTGATATGATCCACATATTAACCGGGTCGCCCTGGGCCGGGTATTTTGAAAAAGTTGCGGAACGGATTAGCGCGGTATTGACCCCGGAAACCCGGGATGCTATTTTGCGGATTAAATACACTGTCCCTGCCGGGGAAAAGGTAATGGGTATTCAGGTCTACCAGGCCGTATTGCAAGGCGGGGCGCGAAATTATGACGATTTTCAACGCTGGATGGAGCAACAGCCCGGCGATCAGGCGATCATCACCTGGATGCCGTGAGTAAGTGGGTATAACTTAATATCAAGTTTATATGTAATAAGCGGTAAGGTTTTCTTGTCTCAGATGAAATTCGGGCCTGTGGTTTAATAGGGCTGTATCAAAAGCCTCAAAAAGTAGACCAGGATACAAATTTGAGGGAATAAAGCCTTTCATGTCATTCCGAGGAGCGAAGCGACGAGGAATCTTTCGTATTTAACATATTGTAAAAACAAGATTTCTCGCTTCGCTCGAAATGACAAGTTTGTTTTGAGCGCTTTATATTTTAAATGACCTTTTGAAAATTGGGGCTATTGATATAGCCCCACTCCACCTTTTTCGGTAATAATTTACCAGTTTTCACCCAGTCTTCAGGGTTGGGAGCGAAGCAACCCGGATAAGCGAACAGCCTTTTATAACTCCGGCCGATTATTAGCTATCTGACAGTTATTTTGGTTATCATGCTGGAAACAGTAAAACTGGTCAGTTTGGTTCCGGCTGTGTACACTCCGCCTGAATACAAACCGTCCACTGCGGTTCCGGTGCACGTTCCGCCATAATAAACATCATAGGTACCTCCATTTACCAGTTTGTCGGAAGAAAAGGCAACGGACTGGTATTTCTTCGATGGCGTAAAAGAAAGTATTTCGGAACCATCGCCAGCCTGAATGTGAAACATGGTACCGCCGTCCAGGGATTTGTTCATGTTTATCAGAATTGCATATTGTGTCGAAGTGGAAGCCGGCGCCTGCGCCATCCCTGCACTCCCGGCAGCCACCAGGAATCCACCGGTCATTTTAAAACCTTTATCCCAGTCCAGGGCGCCGTTCATGTTCTCGGTTGGTCCATGGACAATGACATTGCCGCCGGTCATTACTATTGTGCCGTTTATATCAAAACCATCACCGGCAGCATTAACGGCAAGGTAACCGCCGTTGATATAGAGATAATAGTTACCGGTTGTCGGCATTCCACCGCCGCCGGTATTCCCTCCACCCGGCATACCGCCGCCCGGATCACCGCCGCCGGAGCCATCGGCAGCATTAACGCCGTCATCGCTGCTGGTGAGACGAATATTTCCGCCATTAACCGTAATATAGGTGCTTTCTATTCCTTCATAACATTTTTTAGCTGTGATATCGCCATTATTGATGGTCAGCGCTGAATCTGCATGAATGGCATCATCGCCCGTGCTGATGACCAGTTCGCCACCGTTGATCGTTAGGTTGCCGTTGGAGTGAATAGCATCGTCGGCGCAATTAAAAGTAATAGCGCCGTTATCGATGATTGAATTGACTGGGGCTTTGATGCCTTTGGCTGAAACATCATCGCTCACGGTTTTAGAACTGCCGCCGCCGGACGTCAATGTAATAACGCCGTCTGCGATCAGGGCATCGGTTTGGGCGGTAATTGCATCCTTGCCGGCAATAACGGCAATCGTACCGTTTTCCACCAGCACATAGCCGCGGCTTGTATCATCAGCATTATCGGATTTTAACCCGTCGCCAACGGCATTCACATCGAGAATACCATCTTTAATGACCAGGTAGTCTTTACCGCGGATACCGTCATCCTGGGCGCGCACTATAATATTACCGGATTTAATAACAATGCCATCAACGCTGGCGATGCCGTCATTATAATTACCATAAACGGTAAGCGAACCGTTGCCATAGATGGATAGATCGGATTTACTGTAAACAGCAGCGTTGGGTTCATCAACAGTCGGGTCTTCCAGTATATACGTAGAGCCGTCCCTGATTATATTCTTTGAACCATCGGCAAGGATGATGACCGTTTTTTTGGCGTTCTTGACATAAAGCGGCGCATTTGCAGGGTCGTAAATATCTATGCCGTTCAACACCAGTTTTACGGTTTCTTCATCAACCGAGTTCACAATGATCTGGCCATCATTAAGAGCGCCACTGAGGATATATGTACCGGCAGTGGTAATTGTAACAGTAGAACCGCTCACCGTGGCCCCGGTTCCATTACTGGTTATTGTGGAACCATTGAAGGTAATTTGTGTGGCGGTCGTGCTGTCCCACACATAATCTTTGGCTTTATCATGGTCATCTTTGTTGACGGCCATTGCCTCTTTTACAGTATTTTTAAAACTGTATCTGTTAACTTCATTGGTGGTATCATCATTATTATTATCTGTGTCCGATTTCAGCACATCTGAACCTTTGTCACATGCAGAAAAGATCGCCAGGATGATCATGCATCCCGCCAGGTACAGAAAAGCAGTCTTTTTCATTGTAACTCCCGTACAAAAATTTTGAGAAAATACCCGGTGGGTTTGCATTTTCCCCACTGGATAATTCTATAAATTACGTTCAAGAGTTAGACCTCCTGCCCACCCGGAATATTCCCGGTTACCATCAATTTTTTTACTAAAACTAATATTATGATAACAATGATTGATTATTATACTGCCATTGGTACTTACCGGTATTCTAATGCCGGCTCCATAATGAAAGCCAATATTACTATCCTGATACCGGGCGAAAGCTATTCCGTTTCTATTTACCGGTTCGCTTTTGCTGGCAATATAAACACCGGTACCCGCTGTAATAAAGGGATCTAGCAATTTGCCGTGGTGGGTATGTAACGTAATACCCAGTAAGTGAGATTGAATAACTATTTTTTCCGGCGTATCCTTGTCTGCTATTGTTGAAGCCTCTTTCATCCAGACTCCCCAACTGGTTTCCACAGCAATGTTTTTATGCAAATCCATAGCCAGATTGATATTACGTATTAATGACTTGTTATTCAAATTTTTGTACCCGGCGCCATTTTTATTGTTTGTACCCGGAATATCCCAGTTACTGAGTGTCCAGCCAAATTTTAATATAGGCGAACCATCCGCACGGCGGGGAATTTCATGGTTAAGTGCGTAAAGAGCCAGGCCATCAATACAAATGTTACCTAACACACCATGCCAAAAATTAACAAGTTCACCATGAGTAAGACGGCCGCTATGCGTTGGGAAAATACGTTTACCGAAAGGCTGTAAGGAATGCTCCAAATCCGGGATCATGGCGCCCATCGAGCCCCAGAACAAAGCCGGGTCTTTTTTCCAATGCGGCAGCAACAATAATGGACCAGCAATGCCTTCGGCGCTGAACCACACCATTTCCTTGCTGTTGCCGCGCGGTTCAAAGTTTCCCATTTGATCGGAGAGCAAATGAGAGTACATGCCTAATAAAAAAGCGTGACTGTAACGAGTAATATTGTTTCTATCATTTTTATAATTTGCAAAAGACAAATATTTTGCTGTTAGCGCCCCTTCCAGGGGGTGTCTGGCGCCATTCCCCGCCAAAGCGGGGAATGCGACGCCTAAAAAGGTGATTAATATGAACCAAAGCACTCTATTTCGGAATACTATTTTTTTCATTTTTTCCTCTAAAATAGTTTTTTAACTGAACCATGTTTAAAACTTACCTGCCGGTAACTTGCAGGTATGTGGTTCTTTTCACGATATAATTCGCCCTGGCGTCGGTTAATTGATCCATGATCTGTTGTTGCATGGCTTGCGCTTCCAGCAGATCGGAAACATTACACAGGCCGTTATCATAACTATCCTGGTTTACTTGCAGGTTTTCATTGGCCTGTATTTTAGCTTCTTCGCTTAATAGTACCTGTTTGTAAGCGTCCGTTAAATCCTGCCAGGCTTTTTGAATTTGCAGTAATAACAATTCGGTATTGTCCTGCAAGTTGTTTTTAGCAATTTGTTCTTTAATGCTGTGCTCTTTAACGGTGTGCGCTGCTTCCCACCAGCTGGAAAGCGGGATAGACGCTGTACCGAAAACCATATCGTTAGTTTGTGATTCGCTTTCATCAAATTTCATATATATTCTGCTAAAGCCCACACCAACCTGGGGCAAATACTCGCCCAGCTTCATGCGTTTTTGCAGTGTTTCCGCCCGTACCCCGGCTTGCAGCAACCGGTATTCTACCCGGTTGCTTACGGCTGCATGTGCATCGATATAACAGGTCTGAGGAATACTGTCGATAAATAGCGAGTCCGACAGCGCCAGTGTGGAATCGTAGGGAATACCGATATGCTGACAAAACGCCATCATCGCCAGTTTTCTGCCATTTTCGAGCTTGGATTTGTTTAATAGTACTTCGCTTTGTTTTAGTTTGACTTTGAGAACATCGTTTTTCATGACAATGCCGGACTTCCAGGCATCGTCCACCTGGTTAAGCAGACTGTTGAGTAAACTTTCGTATTTCTCAATTGTCTTCATCTTTTCATTGAGCGATACGACCTGCCAGTACTGTTGTTCCGTTGTCAATAACACATCATTATATTCCATACGACTTTTGTATTCACTCACTTTAACGCCCAGGGACGCCAGCCTGTTACCGTTAAAAATCCGGCCTCCGGCAAATACCGGCTGGATTGCAGTTACCATACCGATAGCGCCGGTTTTCATCATTGCCATTGTAGAACCCGGCAAGTACGCAAACTGGGTAGGATGCAGCAGGTGTATCGGGTTACCGTCATATACCGGTAAATTACCGCCTTCCGTGGTAATTTTCATCATATAATCCTGCGCTTCGAACTGTGCGCCTGCTGCGCTGATGGTTGGAAAATATTTGGTCAGCGCTGCTCTTTTAACCTGGCGCGCCGCTTTTATTTCGAGACGGCTGTTTTGCATAGCAGTATTGTTTTGCAATGCAAGTTCTTTGCTCTCTGCCAGGGTTAAAGTTTTTTGGGCAAAACTCAGGGTAACAGAGAACAAGAGTATCAATAATAAAGTTATCGTTGTCTTTTTCATTAAAGTGCACTCGCTTCAATTATGTTAAAATCATTCCGGTGAAATAAATAATACAATACCGGCATTAACAGCAGAGATAAAATTAAGGCAAATATTAACCCAAAGCAGATTACCGCACCTAACGGGCCCCATAATAACGAACCGCTGGCAATCATGGGAATAACCCCGACGGCCGCTGCTGCCGCTGTAAGGAAAATCGGGCGCATTCTGCGCTGCGCCGCAGAGGTGGCAGCTTCTTCCAGGGAATGACCGTGTTCATGGCGGAGTTCTTCAGCATACGAGATATAAATAATACCGTTACGAACAACAATACCCATTAAACCGATCAGGCCGATAAACGCCGTAACTCCAAAGGGATAGCCGGTGATGAAAATGCCCAGTGATGCGCCAAAGATACATAACGGCATAGTCAACATAATAAGCAGGGAGGTTTTAATACTTTTAAACTGAAACATAAGTATTATAAAGATGATGACAATGCTGATCATTAAAGAATAGTAGAATGGAGTTATATATTCTACCGTATCCTGGTAATCGCCGCCATAATACATGGTAACACCTTCCGGCAGTTGCACGGCTTCAATTTTCGGTCTTAATTTATTAAAGACCGTTGAAGGAATTGCGTCTCTGCGGACGTCGGCTTGAACCGTGATGGTGCGAATCCCGTTACGATGGATAATTTCGCCCTCCGACCAGCCCGGCTTGAGGTCGGCGATCTGGCGCACCGGTACGGAGGCGACCAGGTATGGAGATGTTACATATTGGTTGCTAATGTCGTCAATACTCGTTTTGACTTTTTTATCAACTTTTAATTGCACATCAACCGGGTAATCGCCTTCCCAGATAGTGGCAACAGGGAAACCTTTAGTACCGACCATGAGTGAATACCCCAGCAACATATTGGAATACCCAAGCCGGCTGGCCTCATCTTTTTTAATTTCGAGGTCGATCGTTTGCCGGGACTGCTTGAAATCGGTTCGCACCCAGGTAACCCCGTCAGCCTTGCGTACAATATCTGAGATTTCATTTGCCGTTTGTTTAAGAACGTTCAGGTCATCGCCGGCCAGACGAACTTCTATTGGTGAGGGAGAAACGGCAAATTCCAGTTGTTTCCATTTCACATTGGCATTTGGATAGCGGTTGGCGTATTTAACGCTGTATTCATCCAGGATTTCGATGGTCGCTTTGTTCGATTTGGTTAACACTACCAATTGTCCGTAACTTTTGGCCGGAAAATTGGGCGCATATATAGTATGAAAGCGCGGGGAACTGGTTCCTATAAACGAGGCTACCGTTTTTACACGCGGGTCTTTTTGCAGCAATTCTTCCAGGTCTTTCATTACCGCATCGGTTTGCTGTAATGAACTGCCCAGGGGTAAATGGACTTCAACGGCAAACTGGTTGCGTTCAATTTTGGGAAAGGATTGCTGCGGGGATATCCCAAGAATGACCAGGCCGATAATGAAAGAAACGGCGCCCGCCAACACAACGGTCAATTTGTTTTTAAAAACTTTTTCCAGCAAGTTATTATAATACTTTTGCACATTGTCCAGAAAAATGGCTTTTTTGCCTTTGTGTGTATCGTTTTTTATACCGGTCTTGATAAACATATAGCTTAATAACGGCACCAGAACTGCCGAAGTGAACAACGAAATGAACAAGGCAAAACTGGTAACGTATGGGAGCGAGCGGACAAAATCACCGGCGGTCCCCTTCATGAAAAATATGATGGGCCAGAAGCAGGCAACAAGTATGAGGGTTGCGGACAGGACGGAGGTGAACAGGTCAGCCACGCTCTGCGAGGCGGCATCATGGGGCGATATGCCGTTATCGAGTTTTTCCACATAATTGTCAATAATCACAATGGCATTATCAACCACCATGCCGAGCACAAGGATAAGTGCCGCTAACGACACGGTTTGCAGATCCCAGCCGGTTACCCACATAAAAGCGAGAGTGATAAGAATCGAGATTGGAATAGCGGAGGCGGCTACTATTGCCACCCGCCGGGGCAGCAGGATGACGGTAACCAGGATCACAGAAAAAATAGCAATGGCGAACTCTTTCATAAAGTTGGCAATGGCTTTGGATACTGCGCCGGGGATGTTGGAAATCGTTTCGATTTTAACATCCGGCGGCAGAGTTTTGGTGAATTGGGAGATCTCTTTACTAACGTCCTTGCCAAAATGTACAATATTGTTGCCGGTTTGCATTTCCAGCGAGACAATGAGGCATTTTTTACCGTTGACGCGGATAAAGGACTCCGGTTCTTCATATTCGCGAACTACCCTGGCGACATCTTTAACCCGGACGATATTACCAAGCGGATCGGAATAGACAATCTGGTTGGCTACATCTTCCTCGGTTTGGTAGCTTAACGGAATGTGAATGGGATAGATCTGGGTGCCGTCGTCAATTTCACCGGCATACCCCACCGCGCTTTGCGGTTTAAGGGCCGCCATGACTACCAGCGGTTTTATGCCATACTGGGTGAGTTTGGCATCGTCGATGTAAACATTGACCTGTTCCTGTAATAAACCATAATGCTTAACTTTGGATACAGAGGGAATTATTCTGATCTGCGCTTCAAATTGTTTAATGTATTGTTCCAGTTCTTTATAGGTTTTGGTATCGGACTGCACCGCCAGCAGCAATGCCGAGGTGTTGCCAAAATCGTTATCGGCAGTCAAAGACAGTACACCGGACGGCAACTGCCCTTTGAGTTCATTCAAGCCGTGCCGCAGCTTGGCCCAAAAGACATCCGGCTCTTTTTCTTTCTCCGAGACTTCTACATAGATAACCATTACATTTTCTTTGGAAATGGAACGGGTCTTGTTCCGGTCTACCGAGTTGTATTGGAACAGGTATTGTTCTACTTTGGTCGTCAATTGTTCTTCGACCTGCAGGGAAGAGGCGCCGGGGTAAATACCGACAATGATACCCTGGCGAATTTCAAACGTGGGAAATTCATCGCGCGGCATCTGCACCAGGGCGATAATGCCCACCAGGATCAATAACCCGGTGATTATAAACAGCACCTGTTTATAACGAAGCAGGGTTTCCAGTAATGTAGTGTGTTTTTTCATGGTGTATAGTTCTCCCGGCGCTAATTGTTGATAATTCTTACCGGGGCGTTATCGACCAGTTTATGCTGGCCCGATATGACAACCAGGTCGTTCGTTTCAAGTCCTGCCGTAATTTCAATGCCGCTGTTCAACAGGTCGCCGGTTTGTACAGCTCTTCTGGCTGCTTTTGCTGTTGCCGCATCAACGGTGTACACAAAATTATTACCGGACTCATCCACCAGAACAGCGTGAGTGGGAACCTGCAATCCCCGGTTTATGCGTTTATTATCAAGTGATACTTTACAGATCATGCCGGGTTTTATTTCTAGGTTATTATTGGCAATGCCGATCTTAATCTTGTAGGTATGCGCCAGTGGGTCGGCTATGACGCCGATCTCTTCAACGCTGCCCGTAAACTCCTTGTTACCCAGGGCGCCAATTGTAACCAGCGCTTGGTCCCCGGCCTTGACGGATGAAATTTCATCTTCCGGGACGGCTACTTTGGCAAACACCCTGGAAATTTTAACAAGGGTAATTGAAGAGATATTAGGCATGGCGATCATTCCCGGATTAATAGAGCGTTTGCCGACTATGGCGTCGGTAGAAGCGTATAAATTACAATCATCCAGGCTTTTACGGGCAATGACGGCGGCTGCTTTGGCTCTTTGTAAACCGGTTTCCACTTCGACATATTTTATTTCCGGCAGATTGCCGTTTTTATACATCGGCGTTAAACGTTTATAGGCATCCTCGGCTTGTTGCTGTACGGCAAAAGCCATTTCCCAGGCGCTTTTGGCAGAGGTCGTATCCAGCCGGGCGAGTAGCTGGCCTTTTTTCACCATATCGCCTTCGGAAACCAGCACTTGCGCAACCGTGCCCACCGCGGCAAAGCTGAGGGGGATAGTTTCCGATTCTTCGATAGCGCCGCTATAGGCGGAATAGTGATGAGCTTGAGCGGATACTGCCTGTTGAACCACAACCGGCACAGGTTCTTGTGTAGAGGTTTCATTAATTTTGTTGCACCCCGTAAACATGACCGGAACAACCACCAGGCTGCCCAGCAGATAAAAAAGTTTATTCATTACAACTCCTTGTATGTTTAGACCAAATCTGTTTTTTAGTCGAGAAAACAGTAAAAAAATTTAGATACCGTTGGTGATCAGTTTAACGGCAATGTCAATTTGTTTGGGATCATCGTTTTCCAGCATCAGGTATAATTCCAGCGCATGAATAATACCGACCGTTGCTTTAACGGCTGTTTCCAGTTCCTCCTCGTCGATAAAGTGAAATTCTTTACTCAGAAAACCCTGGTTGAGGACCTCGCGAACAAAATTTTCTTCTTTTTCCTGAATCGTTAACCTGATTTTTTCAAGATAATCCTGACTCATTCTGATTTCACCGCGGACAATGTTAAACAAAAGCGCATAGTTTTTCATCTCGTAAAGACAGGTTACAATATACTTTTTCAGTTTTTCTTTAGCCGTGGGCATTTGATTGGCGCTTTCCTGCGCCTTGCTTAAAACTTGATTTAATTTGATTTTTATCGTCGCATCAAAAATTTCATCCTTGCTTTTATAATAATAGTAAAGCGTGCTTTTTCCCTTGCCGGCTTCGCCGGCAATGTCTTCCATCGTGGTTTTATTTAAACCCCATTTCTGAAAGACCCGTTCGGCAGCCATAAGAATGGCCGACCTAACCTGTTCATCTTTTTCTTTAATGACTTCCATCTTGTATTCTACTTCTTTTTGGTTCTTAATGGTCTATTCGACTAAAATCGTTTTACGGTCTAATATAGAAAAAGTTTCAGAAATATGCAAGATTTTTTTCAAGACTTAATTTTTTTGCTTACTACCGGACACTTTTTATAAGTTCCCGACATATCACCCCTACGGGGTTAGATTGTGCTGAGATGGCTCTCTTTCTACAAACATTTCACCGCTTCGCGGTTATTTTAAAGTCAATTAAATGAAATTAACCCCCGGTAG
>JAKQIY010000082.1 GCA_029561455.1 bacterium
CGTTGGTATTCAACCTGGGCATATCGATGAACCTGATGGATTTTCTGGCGGAAGCGCCATACAAGCAATCGTTGTACCTGTGTGTGGATGCGAGCCATTATCGTTCGCACCCGGAGCAGGTAAAAGTAGGAATTGATTACCAGGTTATGGATATGTTATCGTTGCGCGGTGGTTATGTATCGAGCAATGATGAAGATGGTTTTTCGTTTGGCGTCGGCCTGTCCTATACCGGTATATCCTTTGATTATGCCTACACTCCCTTTGGCGTGTTTGATAATGTCAAGCGGATGACAGTGCGGTTTTCCTTGTAAAATTAATAATGAATGTAATTTTGAGGAGATTTCCATGAGTAGTTATAAAAATTTACAAGGCATAATATTGATATGTTGCCTGATGTCGCTTGTACTGGCAGGTTGTGAATACGATGGGCCTACGGCTATGTGGAAAAATAAACCAACCAGCAATGCGGCGCCAATGATCTCCGGCATTGAACCGATCTCTGCAACTCCCGGAGTATTTGAAATAAATATTGTCGGACAAAATTTTTCCGATAATATGGCTGAAAATTTTGTTTATTTTGGCAAGACCAGGGCGGAAATTGTGCAATCAGGGCCAACTGCGATCAAAGTACTGCGTCCGAATACATTTGGGGATTCTTTAAAAGTCCAGGTCACGGTGAATGGCGCTATTGAGACCGCAAAATTTTCACCTTATCCAGTAGCGCTGGTTAATGAGTCCTTTGGAGTATTTGTCGCTTCTGAAGAAATTAAAGCCATGACAGTAGATAAAAATGAAAATCTGTATGTTGTATTTGGCTCTAAACAAATTGTAAAAATAACCCCTGATGGAACACGCAGCGATTATGGTGTTGCGCCATATACTACAACCGATATACGTTGTGGTGCCGACGGTACTTTGTATTTGCAGCGCAGCGCTTATAAAAAACTTTATCGGTTGGCCCCCGGCGCCGCTGAAGCTGAAGAATGCGGAACATATACAGGCAAAATCAATGTCTTTGATATTGATCAAAACGGCAATGTTTATGGCGGTGGTGAAAAAACCGGTATTAATATTATTCGGAAAGATACAGGTGCAACTTTTACCGATGGCGATTATGCCAATTTTAATATTCTTGCTGTACGTGTTTTTGAAAGTTATGTTTATATACTGGCAACAAATGTCGGTAAAGATACAACTGTTGCATCGGGTGTTTATCGTAATCCTATAACCTCTTCCTTTGGGGAACTGGGTAATAGCGAACTGATTCTGGACTGGTCCACAACCGGGGCATGGGCCGCTTTTGAATATTATGATTTAGCCTTTTCACAGTCCGGTGATATGCTGATTGCAACATCGAACGTCAATCCTGTAATGAGGGTAAAAGATGGTAACATATCCGCTTTATATAAAGATATATTAACTACCACCGCAACCGAACTAGTCTGGGGCAATAGCACCTATATTTATCAACGACTGGGTGGAGAGCATCAGGGCGTGCAAAGAATAAATATTGGTATGGTCGGCGCGCCTTATTATGGTCTGTAAACCAATTTTTCTTTTAGCCGATAGATTCCCGGTTTAAAACCACCGGGAATCTATCTACCCCTTTATTATTTTGATGCTACTTTATTATCTACTTGACCCGCTTTTATCAATTTTTTTTGAATTGAAAAAAAATGTTTA
This sequence comes from bacterium, assembly GCA_029561455.1. GTDB lineage: Bacteria > Zhuqueibacterota > Zhuqueibacteria > Residuimicrobiales > Krinioviventaceae > Fontivivens. The sequence goes on from JAKQIY010000082.1 coordinate 1,684, forward strand.
AAATAAGAGCAGATTTTATTTGACATCAACTGAATTACTGTGTATATTGTTTAAAGGTTTAACCATACCAAAGTTTCGATAATAAATATAATTTCGAAAATTTAAAAGTAACAGGTTCATTGTTGAGGAGTAGGGAAATATGAGACGACTTTTAACCATTCTAACCGTGCTGTTGCTATACTCTCTGATGGGTGTTGGTCTCCTTTTTGCCGGGACAACCGGTAAAATTGCGGGAACAGTGACTGATAAAGAAACTGGCGAAGCGCTGCCCGGAGCCAATGTTATGGTTAAGGATACAAATCTTGGCGCCGCTGCAGATATTAACGGTCAATTTACAATTCTGCATGTTCCCCCTGGCGTTTATAATGTCCAGGTATCCGTTATCGGTTATGAAAAAATCACCGTGAGCGATGTGCAGGTGCGTATCGATCAAACCGCTCGTGTTGCTTTTTCATTGACTATGGAAACGATTGAGGGCCAGGAAGTAATTGTTGTAGCTGAGCGTAATACGATAAAACCGGACGTTGCAACCAGTGTTGTTTCCGTTACTTCTCAGGAAGTTGAAGAACTGCCTGTTTCAACCGTAGATGGAGTGATTGGCTTACAAGCAGGTATTCAGGGTGGTTTGTCAATTCGCGGCGGCGGCGCTGAAGATGCTCTTTTTATGCTGGACGGTGTAACCTTGCGCGATCCCCGCAATAACCAACCGGTAACTAAAGTTCCATTGAGTTCAGTTAAAGAAATTAATATCGAACGAGGTGGTTTTAATGCTGAATACGGTCAGGTGCAATCCGGTCTTGTCAATGTGGTTACCAAAGAGGGGGGCCGGCAGCATTATAATGGCAGTATTTCGGTAAAAATGAGTCCCCCGGCTCCTAAATATTGGCGTGGCGAAGGCATCCCCGATGTTCTTGATGCCAATTCTTATTGGTTGCGACCTTACCTGGATGATGCTGTCTGTTGGGCAGGAACCAGCAAAGGCGCCTGGGATGAAGCGACCCAGGATCAATACCCCGTTTTTAAAGGCTGGAACGAAATCTCCAATATTTTAATGACAGATAGCGATCCAAATAATGATTTAACACCCCTGGCCTGTCAACGGGTGTTCCTGTACGAGACCAGGAAGAAACAGGTCAATGATGAACCGGATTATGAAATCGACGGTGGGTTTGGCGGCCCGGTTCCTTTTATCTCAAACAAACTGGGTGGTTTACGTTTTTATACGTCTTACCGGCGCGACCGGGAGATGCTATTGTTCCCGTTAACAAGGCCCGATTATGTGGATTACGACTGGACAATGCAGTTGACGAGTGATATTACCGAATCAATGAAACTGCGGGTTTCCAGTTTAATTGGCAAACAATATACAATGGAATCCAACTGGGCGCCAGGCTATTATCCACGCTGGCCCAGTGATATTGCCGATGTTGCCTGGTCATCTTTGCAATCGATGTTTTCCAATTGGGATTTTTGTTTAACCGATATTAAACATCGTTCTCTTGCTGCCAAGTTGACTCATACTCTTAATCCGACCACTTTTTATGAAGTGTCACTGGAAAATTTTACCCGTGATTATTTTACCCGGCCTACCTATACCCGGAATACCAGCACACTTTATGAAATTGTACCGGGTTATTACCGCGATGAAAATCCTTTTGGCTATTACCCCGAAACGGTTGATGGATTTATTGTCGGATCAACATCACATGCATCCAAAGCCCGTGACTTTACGGCTGTAAGTTCTACCACTTTTAAAGCGGATTTTACCAAACAGGTAAATTTTAGTAACCTGGTTAAAGCCGGCTTTGAGTTTGTTTATAATGACCTGAATTTTGATTATGGAGTTATCGCTTCGGCAACCCAGGGTAAATCATATTCAAACCGGGTACAAATGCGGGTGTTCCCGATCCGTTCCGCCTTTTATATTCAGGACAAACTGGAAACCAATGGCTTTACCATGAACGCCGGATTACGGCTGGATTACAGCGACGCCCGTACTGATTGGTGGGATTTGGATCCATACGATCAGAATTTCTTTAGTTCCCGGTACAATGCCAACCGGGTATTCTCAACCTCGCCTTCCAAATCCCAGTGGCAGTTGAGTCCCCGTTTAGGTATTTCGCATCCTATAACCGAAAGTTCCAAACTCTATTTTAATTATGGCCATTTTAAACAGATGCCGCAGTACGAAACCCTGTTCCGCGTTGACCGTTCGGCTGATCGGGAATTAACCAGGATCGGCGACCCCAACCTGATTTTAGCCAAGACGATCTCTTATGAACTGGGTTATGATCACTTGCTGGCGGAAAATTATTTATTACAATTAGCTGCTTTTTACAAAGATATCACCGATCAGCAGAATACCACCGAATTTAATTCTATAGGCGGCATTACCTATAACAAAACGACCAGTAATTCCTATGAAGATATTCGTGGATTCGAATTGACCCTGCGTAAATCGACCGGCAGATGGTGGTCCGGGTTTGTTAATTACACATACCAGGTCAATTCAAGCGGCAATTTTGGCAGAGGAGAGGTGTACCAGGATCCATCCTTGCAGAAAAAGTATGATGAGGCTACCGTCAATATGTACCAGCAGCGGCCCATTCCCCGGCCTTATGCACGGGCCAACCTGAGCTTTTTCACCCCGGAAGATTTCGGCCCTAAATTTGCCAATCAACATTTACTTGGTGGATATCTTTTCAATATCTTACTGGATTGGCAAGACGGCTCGTGGATTACCTATAATCCCAAAAATGCTTCCGGTATTATTAATAATGTCGAATCAATTGACTGGTTCAACACTACTTTGCGTTTTTCTAAAATTTTCACATTTGAAAAATTCAAGGTTCAATTCCTGGTTGATATGAATAATGCGTTCAATACTCTGCGTTTGACCAATACAGCGGATGTCGATTATCGTGCATCTTTGCATTTGCCTGAAAATGAAGCCTATGATAATATTCCCGGAACAGATAAAATTGGCGATTACCGGAAACCCGGAGCTGCCTATCAACCTATAGAAGCGCGGGAATCTATTAACCGGCAAACTGAAACAGGCAAAGATTACCTGGTCTATTATGAAAGAACTACCGGAGTTTATCTGCAATATAAAAATGAAAACTGGGTAGAAATGGATAAAGATGCTATTACCAAAATATTAAATGATAAAGCCTATATTGATATGCCGAATGCCTCAACCTTCTGGTTCCTGAACCCCAGGCAAATCTTTTACGGTATTCGTTTGTATTTCGACTTGAATTAAAAAACGGGAAAATCCTATGAATATATTAAAACTTAATTTTCGGCATGTAGCTTTCAAGTTATTCGTTTTATTGTTCCTTCTATTTGTAATCAATGCGAATACCGTTAATGCCCAGGAATGGCGCTGGTTACGGATTGGCGAATTGCAGAGTTATTTTTCCGATCGTGGCGCTGAAGCGGAAAGTGAAGGTTACGATGGCAACAGTAATCAATTTTCCTGGCCGGCTCAGTATGGGGTTATTGAACAAACCACTGTGCGTCAAAGAGGCATGTGGATCGGCAGCAAAAATTTTTATGATCCGCTGGTAAAAGACAAGGTGGATTATAAAGTAGTCGGAGTTGGGCCGCGCGAATGTACTGAACGACAATATATGATTTTTGAACAGAGCATCAAAGTATATGGCAAAGAAGTTCATCCGGCGGTAACTGTTGATGACCAGGACGCCACGGTTTTAACAAACTATGAAACGCTGGATGAAGTTGTGCCCGACCTGCCCTGTGACCGTATGATTGTGATTAAGTTTAATACCTCTATTGGTGTGTCCGTCACAAAAAAGATCATGGCATTTAGCCGGCCGGATCACAGCAACTATTTTATTTATGATTATGTATTTAAAAATACCGGTATCTATAACCGCAAGGGCGATGTTTATGAACAAGCGCTTGAAGATGTCTATTTTTATTATATGTATCGTTATGCATTTTCCGGTGAGTCTCTAAGCTCGTACAGTGTGGGCTGGGGCGCTAATACTACCAGTTGGGGCGCTAATACCATCAACCATGCGTTTGGCAACAATCCCCTGGCGGATGTATTTAATGATCCCAATTCTCCATATTATAAAATGCGGGCATTTTATTCTTTTTATGGCCCCAACAGTGATCGTCCTGTTACCTTTGAAGAAGATTGGGGCTGCCCCAACCAACTCGATGATGGTGTGCTGGGTTCGGCCAAATATTCCGGCTGCGTTACTCTGCATGCAGATAAAGCTGTTAGTGATCGCGCCGATAACCTCTATCAGCCGGCTACTACCTGGTATGTATCTTCGGATGAGGGTGTGTGGAGCGCCGATGTAAGCCAGATAGACAAAATTTTTATGCAGCAGCGCTATCGCTTCATGTCGGAGGGCCATCCCCCGCAGAGTCATGCCCAACTTATTGCGGCAAATTATTTGTACGCCCAGGAGTTTCAGGAAGTCGATTCTGACCGTAATGTCGGCGGTGGCACCAGCCAGGGGCAGGGATACGGACCGTATGACATGGCAATTGGCGATAGCGTACATATTGTTTTTGCCGAAGGCATTGCCGGCCTTGGCAGGGAAATAAACCGCGAGGTTGGCGGCAAATGGCTGCAATATTATAAAGGTAACCGTACTGCTACATTGTTAATGCCGGATGGCTTTGTTGCCAACGATCATAACGCTTATAAACGCGCATGGGTTGAAACCGGTATGGATTCAATTTTAAAAACTTTTCGCAACGCTATCAATAATTATGAATCCGGTTATACATTGCCGGCTCCGCCACCACCGCCAACTTTCTTTACGGTAAAATCCGGCGGCGACCGCATCCGCCTTAGCTGGGATCAAAATGCTTCAACCTGGCCCAATTTTAACGGCTATGAAATTTATCGTTCCGAAGGTAATGTAATGGAACCCAAAACCGTATATAAAAAGATCTTTGAATGTAGCGCGGCAAACGTTGTACATACTTTTGACGATACTACGGCTGTACGCGGTTTCAACTATTATTATTATATTCAGTCCAAAGATAACGGCGCGCTTACAGATGGTAAATCATTAAAAAGCGGGTTATTCTGGACTGTAACCAGTGTTCCGGCCTATCTACGTCGTCCGGCGCATGAGAACCTGGCCGATATCCGAGTGGTACCCAATCCATACGACCTCCGCGCGCGTGCGGTGCAATTTGGCGATGATTTTCAGTACGACCGGATTGCATTTTACGGTTTACCGCCGGAATGTAATATCAAGATCTTTACGGAACGCGGCGAT
>JAKQIY010000016.1 GCA_029561455.1 bacterium
CATTATCAGGATCAACATAGTTTATCTGAAGAACTTTGCCCGGCCAGGAGTTCATGGTGAATTCCTTTTTGGAAGCATCGGGCAGAGCCCATTCCGGAGCTTTTTTCCCAACCTCAAGCTTGCCCTGGGCTGCAGCAAACGGCAGTATAAAAGCTACAAGGAGAAGAGTAAACAACAATTTTTTCATTTTCACAGTTTCTTAATTTTGTTGAAAGTTAATATTTTTTACTGTTCATGCTCATTATGGCGAAAAATATGAATGCAACCGTGGTATATATTATCTGCCCGTTGTAAGGAAGTCGTTCAGCGGTTTCATTGCCCTGAAAGCACCTGTAACCACTTCGAAAAAACCGGGATCTACCACCTCACTGTCAGTGAGTGGTTTTTCAGTCAGAAAGCTTTTCATCTTAATCAGCTCGATATGAGGATGATCTTTTGAGAATCCGCGGGGAGGCAGTTTCAGTTTTTCTCCCTCAAGTCCATTGAAATACTTCCTGAATTCCCTGCTGTTCAGAATCTTCACAAGGTTGTCGCCTTCCATGGCAATTCTCTCGCGGATTGCTTTCAGCCAGGGCGCAGGAGGTATGTATGATCCTCCTGAAATAAACGACAGGCCTGGTTCTATATGAAGGTAATAACCGGGAAACCTGTCGCCATTCTTTTTTCCGCCACGGACCATGAATGCTCCGAAATTAGTCTTATATATGGTCTTGTCAATTGTGAACCGGATGTCACGGTTGATCCTGTAAATACAGCTTTTTGCCTCAAGCCCTTTGAAAATCGGATCGAATTTAACTATATCATCAATGACAGCCTGTACAAAGAGATACAAATTTTCGCGGGCTGCTTCATAGCGGGAACGGTTTTCTGCAAACCACAGCCTGTCATTATGCCGGCGCAGGTCAGTAAGGAACTTAAGGGTAGAACGGTCAATAGTGATCATATTATTATCCGGTTAATCTGACAAAGTTATGTAATTACTTTTTTCCCCAGGCTACTACAGACAGAATCAAAAACGATGCCGGTATACTCCTTGATATCCATAGATAATACAATGCCAACCGTGCAAAAGTGTTTACGCAATTTTTATTGACCATCTGCAAATAATGCCGCAAATTGCTTTGGCTTGGCGCCGCTAAAGTGTGGCCGCAAATTGCTTTGACATAATATCGGTGCCGATATGGTCCTTGCGGCCCATATCTGATATTATGCCAACCACGCAGAGGCGTGGACGCAATTTGCTTTATATTTGCCTATAATTAATATTATGTTAAATAGAGGCAGAAATACCAGCACAAAATGGCAAAATCCGGCTGCCGGTGGCAAAATACCCCCCCTGCCCCCGCTGCAACCCTGGAAAATTCTGATATTATGCCAACCACGTACAGTAAAGGCAAAAAAAGAAGGCACATCAACGTGTGCCTTCTCCAT
>JAKQIY010000028.1 GCA_029561455.1 bacterium
GCTTTGTTACACATGCAGACATGATAACAAAGCCGGTAAAATTACCAGTTAATATTTTAGCATCGATGCTTTATTCATATTCATAGTGATTTTTACTACATAGAATTTTATTATTTCTTTTTCTAATGTCCAAACTCGAGGGACTGGGGATATTCCCCAGTCCGCACAATAATGCAGGGCATCTTGCCCTGCCGGGCCACAGGCCCAACCTACACACTCCCGTCCAAATTGTCCAGACTGTCCACTTTTAAGTTGTAATTCAAGGGGCAACAGCCCCTTGTTCCAGACTACACACTACCGCAGGACATCTTGCTCCGCCGGGCCGCAGGATCGACCTCGAGTAATTCGTATTTTGTAATTCGCAATTATCTCCCCTCTCTCGTTTCACGTTTCACGTCTCACGTCTCACGTCTGACGGCTGATAGCTGACAACTGATAACTTTACATAACATCGCACATTTATACCTCCCCGCAAAAAATCAAAAAAACACTCCCCAACACCCTATCCAAAACAAATTTCTCTTGAATAACTGCTTTTTTTTCATTTCCTTTAATGAAACAAAAAGGAGATAACATGCAAACACTCGCGGCGGAAAAACCGCTCAACACCCCTTCGACCCTGTATCGCTGGATCGTACTGTTTTTCATCAGTATGGCCATGTTCGGCAATTATTACATCTACGACAGTATCAGTCCACTCGCTGACCTGCTCAAAGCGCAATTGAACTTTTCGGACAGCAACATCGGGCTGCTCAATGCCATCTATAGCATTCCCAATATTTTTATGGTGCTTATCGGTGGCATTATCATCGACCGTATCGGCACCCGCAAAGCCTCGCTGCTGTTCACTTTTTTATGTATGACCGGCGCGATCCTGACCGCCGCTAAAGGCAACCTGGCCTGGATGGCCGCGGGCCGCCTCATATTCGGACTGGGCGCGGAATCGCTCATTGTCGCTATTACCACCGTCATCGCCAAATGGTTCAAAGGCAAAGAACTCTCGTTCGCCTTTGGCCTCAACCTGACCATTGCCAGGATCGGCTCGTTTACAGCGCTCAACTCCCCCACCCTGGCCAAATCGCTTTACGATAACTGGCAGCAGCCGCTTTTCCTGGCCGCCATCGCCGGATTTACTTCGTTTATTGCCGTTATGATCTATATATTCCTGGAATCCGGCGCTGAAAAACACTATACCCTGGGTTCCGCCGGCAAACCGGACAAGATCAATCTCAAAGAAATATTCAACATGACGCCCTCGTTCTGGTATATTTCCCTGCTGTGCGTCACTTTCTATTCCGCTATTTTCCCGTTCCAAACCTTTGCGGTAAAATTCTTTATCGAACAGCACGGCCTGTCCCGCGAAGCCGCCGGGTTCACCTCCAGTTTTATCACCTTTGCCGCAATGGTCGGCACGCCCCTGTTCGGCCTACTGATCGACAAGATCGGCAAACGCGCCTCGCTGATGATGCTCGGTTCGCTGCTGCTGGTGCCGGTCTATTTACTACTGGCCTATACATCGCTGTACCCGTTAATTCCCATGATCTTTATGGGCGTGGCTTTTTCACTCATTCCGGCGGCCATGTGGCCCTCGGTCGCGCTGATCGTCAACGAAAATAAACTCGGCACTGCTTATGGACTGATGACCCTGATCCAGAATATCGGCCTGGCGGGATTCAATTTGCTCATCGGTTTTGTCAATGACAGTACTGGCGGCTATACGGCCGGCATGTGGCTGTTCTCCACCCTCGGCTTTATCGGTATGTTCTTTGCCTGGCAGCTTAGACGCGCCGACCGGGTATCCGGCAGCGACAAGCTGGAAAAATAACCGGGATTATTTTTTGCTTTTTGGTGTTTTATTATTCCAGGCCGGACGTTGCGTTAATTTCTGCACGAACGGTTGGCAGGATGAGGTTTCATCGTGAGACAGTAAACGTGAGACGTCAAATGTGAGACGTGAAACGTGAAACGAAAAATCACCCCGTAAACAAGGATGATAGAGTTAACCTTCATATCAATTAAAAACAGAGAGAATTGGATTTCGATATGCCCATCGCCTATATCACCCGTCACGTTCATTTCAGCGCTTCACACCGGCTGCACAATCCCGGACTGTCCGCCGCCGAGAATGAACAAATTTACGGCTTGTGCAACAACGCCAACGGGTACGGGCATAATTATGAGCTGTATGTGACCATCAAAGGTGAACCGGACCCGCGTACCGGCATGATCATGGATTTGAAAGAGTTAAAAACCATTATCAACCGGGAAATCGTCAAACCCATGGATCACAAGCATCTTAACGATGATGTTGATTTTTTGGCCGGGATCATTCCCACCGCCGAAAACCTGGCTATAGCGATCTGGCAAAGATTAAAAGATAAAATCCCGCATGGCGAGTTGTACAAAGTAAAATTATATGAAACACCCCGCAATTTTGCAATTTACAAAGGAGAATAGCGTGGCAAAACCAATCCATGAATCGGTAAAAGAAATACTTCAGGAAATTGGCGAAAACCCGGAACGCGAGGGGCTGCTGAAAACTCCCCTGCGCGTAGAAAAAGCTTACCATTTCCTCACCCGCGGCTACCAAATGGATATTGATTCTGTGGTAAACAATGCCATCTTTACGGAAGATTGCGAAGAAATGGTGCTGGTGCGGAATATCGAGTTCTACAGTCTCTGCGAACACCACATGCTGCCGTTTTTCGGCAAGTGCCATGTTGCGTACCTGCCCAAAGGCAAGATCATCGGCCTGAGCAAGATCCCCCGCATTGTGGATATGTATGCCCGACGTTTACAGGTGCAGGAACGTATGACCCGGCAGATTGCGGAAACTATAAATAATATTCTATCACCCTATGGAGTTGCAGTAATTGTCGAGGGCCGGCATTTATGTATGATGATGCGCGGCGTGGAAAAACAAAACAGTCTGGTTACTTCCAGCGCCATGCTGGGTGAATTTAAAAACGACCGCGCCACCCGTATGGAGCTACTGAAACTGCTGCACACAAAAACAGATTAACGGAAAGTTACAATGAAAACTGGAAAATTATCGGAAAAAATAATCTGGATCACCGGCAGCGGCCGGGGCATCGGCAAGGCAGCCGCGCTTGCCCTGGCGGAGTGCGGCGCGCGGGTGGTATTGTGCGCCCGTAGCTCCGGAGAGATCAACGAAACCGCCACCGAAATTCACACCATCGGTGGACAGGTGCTGGCTATTCCCTGTAATGTATCCGATCAAAACCAGGTGGACGCCCTGGTCAACCGGGTGAAACAGCAATGGGGACCGGTGGATATTCTCATCAACAACGCCGGTGTGGCGGCATTCAAAAAAATCGTCAATACCACAGTGCAGGATTGGGACGCCATGCTGGACAGCAATCTCAAAGCCGCGTTTTTATGCAGCCAGGCAGTTTTACCAGATATGCTGGAAAAAGGCGCGGGACATATTATTAATGTTGTTTCTGTGGCCGGGAAACAACCCTATTATAACTGCGGCGCCTATTGCGCGTCCAAATACGGCTTGCTTGGCTTTACCGAGGTGTTGCGCATGGAAACCCGTAAACACGGTATAATGGTTACCGCCTTTCTGCCCGGCGCCACCGATACAACCTTGTGGGGCAGCGCCAATGTCGACCGTACTAAAATGATGACCACCGCGCAGGTTGCACAGGGACTGGTCAATATCTGCGCGAGTGAACCGGGGTGTATGACCGAACAGGTAATTATGCGGCCGATCGGCGGGGATCTATAACAATTTGGTAATTACACATTCAGTAAAAACCCGGAGGAGACATGCCGGACATTAAATACCTGGGGCATTCGGCATTTTTATTAACAACGGCAAATACCCGCATTATCATTGATCCGTTTTTAAGCGATAATCCATTGGCCGTTGAAAAAGCTGAAAATATTGCAGTGGATTATGTATTTTTAACTCACGGCCACGATGACCACCTCGGCGACGGCATTATGATTGCAACGAATAACCATGCCCTGGTTATAGCGCCCAACGAATTGGCTAAATACTGCGCCAAACAAGGCTGCAGAACCCATGGTATGAATATCGGCGGCGCATTTACGTTCCCGTTTGGCCGGGTCAAGCTCACCAATGCCATGCATAGTTCCGGGAGCGACCTCGGCGGCGACGCCCTGGCGTATATGGGCAATCCCTGCGGATTTCTTATAACCCTGGGTAGTAAAACCATATACCACGCCGGCGATACCGGTCTGTTCATGGATATGCAGTTAATCGGCGCAACCAATAAAATTGATGTGGCGCTGCTGCCCATTGGCGATAATTTTACTATGGGCATCGAGGATGCCGTATTGGCAGCGGAATTGTTGTGCCCCGGACTGGTCATTCCCATGCATTACGGGACGTTTGACGATATTGCTGTTGACCCGCATGAATTTGCCCGCCGGGCGGAGCAAAAAAATCTGCATACAGTGATCCTGGAACCGGGAGCCGGTCTAACCGTATAATCCGTCAATATTTAGCTTGACTGGATATAATGGGTTGTTTATATTTATTGTTTATATTCTGCGCATTACATTTTTATTGCGCTGTAAATCACCGGCGGCGGTTAAAAAAACATTGGCTGCCGAGGCTGTTCATTCTGTTTGGGAAAATGTGGTGTTCAAATCATTACTTTTAAAATTATTCCTGTTTGTGAATCTGGTCATTATCGTACCTGCTATTAGTCGTGATTTTGGCGGTGTGCCGGTTATGCTGGTCTCCGACATTAAACCCGGTATGCAGGGGATCGGCAAAACGGTCTTTTATGGCGAAACGGTCGAGGATTTCGGTTTTCAGGTTATTGATATTGTAGAAAATTATTATCCCCACCAGGATATTATTCTGGTGCGGTTGACCGGTGAAAAAGCGGAAAAGAACGGTGTGGTCAGCGGGATGAGCGGCAGCCCGATGTATATTGACGGTAAACTCATCGGCGCCCTGTCGATGCGTTTCGGCCAGTTCATGCTGGAACCCATTGGCGGGGTTATGCCCATCGAACAAATGCTGGCGATTGAAGATAAAGAATCATATCGCGACCAGGAATATGCGTCCGCTTCACATTTGCTGCCGGTTTTTATGCAGGCGGCATTATGCGGGATCGACGATCAATTCTGGAAACGGGTGGCGACCGGTTCTGCACATTCTCTGCAAACGGAGAATCAGTCCCTGCAAAACATCATGGCGCCGCTGGTCTTTTCGGGTTTTGAGCAAAAAAATGTGGCCGCCTATAATGATATTTTTAACCAACTTGGATTTATTACCACTGCCGGTGGCTCGTCAACAGTAAAATCATCTAAACAAGAATTACAACCTGGTTCGGCAGTGTCGCAGATCTATATCAATGGCGATTTCGGCATTGAAGCAACCGGTACTGTAACCGCAGTTCATAACAATAAACTTTTGGCTTTTGGTCATTATATTAACAATACCGGCCCGATTAATTTACCGTTAGCCAAAACGTCTATCCTGGCTACTTTACCCAGCATGATGGGTTCAAACAAAATGGCGGTGGCCACCGATATTATCGGTTCTTTTCGCCAGGATCGGCTGACCGGTTTGTATGGCGATCTCGAAAAACAACCGTCAATGGCGCCGGTCAAGGTTTCTTTTACATCCCTGGCAAACGAAACCCGTACATTTCAATTCAACATGGCGCAGGATAAATCTGTCAATAATCTTATGCCCCTTTATTTACGCATCGCCATGATCCAGGCATTAACATCGGGACGGCTGGCCGGCAGTTTCAACTCGGTCTATCTGAACAGCGATATAACCCTTGACGATGGCAGGATCGTTCAAGTAAATGATTTCTTTTCCACCCGCCAACAATTCGGTTTTTTTGATCCCGGTTCCGATGTGAACGCCGCCTCGGACCTGGTAGCGGCGGCATTAGGCGCATTAATGGTCAATGATTTTGATAAACCAGCAATTTCTTCCATAGCGGTGCAAACCAGGGAAATTCCCGGTGAAAATGTTGCTAAAATCAATTCAATCTGGCAGGACAAAGAAGAGATGAATCCGGGCGATTCACTGCATTTAACAATTGACCTGAAAACCACAACCGGCAAGTCCCTCAAAGTTAAAAAAACTTTCCGGGCGCCGGCGCATCTGGATGCCAGTATGCTAACAATATTTATTTGCAGCGGTGATGCCCTGACCAATTATGAAGTTCAGACTAACAGATCAAAATTTGTACCGGTCAGTTTCAACCATATCCTCAAAATACTCGATGAACGCCGAAAGAATAATCATCTTTATATGCAGGTACAGGTTCAGGATCAGGGGCTGATGCTGGAAGGCGAGGAACTTGCCGCGTTACCGCCTTCGGTTATGGATATTATGAATTCCACCAGCAGCAACGGCGCTTCGAACAAAACCCAAACCCGTATCATTCATGAAGAATCCGATGCTATGGATTATGTCATCACCGGCGCGCGCCGGATTACGGTTCGTATTAAACAACCGCAGCAATCCACAATTCCAATGCTGGATGAACAAGCCGGACAGCCGATTTTCTGGTAGACCGGACGGTTAACTTAAAAAAAACTGATACAATACAGGAAAAAAGAATAATGGTAAAAATTAGCAAATTATACTTGATAATATTTGTGCTCTTTCTCATCAGCAGCCTTGCAGCCCCGCTTCATGCCGTCAAACCCCGTTCCAGCACGCATAAAACCAGGGGCCAATTTGAACGCGGCATTTTACACGATACTTCAATTTTATTCAAGGGTATTATTACCCTGGCGCCGCAAAAACTTAAAGTATTAACGTCCGGCGATCCTTATATCTGGTCAATCGTATCGGATAGCAAAGATAATATCTATATCGGCACCGGCAATGACGGAATTGTCTATCAAGTTACCGCCAAAGGCGATACCGGCATATTCTTTGATTCGGAAGAGTTGGAAATTTTTGCCCTGGCAATTGACTCCCGCGATAATCTTTACGCCGCAACTTCGCCAAACGGGCAGGTATACAAAATAGCTCCGGATGGGTCCTGTACTGTCTTTTTCAATCCCGAAGATAAATATATCTGGGCAATGGTTTTCGATGCGCAAAACAACCTCTATGTAGCCACAGGATTATCAGCGCGTATCTATAAAGTAACAACCGACGGCGCCAGTTCCACAGTATTACAGAGTGAACAATCGCACATACGCTGTTTATATTACCTCAACAACACACTATACGCCGGCAGCAGCGGTAACGGCTATGTTTATAGACTTAATCCGGGAGCTAAACCCGTCGTGTTGTTCGATACGCAAATGCAGGAAGTGGATGAAATTGTTGTCGCTGCAAACGGAGATGTTTATGCGGCAGCATTTGGTGAAGCGGAAGCAGACATTCAGGCAAGAAAAGCTAAAAAACAAAAAAGCGAAGGCGAGAGTCAGGGGGATGAAGAAAGCGTAAGCGAAGAAGCGCTGGGAGAACATTCAATTATCCTTGAAAATATCGCGCAATTGGCACAAACTCCCACATCCCTGTTCATCATCGAAAAAAATGGCTATTCACGGGACTTGTGGCGGGGAGCGGATGAAAGAATCCAGTCCCTGGCTTTACACCAGGATGGCGATATATTGCTTGGCACCGGCGACGACGGCAAGCTGTACAAAATCAATGCCGATGGCGACGCTTCATTATTATTACAGCTTTACGAATCCCAGATAACAACAATAACTCCGGCAAAGAACGGACAGTATTACCTCGGCTCCTCAAACCTGGGCAACGTTTACCTGGTAAAACCGGAATCGGTTTCCTCCGCCAGTTTTGAATCGGAAACCATCGACGCCGGTCTGCCTTCAGCGTGGGGCGCCCTGACCTGGGAAGGACAAAAGAATGACGGTCAGCTAGATTTCTATACCCGTTCCGGTAATACGGAAAAACCTGAACAGAGTTGGAATCCCTGGGTAAAAGTGGTTGGAGAAGGTAATGCGCTGCAAATTGCCAGCCCACCGTCACGATTCATTCAATGGCGCTGTGAATTGAAAAGCGGCAAAACCAATCCCTTGTTGGAAATGGTCACCATTTCTTATATGCAAAATAACCTGCCGCCGGCAATTTCCGATATTATTGTCCATCGCCCCGGCGATTATTATGAAAATTCCGAACCCGATCAAAAAGAAAAGGGCCTGGCATACCCGCAAAATCCACCCAAAGCGGAATACAAACAAGGCTATCGCAGCATCGACTGGTTATTTGAAGACCCCAACTTTGACGGTGTGCTGTTTGATCTGTTTTATAAAAATACAACGCAAAAATCCTGGAAAGCGCTGACCAGGCAATTAGCCGGCAGTTATTATACCTGGGATAGCCGGCAAATGGCCGACGGCGAATACCTGATCAAAATTATAGGCAACGATTCCGCTACCAATCCCGCAGATCTGGCTTTAACCGGCGAAAAAATTTGTGATAAATTTATCATCGATAACAGTGGCCCGGTAATTACCGGCTTACAGGTCAAAGCGGGTAAATTCCTGTTCCGGGTAGAGGATAAATGGAATGTCGTAAAAAACGTTTATTACTCTATCGACGCCGGAGACTGGAAAGCTATCTTCCCGGTAGATAATATGTGTGACACGAAACTGGAATCATTCGAACTTTCGGTTACGCAAACGAGCGAATGTGAAATAGCTGTCAAAGCTGAAGATGCCATTGAAAACATTACTGTGATTCATTATCACTATAAACAATAATATGCCCCGGAGCGCCGACTCGTACTATGATCAATTGGGAACCAGTTAACACATTTATTGCGGATAAACAACGCTTTCTTTTATCTACACATTTGAACCCGGATGGCGACGGCCTGGGCAGCCAGGTTGCCCTGGCCGCCTGTTTACGCCAGATGGGAAAAACCGTGATCCTGAAAAACCCCAACCCGACGCCATTCATTTTTGAATTTCTGGACCCAGCTCGCGAAATTACCTGCTTTGACAGTAACAAAGATGAAACCTTGCTCAGTTCGGTAGATGCAGTGATCGTTGTCGATATAAGCGATTGGGAACGACTGGGCGAAATGGGCAGAATATTACGCCGGCTGCAAACGCCTTTGATCTGCATCGATCATCACATCCCTACCGATATTATGGGAGATGTGCAAATCATAGATTCCAGCGCCTCTTCAACCGGTGAACTGATATATGATTACCTGGTTTACTGCGATGCGCAATTCAACCAGACCATGATTGATGCGTTATATACCTGCATTTTAACCGACACCGGTTCGTTTCGTTTTTCCAACACCACGTCAAAAACCCATACCATTGCTGCCGATCTGTTAAAACGCGGCGCAAAAAATCTACAGATATTCAGCCAGGTTTATGAAAACTATACCAAAAACCGTTATTACCTGATGGGCAATTTGTTAGTGAATATGCAATTTGCCTGTAATGACAAGCTGGTATGGTATGTGGTCAGCAAGGAATTAAGAACCAAAACCGGCGTGGAATTGTGGGAAATCGAAGGCATGTCGGAATTGACCCGCAATATCCGTAATATCGAGATCAGCATCATGTTCACGGAAATGGATAGCGGCACCAAGGTCAGCTTTCGCTCCCGCGGCAATATACCCATCAACGGTCTGGCGAACAAGTTTAACGGCGGCGGGCACAAGTTCGCTTCCGGCGCTATGGTCAATATGGACTTGCAAACCACTATAGATACTGTTATTGCGGAATCGCAAAAGCTTTTCATTTAATGTTGTATGAACTAGTTTTTTATAAAAAGTAATGAGAATTTTTCGTATCTTTATTCAGCCGTTTTGGTGTAAATAATTACTATCCGTTTTTACAGTAGCTGTCTGTCAATAAGCGATATACAGGCCCAAATATTTCGGTAACGGGTTTAACAAAAATAATGACAAATATGATTCCCGACGATGAAAAACTGAATATTGTGCATGAATTAGCAATGCTTATTTCTTCCGGATTTGACCCGGTCAATATAGCCGGCCAAATCCGTAATCGCGTAAAAGACCTGGTACCCTGCGACCATGTGCTGATATTCACCAACGATCAACCCGGTAATTGTTTAACGGCCTCCAATACATATAACCAGCTTTCTTCGCAATTCAACAATATCATAATTAAATACGATAACCCCCTGGCAATTGAATTGCTCATACATAAAAACAGTAAAATTGTCATCAACGCCGAAAACCCGGTTCTGCCCGGCATGCAGGCAGAATTATTGATACCGCTAAAATCCCCCAATAATATTATCGGCTGCTTTTACATTGCCCGCGCCCTGGCTTCTGAATTCAATGCCGATGATATAAAAAAACTGGAAATACTGGCAACCTGCACAGCAGTGTTCCTGGAAAGGACCTTGTGGGAGAGGCAGCTTTATACCCTGCAGAACACCAAAAAGAAAAATAAAGCCATAACCAAATCTTTCCTGGAATCCCTGCAACTTCCGGCCCTGATCATTGATATTTATAAAGACAAAACACTCCAGGTTAACCAGATGTTGCTGGACATGCTGAATTATGACAAAGACAAGCTGCTGACCCTGTCCTTTTCAGCGATTTGTAAAGATTACTTTTCCATCAGGAATATTGAACCGGGGGTTAAGCAAAATTTTATTCTCAACTTTGTCAAACAGGATGGTGAAATTATTACCGGCAAAATCTCGTATACCTTCATGGATCATCTCGATAATGGTATTTTACTGCTGCTGATCACCCCTGAACAACAGCAATCTGCCGGTTTACAAAAGAACTTTTGGCTCTATGAATTGTTTGCTTCATTAAGCAGTGTTGTTTTTGATAATGTGCAAAACAGTTTTAAAAACACTGCCCAGTTGATCTTGAAAATGTTTGAAGCCAAACATCTCTGCATCGTGCGGTTGTCCAAAAATAAAAACCTCTTCCCCCTGGCCGGTTTTTCTTTACAGAATGGTATTGCCGAAATTGCCCCGGAAGAGATGCAAAAGAATTTCAACAGCGGCTTTTTCATGCAAATTACCGAGAGTAAAAAATCCTTTTCCATTGCCAGCTTTACCGATAGTCCCGATTATGAAAAACTAAAATTTTTACAGGACGCCGGCGTACAATCCTTTGCCAGCGTACCATTATTGCTTAATAATATTTGCATGGGGTTGATGAATATTTTTTGTACCGACCCCTATAACTGGCAGCAAAAGGACATGATCAAACTGACCAGTATCGCGCAAATCTCGTCCTCGTTTATATTTTCACCCCTGCTAATGGAAGAAAATGACTCTTTGTTAGCCAGGCAGGAAATGGTGGATGCCCTGGTCAAACACTTAAATTCCGGCGGCGGCTTTGAAACGATCATTGGCAATGCCGCTGAAAAGATCTCCAGACTGATACCGTTTGATTATTTTTCACTCTCTATTTTTGATGAAAATGGTAATATCGATCGCGCCCTGGATATTACCCGTCACGAGTTAGTTGATAAATTTGGGATTGCTCTGGAACAAAAGGCAATTCCCGATTGCCCGCTGCTCCAGGTCATACAAAATGTTAAATCGGCAGGCGTCAAAAAAAACAACCTGCTGCACCCGTTCCGGCTGCCGTTTTCACTGCCGACGCATACCAGCGTAGTGCTGGTCAGCGGTGAAAAATACCTGGGCAATTTTGCTGTTGGCCGCCTGCAAGCCGAACCGTTCACTCGCGAAGAAATTCAATTATTAAAACAAACCAGCTCGTTGTTTTCCGCCGCGGTTTCCAGGTATCTGCTTGCCGCTAAAACCAAAACCAGCCAAAAGTTAGCCACCGTTTGGGACGAACTGAATATAAACCTGTTTTCCAGGCCGGATAAAAAAGATCTGCTGCTCAGGATCTGTACCACCACACAAAAAGTGATGGAATCGGTGCATTGCAAAGCTGTATTTGTTAATGACACGATGAAAATGATCGACCTGTTCAACTGGATGCCGGAAACAGTCAACCATTATTTATCCGTTCATAAAATTAAAAACCTGCTGCTCGAACAAAAAAAGAGCAAATTACCCTCCCCGGTTTATTCGGAAGAATCCTTTAAAGAACTGCTGTGTAATAAAAACACTCCATCCCTGGGATTTTTTAAACCTTTTATAATTACACCAATTTTAAAAACCAACCAGATCTATGCGTTACTACTGGTGGTATTTGACAAGAATTATTCCCCCGATCAAAGCGATCTAACCGTGCTGCAGACCATATCCGGACAGGCAGAAAATATATTTACCAACCTGGACTTGTTGAACAACTCCCGCGAAAAGAATGGTTCCGTGGATAATATTGTGCACCTGGTAGCGCACGAACTGAAATCGCCCCTGCAAACCATCAAAAATTTTGCCGCACTGATCAAAGAAGATAACCAGTCGCAATTTTCTAAAGAAACCGCGCAATGCCTCGACCGTATGCTGGTCAACCTCGATAACATGGAAAATATGCTCATCGACCTGCTCGAGCTTGCCAAACTCGATAAAACCCGGTTCAATTTCACCCGCTTCAACTCCAAAGAAGCCGTTCTTAAAAGTATCCAAACCCTGGAAGGTTTGATTACAGCCAGGCAAGCCGACATCCGGATAGATGATAATCTCCCGGAAATAGTGGCCAATGAAACCGGTATGGCACATATATTTACAAACCTGATCTCCAATGCCCTTAAATATAGTAAAAATGATACCGCCCCGCAGGTAAGGGTCGCAGCCACAGAAATCGGCGCAAACTATGAATTTACGGTTGCGGATAACGGTATCGGCATAGCGCCGGACGACCGGGAAAAAATATTTGAACTGTTTTACAAACAAAACGACCGCCCGGAAGATTTATCCACCGGTGTTGGCCTTGCCATTGTTAAAAAAATCATTCAGAGCCATAATGGCGAAATATGGGTCGAATCCACGCCGGGAAAAGGATCAAATTTTAAATTTACTGTGCCGAAAGTATAACCTATCGCCGGGTTTATCCACAATTTTTATACCGTTTAAACAGGAGTAATTTATTAAATTCTTCTGTTATAAAAGACAATGGACCGGGTTATAGCTGTTAACTGTTTAACCATGACTTTCATATTGACAAAATATTATATAATTGTTAAATTGCTTTAAAACATACAATAACTTGACTATAATTTTCCCCTGAGGATCACTTGGATATAAAAGCAATTACTGCACCGGTTGACATACAATTAGCTGAATTTGAAAATGCTTTTAATAAGGGGCTTCATTCCAACATCCCGCTGGCGGAAAAGGTGATTCGTTACGTAGCCGATAAAAAAGGCAAAAGACTGCGTCCCTTGCTGGTTTTTTTGACGGCGCAAATGCACGGCGGCACCAATGAGCAAACTCTGGCTTCCAGCCTGGTTATTGAATTACTGCATACAGCCACACTCATCCATGATGATGTGGTCGATGATTCCGATTTACGGCGCGGCTCCCCAACCATAAACAACCTGTGGAATAGCAAGATATCTATCCTCATCGGCGATTACCTGTTCTCCAAAACCCTCTCTTCAATGGTTAACATGAAAAACCTTGAAGCTATTGCCATTGTTTCGGCGGCGGCGAACAAAATTACCGAAGGGGAACTGTTACAAATGGATAAAAGTTACCTCGAAGGCTTGAATGAAGCGGTGTACTTTGATCTCATCTCAAAAAAAACCGCCTCCCTGTTCAGCGCGTCCTGCCAACTGGGAGCGCTTTCAGTAACCGACGAAATTATTGCCCGTAAAAGAATGGAATTGTTCGGTGAAAACCTGGGTATTGCTTTTCAGATCACCGATGATCTGCTCGATTACACCGGCGATAAAAAAACCCTGGGCAAACCCACCGGTAACGATATCCGGGAAAACAAAATTACCTTGCCTTTGCTTTATGCGCTGGCCAAAGCCGAAAAGAAACTACAGGAATCAATTCTGAGCAAGTTCGGCAACGGTAAAAAGAATGACCAGGATGTGGATAATATTATCAGCTTTACCTGCGATTATGGCGGTATCGATTATTCCATCCAGACGGTTAAAACCTTTGCCGACCGGGCGGCGCATATTCTTACCACGTATGCCGATTCTCCGGCTAAAAACAGCCTGCAGGATCTGGTTACCTTTACCATCAGCCGCGATAAATAAAACCTGCCCGCAATTATACTTTCCTGGCGTATACTATAATGCTTGCGAGAGCTTTATCAGGCTTGCAGATTAATAAAAAAACTGTTTCAGAAATACAGTAAATTTATTAAATTAGATAAATTTATCAATAACAGGGAGTTTTATGAAACCAATATCATTGGTCACCGGCGGCGCCGGGTTCCTTGGATCCCATATCTGCGAAAAACTGCTGAAATTGGGACACCAGGTCATTGCCATGGATAATCTATTGACCGGCACGATCGCCAACATTGAACATTTGCAAGGTGAAGATTTTAAATTTATAAAGCATGATGTTACCGAATATATTTATGTTGCCGGACCGGTCAATTATGTTTGGCATTTTGCCTCGCCGGCCAGTCCTTTAGATTACTTGCAATTGCCCATTCACACGCTTAAAGTAGGCTCAATGGGCACCCATAAAGCGCTGGGCCTGGCATTGAACAAAGGCGCTTCTTTTATGCTGGCCTCGACTTCCGAAGTCTACGGCGACCCCCTCATCCACCCGCAGCAGGAGGAATATTGGGGCAACGTCAACCCGGTTGGCCCGCGCGGCGTATATGACGAAGCCAAACGTTTCGGCGAAGCCCTGACTATGGCTTACCACCGCTATAAAAACGTAAATACAAAAATCGTCCGTATTTTTAATACCTTTGGACCTCGGATGCGCCCGAATGACGGCCGGGCAATTCCGGCATTTGTTCCCCAGGCGCTGAGGAATGAGCCGATTACCATCTTTGGCGACGGCAAGCAAACCCGCAGTTTCTGTTATGTCGATGACCTGATCGAAGGTCTGTGCCGGCTGATGTTCTCCGATTATCACGAACCGGTAAACATCGGCAATCCCCATGAAATGACGATTGTCCAAATGGCGCAGCTCATCATTAAATTGTCCGGCAGCAAGAGCATCCTCATCAACAAGCCGCTGCCCGTCGATGATCCCAAAGTCCGTCAGCCTGATATATCCCTGGCTAAAAAACTGCTGGACTGGGAACCAAAGGTACCGGTAGAAGAGGGCGTGCGCCGTACGATAGAATGGTTTCGCACGATCATTAACTAACCGGCTGCTATGCATTCCATACAAACAACAGTCCAAAGCAGCCCCAAAAGAATACTAATTATCCGCCTCAGTTCCATTGGCGATATTATTCTGGCAACCCCGGTTCCCAGAAATTTGAAAAACAAATTCCCGGCTGTGGAACTAGATTTTATTGTAAAAAAACAGTTTGCTGCACTGCTGCATGGTAATCCATATATCGACCACATTCTGCCCCTGGATACTGGCGGCGGCCGCCGTGAACTGGCCCGGCTTAAAAACCAGTTACAGGCGCGCAATTACGACCTGGTTGTCGATATACACAATAACTTACGCAGCCATTACTTAAAAGCCGGACTGCCGGGAATTAAAGTTACCTATAAAAAATATGCATTCAGGCGTTTTTTGCTGGTTAAATTCGGCTGGAACCTGTTTCGCACTATCATTCCCGTAACCCGGCGTTACCTCGACAGCCTGGCGACATTCGGCATAACCGACGACCGGCTGGGGCCGCAGGTTTTTATCGACCCGACAACTCTGCAGCGAATGGATAAGCTGTTGCAGGATAAAGGTTTAGAAACAACCCGGCCGGTTATCTGTATGGCGCCCGGCGCCGGATTTTTCACCAAAAGATGGCCGGTTGAGTATTTTACGCAGATAGCTGAATGCTGCATTAAAGTACTGAACGCTCAAATAGTGCTGTTGGGCAACACCCAGGATCAACAGTTAACCCGGCAAATAATTATACAACTAGCCGACAAAAGTGCACTGGATCTGGCCGGAACTCTGGAGATTATGGAAACCGCCGCGGTGATGAATCGGGCCGACCTCGTGGTAAGCAATGATTCGGGATTAATGCACCTGGCCGCAGCGTTGAAAAAGAAAACCGTGGCTGTTTTCGGCTCCACCACCAGGGAACTGGGCTTTTTTCCCGACAATCCCCTGGCCAGGGTCATGGAAAATAATGATCTGCCCTGCCGGCCCTGTTCTCATATCGGACGAAAAAAATGCCCGAAACAGCACTTTAAATGTATGCGCGATATTTTACCGGACACCGTATTTCAGGCGGTTCGGGAATTATTAAAGAACGAATAACTACAGGTATAAAATTGAAAAGTAAAAAACTGGCGGAACAAATCGCCCGGCTGATGCTGGAAAAAAAAGGCAGCAATATTATCATGATGGATTTGCAAGGGGTAACCAACATGACGGATTACTTTGTCATCTGCTCGGTGGACAGCGATGTGCAGGCCAAAGCGATCATGGATCACATCATCGATGAACTGGTTTACGAATCCGTACGTCCCTGGCACGTGGAAGGCATGCACTACCGCAACTGGATTCTGCTCGATTTTGTCGATGTGGTTGTGCATATCTTTCAGAAAGAAACGCGGGAATTTTATTCACTGGAACGGTTATGGGGAGACGCCGAAATTACTGCTATAAAGGATGATGATGAAACCTCAGGATTACATACGCACTAGTATCAAAACCGCCCTCACTGCCTGCGGCTATACAATACCGGATGAAAAGCTGCTCTGCCTGGAAAAACCCAAACAAGCCGGCCTGGGAGATATTTCCTCGCCGGTAGCCATGAACCTTACCCGGCTGGTCAAACAACCGCCGCGGCAAATAGCTGAAAAAATTGTCGCCCATTTCCCGGTTGATCCCTTTTATCTAGAGAAAATAGACATTGCCGGCCCTGGTTTTATTAATTTTTACCTGGCCCCCTCCTGCCTGCGGCAAACAGTGCCGGACATAATCAACGAAGGGGCGAATTTTGGTAAAAGTACCTGGGGCGGCGGCGAGCGCATCCAGTTTGAATTTGTCAGCGCCAATCCCACCGGGCCGCTGAACATTGTCAGCGCCCGTGCGGCGGCGGTGGGCGATGTGTTGGCTAATCTTTATAATTGGACCGGTTTCAAGGCGGATCGGGAATTTTATATCAACGACGCCGGCCGCCAGGTGCGGCTGCTGGGCGAATCCCTGAACGCCCGTTACATGACCGAACTGGGCAGCGAAACGCCGCTGCCGGAAGACGGTTACCATGGTGAATATATCCGCGATCTGGCGCAGGAGATCATTGCCCGTGATAGCGATAAATATAAATCCCTGGATACCACGGTGCGATGCGCCACCTTTAGCAAAATGGCGCTCGATTATATGGTGCAGCGCCACCAGAACAGTCTTGATAAATATCGGCTGCATTACGATCAATGGTTCCGGGAAACAGTTATCCGCGACAGCCAGGCGCATTCAGGGGTGCTGGACTATCTGCAAAAGCATGAATTGAGTTATGAACAGGACGGCGCGGTGTGGTTCCGCTCGTCGCAGTATGGCGATGAAAAAGACCGCGTACTGGTAACCAGCGAAGGCGAGCCTACTTATTTTCTGATCGACATAGCCTATCACCAGAACAAATACAGCCGCGGTTACAATAAAATCATCGACCTGTGGGGCCCGGATCATCATGGTTACATTCCCCGCATGAGTGCCGCTTTACAAGCCCTGGGCCATCCCAAAGACAGCTTTGATGTGCTGATCATCCAGCAGGTCAACCTGCTGCGCGGCGGCGAGATCGTAAAAATGTCCAAGCGCGCCGGACAGATCATCGAAATGGACGAACTCATCGAAGAAGTCGGCGTAGACGCCGCCCGGTACTTTTTCATCGACCGGCGCGTTACCCAACCGCTGGATTTCGACATCGATCTGGCCAAGAAACAGACCGACGAGAACCCTGTGTTTTATGTGCAATACGCCCATGCGCGTATCTGCAATATATTACGCTTTGCCCGCGAGAGCGGCGTGCATTTGCCGGAACAGGCTGATGTGTCGCCCCTGCAAAACGAGCAGGAAATGGCGCTGATCAAGAAATTGCTGGATTTCCCCGAAATCGTCAGCAAAGCGGCGGAGGGACTGGAACCGCACCGCATCACCGGTTACCTGCATGAAACGGCTACAGTGTTCCATCGCTTTTACCATGAAAACCGGGTGGTTACTGAGGACGCGCCATTAACCCAGGCCAGACTGATGCTGTGCCGCGCCGCCAGGCAGGTTTTAGCCAACGGCCTGTCGTTATTAAATATTTCCGCCCCGGAAAATATGTAAGTATCTCAAACATGCTTACAACCGGAGGTCATTGCCTTTATGCTATGCATTTATCATCATCATGCGCCCTGGGGAACATCCCCAGGGCGAGCTTGACAGATTTTCTCCGCTCCAAACTCCGGTTTGGAGCGGAAATTGAGCGCGAAACTCCGTTTCGCATATTATTAGTAGAAAATTTTTCATAACATAACCGGAGGGCATTGCCTATATGCAATGCCTAAATTGCATGGTGGGGCTTGTTCCACCATCAAAATAAAACAAAAACAAAATATAATTAAACTGAGGTGCTATACATGAGTGTTCTGGTTGTTGGTTCAATGGCGTACGATTCCGTGGAAACCCCCTTTGCCAAAGTAGATGACGCCCTGGGCGGTTCCGCGACCTTTTTTGCCGCCGCGGCAAGCTATTTCGCCCCGGTCAACCTGGTGGCGGTGGTAGGCGATGATTTTAATTTTGCCGATATTGACTTTTTCAAAAATAAACCGGTGGACCTGGATGGGCTGAAAACCGAACCCGGCAAAACCTTTCGCTGGGCCGGCAAGTACCTGAATAATATGAACGACCGGGAAACCCTGGATACCCAACTCAATGTATTTGAGAAATTCAATCCTGTGCTGCCGCAAAAATACCGCAACAGCGAGTACGTGTTCCTGGCCAATATCAATCCCGATTTGCAATACAACGTGGTGCAGCAGGTGCACAAACCCAAATTCGTCGCTATGGATACCATGAATTTCTGGATCAACGATTACCTGCCGGATTTAAAACGTACTCTTAAAGTTGTCGATGCCCTGGTCATCAACGATTCCGAGGTAAAACTGCTGTCCGGTAATTCCAATATCTTCAAAGGCGCCAAGCTCATCCAGGAGATGGGCCCGAAAACGCTCATCATCAAAAAAGGCGAGCATGGCGCGATTCTCATTCACAACAACGCCTACTTTAATTGCCCCGCCATACCGGTAGAAGACCTGTTCGATCCCACCGGCGCCGGCGATACCTTTGCCGGCGGTTTTATGGGTTACCTGGCCATGACGGACAAGGTGAACCTGGATACCCTCAAACGCGCCATGGTCATGGGCACGGTGATGGCCTCATTCCTGGTGGAAGATTTCAGCGTCAACCGCATCAAAGACCTCTCCAAAGCGGAAATCCAGGCGCGCGCCAAAGTGCTGCTCACCCTGATGCAGGTACAGGAAGACGGGGACTGGATCAAAATATGAAAGTGGTAACGGAATACATTGCCGTCAGCACGCGCGGCCACACGGATATTAAGGATATCACCCCTGAAGCCGGGCGGCTGCTGGCCAATTCCGGCATACAAAACGGTGCGGTTACATTCTTCGTGTCCGGTTCCACTGCCGGTATTACCACTATCGAGTACGAACCGGGCTTGCTGCAGGACGTGCCCGCCGCCTTTGAAAAACTGGCTCCGGAACGCGCTCATTATGCCCACGACGCTACCTGGGGCGACGGCAACGGCAGTTCGCATGTCCGCGCCGCCCTGCTGGGCGCTTCGCTTACGGTTCCATTCAGCGGCGGTAAAATGCTGCTGGGCACCTGGCAGCAGGTTGTGCTGATCGACTTTGATACCCGCGCCCGCCAGCGCCGGGTAGTTATGCAGATCATGGGGGAATGATGCGTTGTGATCAATGCAATCAGTTTGTCAATACTGTTTTCAATCCGGATCGGTTGCCGTCATGATCCAGATTGAGAATTTATCCTTTACCTATAGCGATGAGGGGACAGTCAGCCGCACAATTCTGGATAATGTGAGCCTGACCATTAAACCCGGCGAGGCCGTTGCTATTATGGGCCCCAACGGTTCCGGTAAGACCACCTTTGCCCGCTGTTTGAACGGCCTGCTGTTGCCCGCATCCGGTACGGTATTAATCGACGGACTGGATACCCGCGACCAGGCGCAATTACCGGAAATCCGCAGAAAAATCGGTATGGTGTTCCAGAATCCGGACAACCAGATCGTTTCCGCCACGGTGGAGCGGGAAATTGCCTTTGGCCTGGAAAACCTGGGCGTGCCCTGTGCGGAAATGCATGAAATTGTTGATAATATGCTGACAGAATTTAATTTGCAGCACTATCGCCTTCACGCCCCGCATTACCTGTCCGGCGGCGAAAAACAGCGCCTGGCCCTGGCTGCGGTCATGGCCATGCGGCCGCGCTACCTGGCGCTCGATGAACCCACCTCGCTCCTGGACCCAAAAAGTCGCGCCGACATTCTGCACATTATAAAGCAATTGCATTGCCGGCAAAACCATCCCGTCACCACCCTGCTCATAACCCAGTTCCCGGACGAAGCGCTCCATGCCGACCGGCTGCTGGTCTTTCACAACGGGCGCATCCTCATGGACGACGCTCCCGCCCGCGTCTTTTCCCGTGTCGACGAACTCCTGGCGATTGGCCTGGAACCGCCGCTAGAGTTTGTGCTCAAGTAAAATCAATTACGAATTGAGAATTACGAATGAAAAAAAATGTCACTATAATTCGTAATTCAATATTTGTAATTATTACCTTTCACGTTTCACTTCTCACATCTGAGAGCTTTTTTAAAAATACTCCTTGCACATTTCCTAAAAACTTGTTTAATTACACCGACAACCGATATGGATCAGATTTCCCGGGCGATGGAATTCTCTTTTATTTATGCAGTAAGGTTTTTATGCTGATTTTGACCAATGTTGGTAATAATTTTAAAAGAGACACATTTTACAATAAAGACAAGTCGAACTTTAGTAAAGCATGTAAAAGGAAACAAATTGTATAGATTTGCCCTTTAAACAACAATAAATATTAAAGGAGACAAATATGAATAATTTAAACGATACAATACCTAGAAAGAAAAGCATGAAAACAAACATTATTTTGTTTTTAGCAGGCGTATCACTAGTCGCAATTTCCCTTTTATGGGGAATTAGTGACAATATTCCATCAATACTTTTATTATTAATTGGCTCCTGTTTAATGCTATTTTCAATACTCAGGAATTTCGGCAGCAAAAAAAATTTAAAGCCTGGTCTGCAATTGCTTTACTGGTCACCCAGAGTTTTGTGTATAATCTTTTCAGCATTTACAATAGTATTTTCACTAGATGTTTTTCAGGAAACCAAAGGATTTTGGGAAACTGCACTTGCCTTGCTAATGCATAATATACCATTGTTTGTTATGGTCATTATTTTAATAGTTACATGGCGGTGGGAATGGATTGGAGGGATTCTTTTCAGTCTGTTGGGTTTTATTTATATTGCTATGGCATGGGGAAGATTTCCATTTGAAACCTATGCAATGATATCAGGACCACTTTTTTTAACCGGAATTTTATTCCTTTTAAACTGGAAATATAGAAAAATAATTAAAAGTGGAGCAGCAGGCTAAAATAAATTATATATAATTTGCAAGTTCTTGTAACAAGAACAATTATTTTTATATAACTCAGACATCATTAGAGCATAGCGTTGCTGCTGGTTTTTCACAACGGCGCCATCCTCATGGACGACGCCCCCGCCCACATTTTTGCTCGCATCGACGAACTCTTGGCTATTGGGTTAGAGCCGCCGCTAGAGTTTATGCTCAAGTAAAATCAATTACGAATTGAGAATGACGAATTACGAATGAACTGATTTTAGGAAATTTAAATTGTCTTTTCTGTAGATTTTTCATAATAATAAAAATTATCTGTTGCTTTTTATGGTGAATTTCTTTATCATTGATTAGTAATTAATAAAATTATCTTGTGGGACTTGATTGGGGAGGTACAATGTCATGAAGTTAAATACCTGTTATTTATTCGCTATTGCCGTTATCGCTTTATTAATAACTGCTCTTTCCTGTGAAAAAGACCTGTCCGTCACCGGTGAACATTATCAAACAATAGATAAAGCGTCTGTGGCGCTGACTTTGGAAACCAGTTTTAGCAGGCAAATTATTTATGAAAAAGAAGCCATCCTCCGGGCCAATGCGGATACGAATGATTTCAAAGCCGTTTATACCCTGCAGGAAATCAGACAAATATTAGCTGATACGAACTATGCCCGGCAGGAACATTCCGGACTGTTCATTGACGACGACTGTTATTATCAAAACATTTACGAGACTATTCAGGGTTGCGACGACCTGGTCCTGGGGTATGTGTTAAAAGTGGAATGCCGGCAGGAAATACCTGGCGACAATTCTACGGTTTATACTTTTGTAAATGTGCAAAATTTACAGTCCTACAAGAATAAAATCACCTCGGAAATAATCCTGATTAAGGATTTCGGCGGTAAAATTGGCGATTCAGTGACGGATATGATTCATTTTCCGCGTCCACAATATACCGAAAAAGAACTGGCGCTGGTTGCATTGAAAAAACAAGGAAACGAATTCATAACATTTGGCAGGAATCAGGGGAAATTCAACGTTCATGCAACAATAAACCAGGATTTACCTGTTACAGATGCTGGAAGGGATTTAGAGCATAAATAATTTGGACAGAACCGGAGCGTCCGTGATCGAACCCCTAATTCCCAAGCATGGCGGTTACAGAAAGCTGAAAACCTTTCAGATTGCACAACTGGTGTATGATATAACCGTTCGTTTTTGTGATCGTTATATTAACAAGCGCAGCCGCACTCATGACCAGATGGTACAGGCGGCGCGCTCCGGCGTACAAAACATTGCCGAGGGTAGCCTGGCAGCAGGGACTTCAAAAAAAACGGAACTAAAGCTAACCAATGTGGCCCGCGCAAGCCTGGAAGAACTACGCCTCGATTATGAAGATTTCTTGCGGCATCGCAGCTTACCGCTTTGGGATCGAACCGATCCTCGCCGCCAACTACTGATCGACCGCAGGTGTACCACCGCCGATCAGGTAGCCTATTGGGTTAAAGAACAATACAACTGTGGACAAAATGGACTATCTGGACAAGATAGTTCTTCTACAAAGCCTACTCAGTCCATATTGTCCACATTACCTGAAATTGCCGCCAACGCTGCCCTGGTTTTAGTGGCGGTAGCCTGTAGCCTGCTGGACCGACAGCTTGCCGCGCAGGCGAAAACTTTTGAAAATGAAGGCGGCTTTACCGAGCGCCTTTACCGCATCCGTTCTCAACATCGCCGCAATAAACAATAAAAATCACAAAACTTTTGTGCATACACTTTTCCCCAGTCCACTTCTTCCACGCTAGTCATTTTAATCCACTCAGTCCCCCTAGTCCACACTGTCCACATTAAACGCAAAAATTAAATCAATGCAAAGCTAGCCGAAAAATGGCGAAGGAACGGCGCCTGCTTGACAATGCGCACGCCGCGAATTCGTTCCTTGTGCGCGTTCACTTCCAGGATCGATTCCACTACATAATCGATGTGACTTTGTGTGTACACCCGGCGCGGAATGGCCAGCCGCACCAATTCCATCGGCGCGGGCAGTTCTTTGCCGGTGACTGCATCCTTGCGCGCAAACATCACCGAACCGATTTCCACGGAACGGATGCCCGCCGCTAAATATAGTTCTATGGAAAGCGCTTGTCCCGGATATTGCTCGACCGGAATGTGCGGCAGCATGGCTTTGGCGTCGATGTAAATGGCATGACCGCCGGGTGGTTGCACAATAGGTACGCCGGCGTCGGCAATGTGACGGCCAAGATACTCGGTGGAGGCAATGCGGTAGCGCAGGTAATCCTCATTCAGTACCTCGGTCAAACCGATGGCAATGGCTTCCAGGTCGCGCCCGGCCAGGCCGCCATAAGTGGGAAAGCCCTCAGTCAATATCAAAAGATCGCGCTGCGCTCCGGCCAACTTGCTATCGTTGGTACACAAAAAGCCGCCAATGTTCACCAGAGCGTCTTTTTTAGCGGACATGGTACAGCCGTCGGCATACGAAAAGATTTCACGGGCAATTTCTTTAACTGGTTTGTCCGCATAACCCGGTTCCCGCAGTTTAATGAACCAGGCGTTTTCAGCAAAGCGGCAGGCGTCGATGTAAAACGGAATATTATACTTTTTCGCCACTGCCGAAACAGCGCGGATGTTGGCCATAGAGACCGGCTGTCCGCCGCCGGAATTGTTGGTGATGGTGATCATGATCAGGGGAATCCGCTCCCGGCCTTTTTCCGCTATAACTTTTTCCAGCGCCTGAACATCCATATCGCCCTTGAAAGGCAGGATTGCGGCAGGATTCAGCGCTTCGGCTTTCAGCAGGTCCAGCGCTTCGGCGCCGTTAAATTCCACATTGGCGCGGGTGGTATCAAAATGAGTATTGTTCGGCACCACATCGCCTTTTTTGCACATGATCGAAAACAGGATGCGCTCCGCAGCCCGGCCCTGGTGGGTGGGGATAACATGCTCAAAGCCGAAAATATCGCGAATGGCATCGCGCATACGATACCAGCTTTTACTGCACGCATAGGCTTCATCGCCGCGCATGATGCCGGCCCATTGTTCGGAACTCATCGCCGAGGTGCCGCTGTCCGTTAGCAAGTCGATCAGCACATCATCGCTGTTGACCAGGAACAGGTTGTATCCGGCGGCTCGTAATAATTCTTCGCGTTCCGCGCGCGTGGTCATGCGGATGGGTTCAACGGATTTGATCTTGAAAGGTTCAATAATAACGCTCATCAGATGCTCCATTTATCAAATTATACACTTTATACTTTAACATCACAACAATTACTATTTATTCAGTAATTGCTATTTCACCAAATCCTCCGCCTTGGAATAATGCATCTGAAAAATTTTCCATTGTCCGTTCACTTTTTCCAACACGCCGGTCCAGCGTACGTTTTCCCAGTTTGCCGGGCGGCCCTGGAATTCATTGAAATCATTTAAAATACAAGCGTACCAGGCAGTCTGCTGCGACGGGGACATGTGAATGCGCAGATCGGTGATCTCTACCCGGATAGCTTTAAAGTCTTCCCGCATAAAGAAATCATTAACAACCGGCCTGAAATCATCTATGCCTCTAACTGTACTTTTGGAATCGGGCTGAATGAAGAACAGTTCATCGTTTTCAACAATAGTAGAATAAAGTGTTTTCTGATCTTTATTATTCACCGCCCAACCGATGTGAGAACGAATAACATTTTCAATTACAGCTAACTCCTCATGGGGATTATTGACATTGTTCCAGGTAAATGGCCCGTTCAGGGTTTTATCCGCATCCGTTTTTTTCCCGGCAGGTTTGGTACAATTCATACCAGTCAGTAAAAGTAATGAACCGGTTATGACCAAAATACAAACCATTACATAACTTTTCTTCATAACAGCCTCCTGTTGTGCAAAGCAGTTATTATACTCACTTTTCCATTTTGGTATTCAAGAATTTATAAATGACCTGTAAAACCGTCTCATCCCGCTGCGCAAAGACAAAATGATCGGTATCGGGCAAAATACAAAGCTGCGCATTTTCGAGCAGTGAATACATTTCGGCCATGTGTTCCAGGGTGACATCGTCTTTATCGCCAGCGACCAGCAGTACTGGAACACCGATATTTATAAAATCTTCTCTCTCCATATAAGGCTCACGCAGCCACATATCGCGAGACCGGGATATAAAAGAAGCATAATTCTCCGGCTGGGGATTGTTTGCCAGGTAATCCCGCTTGATACCCGGAATACTTGCAGCTACACCCTCTGCCGTCATTTGCGTTTCAATCCACTCGATCATTCCCGGCGTCATACCGGTGACCAGGTAATTGGCGCCGACGGCAATTAACTTGCGTACCCGCTCCGGGTATTTACCGGCCAGATGAAAACCCACTACGCCGCCATCGCTCCAGCCCATGACATAAGCGGAATCGATTTTCATATAATCCATAAAGGCGTTCATTTCATCGCCCATAGCGGCATAACTGTACGGCTCGCCGTTATCAAAAGAACGGCCATGACCGCGGCGGTCGACGGTAATCACCTGGAACTTTTTGCTCAAGTCCGGGATGTATTCTCTGAAATCCTTGCCGGAACTGATGCCGCCGTGCAGGTAGAGCAAAGGTTCACCCTGACCATATATTTCATAATACAATTTTACCCCGTTTATTTCCGCACAACCGCTATCGGGTTTTAATTCGGTTTTCATCATTTTTCCCTCATGGTTGGAATGGGTGCACGAGAAAAACAAAACTGTTATAAAATACAGCAGGCAACAAGTCAACTTTTTCATAATGGCTCCTGTAGATTGATCACTGTTTATTCATCACCGCCACAAATGTGCCGGTATGTTTGCCGGCCACTGTTTCTCCGTTCATAACTCTGGTTTGTAGAACGATGCGCGCTTTACCTTTGCGGGTTAACACTTCCCGGAATTGTCCCCACTCTTCGCTGTCGGGCAAAACACACTGCGCCTTAAAATCCGCAGTTACCGGGGCGGTAAAATCCATAACGCTTTTTTGAATGACCAGCCGGCAAGTTATATTTTCCGCCTTTATTTTGAGATGCAAAAGCGTCCAGCCGGCCAGCATGGCCACTGAAGCCAAACTGCCGCCGAATCCTGTGCCCTGGTGATTGATATTCGGCGCCAGCGGCGCCGCCACCTCAATGGAATGGCCGGTAAAAGTAACAACCTGGACTCCCAGGTGACGGGTAATTGGGATATGCGTATTTAAATAATCCTGTGCAATTGCAACCAGTTCTGTATTTAAAGTATCCATAGAATTTCCTGATAAATATCAACGCAACAGCAGCATTTTACCGGTAGCGGTGTTACCGTTTGCGCCGGATAACCGGTAGAAATAGACGCCCGAAGCCAGTTCAGCCGCATCGAATCTGATCTCATAATTGCCCAGTTCCCTTACCTGCATGGAGCGTACTAGATGTCCCAGTGCATCATACACATTTAACTGCACGGTTTCTGTCCGGTGCAGAGTGAATGGAATGACCGAATTATTGTTAAACGGATTGGGATAATTAGCCGCCAGGGAAAAAGAGACCGGCGCTATTTCCCGGCGCGAATTTTCAGCAATACCCACCGCTCCGGGGGTGTAGACTGCCTTGAACCTGTACCCGCCCATATCCTGCAACAGATCATCAGCCGTGGTAATTGTCGAATCGGGGACATGCAGCGCGCCGCTGGAACCGTCGATTGAGCCATAACCGACATAGTCCAGTGTAGAGGCGCTGTCCGGGGCATTGGCAATGGGAATGTTCATTTCCCAGATCGTCGAGGGCTGGCCGCGATAGAAAGAGTAATTGTGATACTCGTTAAAATCAAAGGACTTGTTGGCCTCGATGCGGCAGGTGTACGTTCCGCCCGGTAAATCCGGACACTGCCAGGTGATTGTTTGCACGCTCGTATTGGGCGTAGCCATAGACACCGCGTCGATGTCATTCGGATACCCTGGCTGGTTCGACGCCGGGGGATAATAATTGATTACGCCAAAAGTCGTGTCGATCACACCGCGCTTATAGCTCCACACCGGCAGGGCATTCAGGCGATTGCCGTCGCCCGAATCGATATCGGGACTGGCGGTGCGGTTGCCGCCGCCGCGCCGGCCGATAAAATTGGTGAGGAACGCTGTGCCGACATACTGTCCCTCAGCATTTTCCACCCAGATAGCGAACTGGGTAATGTTATCATTGGGCTGAAAGATAAAATCAATCGACCCGGAAGCAGCAGCCGGGGAAATGTCGGGGAAAACAAAGCAGGCAATAATTATCAGTATCAATACATGGTACAAAATTATTTGCTTATTTTTTTTCATTAATCAATTCCTGTCAATTTAATAATTATACTTGATCGCCAGCGTGGGGTACACCAGCCAGCCATCCGAGTATGAATAGACATGATAGAACAGCTTGATCTCCGTGCCTATAGCCAACAGTTTGTTGATATTGTACCAGATTTGCGGTTCGCTCAGGAACAGCAATTTCTTGCCGGTTTGTCCGGCGGTCCAGGGGTCGCCATGATCTTTGTTTTCCGTCCACAACACCAGGTGACCAAGCAAACTGATCTTATTCCGCAGGAAATTTTGTCCCCAATACAGCGAGTATTGCAGATCATGGCTTCCTTGTGTAAAGTTGTTATAGCGGTACACCAGGTACGTGCTCCACCAGGCATTGCCCAACTGAAAGGGATACGCCGCGCCGACCATATAGGCGTTATCGATGGCATAGCCATACCCGGATTTGCTGTCCACCCCGAGTCCGCCGGAATATTCGAGGTGCAGAAACGCCGGGAAGTCCCAAAATTTAAAGGTATGGGATATTTGTGTGAACAGGTTGCCGGGATTGTTATGCGCGCCCTTGAAATCCACATCCATTTTCATAAACATCGAGCCATACGATTCCAGCCTGAATGTTTCGAATGATAAAGTGGTATAATCCCTGCTATTATTATCCGGGTCTATGGAATGGCGAAAATCATTATGTAACTGTAAATTCTGGGCGAATACTGATGTTGTTATTAATAACAGCGCTATCCAAAAACAGTATTTCATGCCGTATTACCTTGCTCAAGAGTTAAACGTATACCTGTATAATGAATCGCGTAATCTGTAATTATTGGTTCTTTTTTGCTTCTACCAGCCGCACAATCACATAAGCAATGAGGGCAAAGATAAAGAACACCAACAGCAGCCAGGCCACACCCTGCAATGTGCCGATGATAGTGCGGTAAATTTCCAGCGTCCAGCGATCGATGTTCAGTTCTAGAATTTCAGCTCCAACTTGATTTTCCGGGGTAATGTAGCGTTCCAACTGCCAAATACGCACGCCCGATGAAATTCCAACCACATAAATGGCGAATTTTAAATAAGATAGCCAGGCGCCGTTCAGAGTTTCTTCAATCAACCGGTTCAGTATGCCGTGCAGCGGTTTGTTGAAAATTTTTACCAGGATAAAACAGACCAGCAAGGCAATGAGAAAGGTAACGACAAGTAGCGTGATAAACATAAATCCTCCCGATAGTTTGGTGAAATCCGTTCATTATTATAACTTGAAAAATGCAAAGAATCAAGGAATTTTTATCTAGTGAGATGTGAAACGTTAAAAGAAAGCTGTCAGTTATCAGCTATCAGCTTTCAGTTAATAGTCGTAGGATGGTGAGTGTCCCGCAATATAGATAAATTTAATAATAACATAACATTATTCGCCATAAAACATGAAAAACAATGGTGGAACACTCCCCATCATTCGTTAACAGTCAAAACCTCTATTGCTTTAAACTCAATATAGCAATACAAATAGTACTATATAACCTTTACATACCGGTTATTTTTCAACTGATAACCTTCGGCATGTAAAACCGCCATGGCATACATGGCGCATTCAAAACGGCGGCGATAGGTATCGCAAATCTCCTGCGGCTGCTTGTCCAGCGAGCCATGATATTCTATCGGCAGGAACACGCAAGAGCCGCCGCACAGGTATCTTCCCCAGCAGTGGCTGCATTCTTCTTTACTGTCCACCGTGTTATTATAAAATTTATCGCGGATCGCTTCATTGATCTCGCCATCGAACACATTGCCCAGGTAATACTCTTTCATATCGATAAAACGCATGCACGGATAAAGGGAGCCATCCACCGCCACCGTCAGATACCCCTTGCCGGCGCCGCAGGCATCGTTCTTGATTTTTGGATTCCATAACCGCGAAACCGCATGGGCAAAGGGATTCAAATTATAAACTTCGCCGTTCCTAGCCCTGCGAATGTACTCTTCAGCCACGTCATACAGTTGACTGTTGATTTCCTGCAAATCCACCGCTGTATTTGAGGCCGTGCCGGAACAGCCTTCAACCCCGGTCGATTCGGCTATAAACACACTGGCAAAGCCGACTTCATCGATGAGGTGTTTGGCCACTTCAAGGAGATGCACATCGTTGCGGCCAATAGTAGCCCGGGCATTGATCTTTTTCCTTTTCGCGATTAACCGTTTCACATTATCAATGATCGCGGCATAAGAGCCCTCGCCATTGGCTAATTTGCGGTAACGATCCTGTATTTCCGGGGGGCCGTCAATGCTCACCTGCACGCCGATTTGATGTTCATCACAAAAATCAAGACGTTGTTTGGTTAATAATAAACCATTGGTGGGTAAGCTCATGCCGATCTCGAACCCGGTTTTTTCTTTCACCTCTTCCCGGTAAGCAACCAATTTTCTGATCACCGGCATATTCATCAAAGGTTCACCGCCAAATAATTCTAACCGGACTTTTTTCTTTTTCATATCCGGGTTGGCTTTGGCGATCAGAAAATCGACCGTAGCTTTGGCCGTTTTCCAGTCCATATAGCGGCGGTCTTTTCTGTACAGCCCCTGATTGGCAAAACAATAAGAACATCTGAAATTGCAGTCGTGACAAAGATTAACAACCAGTGCGCTCATATAGCGATCACGATGACAACTGGGGGGTTTCACTGTGCCTTGCTGAGATATTAATTCGGAAGAAATCAACAAGCCGATATTTTTTAACGCTTCAAAATCCTCCCGAACTTGAGCAATTCCATATAAATCGCACAGTTTCGTCAATTGCTGTGGGTTTTTGCCTCCGCTAAAAAACTCAATAAATTGCCTGACATGCTCCTCGTGAATAACATAAACCCCCATTTGTTTGACGTTATAAAAAATTGTATATCCCCCCATTTGAAAATAATGATTTTCTGCAAGTTCGTACTTTTGTAGTGTTTCAAACACATTGGCTTGCGTCAACTCCATAAATTCCTTTCCAATCGTCTTAGCGGATATAACTCAATTTCTGCATAGCCGTTAATGTCTGTCCGTTTTCATAGCGAACGCGGCAGAAATAGGCGCCGGTAGTGACTGCAGCGCCGCTGTTGTTGGTGGCATCCCAGGTCAGGGGATGAGTACCGGCCGTGATAGCGCCACTCATTAAAGTTTTAACTATTCTGCCGTTTATATCATAAATCTCAACCGTGATATGACCGTTGTCGGGAACTGTAATTGTCATACTGGTTTGCGAATTGAACGGATTGGGATAATTGGTCGACAGACGGAATCTGGTTGGCGATGCCTGTACATCGCTGG
Organism: bacterium; assembly: GCA_029561455.1. Classification (GTDB taxonomy): domain Bacteria; phylum Zhuqueibacterota; class Zhuqueibacteria; order Residuimicrobiales; family Krinioviventaceae; genus Fontivivens. Next base: position 31,222 of record JAKQIY010000028.1, read on the forward strand.
ACAATGCTTTGCATTCAAGCGGGCCGCGGGTTATGGTTTCGCCATTAATATCCACATCTTCCAGCAAGTACCAATAAGTCGTTGCGTTATCGACTGTGGAATCTATATATTCATATTCATGCGCCACGGCAGATGAACCGGCGCCCGGGATAATTTTGCCATTCACCGGCTGATAGGGACCCTTTTTATCCAATGCCCGGAACAGGAAAAAGCCCAGATTATTAACTTCCGCCTCAGTTCGCCAATACAATAAAACACTATTCTTTTTGCGTGTACAGTCAAATATGTTTAAAGTAACAGGCAACGAAGGATCGTCGACCACACAGGTTTCACAGTCAACACAAACTTCACAATCAACACAGACTTCACAGCTCAAACAAATGTCGCAAGAATCACAATAACCGTCACAGGCTTCACAACTGACGCAACTTTCACAGTCCACGCAGCCATCACAAATATCACAACCGGAGTGGCAGACATCGCAATAACCATCACAGGTTTCGCAGAAAAAACAGCTCTCACAACCAAGACAAATAAGACAACCCTCACAATCTTCACAGACTTCACAGTAACCGTCACAAACTTCACAACCGTCGCATACTTCACAGATATTACAATAGCCATCACAACCATCACAGGTTTGACAATAGGTATTGCATTCGGCGCAGGCCGGCGAGTCGGCTTTTTTCAGCGCTTCCGGTTTGTTGATCAAGGTAATTTTCGGTTTTTGATAAGAGCAGCAATTACCGGCCGCCGGGTTGTTCACCCTGGTAAGCCCATTAAAAGTTTGATCATTGATTTGGGCCTGGCCTTTAATATTTTTTTCAGGAGTAGACATGGCTTGATCTCCGTAATATGCTTTTTTAATTCAAAAATTCAATCAGATTTAAGGTCTTTAATGTATGGACAAAATTATTAATGTCGCTCTCGACAACTGCCGGCGTTTTTTTATATTTTAAAGCCAGGGCGTCAGTCATCATCTCCAGGCTATGACGGCCGTTGCAGAGATTCCAGAGAAAAGAGCCTTCCGAGTTTAATAAATATTTTTTTTCTTTAAATGCAAGGGTAGAAGAAACAATAATATGATCTTGTTTAGATTGATTTGTAACTATTGCTTTCTTTTGCCTGGGACGCAGTGTTTTAAACGTTTTATCCCCGTTTTGCTGCAAGGCTGAAAAGACATTCTGCGGACGAATGATATCCAGAACTCCACCGGCCAGAATTACTGCGACGCCGGCTTTATTAGTAAGATTTAAAAAATCCCGCCGGCTCACGTTTTTATCAAGTTTCTTGCCCATAATATACTCCTTCGCATATTACTTGTTTAATAAATTCCTGAAAATCATTATATATAACACCATGAGTTTATTGCCGGTACATGAAAATATGAGTTCTCCCGATAGTTACCATGTAAATGAATTACTCTATAAGCACATTCATAATTGCTCTGCATGGTACTGGTCTTTATTTTTCAATCTATAATTGGAAAATAAATTAATCAAACAAGATCTGAATATCAAGTCAAATCTTTATTTTAAGACCTTACTGAAACAATATTTAATAATTGAAAATTCACTGTTCAGGCCGGCAATGCTTTTTAAAAGAGTTTTCCCCCCGGTAGTTCGTTTAAAGATGAAACAGAATTGACTAATCCATTTCCTGTACAATCGGTTCCAACTTTTTATTGAATATCCCAACTCTTTTGCGTTGGCTATTTCATGTTCACTGTTTGATTGACGATAGCTGAAAAGCGATAACTTTTCTTTTGAAATTTATAAATTATCTACTACATTATAAAATCAGATAATCATTTTCATGATCCAGACTAGTGGGTAGGGCTTTATGCAAATCCAGGGAAAAACAGCTTTTCGAGATATTAGCATTGTTACTCTCAATTCCTTTACACCGGCCGAACATGTGCAATGGCGACGTAAATGTGGTAAAACCATTATCGAATCCCACGGCGTTTACTGGCAGGAGATTAAACGCGGCTTTTATCAACCTTCGCATCTCCTTTACAAATGCCGTCCCGAGCAAATCGCCCTGCCAAAGCTTATGGCTTGGGGCGTACGCGCCGCCCTGACCGATGAATACATCTCGCAAGCCAACAGCCATTTTAATGTGCACACCATTTCCGATTTACAAAACTATGACCTGGAACAATGGTCTTCCAACCGCCGCAACCAGTACCGGCGCAGTATGAAACGCTGCCGTTTTGTGGAAATTCTCGATAAAGATATTTTACTGCAAGAAGGTTTTGCGGTGGTGAGAGATTCCTTTGCCAGAATCGGCCATGACAGAGGAACCCCTGATGAAAACAATTACCGGAACAAATGCTGCAATTATCTCAACGATGGCCAAAACCGGAATATGATTCTGGCTGGACTCGTAGACGGCAAGCTCGGCGGCATCTTTGAAGTATACGCTGTGGATGGTTTTGCCTACCTGGAAACCGCCAATTTTGCGGATTTTGCCCTATCCAGTTACGTCAGCATCGGCCTGCATTATGAATTCATCCAGGTCTGCCGCCGCTCCCCGGCGATACACACTCTAGTACACGGCCAGGTAGCAGCCGATGACGAGGGATTACGAACTTATAAAAAAAGCCTCAACTTTAACGAACAATCGATCCCTTCACTGGTTAAACTCTTGCCCGGCGTGAGCGCAGCCATGCGCATTATTGCGCCGGGAAAATACGCCAAATTATTTACTTGATTTAAATGTCCTGCCTTGCCGCCTGAAACTCTACTTTTTTTCTGCATCCAGCCGATCCGTTACCCGGCGATAAAGCAGCAGACATATTAAAGCCGCCAAACCGATCCCGGCAAACACATACCAGATATAATGGGCATGCGCCCAGGCGTCCGGCATGGGGGCTTGTCCCGCCAGCGCCTGTAAACGCTGTTCCTGAATTGCCGGCGACATTTTAGCCGGGTCGGGACAAAAAGCCTCCAGCAAATACCCGGATACGGCAAATCCGATCAGCCAGGCAAAAAACGTGTGCAGGTGTGAATAGCCCATATACAAGCCCACTTCTTCGGGCGGCGCCTGTTTGGAGGCGTATTCCAGAAACCGCGGCGACAGAAAACATTCCGCCAGTCCCTGCAAGGCAATGCCGATAATAAGCATAACTGTTATAGGGTGCAGGCTGAACCAGCCGAATGATACGGACTGACCCGTATAACTTTCCAGAACGGGACTAAGAGCAATAGAGAGCGCCGACAGGGGAATGATGAATAAACTGATGGCAATGGAACTGACTGGTCGAATATTGCGCGTTAAATGGGTGATCCCCACCACAAATAGTACCACCACCAGCGGATTGATATTGGCCAGCCACTCCGGCGCGGCATGTTCGCCTATCATCCGCAGGGCATATTTCGGCATGGTTGCATAAAGCTGCCCCTGTATGGTCCAAAACCCGGCAACGATTAGGATCAGCGCCATAAAACGGGTATTTTTCAGCACCGTCAGCAGTCCCCGCCACGATTCCCGCAAGGTCTTGCCCATGCCTTTGGTGTCCAGGTTGCGGTATAAAATTATCACCAGAAGCAGCGCACCCAAAGCCATGACCGCAGAATAAAAATTGATATACTTTAAACCCAGTTCCGTTCGCAGCGGTTTGGCGGCGGTCTTGCCGATAAACGCGCCGATGTTCACTATCTGGTAAAAAATTGAAAACGCCCGGGCGCGATTCGCAGCATCCGAAGCTTTGGCCACTGTACCGGTTATGATCGGTTTAACAAAAGAGCCGCCCAGCATGATCAGCAATAACGACAGAACAGCAGTTAATTTGTACTGAAAAGCGCCAAGCAGGGCATACCCACCGGTTAAAAGCGCAAAAGCCAGTATTAATGCGTTTCGGAAACCCAGCTTGTCTGCTAACGACCCGGTAAAGGTCGGCGCCAGATAAATAAAACCGGCAAAAACGGCCACCACCCAGCCGGCGCCAACGTCGGTAAAACCGATTTCATTTGTCAAATACAAAGTGAGCGTAATGAACATTCCATAATAGGCGGCGCGTTCGAATAATTCAATAATGTTGGCAACCCAGAATGGCCGTGGAAATTTCCAGGTCAGGGGTGCAGTATCTTTTTGCATGGCATTTCCCGGTTTGGTAGTAACAGAACTCATTTTATTATTGCGAAATGCAAATTATTGTCTAAATTACATAAATCTGTTTTCCGGTGCAACCATTCTTTTCCCGGAAAGTATTATAGGCAGGCAAAAAAAATTAATTTTCACCACCCCGGTATTTTAACAGGAAAGAAAAATGAAAAAGCTTTTTTTAGTAACAATTCTTGCCGTGACAATTTCCTGTCAGCAGGCCAGGCTGTCTTCACCCCCACCCAATACCCTGACTGTAAGTGAACAACAGCAAGGCTGGCAATTGTTGTTTGACGGCGAGTCATTGTCACAATGGACCGGCATTGCCGGCCAGCCGGTTCCCACTGCCGCCTGGCAGGTTGTCAACGGCGAACTGCTTTCCGTTCCGGCAGAAACCAGAACCCCAGGGCAAGGCGGCGATATCATCACGATCCAGCGTTATGCCAATTTTGAATTTAAAGTCGATTTCAAATTTAATCAACCGGCAAACAGCGGCATAAAATACTTTATTCAGGATAGTAGTTCCATCGGCTTTGAATACCAAATAATTAACCGTCCGGAAGGCGGCCCCCATGATATTGCCGATCTGTATGACCTGCTCCATTCCGAAACAGCCGCAGCCAATGCCAAAACCGATGGCGACTGGAACCAGGCGCACATCATTGTCAATGGCAATCATGTTGAACACTGGCTGAACAATGTAAAAGCGCTGGAATGTGAAAGAAACAATGATGAATTCAGGGAACGAATAGCCGGAAGTAAATTCAGGGATTTCCCGGGTTTCGGTGGTTTTAGCAAAGGTCATATATTATTGCAGGATCATGGTGGCGGGGTTGCTTTTCGCAACATTAAAATTAAAAATTTACCCTAGTACCGGAACAATATCTCCGGCTGGATAAAAAAAAGGCGGGATTACCTCCCGCCTTGACTAGTGCACATGGCCGTGGGCAATTTCTTCTTTTGTGGCGCTGCGTATCGATACTATTTCAGTATCAAAATTCAGGGTCTCCCCTGCCAGGGGATGATTGAGATCAAACACGACCTCTTTCTCATTGAATGTTTTTACAGTAAATTCAATGTTATCTCCATCTTCGCTGTTTGCCCGCAATACCAGGCCTTCATACAAATCGATTTTATCCGGAATTTCCGCCCTGTCCACAACCTGAACCATTTCTTCATCTCGTTCACCATAACCATCTTTGGCCGCAACATTGACTGTTTTCTTGTCGCCTACCTTCATTCCTATTAACTGCTCTTCGAGACCGGGAATGATCTGGCCATGGCCGACAATAAAAGATAACGGCTCGCCATCAGCGGATGAATCTACTACCTGGCCGGAATTTAATGTTAAAGTGTAATGAAATGCCACAACCATATCTTTTTGAACTTGCATATATAACTCCGTTTTCAAATAAACCATTCTCATTAGTAATGATGTAACAAGTGATTACATTCTCAACAAGTTCCGGTTATAAACCGGTTAACCGGGTATTAAAATATTATTTTACACAATATTTAAAGATGCGGTAACCGGTCTTTAAAGATCATATTGGTTAAAGATAATCCTTTTTATAAACCGGTTGTTCTAGTAACCACGCCGGCCGCTGTTATAACCGCCGCCAAAATTGGAACGATTGCCGCCGCCGCCACCAGGATTATATCTGCGTCGTTTATCACCGCCGCCGCTGCCGCCGGTACGCTGCCGGGCTTCACTACAACGAATCGCTCTGCCTTTTATCTCTTTACCGTCCATCTCTTGCATGGCAGTTTTACCATTGGCGGCATCCGCCATTTCAACAAATCCAAATCCTTTTGATTCACCGCTATACATGTCTTTGATGATTTTTACAGAAGTGACTTCGCCAAAAGCTTCAAAACTTTTTTTCAATTCATCTTCAGTAACCTGACGATCGAGATTGCCAACGTAAATATTCATGAATTTCTCCTTTAAATAATTATTACAGCTTTACCGTTAAAGCTGTTTTGCCTTTTCCAGGCACAATTTAATTTTAGATACGTCTGTGGGAAAAACAATATGCAGGTTACAGAAGTTAATTCAAAAATTTTGAATTAGTTGTATTTAATTAAATTGATGCCCACTATTTTTCTAAATTACACAATTTTTATGTGGAAAACAATATAATAATCCATTGTCTTCCAGCATTCATTATATAATTTATCATAATTCAAAACAATTCATATTTGTTTTTAATTTCCCAAATATTTGAACTATTGTAAACATTTTTCACGCCGATTTGAGAATTCATTCAAATTCAGGAAAATTCTTCCCGCGGTGAAAAATTTTCCCAGAAAAGTGTTGTTTTGCAGATTTTTTTTTATAAATTCTGTGGTATGAAATAATATATTCATTTTTCCAAATCCATCAACAAAGCATGGATTCTTCCGTTCTAAATAATTAATTTTAATACATTTATACCATAGTAAATTTTTCGGTATTTATTCAAAAATTCAAATTTTCTCACAAAAACCGAATTGCGGGCATTTTGTATATCTTTACTTGCAATAACATTTATTCTGCAATCATTACTTGTCTAATGCCAAAGCATTGGCAGTTAGCTGTAAATAAATAATAAGGAGCCTGGATATGGATAATGTCGGTATAATGCAAGCAGATTTAATGGGTAAAAATTTTATCGCCGCACCCTATATACCCAAGGGAAAAGATGAATACTATCTTCGCAACCAGCAACTCAACAAACCGGAGGGGTACTGGCGCCATCTAAAATCCAGCGAAATTGAGGAATTGGTAAAAAACGCCAATACCTGCGATGACTGGGATTTGATTCTGGTAACCGAAGAATTTAAAGCTTCAATGATAAAAAATTGTGAGTTCTTCGGCCTGGTTCGCATTGGTAAATTAAGAAATATTACCTTGCTGCATCATGACCTGCAAATGCCCGCCGGTATCACCAACAGCCGGATTATTGCCTGCGATATTGGCGATGATGTTGCCATCCACAATGTTCGTTACCTGGCGCATTATATCATCGGTGACCGTAGTATGTTATTCAATATTGATGAAATGCACACAACCAACCACGCCAAATTTGGTAATGGCATTGTTAAAGAAGGTGAAGAAGAAAAAGTTCGGACATTGCTTCTATTAATGAATGAAACCGGTTCCCGGTCGGTCATGCCTTTTGATGGGATGATCACCGCTGATGCCTATATCTGGGCCAAATACCGTGATGATAAAAAACTGCTAGAAAAGCTGGGCGCAATAACCCAAAAAAGTTTTGATGACCGGCGTGGTTTTTACGGTACAGTCGGGGAACAATGCGTTGTCAAAAATTCCATGATCATCAAAGACGTCAAGATCGGTTCCCATTGTTATATCAAAGGCGCCAACAAACTGAAAAACCTCACCATCAACTCCACTATGGATGAGCCGACTCAAATTGGCGAAGGAGTTGAACTGGTTAACGGGATTATCGGTTACGGCTGTCATATTTTTTATGGTTGCAAAGCCATTCGCTTTATTATGGGCAATAACTCTAACCTTAAATACGGCGCCCGGCTCCTCAATTCGTTCATGGGCGATAATTCCACGGTCTCGTGCTGCGAAATGCTCAATAACCTCATCTTTCCGGCCCACGAACAGCATCATAACAATTCTTTTCTAATCGCTTCGCTGTTAATGGGGCAAACCAACCTGGCGGCCGGCGCCACCATCGGCTCCAACCATAACAGCCGTTCCAATGATGGTGAAATTCAAGCGGGACGTGGTTTCTGGCCCGGTTTATGTTCCAGCGTCAAACATTCCTGCCGCTTCTCGTCGTTTACTTTACTTTCCAAAGGCGATTACCCGGCAGAACTGGATATACCGCTGCCTTTCTCCCTGCTCAATAACAACACCACGCTAGATCATCTGGAAGTGATGCCGGCGTACTGGTGGCTTCATAACATGTTCGCCCTGGCCCGTAATTCATGGAAATACCAGACCCGCGATAAACGCCTGACCAAAGTGCAAAATATCGAATTTGACCCGCTCGCGCCCGATACGGTAGAAGAAATGTTCCAGGCCCGCAAGCTACTGGAATTATGGACCGCCAAAGCCTGGTTACGCCAAAATAACGACGCCGGAGCAAAAAGCAGCACCCGCTTACAGGAACTGGGACGCAGCCTGTTGAACGATAATAAGGAAAAAACTGCCGGTCTGCAAGTCCTTGGTGAAAATATGGAAAAATCACGACGCAAAGTGACCATCCTCAAGGCCAGGGACGGCTACCATGCTTATGGACAAATGCTGCTTTACTATGCCGTCAAAAACCTGCTGGACTTTCTCGAAGCCAATCCCCAGGCTAATTTTGCAATTATGCAGGAAGCCCTCGCCGGTAAAAGAATTATCGACTGGGTGAATATTGGCGGCCAGCTTGTAACTGAAAAAGACCTTGCCGATATTACTTATAGAATCAAATCCGCAAAATTAAAAACCTGGGATGAAATCCATTACGCTTATACTGAATTGTGGTTCAAGTACCCGATAGATAAACAAAAGCACGCATTTGCTACATTACTCGATTTAACTGCTCCCGAAAAAGTGACGGCGGAATGGTTTGCGCAAATGCTTGATGAAGCGGTTAAAATCCAGAAATACGTTTGCGAACAGATCTATATCAGCAGAAAAAAAGATTATGATAACGAGTTTCGAAAAAACACCTATCGCAATGAACAGGAACAGCAAGCCTGCATCGGCTTGATTGATGAAAACAGTTTTATAGTGCAGATAAAACAGGAAACTGAATTATTTACCAAACGCATTAATACTATTAAAAAACGTCTGGCATAAAAAACACCGCATCGCGATGGCGAAAATTAATCAAGCAGATAATTATCAGGGAAAGGGATGTTGCAATGAATTTAACAGATAAAAAATATTCCACTCACGCGCTGGTTCGCGAAATGATGGATACGGTTGCAGTTGTAAAAAATTTTAACGTCGATCAGACCAGAGAGGTAGCCACTGCTATAAAATCTGTCGGTAAATTATTCCTCACCGGCGAGGGTTCCAGCAGGATTTTTCCGGCCAAGAATTCCATCCGCAAAGCCATGACCTGGGGATTGAATCTGGCAATAGCCACCGATGGTTCCCGCCAGGGCGCACAGTATGATCTGCATAACTGTGCGGTGTTTTGCGCATCCAACTCCGGGCGCACCAAAGAAGTAGTACTGCTGGCTAAAAAACTGCTGGAACAGGGTAATACCAATCGTTTCGGGTTGACCGCCAATGAAGGCACCCTGTTGGCCCAGGCCTGTACAAGGTCATTTGTTCTAACCTGCGGCTGGGAACAAGCGGTCGCCGCTACTAAAAGTGTTGTGGAACAGGCTCTGTTCTACGAGTCTATTTTGTGGCATATTGCCGCTAAAAACACCGGTTCACTGCTTGTTGACCTGGCCGGGAAAATTGAAACTGCCTTGACCTTGCTGGTCGATAAAAACATCATCAAAACTGCCGCCAACGCACCGACGATCTATTTTGCCGGGTATAACGACGGGGTAGCCGAAGAACTGACTTTGAAAACCAATGAGATCACCCGCAAAAAGTCCGATTTTCTGGAAGGCACCTATGCCGTACACGGTATAGAAGAAGTAATGGATCCCAAAGATATTGTATTTGTCGTCGATCCCATTGATGATGAAATTGAAAAATTCCAGGATGTGCTGGTCAAAGGCGTTGGTTTGACAGTTGTTGCCATTGCCGATCATGACACGCCGTTCCCCACGATTCGTGTGCCCTCGGCAGGTGAATTAACGCCTTATGTTTACTTGTGCGCCGGCTGGAATGTGCTGGTGGAAATCGGTCTGGCGCTGGGCATCAACCTGGACAAACCGGAACGTGCCCGTAAAGTTGGTAATGAGTTTATCGGTTAATCCTGGTATCATTCTATGGCCGCTTGTAAAGGCGGCCTTTTTTATAGCTTTTAGATGAGAATTTTATTACTTTATAAAATCATACCAGACATGATTTTACATAAAAAGAATGTAGAGCCTTAAATGAAAATCTATTCCATCGCTGCTTGCCGAAAACTTTTATTATTGTCAGTCCTGTTAACTCCATATATTTCCTTTCCCCAAAACCAGCCGCCGGTCATCGACCGTCTAACAGCAAGTGTTGACACAACCACTCAAATAATCACGTTCTTGTACGATGTTTCGGATCAGGAAAATGATACCCTGGAAATTTCCATCTCATTTTCAAGTGATAGCGGTAGAACCTTTTTATGCCCTATGGATTCTCTTGGCGGAGATATTGGCTGGCCGGTTTTACCGGGAACGGATAAACAGATTACCTGGCATTATCCTGCCAGGACTTTTTTTTTCACCGCCACCACCTTATCCTCGTACAAGGCAAGGCTGAGTGCCGATGATCATTTGGCGGTTAAATTAGAGGTTCTGGCCGACCAGGTAGATAGCTTGCAACTGAAAACAAATATGCAGGCAATTATCGGCATAAGAAATTATGTGACCGGGGCCGAACATCTTGCCAATGTTAAAGAATTTTTAAAAAACCGTTTATCAGCGGGTAACCTTGAATTACTGGTACAATCTTTCGAACAAGATGAGTGTTCGGCGGAAAATATTATCGGTATGCTGACCGGACAAACAAATAAAGAAATTCTGTATGGCATAGGCGGTCATTACGATACCGTTGAAAACAGCCCCGGCGCCGACGATAACGGTTCTGCGGTTGCAGGCATGCTGGAAGCGGCAAGGATCTTGTCCGCTTATCAATTTCGCAATTCTCTGCATTTTATCGCCTTTGATCTGGAAGAAACCGGTATGTATGGCAGTAAGGAATATGTGAGACTGCTCCGGCAGGACAGCACCCATTTTGAAGGCCTGGTGAATATGGATATGATCGGTTATTATTCAAACGAACCAAACTCCCAGGATATGCGCCCGGAATATGAGGACTTTTTCCCCGAGGCGTATCATGCCATTGCTGCCGATGAGTTCCGCGCCAATTTTGTCATGGTTATTACCAACGCTGTTTCCAGCTATATGCAGGTCACCTTTAACAACAGTGCAAACCTGTTTGTACCGCAGTTAAATGTACTTTCCTTTGCGGTGCCGGGCAATGGCGAAGACGTGAGCAGACTACGAAGCAGCGATCATGCCTCATTTTGGGATTGGGACTTTAAGGCGATCATGCTGACCGACAGCGGCAATTTACGCAATCATATTTATCATTCCCCGGCCGATACGATCGGAACCTTGAATTTTACTTTTATGACCAACATTGTCAAAGCTGCGGTGGTAACAATGGCCAGGTTGGGAGAAATCCAGCACTATAATACAAAGGTTACCGATCTGGTCATTGCCAATACTACCGCGATTGCCGGGATGGAAAATACCAAGCCGGTACAATACCGCCTGGAACAAAACTATCCCAATCCCTTTAATCCATCTACCCGGATTGATTATTGCGTTCCAAAAGCCGGACAAGTAGAAATTAAAATTTTCAGCGTGACGGGACGGGAAGTACAAACCCTTGTTCAATCATTACACCAGACCGGCAGTTATAGCATTAATTTTAATGCCTCCGCTCTGCCTTGCGGTATTTACCTGTATACATTGCAAACCGGCAACCACATTCTGGATTGCAAAAAAATGCTGCTGATCAAATAAAACCGGGCGCCATTTATCAAACCGGCTAAAGTGTAAAGAAACGCTTTTTATATAGAAAAGTTGATTTCGAGGAGTCAATAACAGGTTTGTTAATAATTGCCGGCCGATTTGCATTTTTAGATCGCTTTTGCTATATTGTTATATATAAAAAAATCAAACCAATCCCCCGACATAACCAAGAGAAGAATATGAAAAGAACTAATCTGTATGTCTTGTTCGGCCTGGTTTTCAGTCTGTTTTTTCCGGCGGGTGTTTTTTCGCAGAATCAACCTCCGGTTGTAGACCAGGTAACGGCGTGTGTTGATACGGCCAATCACATAATCACCGTTACTTTCAATGTTTCCGATCAGGAACAGGATACATTGGACATCTTTGTTTCTCTTTCCAATGACGGCGGTGAAACTTTTCTGTGCCCGGTGGATTCTGCAAGCGGCGACATTGGCTGGCCGGCAATTCCGGGCGAGGGAAAACAGGTTTCCTGGCGCTATGATCCTGAAGAATTGTATATAGATTCAAGCGTATTAAAATGGTACAAAGTGAAAGTTATTGCCGATGACCGTTACCGGGTTGATCTTCAGGACCTGGCCGACCAGGTCGATAGCCTGAATCTGAAAAACAACCTGGAAGCGATAATCGGCGTCAGAAACTATGCCATAAACCTGGATCATATGCTTTATGTAAGGGAACTAATTACAGAACGACTTTCCGCCGGAAATAGTAAACTGATCTTGCAGGATTTCAGATATGGCACATACGATGCGCTAAACATCATAGGTATGCTGCCCGGTCAAAGCAGGGAAGCAAACCTGTATATCCTTGATGGCCATTTCGATACCGTCGCAATCAGTCCCGGCGCCGATGACAACGGCGCTGCTGTTGCCGGCTTGCTGGAAGCCGCCAGAATTCTAACGCCCTTTCACTATCGCAATAGTTTGCAATTGATTGCGTTCGATCTTGAAGAATATAATCTGGGGGGAAGTACCTATTATGTAAACCATCTGGCTAATAATGGTTATGATCTCAAAGGGGTTGTCAATTTTGAAATGATCGGTTATTATTCAAGTCAGCCCAACAGTCAAATTCTGCCGGCCGGTTTTGAATTGTTATTTCCGGATGCCTATAATGCCATAGCCGCACAGCAGTTTCGTGGTAATTTTCTGGCCAATGTCGGCAATGCCCAGTCCAGTGATCTGATCGCCTTGTTCGACAGTTGCGCCGCCGCTTTTGTACCGCAATTGCTGGTTCATTCCATAGCCGTACCCGGTACCGGCACTATGGTGCCTGACCTGCGCCGCAGCGACCATGCAATATTCTGGGACAAAGGCTATAATGCGCTGATGCTGACCGATGGCGGTAATTTACGTAACCCGAATTATCATACAGCCGGCGATTCTATTGGCACACTCAATTTCACCTTTATGACCAACATCGTTAAAGCTGCTATAACTACGGTTGCCAGGCTGGCCGGGATCATGCATTGCGGGTATACGGTAGCCGACCTGCAAATAGCCGCTCCCAGCGCTATTCCAGCCAAAGAGGGTGTTAAACCTGCTGACTTTCAACTGGAACAGAACTATCCTAACCCTTTTAACCCGCAAACCCGGATAAACTATTATGTCCCTGAAGCCGGGAATGTTGATATAAAAATATTTGCTACAAACGGACAAGAGGTACAAACCCTGGTTCATAAATATCACAAGGCGGGAACATACAGCGTTAATTTCAACGCAGCGTCCCTTCCCTGCGGATTGTACCTGTACACCCTGGAAGAAGGCAATAAAATTTTAGCCTGTAAAAAGATGCTGCTGCTTAAATAAAGGAACGATATGAGCCAATCGCAGGAGTTGGATGTAATTGCCGCTTCGATTCGCAGGGAACTGGCGGCGCATGGCAATGAAGCGATTATTAAAAAATATGCCAAATTCTTTACCGAAGGGTATGATGCTTATGGTATTGATAAAGATATTTGGGAATCGCTGAAAACTGCTTTTCAACAGGACTATCAATTCCTGGGACTTGAACGTTTGCTGGAACTCGGCGATATGCTGCTGCAAAGCGGAAAATACGAAGAGGCCTCAACCGCTATCATACTTATCCAGCCTTTTGCGGATGAATATACGGTAAATACTTTTAACCGCATCGGCGCCTGGCTGAGAACCGGGGTGCGCAACTGGGCGCACTCGGATATGATCTGCGGAGCGCTATTGTTGCAGTTTATCAAACGCAATATTATTACTCTGGCGGATTTTAGCTCATGGAAAGAGTCGCCGGGCAAGTGGCAGCGCCGGGCTGTGCCGGTGGCCATGCTGGAATATCTTAAACGGCAGCCGCAGTATTCGCAACTGTTGTCCTTGCTTGATTCCCTGATGCACGATCCCGACCGGGTAGTGCACCAGGGACTGGGTTGGTTTCTGCGCGAAGCCTGGAAAAAGAACCCGCCGCCGGTGGAAGAGTTCCTGTTGCGCTATAAAGATACCGCACCGCGCCTGATCTTTCAATACGCTACCGAGAAAATGACGGCGGAACAAAAACAACGGTTTAAACGCAGTAAATAAATTCCCCGGATATTGAATTGCTTTACAAAGTATATAATTAAACCTGGGAGAATAACATGAACAACATCATCCTTTACACCCTCATCACCTTGCTGGCAGCCGCATTATATAGCGACCCAGCCGCTGCACAGCCAACTGAGCCGTTGACCACCGTAGAGCTAGTCGATTTGTCCCGCTATGTCGGCTTGTGGTACGAAATTGCCAAAATCCCCAATCGTTTTCAGAAAAAATGCGCCGCCAATACTACCGCCGAATATGTATTACGCGAAGATGGCCGTATCGACGTGCTCAATTCCTGCTTTACTGCGGATGGTAAAAAAATCCGCGCCAAAGGAGTCGCACGGATTGTGGATACCGCAACCAACGCCAAATTGCAGGTCAGCTTTGTCAGTCTGCTCGGTATGCGCCTGTTTTGGGGGGATTACTGGATCATCGGCCTCGGCGAGAATTACGAATACGCAGTAATCGGCCACCCGCAGCGTAAATACGGCTGGATATTAAGCCGCACCCCGCAACTGGAACCGGCCACGCTCGATGCTATTCATTTACTGTTACGCGAAAAAGGCTATATCCGGGATGAATTTGTGATGACGCAGCAGTAAACCGATAGCCGATAATCATGTATTTGAAAGTATGCTGCAAAAATCATTTGCAAATATGCAAATTTAATATTTTTGTCCCAATTCTCAAATTCAAAGATAAGCATTACATTAATTCCAAACCCAAAGGTTGAAAATTATTATGCCAATTTAAATCGTTACTTGATAAAACAAGTGGGGAATATAAGTGGACCTGCACTAGGGAATTAGGTGGACCTTGACATTTTTAAAAAACAACAATAAATACTTGCTCCGTTCAAAATTTCTGCATATATTTAAAAGTGCGGAAATTTTGAACGGAGATATAATATGGATAAAGCCATAAAAATCTTTAAAAGCCATGCCGGGTACGCTTTTCTTAAAGATCTGAAAGAACAAGGTATTCATACCGATACACTCCGAAAACTTGTCAATGAAAGCATTGTGGAAAAGATCAAACCCGGTCTTTATAAACTCACCGATGCCCCGGTATATTCGCAACAGGGCTTTATTGATGTTTGTTTGGCTATGCCCAGGGCAGTTATATGTTTGTTCTCAGCGCTTGATTATTATGAATTGACGACATTCATTCCCTCAATGATCATGGTAGCGATACCACGGGATCAAAAACCGCAAAAAATAATATATCCCCCGGTTGATACCTATTATTTTTCAAACAATATGTACCAACTTGGCATTGAAAAAGTAAAAACAGATGGAGGCTGGTTTAACATCTATTCAAAAGAAAAGACAATTATAGATTGCTTCCGGTACCGGAATAAACTGGGAGAGGATATTGCCGTTGAAGGATTGAAAAATTATCTGAAAGGGAATTTTAAAATGAATTCCCTGATCGGCTATGCGCAGAAAAGCAGAATGTACAATGTTGTTAAACCATACATTACGGCAATTGTTAATGAGTAAAATCATAAAAAACCTGGCACAATCGATACGTGACCGCCTCTTGCAACAAACCCGCGAATCGAACTTTGATTATAACCGTTTGACAAGTTTATATATTCAGGAGCGATTCCTGTACCGTTTATCACTTTCGAAATATAAAACCAATTTTATTCTCAAAGGCGGTGTGCTTTTTTACATACTATTTCAAAAAGAATCACGTCCAACACGCGACATTGATTTTACCGGTTACAATATCAAAAACGATCCTGAACAGTTAAGACAGGTCATCAAAGAAATAGTTGAAATTGCTGTTAGCGATGGTCTGAGATTTGATGAGAATAGCATTCAGGCTGAAACAATAATGGAAACGGCAGAATACCAGGGTACGAGAATCCGTCTAAGAGCGTATATTGAGCGGATAGAACAACTATTACAAATTGACATAGGTTTTGGCGACTCGATCATACAAGGGCCGTACAGTATTAATTACCCGACATTATTGGATAATCAGGAATTCCTAATTTTTGCCTATTCGTGGGAAACAGTCATTGCAGAAAAATTCCAGGCAATAGTCAAGTTAAGCGATATGAATAGCCGGATGAAAGATTATAATGATATATATTGTCTTCAGAATAAATTAACCTTTGCAGGTAAAGAACTAAGTCAGGCATTGCTGGGTACATTCAAAAACCGCAATACGGATTTTAAAGAAACCACCAGAATATTCTCAGATGAATTCATCGCCAATAATGTTAAACAAATTCAGTGGAAGTCGTTTCTGAACAAGTCCAAAATAACTGCACCCCAGGAATTTAAAAGCATTGCTGAGCACATAAAATTATTTTTAGAGCCTGTATTCAATGCCCTGATTCATGATGAAGAATTTAATCAAAACTGGGATTCAAAAAAACAAAGCTGGCAATAATTAGAGGTGAACATGATAAAATCGTATAACAGTTAACCATTCTTCTAAAAAATGTTACCATAATTCATGAACATTCACCAATAAAAACCATTTGCAAATTTGCAAATTTCTTTGTAAACTATATACTACAAGGGCAATTAGCTCAGTTGGTTAGAGCGCTGGTCTCACATAACATTCCAGAACACCATAACCCCAATAAAAACAACATTTCAAGTCAAAAAGAGAAGCCAAAACGTAACCCCTTGTTTTTTCGTGATATTTCATATTAATTCACAGTTGTACCCACCCGTATCCGCCACCCTAATGCCACCTGGTTCCTAATAAAACTGTTGCACTTATTACTTAAACTTTCATAATAATTTATAATTTTTTTGTAATTTACCCACTACAAACAATATAGAACCTTCTAAAAGTTTGTATGATGTCAGTCAGCTTGAATGTAAAAATTAAATATATCAAGGTAAATAAGAATTACTCCCCTTTCACCCAATCCTGTTAACAGCCTTGACCATCACAATACCGGTATTGGTAAAAAATCTGAGTTTGCGACCCTGTTCGCCGCCGACGCTGGCGCTGATAATTGGTATATGCTCTTCCTCCAGTAACTTTTCAGCAATATGTATGTTACCTTTACCAATGTCTAAATGAGAAGTGTTGGTTTGCAATACTTTGGCACCGCCAAATACTTTGGCCTTTAAATTTGATTTTTTACTGCCGAGATCCTGCATTTTTTCAATTAATTTTTGAATAGCAATAATACCATACTTGGGAGATGACAAACCGTTACCATTCCAAAGAGGTAACATATAATGATTTATGCCGCCGATATTTAACACAGAATCCCACAAACACACAGCCACACAAGAGCCTAAAACTGTAGTTACAATATGAGGTTCTCTGTGGGCAAAGATGACTCCGGGATATAAATAAAATTCAGTCGTTTCGGAAGCCATTAGAATACTTCACCTTCTGTGAAAATTAATTCATTACCACTGGTAGAATCAGCCATATCAAAACATGGATTGGTAGATTCAGGTATCGTGACAATAAATTCACTGCCGGCTCCTTCAAGACTGTTTACTTCAACTGCGCCATTCAAAAACTCTAGCAAAGCTTTAGTTACAGCAAGACCCAACCCATGCCCTTTATGTAACTTGGTAGCACCGGAATCAAGCTGACAAAATCTGTCAAAAATTCTATCCTGGTCATTTTTGGCAATTCCCTTGCCGTTATCAATTATATAAAAGTGCAATACAGTGTTTTCCAAAAAATACTTGAATACAACAGTCCCCCCGCTATTACTGAATTTTATGGCATTATCCAGTAAATTGCTAATTATAATGGATAATTTATCTGCATCGCTATGAAAGATCATGGTTGCATGTGATTTTACGGTAGCGTTTTGAACATCCAGCATAATATTCTTTTCATTGAGCCGTTGTTCAAACATAACTATAAGGTTTTGCATAAATTTATGTAAATCAATTTTTGAAATATTCAACACCAATTCACCCGCTTCAATATCTGCGGCATGAAATATATTATTGAACTGGAAATTTAAATTAAAGGCTTCCGCATAGATTGTTTTAACCATATTTTTTATTACATCGGGGTTTGCATCTTTTATATTGAGAATATTAGCGGCCTGACCAAGAACAACGGCAAGGGGATTATTAATCTCATTACGAATGTTGGATAAAAAATTGCTTTTTAATTTTTCCGATTCAACCAGTTTTTTGTTCATTAATTCCAATTGAATCATTAAAGCGCCGGTCCTGGATATGATACTTTTGCTTTCATCAAATCGTTTTTGTAATTCTTCAAGCAATTGTTCATCTGTTAATTTCAACATTACATACTCCCGGGAAAAAACCAGAGCATAACCTGGTTTGTAATCAATTATTTTTACTCAATGCTAACAAAAAGGCCGCAATATTTTCCAATGGCAAAACTTTATGAATGGCCCCGGCTTTGATTGCTTCGTTAGGCATGCCAAATACAACACAGGAATTTTCATCCTGGGCGATATTAAAAGCACCGGCATCCCGCATCTCGACCATACCACTGGTACCGTCATTACCCATACCGGTCATAATAACACCAATAGCATTGGGGCCGGCATACCGTGCGCCGGATCGGAACAGCACATCTACACTAGGTCGATGGCGGCTGACAAGTGGTCCCTCCCGTACTTCTACATAATAGCGGGTACCACTACGTTTCAACAAGGTATGATAATTACCGGGCGCAATCAATGCCCGCCCCCTGATTACACTGTCATTATTCTCCGCTTCCTTGATAGATATTTTGCAGAGTGAATTTAACCGGTCGGCAAAAGCGCGGGTAAAATGTTCCGGCATATGCTGCACTATAACAATCCCCGGCGTATCATGCGGCAAAGTTTGCAGAAATATACGCAATGCTTCCGTTCCTCCGGTCGAAGCGCCAACTAGCACTACCTTTTCGGTTGTTTGAATCACTTCTTTATGTTTTGGCAAAGCCAAAACCACATCGGCCGATAATTTAGGGGGAACATGTTTAGCAACGGCTATTCTTTTTAAATGAGCCTGGCTGGCGGCGATAACGGTGTCGCAAATTCGAACTGTGGATTCCTGTAAAAATTGTTTTGTGCCAACTCTGGGTTTGGTTATAATATCAACCGCACCTAGTTCTATAGCCCGAAAAACCATACTTGAATTTTCATAAGCAAGACTGGAAACTATTACTACAGGAAGTGGGTGCTGTGTCATTATTTTTTCTAAAAAGGTCAGGCCGTCCATTCGCGGCATTTCTATATCCAAAGTAATAACATCCGGTAATTCATCGGCAATTTTTTCAACGGCAATATAAGGATCCGCAGCCGTATCCATAACCTCAATTTCTGGGGAAGATGAGAGAATGTCGGCCAGAGTTTGCCGAACTACCGCCGAGTCATCAACGATAAGGACTTTTATCTTTTTTGTCATATCAAAATTTTATCCTGTATTCAGTTCTTTTGATATATAGTGGGAGCTGCCTGACGAACCGGCACTTTGAGGCTGAATAAAGTTTCCGAATGCCCCATAAATAGATAACCATCGGTTCGTAAGTGCGCGGTTAGTTTATTGACAATATTTTCCTGAATATGCTTTTCAAAATAGATTATCACATTCCGGCAAAAAACAATATCCATTTCATCTTTTAGAGGATATACATCATCCATAAAATTCAATTGTGCAAAAGTAACCCTGGAGCGTAATTGCGGGACAATTCGGACTTGTTTGAGTTCCCGGTTGGTACTTTTCAATAAATAACGATGTTTGAATTCCATTGGCACCGGAGAAATCCGATCTTCCGGGTAGATCGCTGTCCGGGCTTTATCCAATACCTGAGTTGATAAATCTGTGGCTAAAATGGCAAAATTAAAATCGGGGTAATTTTTCAAAAAATCATCAACGATCATGGCAATTGTATATGGTTCCTCACCTGTTGAACAACCGGCGCTCCATATTTTTATCATCTTTTTCGAATGGACTTTCCAATGTTTTATTACTGCCGGCAATGCGGTTTTTACCAGGTATGAAAAATGTACCGGTTCCCGGAAAAATTCGGTTTTATTGGTTGTCACCGCATCGATCATATTGACAATTTCATAATCATAATCCGGGGATGAGAGCACAAGATCACAATAATCATGAAACGAATCTAAACCTAATGTTCGCAAGCGCTTTTGTAAACGCGCCTGCAACATGGTCTTTTTATTATCCGGCATTTTTATTCCATAACCATTCTGAATAAACTGACCCAGGCGGTTAAAATCTTCATTCGATAACATTTTCATTTCACTAACCATGATAGGTTCCGGTCTATCGGTATAGAAAAATGCCCCGGACCCAAATAGTAATCCGGGGCTGCTCTTTGTTGCAACTAGAATTTTTCAAATTCAGAATCTTTGGTGTCATTAACCGGTGCAGCATGTTCCAGTTTTATGTGTACACCCTTTTTGTTATTTTTCGGTTTGCTGCCGTTGGTTCCACCGGATAAATTTTTAATATGGGATACTTGTTGTACCTGGTGAACCTGGTGAACCTGCTGACGTACTGCTTTTTTTTGCATTCCGGATATTTTGAAATATTCTATTGTGCTTTGCAATTGTTCTGCCTGGCTAGCTAATTCTTCCGAAGTGGACGACATTTCTTCGGAAACCGAAGCGTTCTGCTGAATCACCTCATCCAGTTGTTGAATAGCTTTATTTATTTGCAGCGCTCCTTCGTTCTGTTCTGTGCTCGCGGCATTGATTTCCTGTACCAGATCGGCAGTGCGCTTAATATCCGGCACAAGTTGTTTTAACATATCGCCGGCGCGCTGAGCAACCTCTACACTCGAACCTGCTAAAGTACTGATTTCCGCTGCAGTTTGCTGACTTCTTTCCGCTAATTTCCGTACACCATCAGCTACTACTGCAAACCCTTTACCATGTTCTCCGGCGCGCGCCGCTTCAATTGCAGCATTCAAAGCCAGCAAATCAGTTTGCCTGGCGATTTCGACAATAATGGAAATTTTACTGGCAATTTCAGTCATTGCAGAAACTGCACTTGACACGGCCTTACCGCTTTCATCGGCATCCTGGGAGGCTTTTAAAGCAATTTTTTCCGTTTGCTGGGCGTTATCGGCATTGGCCTGAATGTTTGAACTCATTTGCTCCATCGAGGATGAAGCCTCTTCCGCAGCGGATGCCTGTTCGCTGGCGCCCTGCGACATTTGCTGGGCGCTGGCGCTCAATTGCTGACTGCCGGAATTCACGTTTTCGACGGCGCTGATCACCTCGCCGACAACATTACGTAATTTTTCGACCATATACTGCAATGCCTTGGCTAACTGACCGATTTCATCTTTTTGATCTACATCAATTGTAGCATCCAGGTTCCCATCAGCTACTTGTTGAGCAAAAGTAACCCCTTTAAATAAAGGACCGGTGATGATACGCGTCATAACAATTGCCAGGAACAAGCCAATAATTAAAGCAACACATAATCCAATGACCATTGCCCGGGACGATGTATTCAACAAACTTGTGGCATGTTCAGAAATTTTTGTGGTATTATCTATCCCGGCCTTAGCAGTTGCTTGGGCTTCAGCTAATACCTTGTGACCGGTTTCAACTCTTTTCAAATTTAATTCCTCGAGTTTGAGCCAATCTTCTATAACTGCCTGGCTGTACTCTTTGTAACTTTCCGCATTTTTTTTGACAAGATTTAACTGATTGATATTTACCGCCTGTTTGGTTAGAGGCATCAACTCTTCGATTTTTTCATTTATCTTTTCAAACTGGTTTAATACGGATTTATAAGTTTCCGGGGTTCTTTGCGCCTGAGATTTCCAAAAAGCGATACGGATGTTATCGCCAAATTCAATTACTTCAGTGATGGTGTTAATTTTTTTCAAACGCGAAGTTAAATCGCTGCCTTTTTTTCCACTGGCAATTTCAGCGCTGAATGATTGATTTTGAGATTGCAAATAAGCATTACAATTCTCTACAAATAAATTTGCAGCTTGATTCATAGAAATTTCCAATTCATTCATAGCTTTATTAAGAGTTACTGTTTCTTTAACCTCGGCTTCATATTCATTAACAGCAATATCCACCTTTTCCACGGCTTCGTTAAGCTTAATTAAATTCGCTGATTCATTGGCTAATTTTTTAGCATTTTCTATCTCATCCTGAACTATAGCCAGATATTTTAATCCTTCATTTAAAAATTTTTCCTCGGCAGTATAATTATAACCTCTGATATTATACATTGTTAATAACGAATTTCGCTCTATTTCATTGGCGACTTGGACTTCGGGAACATATTCATGTGATAGCTGCTTGGACTGCACATTGACCCGTGCCATGTTTATTATGGCCATTGCACCAATAAATAATGATATTGCTAATATCGATCCAAAACCGATAAACAACTTGACACCTAGTTTTAAATTTTTTAACATTTTAAAACCCTCCACTATAATATTATTAATCAGGCAACCTGTTCAACAGTGTTTTTTCTGGCTTTTTTATTTTTTTCTTCCGGCTTGTCTTCAATAGAGTCTTTTAAAAGATTGATCTCTGTTAAAGTAAAGACTTTATTGATGTCCAGAATAATTACAAAACTTTCTTTGTGCTTTCCCATACCTTTAATAAATTCAGTATTCAGACGAGTTCCCACTTTGGGCGCCGGCTCGATCATATCCGGGTCCATTTCAAATACTTCTTTAACGGAATTGGCCAGGGCGCCAATCAGAGTCTTTTCCCCATTAATAACTACTTCCACAATAATGATACAGGTATCGCGGGTTTGTTCAATTTTCGGCAACCCGAAATTGATACACATATCTATGACCGGAACGACACTCCCCCGTAAATTTATTACTCCCAGCATGTAATCGGGGGTCCGGGGTACCTTGGTAATTCTTGTGTAATCGAGCACTTCCCGAACCTGGGTAATTTCCAGGGCATATTGTTCCTTGTCCAGATAAAAACTGAGATACTGTGTCCTTTCGGTAATTGTTTCTACTGGCATTTGTACCTCCACAGTTAATAAGACTTGATTTATTGTCAATTCAAAACCCTGGAATTAGCACCAGTGTCGTTATTCATCTCATTAGTATTTCGCCGTTCGGATCCGCGTTCCAGAGAATTATTATTTCACTTACAACCGGTATTCATTTTTTTCGAGATCAGGTATAGGTATTCCTTTCCAATTTTACCGCTTCCTGCTCCAGTTTGATAAGATCAAGAATCAAAGCTACAGAGCCGTCGCCGAGAATCGTGGCGCCGGATACGCCTTTAATATCTTTATATACTTTACCTAACGACTTGATAACAGTCTGATGTCCGCCAATGACCCTGTCGACCGCAAATCCAAATTGTTTGGCATTAATTGATGCAATAACAATTTGTTCCATCGCGGGTTTGCCGCCATTTATATTAAAATGGTCTCTTAACCGTAAATAAGGTACCAGCTTTCCCCGGACATTAACGGTTCGCCGTCCATTCTGGTTTTCAATGATCGCATCGGATAATTCAATGCACTCTTCAACGGCAGACAAAGGGAATATAAAATGTTCGTTATCGATTCTTGCCAACAAACCGTCGATAATAGCCAAAGTGAGTGGCAATACCAGGGTAATTGCCGTTTCCTGCCCGGGAATACTGGAAATTTGAATAGAGCCATTCATTGATGTAATAGCCTTACCAACCACATCCATGCCTACTCCCCGCCCTGATACATTAGAAACTGTGGCGCTGGTTGAAAATCCCGGTAAAAAAATAAAATCAAAAATTTCAGTTTCACTCAACTCTGCATCGTTCCTTACCAAACCTTTTTCTACTGCTTTGGCAAAAATACTATTTTTATCGAGACCCTTGCCGTCATCTGTAATTTTTATAAACACATTAGCCCCGGAATGAACAGCTTCCAGCCTGATTATTCCCTTTGAAGGTTTGCCCTTTTGTTTGCGAACCTGTGGCGATTCAATACCATGATCAACCGCGTTACGGATAAGATGGATCAAAGGATCACTCAGTTTTTCAATTAAAGTTTTGTCCAGTTCGGTCTCTTCGCCCGCGGTTAGTAGTTCCACATCTTTACCCAGTTCCACTGACAAATCACGCACCAGGCGGCGAAATTTTTCAAACATGGTCCCAATGGCAAGCATACGCAAACTCATCACATTATCACGTAATTCCGAAGTCAATAATTCTACCTGTTCGGAAATTAATACTGCATCAATTTCACGGGTGCGATGCGCAAATTGCGCCAATCTGGCCTGAACTGTAACAAACTCCCCTACAAGATCTACCAGCGTATCCAGTTTTTCAGAAGCGACCCGAATGCTGGTTGTTTTAACCTTTTCAGAGTTTGTTAAAGCTGGTTGCAGTTTTTCTTCCGGTTTTTGTAAAATTATTGAAGCAGGTGTAGTTGAAATAACCGGCTGATATTTTTGAATAATATCCTTTAAAAATATGGATGCAAGACCACTGGTCGTTTTCAATATCGGGATGATCTCATGTAAAGCTGCATCGGGCAGAGGGCCGGAATTGTAAAGGCAATCAACCTGTAATTCGGACATGTCCTCAATAAATATGAAAACATCTTTAATATCGTTAATATCTTTTGAGGTGGTAAGAATAATATCCCAACAGGTATAACACTCTTCCGGGTTGATCAAATCAAGAGCAGGAATCCCCTCGGGATGAGCAATAATATAGCACTTGCCAAAATTTGCTAATTCATTAAAAAGCGATAACGGATTAGTACCAGTAATAAAAATGTTCCTGGCCGGCCTGAAAAATATTCTAAAAGTAGCCAGGTTACTTTCGGAATCTTGTTCCGGCTCGTCGCTAATTTTTTGCAGCGTATCCAGAGATTTAAGATTGGGTGGCTTGTCAATTACCGGAATCAATTTTCTCAGAGCATCGGTTATTTGTTTACCGGTTTCCCCATCTGCGGGCTTTTCGGTAAAGGCGGCTTCCAATAAAGAACGAATATGATCACAAGCAGCAAGAACCAACCCGATCAACTCTTTGCCGACAGACATTTTATCGTTGCGTACCAGGTCGAAAACAGTTTCGAGATCATGAGTAAATGCGGCAATATCGGTAAAGCCAAACATAGCGCCGGATCCTTTTATGGTATGCATGGCGCGAAATACCTTGCCGATTAATTCTTTATCAGTCGGGTATTTTTCCAGTTCCAGCAACGAAGACTCGAGTTCCAGTAATAATTCACCAGCTTCTTCGCGATAGACATTTTTAAAATTTTCCATGCCCTCTTTCCCTGTCGCCCGTTAGCCTACTACTTTTTTAACCACATTAACAAGCTGATCGGGTTTGAACGGTTTAACGATCCAGCCGGTAGCTCCGGCAGTTCGGCCTTGCTGTTTTTTATCTTCCTGGGACTCTGTAGTCAGCATGATGATAGGGGTAAATTTATTCACAGTATTTGCCCTTATCTGTTTGATCAACTCAATTCCATCAATATTTGGCATATTTAAATCTGCCAGGATCAAATCCACTTTTTTGGTGTTCAATTTATTAATAGCGTCCTTTCCATCAATAGCTTCCAAAACATCGTAACCGGCGCTTTTTAAAGTAAAACTAACCATTTGCCGAATACTGGCCGAATCATCTACCGACATGATTACTTTGTTCATCAAAAATCTCCCGAATCATTATTTTACTTTAACTGAAAATATTCTTCATAACCGGAATTGACCAGGAGGTTTTTAAAAATCTGATTGGCTCCGGCATGAATTGTAAAAGATTTATTTACCTGTACACAGTGTTGCATCATGGCGTACATTAATTGCAGCACAGCGATATCGCTACTTTCAACTTTTTCCACATTTATAGCAACTGTTTGATTATTATTAACAGCTTTTAAAAGTTTATCTTTAATATCATGGGCATTATCGATTCCCGCAATACCTTCCAGAATGACTGCAACGTTTTTTTTACGGGATTTTACTTTATTCATGCCACTCCTCACTATGGGCTAAAACAATTCCACATTATCGCCAAGTTGATCTGATGATGCTGTTACCGGTTGAACAACGGGGTTTATAAAAGTGCTACTTTTTTTAACCTGAATAAAAGAGTTGTGAATTTTTCTTTCCGATTCCATTGTATAATTTTTATTCATAATATCGACATTTCTTTTTTTAGTATCTCTGTCTGGGCCTGATCCATTATATGTGGTGACCGATAAAATCTTTTCTAACGACATAATCGAATCGTTTAAAACCTGATCAAAAGTTTTATGCACGGTAATTTGTTCGATTGACGATTCTAAAGCCGATAAAAAGGTTTTACCTTTTATTTCCACTTTTTCCAATTGATCATTGAATACTGCAAACATATTATGTAAACTAGTTATCAGGTTACTAAAATCAGTCATCATTTCATTGACTACCTGCTCAATAGTATCTTTTTGTTCTAGAGCGCTTTTCCCGCCAAGTAGCTCTGTTGCATTATTTGTAATTTCACTCATGTTATCAGCAATGCCAAGTATATGCTCCCTGGTTACATCAGCTAGCCGTTGTATTCCTTCAGCCAGAATACTTAATGCTGCTCCGTCCCGGTTTAAATGCTCTGCATTTATGATTGCATTTAATGCAATCAAAGTAATTTTTTTACCAATTAGTTTTATATCTTTAATAAAATCAGCCATTTCCTGGGACATTGATGAAATTTGATAAATTGAATTATTTAATTCAAAATTGATACGGGCATTTTCAAATAGCGAATCTTTAATTTGCTCGATACTTTTTTCAGTATCATTACAAAAACTGTTATCATTTTCACCGGATGATTCTAAAAGTTCACGGGTTTTGGTAACCATAGTCTGCGATATTAATGCGATCCGGGTTTCATTATGGATTAAATTTTCACCAGCCTGTATTATCTCTATACGGGTATTGTTGAGTTGATTGATTTGCAACTGACAAACATCGGCTACTTTACCAGATAAAACCGAATCATGCTTGTCTGAATTAACGTGTTCAGACGAATTTTCTATTTGTTGTACCAAAGATTGTAATGCTTCCCGGACATGCTCAATTTTTTGCCTGGCAATATCATGAAACTGTAAAGAACTTATAATTTCTCCCACTCCATTACTAATAACTGAATTTTCATTGGTAATTTGATTGATTGACTGGATAGAAAGTTCATGCTTCTTTTGCAAAAGTTTTAAACAATCTAAAAGTTTTTCAATGATCGTATGAGCGTATAAACCCTGTTGCAATTTGAAACTAGTTATTTTTGTAATAGTTTTTTCTAATAATATTTTAGAATTAGATAACCCATTTCCAATACTCTCAATTTTAGTTGCAACAACATCCGCTAAACTGTTAACATCATTTGAAAGAGCCATAAAGCTGTTATTGTTTTCATGCAAACGGGCGCTTTCAATGCGTGTCGATATACCCAACATTCGTAATTCCATAACCAGTCGCATTAATACTTTCAGGGGTGCAGAATTTTTAATTATGCTCTTTAGAATTTTATTAAGGATGCTTATTTTGATATCCAACTCATCGGAATTAAATAACAAGTATCGTTTAATGCGGGCTAACATTTCGTCCAGCTGCATAATTACCAATTCCATTTCTTTACCAGATATGGAACTGGTTGCATTTCTAATTAACTCGGTGAGTAAATTTGAATCGAAAGAAAATTTGCTGATCTCGGAGCCGATTTGTAAAAAATCTTTTTCGGTAGATTGCGTTAATGATAATAACTTTTTCCCGACTACTTCGAGCTCACTGATGTAAGATTCATTTTGGGTTACCTCAAGTGTATTTTCATGAACAAAATCATCTCTGACCGACTTGAGTTTCTCTACTGCATTTAATATCATGTGTTCCCCGTAACGTTAAATAACTAATTATTTTTATTTTATTTTATGTGCAATTATTTTACATTCTCTGGAATATTAAAACCAATTTCACTGATTTTTGTATATAACTTTTTGGGAGTAATGGGCTTTACTATATAAGACATGGCGCCACCCTGACAAAAGGCTTTCATAATATTTACCTGATCATCAAGCGCAGTCGTCATAATGACTTTGACGCCATTGTTGAAAATATTGTGCTTTTTTTCAATTTTACGTATCTCAATTAAGGCCTCCTGGCCATTCAAAACCGGCATCATTATATCCATACAAATAAGGTCATACGGTTTGTTTTGAGTTAAACCTGCAGTAAAAGCATCTATTGCCTGAGCGCCATCAACCACAAGGTCGCACTCTGCAAATGGGGATAATAACTGTTGCAAAACCAATCCACTAATTCTTTCATCTTCAACAATGAGCACTCGCAATCTTGATCTCCTTTAGCAATAAACAGGTAAAATTTACCTCCAGTTGAAAACTTTATTATGGTTGAATAAAACGATTATGAAAATGCAAAAAAATTAAGTATGTTTTTTAATTTAAATTTCAATTTTATTACTTTTTCAATTGTGAATTTTAAATGATAACTCTATTTTTCAGAAATTTCTATGAGAATATCATATTTGTATTAAAAAAACAGCTGGTTTTCGAATATAATGGCCTGCATATCAAGGGATATTAGTTTTTTGCAGTTATTTTTCATTTTGCGAAATCTATGCCAGAAATCACATTTTTAAATAATATTCTTTTAAAAAACATAATTAAAAGCATATATAAACAATTATTTAGTTAATTTTTTTAAAATTAAAATAATTATCAACAATTAATCTGCACTTCTTTTAATTGAACTTTAAGTGTATCTAGAAAACTATCTGTATTTATAGGTTTGGTAATAAAATCATTCATCCCGGCGTCAAAGCATTTTTGCTTATCTTCCGGCATTGCATGAGCTGTAAGCGCTACTATTGGAGTTTGACAATTAATTCCGTTGCTATTTCTTATTTGAATGGTCGTATCAATTCCATTTAATTCAGGCAAACCCAAATCCATTAATACCAATGAATACTTTTCACTTTGCAGTTTTAATAAAGCTTCTTTGCCGTTGCACGCCCATTCGGTTTTCCACTTTTCTTCTTTTAACAACGTGGTGATGTATAACCGGTTAATTGCATCATCTTCTACAACCAGAATTTTAATTTCTGATTGCGGTGCATCCATAATTTCATGGGCAGTTTTAATAAAAGGTGATTCACTAACAAATTCAGGTAACTTTGCCTTTACTGGCAATTTTACAGTAAAAGTACTCCCCTGGTTTACATGACTTTTAACTGTTATTGACCCCTCCATTAACTCGACCAGACCTTTGACAATCGACAATCCAAGTCCCGCACCCTGATGTGTTTTGGTATAAATATCTTCAACTTGTTTAAATGGTTCAAAAATTATCTCCAGTTTGTCACCGGCTATACCAATACCGGTATCCTGAACTGAAATTGAGATATTTTTTTTATGATGCTCCAAAACTACATTTATATAACCGGTCTTGGTAAATTTAATAGCATTATTAATCAGGTTTACTAAAATTTGCCCGATGCGTAATTTATCGCCATAGTAACAGGTATTCTCGTTGTCAACCTTGTAAGTCAAATTCAAACCTTTTTTAGTGGCATCCTGCTGCAGGATTTTTATAGTTTTGATTAAAAGTTCCGCCAGGTTGAAATTTTCATTATTCAGGGCAAGCTTCATCATATCGATGCGAGAAAAAACTAAAAGGTCTTCAATAATTTGGAAAAGTTTTTCAGCAGAGAAATCCAGCATAGATAAATACTCTTTCTGGGTCTCATTCAGCTCTGTACCTGTAAGCAGGGTGGCCATACCCATAATTCCATTCAAAGGTGTGCGTAATTCATGGCTCATATTGGCCAGGAAATCACTTTTGGCTTTATTGGCAGATTCGGCTTGTTCTTTTGCTTTTATTAATTCAATTTCTTTATTTTTTAATTCGGTTATATCCTGAACATTGGCAATAAAAGCATAGGGTATATTTTGATCATCTACTAGATTGGTTATATCAAGTATTACAGGAAATGTGGTACCATCTTTGCGTATGTGAAGCGATTCAAAAGTATAATGACCATACGATTTTACCATTTCAAAATACTGTTGTACATCAGATTTAAAATCATCAGCATAGACAGCTTCGATTGGTTTTCCCACTAGCTCATTCTCATCATAACCATGCATTTTAGCATAAGCAGGATTAACCTGTTCAAATAATCTGCTATGAATCGAGCTTATGGCAATTCCCCAGTTGGCAGTTTTAAAAATATGCGCCCATTTTTCAATATTGGCCTGAGCGTCTTTACGTTCTGTAATATCCTGAGCAAATCCGTAAATACGTATCAGTTCACCTTTATCATCTTGTTCAGGGCACCCCTGCACATGGATAATGCGCACAACATCATCGGAATACCGTAAAATTCTGAATTCAAGATCAAATGGCTCAAAGACATTCAGTATAGTATTCACTTGTTCTGTAAGATAGTCCTGATCCTCTACAAAAACTAATGACAACAAATCATCTGGATTAATTGGATGGTCGCTTTTTTGTAAATTGAAAATTTTGTATAATTGATCGGACCAAAATATTTGATTGCTTGTCCGATCCCAAACCCAACTGCCCATATTGGCTATTGTTTGGGCTTCTTCAAGCATTGTATAACTGTTCAATAAATCGATTTCGTATTGTTTTTTGATTTCCGCATGTTCTTCATCTGCCAAAGTTGATTTTAAATTTGGCGCAATATAATTCGCCAGGAATTCGAGTTTCTTTTGTTCTTCCTCATTATACCCCTCCGGGCGGTTTGCAACCGCAATTTGACCTAAAAGTTCATTGTGATACAATAGGGGCACAACCAAAAAATTTGATAGTTTTAAATGGTTTTCCGGTAAAATGACCGCTTTATTTTCATAGAATGATAGCTTTTCCCTGAGAGACCGTCCTATTAAACCAGGCCATTTCTCTTTTTTCAACACAAATTCGGTGGGCTGTACTGAAAATTCATCCTTGTCGCTTCCTGCAAATCCAACCAAATCCCCATCTGAATTAATATAACCAAAATACCCGATTTTACAGTTCATGTATTCCAGAATGACATGCAATAACTGGAAATAAAGTTCATTACCGGATTTATTTAAAAACTGGTTGGCGATTAAATTCAAAGCGCCAAGTTCTTTTTCCGATTTTATTAAAGCCAGTTCTGCCGTTTTTCTCTCGGTAATATCTATAACAATACTTTGATAACAAGAAACCCGTGAGGTGCTATCTTTAAATTCCACAGTTCGCACATCAACCCAAAATAATTTTCCTCCCTTGCCAATTATTCGATATTCCTGGTTAAATGAAAATTGACCGGTTTGGTGATAATATTTTATTTCATTTTCAACTCTTTTTAAATCTTCCAGTTTTATGATTGCTTTTAATGAAATTTTACCTGACTGAAAATCGGCTACAGAAACGCCAAATATATTTTCAACATTTTCAGAAACATAAATTACCGGCCAGTTTTCTTCATCTTTCCATTGAAAAAGAACAACCGGACTTTTTTCCATAATCAGAACGGCTTTGGCTAATTGCTCCAGGGTTAAATTTTGTTCCAGTTCGACATAAATTTTTTGTAATGCAAAAGCAATATCATCGGCCATTTCAATAAATAATTTCTGTTCCTCTTCGTTATCAGTGAATTCGGCAGGAATTGTAACCCCGAACAGCCCCAATAGCTGATTATCATACTCCAGCTTGCAAATATAACTTCCCTTGTGAAATGCCAACTTGCCTAAAACACATTCACCACAATCAACACAGGGTTTGACAATCAGCATTTTGTCCGTCGTATATAATAATTTTTGGGCGCAAAAAATTAAGCCGCTACGCCCGGTTTTTTTTATTAAATTCAAATTCTCATTATCAAAACCGGATTCAGCAGCTAGCCATACCTTATTTTGTGAGTCTAGCAAGGCTATCCATGAATAAAAATACCCGCGGTTTTGTACCAGGGATAAACATACTTTATTGATCAGCTCCTTTGGGTCTTCAATATGGGTTATTAACTGATTAACATTGCGAATGGATTGCAGAACCTTGTTTAAATGCTCTATGCGTGTTTGCGCCTTTTTTCGTTCGGTGGTTACCTGGAAAAATACGGAAATTCCATTATCAAAGGGATAGACACGAACTTCATACCAGTTCACATAGGGTTCCACGCCGAAATAGGTTTCAAAATTTATAAATTTTTTGGTTTTCAGGGCATTAGTA
This sequence comes from bacterium, assembly GCA_029561455.1. Taxonomy (GTDB): domain Bacteria; phylum Zhuqueibacterota; class Zhuqueibacteria; order Residuimicrobiales; family Krinioviventaceae; genus Fontivivens. The sequence goes on from JAKQIY010000028.1 coordinate 63,678, forward strand.
TAATTTTCTTCAAAAATCGAACCGGCGGCTTCCGGGAAAACCTTGAACAGGTTTTGCCCGACTACCTCTTCACTATTCCGATGTAATAATTTTTCCGCAGCAGAGTTGAAGAAAGTAACAACCAGGTTCTCATCAAGCACAAACAATCCATCACTGATACTGGCCAGAATACTATTTATTTGATCTTTGTTTTTAATTAAAGCAGTTTCAGAATCCTTTCGGTTTTTTATGTTACGAACCAGAGAACATATAGTATCTTTATCATCCATAGAGAATAAACGGGCATTGACTTCAACAGGAATTGGTTCGCCGGCTTTGGTATAGTGAACCAGTTCAAATGTAATTGCATTGTCAGTTTTTAACTTTTTAATTATTTGGGGAATGATTATTTTAAAACTGTCATCACACAACTGATCGGGCCTCATATTCAGTAATTCCGCTCGGGTATAGCCTAAACGCTGACAGGCGGTTGTATTAACATCAATGAATTTCCCAGGCAACCCATTTTCCAAAAGCTGAAATATAAAAATTGCATCATTGCTCATATTAAAAAATAGTTGGTATTTATCCTGATAACTCATATCTATAATCCTTTAAAGGGACAAAGTATTATTACTGCTAAAAAAATATATGCCGGGGTAAAAATCCATTTCTAGCTTGTTTAAAGTTTTATTATTCCTTAAATTTATTATGAATAATGCCCGGTATTGCCTGATCGGCTTGTTGCTGAATCGACAACTTTTGAATAATTTCGGTAATTTTGAAAAATTCATGGGACTTGGTTAGAAAATAATCAACACGGAATTGCCAGGCTTGCTTTTTATATTGGTCCAGATAATCATCAACAAATACTATCAAGACCAGAGTTGAATAGTATTTCCGTATTTTTGATAATACTCTTGTAATGTTATTTGAAAATAAATCGCTATCTATAATGAGCACATCAGGATTAGTAGCCTGAATAAGCTCGATTATGTAATTAACATTACTGGATATACCGACGAGATATACTCCTGCTATTTCCGTCAGCATTTCCTGGAGACGTTGTTGGATTACAGGTGATTTTTCAGCAATAAAAATTCTCATGGCTCAAGATTAAATGGTTAATAATTTTGTTGAAATATAACTTACAAAACCTTTATTGTAAAACTTGTTCTCAACGTGAAAAAACTTGCCTAATATGGCAATCGGAGAAACACAAATTATTCTAATAATATTATTTTAAAAATAATATCGGTGAATGGCTGATTTAATTGTAGGCAGTAATTACAAGATCGTGTAGGATATTGTCTCACAAATATAGGGGCAGGAATAATTAATCGAGTAATTTATTGGTTATCGCATATTGGGTTATATCGGCATTTTTATTCATTCGCATTTTCTGTAAAATCCTGGCGCGATAGGTGCTGATCGTTTTTACACTGAGATGTAGCTCCTGGGCAATTTCGGAAACTGTTTTGCTGGCTGCCAGCATTTTCATAACCTGAAATTCCCGGTCGGACAAGGTCTGATGAGGCAGGCTGTTGTCTTTTGTACCAATATAACAGGCCAGTTTCTCCGCCAAAGATGCGCTTAAATATTTACCCCCTGATGAAATTTTTTGCAAAGCCCGAATTAATTCTTCCGGGGCGCTTTCTTTGGTGAGATAGCCGGAAGCGCCGCCTTTAAAAGCTCGAAATGCAAACTGTTCTTCCGGGAACATGGTCAGGATCAGTACCGAAATATCCGGATAATCATTTCTAACTTGTTTTAATATTTCCAGGCCGTTAATACCGGGCAAATTAATATCCAATAATAAAATATCAACCGGTGTTTTAGCCAGAATTTCATAAACTTCACTAGCACGGCCTGCTTCACCAACAACTAGTATTCCCCCGGCTTCTGAAATTATTTGAATTAAACCTCTACGGACAATTGCATGATCATCGGCGACAAGTAATTTTAACATACTATTCTTTACTAATTGTGATCCATTTAAATTAAAGCGATTGAAAATTAAAATGTATTTCTTGAGTATTTTGATAATTGCATAATTAAAATTAATACATTTTTAAAACAAAAATATTAACAATTTATTTCAATAGTGCTTTATTTTTAACTGCATATCTATTATAGAGGTATGGTGATAGTTACTATTGTGCCATATTTGGATTTACCGTAAATCTCGACATTGCCATTATATGGCAACACCCGCTCGCGCATTCCCAGCAGACCTAATGAAGTTGAATCGGCTATTTCCTGTTTTGTAATTCCCTTGCCATTGTCTCGGATGATTAAATTCAACACATTATTCTTTACAGAGTATTGGATATCGACCCTGGTTGCGTTTGCATGTCTTATTACGTTTGTTATTGTCTCCTGAAATATTCTGAACAAAGCTGTTGCTTTATCGGATTGCACGGGGACTAATTCGTGCGAAATCCGAAAATTGAACTTGATACCGGTTCGTTTTTCATATTCCAGAGCCTGCCATTCAATTGCTGATGCCAGACCAATATTATCGAGCAATCCTGGCCGCAATGCTTGTGATATTGTTTTAACGCTATCAATCGTTTTATCTACCAACGCAATCATATCATTGCATTTATCATTGAGATAATCATCATTCCCGGGCATTCTTTTCTTGATACTAAACATATCTATTTTCAAAGCCGTCAATGATTGCCCCAGTTCATCATGTATTTCACGTGCAATTCTTTTTCTCTCCGATTCCACAATAATTTGAGAATTCAGGTACAAGTCTCTTAATTCTTTCCGGGAATTGAATAATAAAAGTTCCGCATTCTTTTGTTCTGAGGTATCGATTATACAGTACATCATTGCGGGTTTATTTTTATAAGGAATGGCTGTGCTTAGAATTTTTAACCATCGCTCAGTATTATTGCCGGTTATAATTTTAAATTCAAAATTATCAATTATCAAATCAGTATTGTCATTGTTTTTTCTAATGAGTCGCGTGCTTTTTTTAAATACCTCCGGCAGTACCAGTTTTTCGACATAGTCAAAAGAACTGCTATTTAAATCATCACGGCTCAGATCCAGCAACTGGGCAGTTGTTTTATTGGCATACATGATGGATTTTTTTTGTACTATCATTATTCCCATTGGTGAAAGTTCGGCCAGATTACGAAACTTTTGCTCCGATTCTCTGAGTAACTGCTCCGCTCGTTTTTTTTCGGTTATATCAATGGACACGGCCAGTAAATTAAGCGGTTGTTTTTTTTCATTGTAAATCACAATTGCTGAAAAAAGTATATCGAGGATCGTTCGGCGTTTGGTAATATATTGCAGGGGAATATCATAATTACAGCCGCTTTTCAGCAAATTCGGTAAATCAATATTAATAACAACATCTTGCCATTCAGGATTAATAAATTCGACCCATTTACGGCCCAGCACTTCATCACGGGTGTAACCCATTGTTTTTAACCAGTGGTCGCTTACTGATAATATGCGCATTTCAAAATCGACAAAGTGCATCATAACCGGAGTTTGTTCCACAATTCTGCGCAGTTGTTCCTCACTCTGCCGCAGCCGGATGTCCGCTTCTTTACGTAGTGTAATATCAATGCCAAACTCTAAAACATAATCTTCACTCCACTCGCCGGCCGGATAAAAAGAATTTGCTACCAGGTAATACTTACCGCCAGGGCTTTGCCATTCTCTTTCCAAATTTTCTTTTGTTTTAAAAACTGTTTTCACAGAACAATTATCACATGGAGCAATGGATTTACAAAAGATCTGGTAACATTTTTTATTTTCATAATTACCAAATAGATTCATGAATACTTTATTGGCAAAGACAATTCCAAACTCGGAATTAAAAAGGCAGACATAACCGGGTAATTGTTCAAAAATCTCATAAATTCTTTTTCTCTGTAATTCCAATTCCCGCTCCAGTTTATTCCGTAAAGTTACATCCCGGCCAATGGCAAGAAATGCCGGCTCGTTGTTATAAGTAATGGGAACAGATAATGATTCAATAACCTTTTGTGAACCGTCGGCTCCATTATAGTATATCTCTGCTAGTGGATTGCTATCCCCATTTTCAAGGTTTTTAATTCTTTGCTGTAAAATTTCAAGTGATGAATTGTCAATCCCATCTGTTACAGATTTTCCAATAATCTCTTGAGGATCATTGTAACCAAGTAATTTGGCTCCGGCAGGATTACAAAAGACATATTGACCATTCTGAAATACTAAAACAGAATTAGGCGAAGCGTTAACAAGAGCGCGATATCGTTCCTCACTTTGTTGAAGTGCTGTGTGAGTTTTTTTTAATTCACTCACTTCCCGGCAGGTGAATAACAGGCGTCCGGCTCCAATTTGAACATGTTTAATATTAACAAGTATTGTATGTTCCCGGCGGTATTTATCATATATAGTGAATTCGATATTTTTTTGTTCCTGCTCCTCATTAATCAGTCTTGTAAAATTTAAATTCTCCGGGAACAGGAATTTAATATTATGCAATTCCTCCACTTCTGTCATTGTATATCCAAAAATTTCATCAACATTTTGACAGACAAAGGTAAACAAGCCGGCGGCATCGGTGACAAAAACTGCATCGGAAATATTATTCAGAATATTACGATACAATTCTTTAGTATAATCCAAAGTTCTATTTATTTTTACCCGTTCTGTTACATCTTCAAAATTGACCGCAAATTGCCCGGGTACTGGACAATAGACACTCCCCTCAAAGAATTTATCATTATGCTCTGAATATTGCTCATAAGCAACTGATTTCCCGGTAAGAGCTACTGTACTAAAAATATTAAGCCATTTTTTAAATTCTTCGGGCGGCAACATGGAACCGATAGGTTTACCCAACACATCCTCTTTTTTAATTCCCAGCAGATGCTCGCTGGCCGGATTCATATCAAGAGTTACATAGTCAACAGGAACGCCCTTTTCATCCAGGATAATTTGTTGCAAAGTGCATCCGAATTTCATTTCCGAAAATAATTTGTGGTATTTCTTTTCACTTGATAAAAGTTTTTCTTCATTTTGTTTCAGTTTAGTAATGTCCTGGATTATACCAGTAACAGATAAAACATTCCCAAAATCATCAGTCACCTTTTCGGATTCGTTATGCAGCCAGCAAATGACACCATCTGTTTTAATTATTCGAAAATCAAGTTGAAAGGGTTCATAATAATTTCGAATATTATACATTGCCCGATCCCACAAATCCTTGTCATCCGGGTGGATCCTGGTTTGGGAAAAAACCTGGTAAGGGTCACGGGTCTCAACATCCAGAATTTTATATATTTGTTCCGACCAGGTTACTTTACCGGTTTGAACATTCCATTCCCAATTTCCAATTAAAGCTAATTCCTGGGCTTTACGGAGTTGTTTTTCACTGTGCAGCAGTTCCATTTCCTTTTGATGCAGTTCGGTGACATCGGTAACGATCCCGGTCCAGTGTTTTTCCAGGTTGGTACAAGAGGTCAAAACAGCATCGAGACGCAGCCAGCGCGATATTTCTTTTTTATTTTTTTGAAATTGAAGATGTAAAGTATTAGTAGCGCCTTTGACATGTTTTGCACCAAACTGACTACTGATTTCTTGCAGGTTCGGCTCAGTAATGCATTGAAATATGGTGTTGGCATCACGAGCTGCATCGGTAGTTTCAATTTGCAAATCTCTGATTAACTGTCCCTGCAAAAATGGAAAACTTTTGGTTCCATCATTACGAGTTATGAATTGAAATAGTGCACCGGGAACTGTTTGCGCCAGGTGGTGTAAATATTTTTGCTGTATATCCAGTTGCTTTAATATGAGCTTTCGCTCTTTAATCTCTTTATTCAGTAATTCATTTTTCCGGGTTAAATCTCTGGTTCTCTCTTTTACGCGGTTTTCAAGTTGCTGTTTCTGAAACTGAACTTTTTCACGGATAATAATGTTCTCTATAGCCGCACCCATATGCATGCTAATAAGTTCCAATACTTGCACTAATTCCAAGGGAAGCCGGTTTTCCCTGGTATCGGCAATGTGGATCAAACCGATAATCTTGTTATTTACTTTTATTGGAATCAAGGCAACCGACTCGTATCCATATTGATTACAAATATTTCTGGTAGCGCCTTTTTCTTCTTCAGAAACAGTCTTTAAAAAACAAGTTGTTGCATTCATAAAAAAAGATCCATAGTCTGTATAAAATGGCAATTCCGGATCACAATCGCCCCGAATTACATTAATACACATGCATTGATCTTTGATGATTGATAATGGGCTTTCCTTTTGATAGAATGATTGTGGAAACCCGGAATAATATTCATAAGGTATAGTCAAATCATCTTTTAATAATCGAATAGCGACGGCCTGGCAACGACAAAACTTTTTAATTTCATTAACATACAATTTCAAAAAAACCGGCATTGTCATAGATTTATTGGCAATGGCAATTAATTTATAAACAAAATCAAGTTGACCTGCAATGATTGGTTCTGGCGACGCAGGGTAAAGATAAACGATGATCCATTCCCCACTATTTTCGGTTATTCTGCGCAATACAATTTCCAGCACAATTTCTTTATCCGGTTTGTTAATTACAATGTACGGAATCACAAATTCGGATTGTGTTTTTAATTTATTCAAAGCATGTTTAATTTTTACAGCATTACTCCTTGAAAATAGAGTTATAAAATTTTGTGATTCCAGCTTATCAGGCGGTTCATCAAATATTACACTACTTTGATAATTTACATAACGAATAGTGCCATTTCTATGTAATACTAGTACACCTTCGCGGGCCTGGTCTAGCGTTTTTAATAACAGATCACTTGTCATAATTTTCTCTGAAAAAATTTTAGCTATTTTACCGGATATTTTCTGTTTATACCCTAAACAGTACCAATCTTTAAATTAAAGAATGGAATACATTATATAATAATTGGCTCTATATTGTTTGTAGTGGGTAATTCTCCCACTATTTTAAGAACAAGAATAAAGTCATATCAGTTTTAAAGACTTGGTAAATAGAACTTTTCGTTGAATAACAATAATTAGATTAAACTTGTCTTTGAAAAAGAAATTGCCTTTCATCCATAAAGAAACTTTAAAACAAAAAAATTAATAAAGAAAACTGCTATCAATAAACGCCATAATAACAATTATTTGAATACTTATCTCTGCGTTCTTGGCGCCCTCGGCGGTAAAAAAATGAAACCGCAGAGCACTCAGAGAACGCAGAGGGGAAAATGGAAAACTTTTCCATATCTTTTTTTATTTAAAAAAACTATCATAAAACTAGAGTTAGTTTTACTTTTTTTTACTTTAAAACAATGGTTCTTTCAGTAAAAATTACCCACTGAAAACCATATAGAACCTAATAATTATACAAAAAATTATCAACTAAAATTTCTGCTCTTTACAAAAATTACCTTTTACAGTTCATTCTCTATCTCTAATGGCATTTTTCCCTTTCAAACCGGTATTAAATTTATTTTCAATAAATTTTAAAATGTCAAACAATAAAGTCAATTAGAATAGAGATAAATTTTTACCTATAATAAACAATATAGAACCAAAAAGATTTAAAACTTTAATTTAATGTGTGCGTTTGCTGGTCATTTTTCTGGACAAAGATTATAAAGTTAAAACCAAAAATATTACTATTTCCATGAACATCATCCAATAAAAACCATTTGCAAATATGCAAATTTCTTTGTAAAATATAGCTTACACGGGCAATTAGCTCAGTTGGTTAGAGCGCTGGTCTCACATACCATACCAAAACACCATAACCCCAATAAAAACAACATTTCAACGCAAAAAGAGAAGCCAAAACGTAACCCCTTGTTTTTTCGTAACATTTCGTATTAGTTCATAGTTATACCTACCCGTATCCGCCACCCTAATGCCACTTGAGATATTTTTGTTTAAATACATATCATTATTGAAAAAAGTTGAATTTTAAAGAGGACTTTATAATTCAGTAGAAATTAGAATGCTAATCTACTACAAACAATACTTTATTAATCCAATATTAAAATAATTTATTATTTCATCTTTATAATTATTGTAAATTCTTATTCCATAAAATTTAATATTGTATGCTTTAATGTTATAAATTCCTTTAAATAACGAATCTCATTATTGCGAGGACGATTAAATGGAACAATCTCTTCATGAATAAATGCTTTATTTTTTAACACTAAAATTCTATCAGCTAAAAAAATAGCCTCATCAATATAATGGGTAACAAATATTATTGTTTTTCTAGAATTTTGCCATACTGATAAAAGCCATTCTTGCATTTTATCCCTTGTATGATAATCCAACGAAGCGTAAGGCTCATCCATTAAAAGTAAATCCGGATCTGGAGCAAGAGCACGGGCCAATGCAACTCTTTGAATCTGACCACCAGAGAGTTGGGAAGGATATCTGTTTTTATACTCTACCATATCAATTTTATGAAGCATATCATTTATACGTTCTTGTTTATTTTTCTTATTTATATTTTCCAAACCATACCCAATATTTTGTGATACAGTCATCCAAGGAAATAATGAATAATTCTGAAACACATAACCAATATGTTGTGGCCTTATAATTTTCCCATGATACTCAATAAAATATGCAAGTGCATTTAGAAATGATGATTTTCCAACACCGGATTTCCCTACAATAACTACAAATTCCCCTTTTTGACACTTAAATTCAATATCTTCAAGTGCACAAAAATTATCATAATAGACAGAAACATCTTCAACTTTTATTATTGAACTATTCATGGTTAGTTTTAATCCATGGGAAAATAATCTTCATTGTTTTTGTAAATACCATATCAGCTACAACACCAGCAAGGGCTAAAACAAATAATGCTGCCATCATTTTATCGATACGATATGCCAAGTGTGAAATTGATATTTGATAACCAATACCCTGAGAAGCTCCAGCGATTTCAGAAACATATACCATTATAAATGCAATGGCAATTGAGGTACGTAAGCCGGCAATGATAAAAGGCAGAGCAGCGGGTAATACAACTCTAAATAAATTTTTAATCTTTGATTTACGTAATAATTTTGCACTCCATATATATATAGAAGGTACTGATGAGGACCCTAAATGAGTATTGAGCCAAACAGGAAAAAATACTGCAAATGAAATAGAAAATATTTTTGCGATATTTCCAATACCTAACCAGACAATAACAAGAGGAATAATAGCGACAGGGGGTAATGGACGGAATAATTGTATTATAGGGGATAAACACTGATTGAAAATTTTTATTCGCCCAGTAAGCATTCCAAAAACAATTCCAAAACATCCGCCAATGATAAACCCAAATAGCATACGCCAATAGCTGGCTTTAACATCACGCCATAATTCACCAGTACTGGCCCATTCTTTCAAGGCATTAAATACTGATGTCGGGGGTGGAAATAAAAGAGGGTTTATTAATTTAAAATCTGCGATGATTTCCCATATTAACAGAAATATTATAATGGGTATTGCATAAGTAATATATTTTTTAATATGTATTGCATAAAGAATTGCAATTTTGTTTTTACCGGAATACTGTATTTTGTTAACCATCCTGACAAAAGTCTCAATCAATAGTTACACAGGCTGAATCAATGCATTGCAGAAAATCTGGGTATATCATATCCTTGAAATTGGGTATCCTGGTATCAGCCGGGAATGTACCTTTCTCAATCGCCCAATACGCCTCTGCGGTTGTGTAATCGATGAAATAATGATTCAGGGTTGGTTTAAATACAAAATTATCCCAAATATCATCTACAATTTGTTTATCCAATTTAGTGTATTTTATCAAAATCTCTTTGGATTCCTCAGGATGTTCACGGATAAAGAACTGAGCGTCATATAATCCTTTGATAAATGCCTTAAGCAGTTCGGATTTTTCATCAATAGTTTTTTGCATTACATCAACCACATAAAGTTCGGAGTAGATATCCTCATCAGTAAATGTTTGACCAATTTCACCCATTTGTATTTCAGCAATTCGGGCAAAAGGATCAAAAATTGAAATAGCATCAACTGTGCCATTTGATAAGGCTGCCGGCATATCTTCAGGACGCTGGCTAATCAGATCGACTTGATCGTCTGCTATGCTATGTTTCCTCAAGAAATTATAAGTAAAAAATTCAGGCCCCCCTCCAAACGATGTTGAAAGTTTTCTCTTTTTGGTGCCAAAGTAAGATTCCGGGGTATCCAAGCCTTCTTCTTTTCTTACTACGACTCGACATTCGTTGATTGTCCTTTCAACTACTTGAGCCAGTACTCTAAATTTATTACCTTGAAGTGTAGATAGAGTAACCGGGACTTCACCCGAAACAGCTACATCGATGGACCCTCCCAGGAAAGCCTGTAATGCAAATTTGCCGGCAGTAAACTCCTTAATTTCAACATCCACACCGGCTTTATCGAAAAAACCTTCATCTTCAGCAATCATGATAAGAGTCATAGCCGGGGAAATCTGGATGCCTACAGTAAGTTTTTTATCAAATTCTTTCTTATCAATATTATTTTTGCATGTAAAAAAAAGAAAGCTGAGTATTAAAATAATTATTTTTCTGTTCATCAATTCAACCCAATTTTATTTATTCTATGGAATATCTACACCTAATATTTTGGCAAGTTCTTTTGCATTTTCTGAGTGATTTTTCCCCTTTTTCCATGCTAAATAAAACTGTCGTTTATTTCCAGGTCCGGGTAGACTTATTCCTTTTATTTGATCCGGTAATATTTCTTCAACAGTACCCCGTGGTAGTATTGCAACTCCGATACCTGCGGCCACAGCTCTGACAGAGCCCTCAAGGCTTTTAACAGTAAAATTACTTTTTTTATACTTAATTTTATGTTCATCTAAATATTCATATCCAACTTCCTGTACAGCGGCTCCTTTGAAACGATTTATAAAAACCACATCTTCAAATACAGCCTGTAATTCATCTTCTTTTAAAGCTTCTTTGGAGGCTAAAGGGTGGTTTACGGGCACAATTAGTAAATTTTCTTCTACATAAGACATTTTTATTGATTCAAGAATAGTATTTTTCTCAGCTATATCTTTCCCTTGTAATGTAAGATCAATTTCTATTGTATGATTTTCAACTTTTTTCCCGTTCTCCAACCAGTCCTTAATTTCATTTGTTGTTCCATCATAAATGTTGACGATAAGTTCCGGATGCATTTCCATTAAAATTTTCACAGCACGAATAAGCTGTGATTCAGCAGTGCCGGTCGGGGCGGCAAGATTAAGATTTGTAATCATATCTTTATCCTTTAATTAATTAATAATATGTGTAACGATGTAGAATTTAAAAATTACTTTTTATTAGCATTGTTTATAATGTAGAGTAGGATTGCAATAGAAATAAGTATTAAAAAGCTAGAAATAGAGACTGATAATATATTAAAATTTCCATCAGAGGAATGAATACTTTCAAAAATACTGCTTACAACATGTACAATTAAAGTTGTTGTAATTAAACCAAGCAAAGATCTATCAATACTAGAAATATTACGGAATTGAAGCATCCATTTAGGTATTCCTTTTGCAAAATCGGGCACCATCAAAACAATTAATCCAATTGAAAAAAGAACACATATGAGTATGCTTATCAACAACTCAATTATTGTGAGAATCCATAAACTCCACTTTTCAATAGAAAGATCATCAGAAGTATGTAGCTGGTGTTTAATATAAATGATTGGGATAATAATAATGCATAAAGCAATAATTAATATCATAAGTCTTATAAATTCAATATACGTAGCAATCAATTTGTTCCTAAAATCCCAAGGCTTGATTTTTGAAAAAGTGCTATTTAAATACTGTTGTTTTTTTCTTTTTTCAATCATAGATGTCAATTTTTTAAAATAGCTAAAAGATTCATCACTATTTCCTAACTTTCTTAATATTGGAAAAAATAAATTATCGATAAAAGTTATTGTAAACGATATCATTCTATTAAAGATGAGATAAATATTTTTAGAAAAAAAATTATTAAATTCAAAAATTTTATCATATTAAGATAAAAAAAATATCCAAGCCCATGTTGTTCAGATACACGAAAAGGTATATCATAAGCACAATGAAGGATAGTATCCAATGGTAGTTCTTCTAACTTAGTTATATCCGTATTATCAAAGATATTTTTATATTCATTTGAAAATAAAATTATACAACTTTGAAGATTTAATTCGTCTATTAATAATTTGACTAAGCATTTTTTTTTGTTAAAAGAATTTACAATACAATTTTTAATAAAAAATTTATCATCTATTTCTAATAAAATCGTTTTATTGTCTATAGTTCCTAAATCAAATGCCATTTTTTCTAACGAGTCTTTTTTAATTATCTCAAAAGGTTCAATTTTATGAAAGTTGATTTGAGTTATTCCTTCGAGATTCTCATTAAATGCTATAAAACCTTCATTTGAATCAAATTTAATTACTAATGCACCTTGGCAATTAAAATATTGCATTAAAAAATAAAGTAATTTTTTAATAAACTTTTCAATACTTAATTTTTCGTCAACAACATATTTTATTATTTCTGTTAATAAATTTAATTCTCTTTCTTTGATTTTTACAAATTTTTCCGTAGATGTTACATTTTTACTAAAAGTTTCAATACTATCAATCTCTTTATTTGCTTCATTTTCATTTACAGCACTAGTTACTGCATTAATAGTTGATGTAAGTTCAGAAAGATAATTTTCATCATCTTTGCAAATAATTATACAGTTTGTTTTTGATAAAAATAAGTTAGTACCTTCTTTACCTTTGCCATGGGTTAAAATGATCCGAGGGATTTTTAAATAATTTTTAACAAGAGTAGAAATAATTTCTTGGGCTGTAATATCTGGGTCCGAAAGAATCCAGTCGATAATAAAGATAGCCGGTTTAAATTCTTTTTCTTCTAATTTTTTTAAAAAATCACTTTCAGTTAATACAAATATAATATTATAATCGGGAAGTAGTTCCTTTAATGATGCACCCCACCTTACATCATCATCAAGATATAATATATTAATCTTTTCATTCATAGATTACCCCAAAATCACTTCTAAAAATTTTATTTTCAAAGAACAAATGAAAATCGTCAATTTCCTCTTTGATTGCTGGAAATACAAATTTTCTATTAGTATAATTATTTAATTTGATTTTACCAATTTCCTTTGTTGTTATCGGTAATAATAAATATTGCTTGTCATTAAATATATTTACTATTTTATCTACTAAAAGATGCCCTTTACATATTTCAATCCCATTCTCTTTGTAACACATATCAATTAAGAAAACGTTAAAGTAATAATTTTTTATCATAATTTCAGCATCAAATATTGATGTTGCTCTTTTGATTTTATCTATATGCAAATATTTTAATATTTCAGAGTAATCTTTAAAATTTTTATCTTCATCCTCTACAATTAGTACAGACATATCATCTTCATAAAGAAACTTTATTTTATCTTTGTTATAGAGTATTTTTTCTATTAAATCTTCCTCGGTTTTATTATATAATGGTATTTTATTCATTACAATTTCTTTCAATTTAAAATCTTCTTTGGCAATATGTGTAAGAAATAAAATTTGGCTTCGTTTATCAAATTTTCTGATTTCTTTATAAACATCATATCCATTAATGCCATTTAATATAAAATCAAGAATTATTAATTCATAGATATTGTTATTAATTTTGTTTTTATAATCCTCCGGACCAGAAGTATCAATTTTATCAAATGATTTCAGTAATAATTCTTTCAATTCATTTCTATAATTGTTTTCGTCATCAACAATTAATACTCTTTTAGCAACATTCATTTAAGTTCCCCTTTCTGAATTGGAAATAATAAATAAAATGATGTACCTATTTTACAATTATTATTATAGATTAATTTCCCATTTTGAAGCTGGATCAAATTATTACATATATATAATCCTAAACCTCTTTGCACGCCTTCTTTGGTAGATTTAAATGGTGAATAGTGATTATTAATAAAATTTTCAATAAATTTTGTCTCAACTCCTGGTCCATTATCAACGATTTCAATTTGAATATTATTATTAATAATTTTACTATTAAACATAATTTTATTACCAATACCTTTTTCTTCTATTGCTTCAATTGAATTGTTAATAAAATTATCTAATATCTGGGTTATTGAGAATTCATCAGTTATCATAATAAAAATTTTCTCATTTTGTAAATTATCAATAAGTACAATATTCGATAAAAAAACTTTATTTTTCAAGTATTCTTTTATAAATCCTATTATATCTAATTCTTTTTTATTAGATGAATGTGCAGCTTTTGTTATTTCTTTAGCGCGATCAATTAAAAATAAGCCTTTTTTAATCTCACTTAAGATATCATTTAATTTATTTTCAATTTTTGCGATAGTTTCTTTTTCATTGATACTATTTAAATGACTTCTTTTTATTATTGTTACGGAGTTTCTTATTGAAGTAAAAGGTGATTTGAGTCCATGTACGAATACATAATCACTCAATTGATCCATAAATTTTTCTGTTTTTATTATTTCCTGATTCTTTTGATTAATACTATTAAAAGAATATGCAATTATATTCCTCATAGCAATTGCAGAGAAAATATTTTTAATTTTTGATGAATGATCTAGACATATTTTTTTATTAAAATATGTACCCAAATAAAATGCTTGAATAGGATAAGTAATATTTATTTGAATTTGGGGATAAGGTAGATTGATAAAAAACATTAAAATGTTATGAGTGCCATGATATAATTCCATGTGAGGTGAAATTCTACTTCTCCTATAAAAGTGCTCTCTTTGTAAGATATAGTCTTTTGAAATTTCTAATTCAAAATTTATAATTAGTTCACCAATTTTGTTTATTATATCATGCTTTTTCTGAAAATTATTAAGAATAATTATTAACTCATTATAATATTTAGTAAACCAATGAGTATTTTCCCATAAATACTTATATTGAGTTGGATTATATAAGATTTCCTGTAACCATAGACACATACTTTCTAAGCTATCATTTTGTCTATTTTTCATATATTGATAATTAATGTGCATATTCTCCCATGCTGAAATAATTATTTCTTCAAATGAAAAATTTGATTTTCCATATAGATCATTTAATGTTTGAAGAATAAAATACTCGAAGGAAAAAGTTATTATCTCACCTTGCGGAATAAATATGATATGATTATTTTTTTCAAATTCTGAACATAAACGTTTATCTATTGGAGTGTTGAGAATTTTATGACCTATTTCTACAGTAAGAAATTCGTTCTTTTCTTTTAACATGTTTCTTTGTTCTTTTCTACGTGCAATAAATTCAGAATCTGATACTTTTTGTGCTAAATATAATCCTTCACTTGTTGAATCATTAATATGAAATATTGGAAAATCAAAATTGGGATTATTACATGCTTCACTAAAAAACAATAAACGATCTTGATCTTGATTATAGAAGTATAAATTACTTACTTCATTCCCTAACAAATTACTAATATAGTTTTTGTAATTTTCGCCTTTAATAATATTTATTAATTCATTATTATCTTTTGAAGAAAATGATTGAAAGAGCATTTTTGCCAATTTTTCATATTTTTCTTCAAATTTATTTTCATCATTTTGAATTCTACCCATATTTTGTATTTTATAAAATATAATTCGACTTAATATGTCATTAATGTTGGTATTGGAGGGAAATATATTATCAATAGTAAATATGTTATTCTTGCAAAATTCATTAGGTAATAGATTATACATAGTTGTATTAAATAATTTGTTAATATTAAAACCAAATGAAACGTATAACCAATAATGAATTGACATTTTTTTATTTATTTTCATTGAATCTTCAATTACCTGGTTCATGAAATGTCCTTTGCCCCCTCCCAAATCCGTTCCTAACCCAATATTTATCCCAGCCTTCCGCATTTTTTCGCAATCCATCTGTCTGCCACCAGCCAATAAATTCGCTCGGGGACAGTGGGCAATTGTAGTACCTGTTTCTGCAAGTAATTCATAATCAGAATCAAGCAGATAAATGCCATGTGCCATGATAGTGCGCGGCCCAAGAATTCCGGTTTTATAATAGACTTCCGTATCACTTTTACAATCGGGATAATACTTGAGAATCTCTTTAACGCCTTCCTCATCCTCAGCTAAATGACATTGTATTCTGGCATTATAATGATTTGCCATTTCTGCAACACCACGAAGCAGTTCTACTGATGCGCAGTACGCAGGGCGGACGGTAAAACAATAATTGATTAAACCATTGTTAGCTCCGTCCCATTTTTTAAAAAGTCTTTCTGCAGCCTTGAGTGATTCTTTTGGGCTCTGTTTCATAGGGCTTGGAAGATTCATGTCGCCCATATTCATACCCATAACAACCTGTATATTTTTTTTGACAGCTACTTCAAATGCTGCATCTGTCGCTTCTTCAAAATAAGGTCCATGTGCACAAACCGTGGTTGTTCCATTTTCTAATAAATCATTAAAAAAGAAATTTGCAATTTTTGTCGAGTATTCAGGATCGATGAATTTTGCTTCTATTTTATATATATGTTTTAACCACTCCATCAAGTCCGGTATCAATCGTACCCATTCATAATGGGTTAAATGCTGATGACAATCCACAAATCCCGGCATTATCAGGCAGTCGCTATAGTCCTTAATGTCCGCCTCAGGATATTGTTTCAAAACTTTTTGTTTTTCATCAACTATTTCAATTTGTCCGGCCATATTTACCGCCAGGGCACCTTGAGGAATATCAATATATTCGTCCTCTCCCTGGGGAATATAAATCCTGCCTAGATATATTGTTGTTTTGCTTTTTGGGTCCGGACTCATTTAACTAGATCTCTTTCAACATTGCAAGACCGAAATTTGCGCTTTCTTCATCCGATTTCATACAATCAGGTATAAGACCAAGTGCCTGGAATCCTAAGGATAAATACATTTGTACAACCGGCTCAATTATCTCGCCTTTTTTAATTGCAGCAAGATAATCTTTGGGTAGATTATTTATATTTGATTTTAAAAAGGAAGAAAGTCCTGGTAAACGTGTATCCGTTAAAACATATTTTAAATGCAATTTTTCAGCTAAATGCAATCTCTCTTTATTCAATTTTTTTCCAATACCTTGATGATGATTTTCAGGATGTACACAAATCGAAACAAAATGTAAACAATTACCTTGGGGTTGATGTGTTTTACTGATCCACCCACTACTTGTTAAGGTTTCCCAAGATTTAAAAGAATCATTGGGAGAATATGTAATGATTTGAGATGACGCCATCCCAATTAATTTTTCATTAGTTGTAAACGCACCAAAGAATCCTTCTTTAAATATAGTTAACCTGTCTTCAAGTTGTACACGTGTTGCTTGTGTATCATGAGACCAGGCAGCTTTTTCAAGCAACATTGCTTGATTGATATCAGATAATTCAAGGTTTCGAATGTTCAATGGTATCTTCATTATAAGAATCAACACTAATTCTTTAATATTTAAATTTTCCCATACTTTTCTTCAAATGCATGCAGGGCGTTTTCAAAACATTCTATGGGAGCATATACCAAACCGGCGCCAATTTGTCCAACACCACCATCCTTGTGTGCAATACCTGTATTTATTATCGGAGTGATCTTTGTTTCGACTACTTTTAAGATATCAATGCCAGTAGGTGTTCCTTTTAAGCCAAACTGAGGTATTTTAAAATTTTGGTTTTCGCTATAAGTAATATCATACATTTTATAACTATGCTTAATAACATCATCTGCCTGTCCGCCAAGATAAGATACAATTTCAGGTGCAGCGCCCATAGCAAAAGCGCCAATTCCAACTGTTTCTGTTATAGTGCTATCACCCATATCCGGATTTGCATTTGATTTACTATAACCATTAAAAAATCTTCCATCAGGTATATCAGATTTTGCAGAATACCAATTGGTATTCAAGCCGGAGACACGAATCCCCGTATCTTTTCCGTTTCGCGAAAGTGCCCATACAAGAGTACAATAAGGAATATCATTAGTAACATCGGCAGTTGCTTTACATGCTGCAAGGCTTAAATTAAGAAAAGAGTAATAATTTGATTCTATAAATTCTAAAACTTTATTAATTTCTGTTTTTTTCATATCCATTTTGATGAGATATGGTCTTATAATATCTATAAACAATCCATTCCCGGCAACATGCCTGTTATGACATTCATCTCCCTTTTGCATTGCCTCAATCATAATGGGTTTCAAAGAAATTGGACCTGATAGATAAACTGCTTTTTTAAATACTAAAGCAACCCATTCATTGACCCATTTTAGATGTTGAATAACAGTGTCATCATATGCTCCGAAACGAAGAACATGTCCCAGACCTTCATTTAAATTACAATATGAGAAATTCCCATAGGTAATATTTTTCACACAAAATACATTCATTGAGGGGGATATTACTCCAGTCATTGGAGCAACAGAATTATGATCATGCGTCGAACTATAGGTAATTAAACCGGACGAAGCAATTTTTAAAGCTTCTTCTTTGGATTTTGCCCATCCCTCAAAAATAATTGCTCCAATTATTGCTCCTTTTAACGCTCCTGTCATTTCTTCCCAAAGTAGTGGGGGGCCGGCATGAAGAATCATATTCCTTTGCATGCCAGGTATAACTTGGTTTGCTCGTCTCAGATCGTATAAAACGGGTTCACTATTAAAGATACGTTCTACTGCTGTTTCATTTGCAATTTTTATCTGTTTTAACAACCTTTTATTCATTATTTAACTTCGTTTATGACTTATATGATCATTGGAATGATTTAATGCTAGTAGGGTCTCTTCTCGAATCGCAGTTAGCACTTCTTTTTTAGTTTTCATAAAATTGGTACTTGTAACCATATCAAATTTTCGAGGTCTTGGCAAGTTAACGATAACCTCTTTTTTAATTCTAGCGGGTCTTGCCGTTAGTACAATTACTCTATCTGCAAGGAAAACCGCTTCTTCAACATCATGCGTAACAAAAATCACTGTCTTTTTAGTACCTCTCCAGATAGCCAATAACAGTTCTTGCATTATCGACCGGGTCTGTGCATCAAGCGAACCAAAGGGTTCATCCATAAGTAAAATATCCGGATTATTAGCCAAGGTTCGCGCCAGACCAACCCGTTGCTGCATTCCTCCCGATAATTCATTAGGATAAGCTTGTTCAAATCCTTTTAAACCTACTTGTTCAATTAATTTTTCTGCAATTTTCAAAGCATCAGATTTTGTTTTTCCAATTGATAATGGACCAAATGTGACATTACTCAGAACTGTCATCCATGGGAATAGAGCATGTTGCTGAAAAACTACACCAATATTAGGAATGGGTCTAAAAATTTGATTATCGTTAATTAATACATTACCCTTGTTAGGTTTTACAAATCCCGCAATTGTATTCAATATTGTTGATTTCCCACAACCAGTAGTACCCACTAAAGTAAGAAATTCTCCTTCTTGAACGTTAAGGTTCAAATCTTGGACGGCTGTAATTTTTTTCCGTTCAAAGGAAACAGTAAGATTTTTAATTTTAATTTGTGAATCTTTCATTATTAGTTAATGATTTGAATTCAATATGTACCACGGCATAAATTTATTTATAGATTGGATAAATAGCCAATCAGTAATTGCTCCTAACAATCCCAACATAATAAGGTCTACCATCATTTTGTCAACACGAAAAACAAGATATGATGTATTAATTCTAAATCCTAAACCCCTAGAGGCGCCTAGCATCTCTGCCACTACAACACAAATAAACGCTATGGCAATGGCAACACGCATTCCGGCAATAACATGCCTGAATGAAGCCGGTAATACTACACGAAATAAAACCCGTCTACGATTTGCTCCCAGTGATTGTGCAGCCCAAATCACAGAATGGTCTACACCGGCTACACCTATATATGTATTTACCCAAACAGGGAAGAAAACTCCCCATGTAATAATAGTTATTTTAGAAAATTCACCTAAGCCTAACCAAACAACAGCAAGTGGAACCAAAGCAATAGGAGGGATTGGCCTTAATATCTGTATTATTTGTCCAAAGAGAATATCCAAAATTTTAATTCTTGCGGTTAGGACACCAATCAAGATACCCAACATACTACCAAAAACAAACCCAAAGAAAACACGTAAAAGTGTAGCTCCTATATCAAAAAATAACTCTCCACTTAATGTCATTTTCCCAAAAGCTAAAACGACATCCGATGGACTAGGGAAAAGAGCCCGGTTTAAAAAACCTGCACGTGCTAATATTTCCCAAACACCTATTAATAATGGTATTGGTAATATCCGTAAATACTTTAAGGAATCAGTCTTTTGCATTTTTATAGAACATCTCTAAGACATATGGGTCTATAAAGTATATTCAATTATTTAATAATTTATTGTAACAGACTTGGGTGCTACTTTTTTTAATGGTAAAGTATAAAAAAGGCAACAATAATCCGGTATTTGCCCTTCCTGTATACCATTATCAATAGCCCATTTAGCCTGCTTATTTAACGCATCTAAAAGAAATTTATCCAGAGAAATTTTAAAAGTATAATAATGCCAAATACTTGCTAATTCTTCATTATCCATCTGAATATGATTAGCAACTATATTAATTGATTCATTTTGGTTTTCTTGAATATAAGTGGTTGCTTTAATCAAAGCTTTTAGTACTTTTTCACAAGTAGATTGATTTGATTTTGCCCATTCATTTAAACAGACTAAATTGAATGTTTCTCTATATAAATCATCACCCAAAAAGACGATTACTTTATCTCCTAATTGATTAACTGTACGGGTTATATGTGGCTCCCAGGAAAATGATACATCAATATCTCCTCTAACTATTGCTCCTACCATCTCTGGCGGATTTAAATTTACAATATTTACATTTTTTCTTGTTAGCCCATATTTATTGAGGAATATATCCATAAAATATTCGGCATTGCCCCCAATTGGAACACCTATATTATGCCCTTTTATATCAGATGGATTGAGAATTCCATGATCTTTTCTGGCAACACATTTTGTGTTTTGGGTTGATGTATGTATTGTTGCAAGTATAGAGACTGGTTGTTTTTGGAAACCAATATGCATGAGTGGAGTCTCTGCTACAGTGCCAAGATCAGCCTTCCCACCAAGAACAGCATCTAAACATAATTTCCCCTTAGAAAATGGAATTAATTGCACATCTAAGCCTAATTCGTTAAAGAAACCCATTTGATCTGCGACATAGACAGGCGCACAAATTGGTTGCATTCCCTCTGCAAGAGTTATTTTTTCTATCTTTTTTTCTTTTGTACAAGATAAAGAAATAAGAATAATCATTATGAAAGTAAAAATCGAAGGGATGTTTAAAGTTCGTTTCATGACGACACCTCCTCAGCTATTAAATATTAAAAAAAATCTATTTATATATATTCATAGAGAAGCTTTCCACCCAAAAATCCCATATAAGTTTTATAATGATGAATTAATTAAATCATTTTTGCAGAAATATGCAAGAAAAATTTGAATTATTTTTAAAAAATATTAGAGGAAATTACAATTTTCACTAATTGTTTACTTGTCTTCTTGTTCAAATCCTATCAATAACTGAACAATTCTCCAGTCTCCAGCAGCTTTTTGTAGAAAATATAAAAGTCACGATAGACAACTGCAACACTCTTATAACCCACAAACCTGGATCATTACCGAGAATTTAGTGAATCTTATTATCCCGATCTTTTTTAAGACTTTCAACAAACTCATCCAATTCAAGCACATCAAACAACCGGCGGGTGTCTATACGCACGCTGGGAATTTTGTTTTTTTCAGCCCACTGATAGAGCTTTGCACGAGAGATACTGAGATAGCTTGCCGCTTCTTTAACTCCTAACAGTCGTTTGTTCATAATTACACTCAAAATGTCCTCCTTAAAATTTCATTTGAGATAGCTAACCAATAAAATCAAACAAAAATATCTAAAACATGATTCAAAGTCCATATTAAATTCACAGGTTATAAAAGATCAAATGTTTTGACATAGAATTCAAGTCTTTAATCATAATTAGTATATTATCCAAGACACTTTTCAAGAAAAAAGCATCTCCCCCGCCACCCTTATGCCACCTCTCAAAAAACCCACAAAAGCAATCAGTCCATAAGCTTATTAAAATCAAATCAATACAAGTGCCCCAGAAAACACAGCCCCTGGTTTGTAGAACCAGCGGACTTGAACACTATACTGCTTCTACACATTTTTATAATTTTACGCTTACTTTAATTATTTAAAGATCAAGTTTAATCTAAAATATTTTAAAACCCTAAACTTCAATATTACAATTAAAAATATTTTTGAAATTTATATTAATATTTAAAAATTCACTTGCAAATTACACGAAAAGTTTCTTTATTATTATTGTATTAATGAATGTTATTTTACTTCCTGGATATATTTCATTTCTATATTTTTTTACTATACAAAATTTCTTTAAGATAAATTTTGGCTCTCCTAAGAGAGCACTAATTTTTTAAGCCACAAAAATCTACTCATAGATTTGTGAGCGATTAAGAGTCATTACCTAAAAATCAGGTCGATTAATCAAAGCACATTAATCAAAATTAATAATGACATGGCAAAGGAAGTTTTATACGGAATACTAAATTGAGTTACATAACTCTATGACAATATTAACTCGTTTTTAATTTTTGTAAGTTTATTATACACAAGTTTAATGTTTTTATAATGCTGCTTTAATTCAAATTCTGATCAATATGTTAATGATCATTTGAATTTCAATAAAAATTTGAGTAGTACCGTTACAGGAGGGCTCTTGCGGATAAAACTTTCCTTACGCACCGAAATCGCCGGCTGGTTGACTTTGAATTATCAATACCAGCTTGCTGCGGCAATTTATAACATTCTTTCACAATCCTCCCCCGAGTATTCGGCGTTTTTGCACGATCACGGTTACCTGGGCGCCGACGGTAAATTACGTAAATTGTTTACCTTTTCCCGGTTACAGTTATATAACGGGGGCGGCCGTCAGGGCGATTTTTTACGTTTATCAATCCATACCCGCGCTGAATTGTTTATCAGCAGCCCCATGATTAATGAATTCATTCAACACCTGGTTGTGGGGCTTTTTACCAACCAAAAAATAAACATTGAGAGTAAAGAAAAGCAAGCATCGTTCCGAATCGAGCGTATTGAAGTTTTGCCGAACCCGGAATTTACAGAAACCTGCCGTTTTCTGGCCTTATCGCCAATTGTATTGACAACAGCAGCAAATACTTCATCTGGAATGCAAATGTATTATTACCGGCCGTTCGATGAGGGCATTTCCGAAGCCGTCCGTGCATCTTTACTTAAAAAGCATGAAACCATATACAATGCCCCGCCGGAAAATACCGACCTAACATTTACTATTGATTGTGACTATATTACCCGCAAGGGCGGACAGGATAAAGTTTCCAAACTTATCCATATTAAAGAGGGACATGAAGATGAAACCCGCGTTAAAGCCTTTTTATGCCCGTTTTACCTGTCCGGCTCAAAAGGACTGATGCTAACCGCCTGGGACTGCGGCCTGGGCGATAAAACCAGCATGGGGTTTGGGTGCGTAGATTTGGCGGGTGAGAAGAAAGTTAGTTAATTTAAATGGAGAATTATTATGCTGCATACAATTGCTCAAATAGGTAAAATAGTATCAGCCCAAAGTAAAGGAGATGATATTTTTGAATTTTTAGTACCAGATAGTACAAAATTTAAGTCAATCATTAAAATCAATTTTGATACTGAAAATAGTAAATTAGAAATTGATCTTGAAAAAAGTACAAATCAGGATACCTTATCAAAAGAAATCCTGTTGCAATATTTGTATATGCCTTCTGATAAGGGTAATCGACCACAATACCAGGCTTCTTCTACTAATTTATCCTATTTACTAAGTCAAATCATACCCAATTTATTTTTATTTATTGAGAATGGTGAGCTTAAAAATATACTCAATAGAGCAATACAACTCTTTTTTGTTGAAACGGAAAAGCCCAAAGATGCTAAATATGGCAAAATTGTTAATGATAAATTTCTTAAAGAATATGATGTGAAATTTATTAATAGCAAAAATGAAAAAATAAAAGTTAATATTGAAAATTATGCTGAACAAATAGATTTTAAAATACGTGAGAAATATAATTTAAGACCAAATGAATATTTTTATACATTATTTATTGATAATAAACCAATAGTAAACTATGAAGATTATAAAAACTTTATCCTACATAAAAATCTAGATGAAGCCTTTGAGGATGATAATGATGTCCATGAACAATATTGTTCAATCTGTGGGAATATTGCCAAAGCTACACAAAATACTACGCGGTTTCAATTAAAATTTTATATGATAGATAAAATCAATTTTGCATCCCATTTTGACAAAACCAATTTTTTTAAAAGTGTCTCTTTATGTCAAGATTGCTATAAGTATGTATTATTAGGAGAAAATTGGATAAATAAAAATCTGAGAACAAGATTAGGGGGCTTTGAATTATATATTTTACCACATTTTGTTTTTCCATTAGAAAATTCAGAAAATTTATACCATATAATCAACCAGGTTCCTAAAGATTTTAATGAAATAAAAAATTATAAGTCTATCCAACAATTAGAATACAAGTCATTGGTTTTGTCGAGACAAAATCCTTTTCTAATAAATTTTATGTTTTACAAAAAATCACAATCAGCTTTTAAAATTCTCTTACTATTTAAAGATGTACCACCAACCCGTTTATTAGAAATAGAAAAAGTATTAAATCAAATAATTTGTATTAAAAATAACTTACAATTATCATCTATTGATTTTAGTTTAGAATTAATTTACTGGCTTATTCCACTAAAGAAAAAGGGGGCTGATCTTTTGGAACTTAGAAAGTTATTACAATTCTATAATAGTATATTTTGTGATTTTCCAATAGATCAAAATATTTTATTTAAATTTTATTGTGAATTAGCACATATCCATCATTTTCAAACATATTATATTTACCAAATTAGTCATTCGGACAATCCCAATATTACCTTAGTATACGATACAATTAAATGGAACTTTTTTCTTTTATTTTTAAGTAAACTCAATTTAATAAATGGAGGACAATACATGGAAAACAATACTCTTGAAAAGTATTATCCAGAGGGTATCGCTGATTTCTTCAGACAGATGAATTATAATTGCGTTCAACAAGGATTAGCTCTTTTAGGGTATGTACTTGGTGCTGTTGCATACGCCCAATATAAAGAAGGGTTATCCAACAAGCCTGTGTTAGATAAAATTAATTATCAAGGTATGACGGATGAAAAAATAGTTCGTCTTTTTAATAGTTTATTTGAAAAAATTCGTCAATACAAACAACATATTGGATTTGCTGAACGTTGGTGGTCAGTTGCAAAACAAAATTATGAAGCTGGGAATAATATTACCCTTTCATCTGATGAAAGAGTCTTCTATTTACTTTCCGGATATGCACTTAATACATTACACACAAGGAAAGATAGTACCTTTGAAGAAAACAATAATGATAAACAAGAATAAAAAATTATTAGGAGGATTTTATCATGACAAATTCTGATATTCTATTTATTTATGATGCGCAATTGTGTAATCCAAATGGTGATCCGGATGAAGAAAACAGACCTCGCATGGATTATCCTACTCAAACAAATCTGGTAAGTGATGTTCGGCTAAAACGTTATATCCGAGATTACTTTCAGGATAAAGGTGAACAATTATACATACAAAAAGGCGATAATGGTGAGGTATTTACAGCTGCACAAAGAATTCAAACAATAATAAAACAGTCCAAAGTTGAAAAATTTTCATCGGAAGAAATTAAAAAAATTCTAGACACTTTAATTGATATTCGTATGTTTGGAGCAACTATACCTAGTAAAGGACAATCACTTGCATTCACAGGACCGGTTCAATTCAATTGGGGTTTTTCATTGAATAAAGCATATTTATTAGAAACACAAACAATAACTTCGCATTTAGGAGCCAAAGAAGGTGGCGAACAAGGCACAATGGGTAAAGATTATAGAATTAAATACTCTTTAATTGCATTTTCTGGTATCATTTCCGGTTTTAATGCAAAACACACACAATTATCTGAAAATGATATTAATAATTTGGATGTAGCAACTATCAAGTCAATTCCCTTACATGCCACCCGTAGTAAAATAGGTCAAGAACCTCGATTGTATATCCGTGCTGAATATACTACTAATGATTTTATCTTGGGTGATTTTCGGAAATGGATAAGACTACAAAATAATAATTCTAAAAAAGATGATGAAATTTTTTCTGCAAAAGATGTTACCCTAGATATTTCAGCATTAATTCAGAAATTGAATGAAAATTCTCAAAAGATAAATAAAATAGTTTTCTGGAAAAGTGATGCCTTACAAATACAAGGCTCCGAAAATGATATTAAAAAAATTAGTATTTTAAATTTATAATGGAGTCATAACATGGATAATTTCCTTGTATTTGACTGGAAAGGATTTTTTGCACATTTCCGACAGTTTGAATCAAATTCTTCTTCTCTTAGTTATACTTTTCCTCCCCCAACTGCTATATCAGGTATGTTGGCAGGATTGACAGGGATACAGAAAGATAAATATTATTCAATCTATCTACCTGATAAAATAAGATTTGGAGTACAAATACTTGCAGATCCCAAAAAAATCATGCAAACATGCAATTACATTTATGCAAAAAGTCCTGGTGATCTAAATATGAGTGGTGATAATCTTCATACTCAAATTCCAGTTGAATTAGTAGTATCATCAAGTTTTCCTAATGATGTTTTGCATTACCGAATTTTTTTAAAAATCAGTGATGACAATTTGTATGATAGTTTATACAAAACAATTACAAATTATTCATTTCAGTACCTTCCTTATTTAGGTAGTGCACCTTTTACCTCTTGGCTTGAATGGCCTGGTGATTTGAAATTGCTTGATAAGCTTGAGGGTAATATTATTTCTGATACTACTGTAAATCTCAATTTAATTGACAAAAAATCTACAAGTTTGGAAAAAATTGATGATAAACCCCCTGCCTTCTTTGTTGAACATATGCGTTACTATTTCAAAGAGAACAGGGAACCCGGACAAATTGTAGATGTGATTTGGGAGAGAAACCGACAAAAAATAAAATCATCCTTCAATGAACCGGTATTTAAATTTCAGCTTGAA
The DNA here is from genome assembly GCA_029561455.1 of bacterium. Classification (GTDB taxonomy): domain Bacteria; phylum Zhuqueibacterota; class Zhuqueibacteria; order Residuimicrobiales; family Krinioviventaceae; genus Fontivivens. The sequence continues at coordinate 90,930 of JAKQIY010000028.1, forward strand.
AAACAAGTTATTAATGTTTCATTTATTTAAAAGAGTCATGAGTTATGTATTATTCTCATTACGAAAAAGATAGTAATAATGTTATAATTTATCAGAAAGAATTAAAATCGCATTTATACGAAGTTGCTGCATCAACCCGTGAAATAACCGTGGGGATGCAGCAATTTACAACCATACAGCCCTGGTTTATTGATTTAGCATATTTAATTGGCTTATCACATGATTTTGGTAAATATACTCATTACTTCCAGGAATATCTGATAAATAATGTTAATACTGGGCCTTTAAAAAATCATAGCTTGTTTTCTGCTTTATGGGGCATTTGGGTTGTATGCAATCAGGAAAAGTGGGATTATAATATTAAAAAAAGGGCTTTTTTATTAACTTTTGCATGTATTCTAAATCATCACGGAGAAATTCAGAATATTAATCTTTGGCTCTTGGATTTATTTAACTATTTTCAACCAGATATTTGTGATTATATGGATACCAGAAGAAAACAAGCTTATGATGCTTTATTTACAAAACAATTACCTGATGTATTGAAAATATCATCTTTTATAGATAATCAGTTAAAAGACTCACATTTAAATCTGCCATCTGTTTCTTCATTAGATACTTTCTTACAGTCTGTTCCGGATTCCGATTTTTTCAATTTGTTATCTAGTGCAATTAATCAATATGAAACTTTGAATACAAAACAAACTTGCGGTCAATTTAATCAAGAACTCTATTTACTATTCTCTGTATTAATTGATACTGATAAAAGGGATGCAGCAAATATATCTAAAGACAATGAACGACCATATATACCGGAAGATTTAGTAACGAATTTTATTACTTCTACAAAATTCCCTGATTCGGATCAAATTCTTGGTAATATTCGTAAAAGTCTATTTCAAGACCTTGATTCAGAAGTTAAACAAATAAATCTAAATAAAAAAATATATACTTTAACGGCACCTACTGGAGCCGGGAAAACACTATCTGTTCTTAATTTTGCATTTAAATTACGTCAACGAATTTATACTGATAAAAAATATTTACCACGAATAGTATATGCATTACCTTTTACTTCAATTATTGATCAAAATTATAATACTATTTTTAAAGTTCTTTCCCAATTAACAAACTTTACAAATAACCAATCTGCTTTTTTATTAAAACATCATCATCTTGCAGAAATTGAATACAAAACTGAAAAAGAAGATAATTTACCAGTAGAAAAAGCGCTTATGTTAGTTGAAAGTTGGGAAGCTGAAATTATCGTAACTACTTTTATACAAATCTTTAATACAATTTGTGGAAATAAAAATCGATTTTTAAAAAAATATTATAAATTATTTGGTAGTATTATCATACTGGATGAAATTCAAAATATTAATATTGAATATTGGGAATTAATAAATAAACAATTACTAATGTTATCAGAGTGGGCACAGTGTACAATAATTCTCATGTCAGCAACGCAACCTTTAATTTTTCAACCACATCAATCTGTCGAGTTAGTAAAATCATTTGAAAAATATTTCAAGAGTGTAAATCGAACAATATTCAAAATAAATCTCATTCCTCAAAAATTAAATGATTTCTATATTCTTTTCAAAAAACAACTTGAAGCAAACAAATCTTATGCAATAATAGTAAATACAATTAGGACATCTATTGATTTGCATAAACTATTAGAAAATGATAAAACTATTTATCATAAAATTTTTTATCTTTCTACTAATATCATACCTAAACATAGAGCTGAGCGAATCCAAGAAATATGTAAATTTTTAGAAGTGAGAAAACCAATAATACTAGTTTGTACTCAAGTTATTGAAGCTGGAGTAGATTTCGATTTCGATGTTATTTTCAGAGATATTGCGCCAATTGATTCATTAGTCCAATCAGCGGGGAGAGCAAACCGAAACGGTAACGACGATAAAGGAATTGTTAATATAATTAAACTTGTTAATGAACAAGATAAGGTAATGGCCAAATGGATTTATGGTCAAGGTCATTTAACTGTAGCAGAAAAGTTATTATGTGATGTTAATGAAATATATGAACCTGACTTTTATCACCTGGTCAAAAATAGTTATAAACAATTAGCCAATCTGATTGATCAAAATCTTGGGATACAAATCTTTAAAGACTGGTGGCTTAGTTCAAAGTATGAGGCTCTCGAAAAATTCAATTTAATTTCTCAACATGGTTTTTACCGAGACGTTTTTATCCCTATTGATGAATATAGTAAAAAAATCTGGGATCAATATTTGAAATTAATAATTCAAGAACCAGATGTAATTAAAAAAAGGAAAAATCATTTATTAATCAAAAAATCAATACGCGATTATACACTATCTATTTCTGAAAATCAATGCAAGATTCATTTTTGGGATTACTGTAGAAATAATACATTTCACCTTGGCTATATCAATCCTGATTTCCTCCAAGATTATTATAATATTAATACAGGTTTTAAACGATTTGATGAACAAGAAACAATGATTTTTTAAAATGAATTTTCAAGAAAAGAATACTGAATTAGATATACTCGAAATTCGATTTACCGGTACCCAGGTAAATTACTATTTTCATTGCAAAAAAGAACTATGGTTCTTTTCACACAATATTTTAACTGATCATGAATCTGATTTAGTATTGCAGGGCAGGTTATTACATGATTCATCCTATTCAAGAGAAAAAAAAGAAATTGAAATTGATCAAATTAAAATTGATTTTTTTGATTTGCAAGATAATGTGCTTCATGAAGTGAAACGATCTGATACTTTTGAGAATAATCACCGTTGGCAAGTTTTATTTTATTTATTTTATTTGAAACAAAAAGGGATAAATAACATATCTGGTGAAATTAATTATCCATTAATAAAAAAAAAGATAGAAGTTAATTTAACACCAGAAAAAGAAAATGAAATAGGTAATATTTTAAAAGATATTAATCTTATAAATAATTTATCTGAACCGCCAAAAGTGTCATTTAGAAAGAGTTATTGTAGTAAATGCAGTTATTACGAACTATGTTTCATCTAAAAGGCATATAACAATATGCAACGCCCCTATTACATATTCAGTCCCGGCCGCATTCGCCGCCAGCAAAACACCCTGTTTTTTGAAAAAGCGGAAAACGCCGATCAGCCAGAACCGAACTCGGAAACCGAAGACGAATTCATTGTCGACAGCATAGAATTTGAAGCCCAGCGCAATGAGCGTGATCAGGTAATAAAACGAGTAATTCCGATTGAAGACGTGGATTCACTCTATTTCTTTGGCGAGGTAACCTTTAACAGCAAACTTGTGCACCTGCTGGCGCAGCAACACATAACTGCCCATTTTTTTAACTATTACGGATTCTACTCCTCCAGCCTGGTGCCACGCGAATACCTGTTGAGCGGCAAAGTTATTGTTAGCCAGGTACAACATTACCTGGATTCTGCAAAACGCCTGGCTCTGGCCAAAGAATTTATAGAAGCCGCCGCCGAAAATATTCTCAACAACCTGCGCTACTACCAAAATCGCGGCAAAGACCTGCAAAACGGTATCGACAACATTCACAAAGAAATGATAACCCTTAATGCAGCACCTAATGTCGATGAACTTATGGCCGCCGAAGGCCGCATCCGCAGCATCTATTATCTGTGTTGGGACGATATAATCGACGCCGATTTTCCCTATGAAAAGCGCACCCGCCGTCCGCCGGAAAACGCCCTCAACGCCCTGATTTCTTTCGGCAACAGTATGCTGTATACCACTACCCTGGGCGAGATCTACCACACCCAACTCAACCCGACCATCAGCTTTTTACACGAACCGGGCGAGCGCCGCTTTTCTCTTAGCCTGGACATGGCTGAAGTATTCAAGCCCTTTTTGGTCGACCGGCTTATTTTTAGCTTGCTGAACAAAGGCAGCATCAAAAAGAAACATTTTGAGGAAAAACTGAATTTTTGCTATTTAAATGAAGAAGGCCGGAAAATATTTGTTGAAGCCTATGACGAGCGCATGAAAACCACCGTTAAACACCGCAGTTTGGGCAGAAACGTATCGTACCGACGCCTGATCCGTCTCGAAGCCTATAAACTGATCAAACACGTTGCCGGTATTAAAACCTATAACGCTTTTCGCTTGTGGTGGTAATGATGTATGTTATTCTTGTCTATGATGTAGAGCAAAAAAGGGTCGCCAAAGCCCTTAAAGTATGTCGCGGTTACCTGCATTGGGTGCAAAATAGTGTTTTTGAAGGCGAAATTACCGAGGGCAAACTGAAAGAATTACTGCAAAAAATCAAAGTAGTGATCAACAAGAAAAAGGATTCCATCCTTTTATACAAATTCGAGCAGGAAAAAGCCTTTGAAAAGGAAATCATCGGCCAGGAAAAGGCGCCGGTGAGTCAAATAATCTAACGTCGTCGAACCCCCGGGGTTTTTACATCATCGGGGGTTGACGATAAAAAGGCTTGCAAAAGGGTAAAAAAACCCTTATTTTTAGGCGTTTTTGGGCGAGTCTTAATCGAACCAATATGGGATTGAAACTATTTCAAACGATTGGCCACAGTGCGGACAGGTTAGTCTTAATCGAACCAATATGGGATTGAAACCCAAAAAAGGCATCGTCGGTATTTTTTCTTTACTCAGTCTTAATCGAACCAATATGGGATTGAAACAACGAGTTTTCGACCTTGCCCTTTGCGCGGCTATTGTCTTAATCGAACCAATATGGGATTGAAACAAACATTTGATGGCAACTTACGACGACCACTTTCGGTCTTAATCGAACCAATATGGGATTGAAACTAATATAACACCCATGCTGAAAAATGGCGCATCAAAGTCTTAATCGAACCAATATGGGATTGAAACCCGTTTGCTGCATAACCGCTTGGCGTTTCTTTAAGGTCTTAATCGAACCAATATGGGATTGAAACTTTGGATGCGGCATAACCATGAACACACAACCAAGTCTTAATCGAACCAATATGGGATTGAAACATCGAATGGGTTCCATATTTAACCTTTACCCTTTGGTCTTAATCGAACCAATATGGGATTGAAACAGGCCAAAGCAGCAACAAATCCGGCTATCCCTTTTTGTCTTAATCGAACCAATATGGGATTGAAACAAGTATAGTCATTATCAAATGATAATTCCTTTTCTGGTCTTAATCGAACCAATATGGGATTGAAACAAAACAAGGTTGATGCTTCCCAAACAGAAACCTTGGTCTTAATCGAACCAATATGGGATTGAAACACATCTGGCCGAACGTGCCTTTAAATAACCGTTTCCAGTCTTAATCGAACCAATATGGGATTGAAACTGCGATCGCAGGTTGAGGCGCGGAACCAGGTGGAAGGTCTTAATCGAACCAATATGGGATTGAAACCGGGATCGGGATGAGTTTTTGGCGCGGGAGATGACGTCTTAATCGAACCAATATGGGATTGAAACGATATTCTTATTGTTGACCAATTTTCCCCTTTTTTAGTCTTAATCGAACCAATATGGGATTGAAACGGGGATGTTGATAAATTGCTGGATAAGATCGAGGCGGTCTTAATCGAACCAATATGGGATTGAAACGCCCGACTGTCCCACAATAATTCAAACTCATCCACGTCTTAATCGAACCAATATGGGATTGAAACCCTTATATCCATTTTCCTCCAACGCCTTTTTCACTGTCTTAATCGAACCAATATGGGATTGAAACGTCGTATCATAATACTGCGAACCCAGCGGCGCATCGGTCTTAATCGAACCAATATGGGATTGAAACCCAAAAGCGGGCGGCGAGGCGGCTACGGCGGAGGCTTGTCTTAATCGAACCAATATGGGATTGAAACCGCAGGAGAATGCGGATTTACGAAAACGGCTGGCGGAGTCTTAATCGAACCAATATGGGATTGAAACAAGGTTGATTATCCGCAGGCGGCGCTGGATTTGGCGTCTTAATCGAACCAATATGGGATTGAAACTAACCTGGTTAATTCGAATAAACCGGCGCTGCAAAAGGTCTTAATCGAACCAATATGGGATTGAAACCACGACCAGTTGGTCTATTTTTAAAACTTGATAGAGTCTTAATCGAACCAATATGGGATTGAAACTAGTA
>JAKQIY010000029.1 GCA_029561455.1 bacterium
GCTTTGTTACACATGCAGACATGATAACAAAGCCGGTAAAATTACCAGTTAATATTTTAGCATCGATGCTTTATTCATATTCATAGTGATTTTTACTACATAGAATTTTATTATTTCTTTTTCTAATGTCCAAACTCGAGGCCACGACATTCATGTCGTGGTATTATGAAAAAATAGTAATGACTTTAGTCAAATAAACATTATTAGGCTAAAGCCTGGTTGTGGGCGTTGGAATTCCACGATCTAAAGATCGTGGCAATGATGGATTATCTCATAGAACCGGTCCCCGGGTAGAGGCCGCGAATCCGCATGCGGGCGAGCTGTCCCGCACGCGGGATATCGGGGGGCGGTTCGGCAATGCATGTAAATCCATGTCCCCCGGTGGGCGTCTCGATACGTCCGCTCTCGCTATGGCCGCTCATTTTTTCATTCCAATTGTTGTATTGATAAAATCATATTATTCATGAGGGCGTCCCACCGGGACGCCCCGACCGGCCTGGTTGACGACCGCTTTTTCTGTTTATAGTCCCGCCTCAACGATCGCCCTGGATCGCAGATCCGACACAGGCGGATATCACAATCCAGGGTGGACAGTACATTGGGATTTCCAATCCCACAACTGGATAGAATCCTGTTTCTATTTTGAGACCTGAACAATGATGTCCAGGGCCAGTATCCTAGTTGCCAATGAGCACGGGCAGGGGAGATCAATCTTTAATATATGAAAACACCAGCCCGGTTTTAATTTTGATTGTTTTGTTTTTATCTATTCCGTCAAAGTTATTTGTTGCTTTTTCTACATGGAGTAAATAACCGATTGATACAGGCTTGAATTCTTTGGCAAATACCAGCGAAGCGGAAACAAACCAAAAATTATCACGAATTATCCCATGATGAAAATCTTCCTCAAATACCCCTTCCGATGTATAACCATATCCCAATTGCGGCAAAAGTTTATAGCCTGAGGGGAAATGAAAACTTTTACCAATCAATAATTCATTGACATGAAAAGTATATATAGTTTTTTTATCGTATATATCTGTTCCTCCCCAGGTATCGACCGAGGTTAATTTATTAAAATAGTGATAACCTTTTTCTAATTTTATATGTATATCAATGTTATCATTAATATTTATTGGTACAGAAAAGCCTAACAGGTGTCCTGTCGGAGCACCGTTAAATATATTTTCAACTCCATAATAATGGTAAGAAATGTCTTTGTTTGGTAAGTTATTGATCCCGAAATGGACGTTGAAAATGTCTTTGGCGTTAGCAGAACACCCAAGTGTGATAACCAGTAGAAAAAATAATTTACGCATAGCGCCCTCCAAATTTTTTATTAACTTGATCGCCCTGGATTTCCAAATCCAGGGTGTAGATTGAGATGGGATTTCCAATCCTATCTAATTTCATAAGACCCAGTGAACAACAACACAGCCCACTGCTTTGCCGAAAGAAAAATGCAGACCGAAATCAGCTTTGATGCTAATAAAGCACGGGATGGAATCCCGCTTTTACTTTGGGCCCGGACAATGATGTCCAGGGCCATCTTAAAATATAATAAATGCACTATTCTTATATCTCCCACACCGCCCAGGCAAAGTAATCATCACATCGTATGCCATTTAAATAATCTTTTTCTACAAAAAAGCAAGTAAAATTTACACTTTTCCGCAAAAATTCCCCCTCAAATATAATCCCCCAAAACCCGCTATTTCACCAACTCGATCACATCTTCTTTATTCGGGATGAGGCACAAAAACGCAAATGGTTCGTCGCCGAGGGTGGTGTACGAGTGCGCTACTCCGGCGGGGATGAACACGGCGTCATCCTTTTGCGCGGTAAAGGTCTCGTCGCCGATGACGACCCTGGCGCGGCCCTGCAATACGTACTGCTCATGCTCCACCGTGTTGGTGTGCATTGGCATGGAGCCGCCCGGCTGGATGGTAAACTTGCGCATGGCAAAATGCGGCGCCTGCTGGGCGCCGATCAACACCTGGCGGGTGGTCAACTTGCCGGCTTTAACTTCTTCCGCAGCGATATTTTTACTGGCTTGAATGCTCATGATTTTTTACTCCTGTAATTGAATTATTACATGAACTGAATTCCGGTTACCAACCTGACTTTTTTTCATAATTTTACTTCTTATTCAGAGAAGCATTTATTTTTTTAACGCAGGAGCTTTAGGGATAATTTCTTCTGAAAGTGTATTTTTAACATAATTCATTTTTTTGCTTTTCTCAGCGTCCTCTGCGTCTCTGCGTTAAATCTTTTAATGTTATAATCTTCAAGTTCTAACTTTATATCTCTTATCTGGAACCTGCTCCTTATTTAATTCTATTATTTATTTAGCAATCAGGATGCTTTTGAACGCAGAGGCGCAGAGATCGCAGAGGAAAAATTTATTCCGGTAAATTATTGACAATACGTTCAATTCCATCACGTAAAACTACAACATGAAAATTAATTAGCAAACCTAAATGCTTTTTACTCAGCCGTAAATATGTTAATAGTTTAGCTCTGTCGATAGGATTTGTTGTTTCTTTTGCTTTCAAATCAACAATTACTTTTTCTTCAACCAGTAAATCCAGACGTAAATCTGTACCAAGTATTATCCCTTTAAAAGGAATCGGGACACTCTGTTGGCGAAGAAATCGTATTCCCCTTAATGTCAACTCATGACAAAGCGCTTCTTCATAAACAGATTCCAGTAATCCGGGACCTAAAATACGATGTACCTCAATAGCCGCACCGATAATTTTCTCCGATATTTCATTCTCATGCATACTAGTCAACTCCTTTCTTCGCGTCCTCTACGTGCTATCTTGGCATTTACAGGGAACCGAGGGTGAGGTTAATTGCTTTAATATCAAATATTCACAACACGACAGCTGTTTTTATTATTGATAACGATGTTAATGTCAAAACTCCCCCGGCAGCGGGGGGCCGCCGAGTTCTTGCCGTAATATCTCTATGAACCTGGCGGCGGCGTGTTTTTCGCGCCAGGGCGCATGACCGCATTTTTCCAGTAAAATAAAGCGGAAATTGACCAGCGCCGCAGTCAGGGGATCGCGAACTCCTTCGACCGGGTGCGGATCGTAATCGCCATGGATGGCAACCACCGGGCACTGAATCCGTTGCGCCAGCGGCAGCAGCATCCCGTCGCTGCGCAGCGCCGAGGCCTGTTTCCACACCTGTTTATAAATGGCATAATTATAATCGACAAGATCGGTAATCCCCGGTTCGTTGGCCAGCAGGTCATAGGCGTCGATCTGGCCGTACAACATGCCCAGCCAGGCAAAGATTTGATCTTTTTCTTTTATAAGGGGACTGGCTAACTGGCGGTGCAGCGCATTCAGTTCCGCGCGCCCGGCATCATCCAGACGCGACAGGCGTTTTTCCGAGATTTCAGTAGCGTAATGCGCACTGAACGGCGGACAACTGATGAGCACCAGCTTTTTCACCAAATAGGGATATTCCGCCGCCGTCAGGAAGGCCAGCCATGCGCCCCATGAAAAGCCAACCAGGGTTACAGGCGGCTCACCATAACGGGTCAACACGGACTGTAATTCCTGCACCTGACCGGTGAGGGTATCTGCGGTTTGCAGGGGTTCCAGAACGCCATAGTCGCCAAGATTCCGCGCTACCGGCGCCATTTCCCCGGCAGCGCCGGGGCCGCCGTGCAATAGGGCTATGCGATAGGGGGCAGGACCGTATTTGCGAAGGTTTGTCATACTTTATTTTCTTCTCATCCCGGAGGCCAGCCCATTAAACGGCCGCCCAGCAGGTGACAATGAATGTGGAATACGGTTTGCCCGGCATCCTTGTTGCAGTTTAATACCAGCCGATAGCCGGGATTTTGCAGGTTATTATCTTTAGCAATCGCCTGCGCCGCCAGTACAATTTTACCGACCAATTGCGCGTCTTCCGGCTTGATATCGTTCAGCGTGGCAATGTGCTGTTTAGGGATAATAATGATATGCACCGGCGCCTGCGGATTAATATCCCTGAACGCGATCACATCCTCATTCTCATAAACGATTGCGGATGGGATCTGTTTTGCGGCGATCTTGCAAAAAATGCAATCCATAGAAACTCCTGAAATAAAGTAGGTGGAGAAAAGAACAGATGTAAATAATAAATGATAGCTTGATTGACCTGAAAATGTACCAATTCGCGCTGTCAAATGCCATAAAAAAAGAGACAGACTTGATTATTCCAGTTCCCGCGCCATGTCCAGAATTTTGATTGCCGCTACCAGTCCCGCTGTTTCGCTGCGCAGCCGGCGCGGACCGAGATTCATCGGCAGGGCGCCAAACTGCAGGGCGCGGGCAAATTCTTCCGCTGTAAAACCACCCTCCGGGCCGATGAACAGTGTTACCCTGGTCGCTGAAGCAATTCGTTTATCCAAATCTGTGCGCGTTTCGGCGTGGCTCTCATGGGCAATGATCAATAAATCCCTGGTGTACAACTCCAGGGCGGCGGTGAAATCGAGCGGCGGTAAAATATCCGGACAGCGGCTGCGGCCGCATTGTTTCATAGCCACCAGCGCTTTTTTCCCCCAGCGATTACCGCGCGCTTCCGGCGATACGATCGAGCGCGCCGTGATAACCGGTTGAAATGCAGAGATGCCAATCTCGGTGCCTTTTTCAACCACCAGGTCGAAGTTGCTGCCTTTGGGCACTGCCTGCGCCAGGGTGAGGTATAGTTTGGGTTCACCGGCGTTAAGCTGCTGTTCATAAATACCGGCGACCAGTTCTTTACTGCTCATGGAAATAATCTTGCCGCTGTATAAATTGCCCTGACCATCCACCGCCTCAATGGCATCGCCGGTTTTCATACGCAGCACCCGCGCCGCATGGATAAATTCTTCGCCATCGAGTACAAAACGGTCATTATGAACATTATCCGGCTGAACATAAAATTGTTGAAAGTGAGCGCGCGTCAAAATGCCACCCCCATGTCCGCAATGAATTGCGCTTGGTAATCGGAATTAAAGGCGCATTCCAGGCGCAGCACCTGGATATATGGCAGGTGCAAATGCAGACCGGCGCCAAAGCCGGAGAGCAGTATAGCGCCGGTCAATTTTTCACCCCGCAGCCAGGCTGCACCGGTATCGTAAAACAGACCGCCGCTCAATCCAAAAGGCAGGTTGCTGCTATAATGGCCCAGATCGCCGGTTATCGGACTGAGATCGTAATACCTGATCTTTATGAGCGGGAACCGTAATTCCACACTGCCAAGAAAACGGTTATCGCCTTCGCTGATAGTGAAAAATTCACCGCGAACCCGCGTACCGTAACCGATAAAGATACGGTCATAAACCGGAACCCGGTTATGGGCAAGATCGCACATCACCCTGTATGCCAGGGAAACCTGTTTATACACCGGGTGATACAAACGCACATCAGCCCCATAGCGGTAGTAGTTGATCTCCGTTTTGTAACGGTAATGGCTGACATACAGATCGAACAGGCCGCCCTTTTTGGGGTATTCGTACAGATCGCGGCGATCATAACGAAAAGCAAACCGGGCTGAAGGGAGATGGTCAGTGGCATTACCGGAATGGGTGACGGCTTTGTATTGCAGCGGAACAGTAACTTGCCGGTAAGCTAGAGTTGACGAGGCGTAAATATGGTAACCCCATCTTTTGCCCAGGGTGACGCTTGCTGCACGGTGCTTTTCATTAAAATCATCCAGGTAACTGCTCTTGTTGCGGATTTGATATGAATAAGCGCTGACCTGGTAATTAAACTGGTGTTTACCACCAAACCAGGGGTTGATATAAGTAAATTGTATACCGGGATCATATCCCAGCCAAAAAGCCGCAATGATGTTGTGACTCAGTCCCCGGAAATTTTGGTGAATGATACCGGCGCCATAAGATACTTTACTCCAGTCCCGGTCATTGATATACAGAATAGGATAGGGGAATACGTACCACCGTTCCGCAACGATAATATTTAGTATAATGCCCTGTGCTGTGAAATCGGGAACAATTTCCACACGGGTAAATAATTGTAAATTTTGAATACGTTCACGGTCTTCATTAAGACGTTCCGGGTCGAATTCATCGCCGATAGCGGTTTTCATTTCGCGGAGGATGATCTGCTCTTTGGTTTTGGTATTACCGCTGATAATAATATCAATGATCTGCAGGGAATCGGATTCGGCTTGCAGCGGTAAAAATTCCTGGCTGAGCAGGGGGGCGCTCGATATGCAAATGAACAAGAGGATAAACAACAGATTTTTTTTACAGGTATTCATCTGATCCTAAACTTTGGTGAGAAATCGCAGCGTGATACGCCAGTCATCCTGATCGTGCAATATTTGCCGGGCAAAGTCGATGCGGAAAATACCGTCGGCAAGAATTAGGGACAAGCCCGCATCTGTTAAAATATCATGAGTATTCAAACCCTCGAAAAGAGAGCGCTTGACATTTTGCGAATGCCAGGCATCGCCGCATTCTACAAAAATAGCCACCGAAGCAGCTTCGCCGGTCGGGATTCTTTCCAGGGGTAATATCCGCGACAATTCCCCGGCAAAATCCCAGGTGATCCGCGCATAAACCAGGTTTTGTCCGGTCCGGTAAAATTCCGGATAGGCGCATAATGTGCCAATACCGCCAATCGACAACAGGTGCTGCGGCGCCAGGCTGCCTTGCCTGAATCCTGCCTGGGCATTTAAGACCAGTTTTTGCTTGCGGAAAGTGGGAATATAATGCGCGCTGGTTAAAAAGAAACCGGCGGTGTGGAAATCTCCCATGGTCTTTTCGACTATACCTTCGAAATATACCCCCCGTGAGGGGAAAAACAGGTTGTCGCGGCTGTCCACCAGGAACATGAACCGCACGCTTCTTTCCCGTCCTTCGACAATTGCGGGATTGGGGCGGAATTTTTTGTTGCCGACATATAGAGTGCCGGCAAAATTGGTGTTTACCGGCATACTGATATAATCATATTCTGCATATTCTATGCGGGAATGATGCACCCCGAATATCCGGTTCTCGCATAATACCTTCCAACCCTCGCGGGTGTAATAGTTGTAAAAATCTTCGCGCAATAAAACCCCGGCAACGGAATTTTCAAACCTGCCGATCTTCCAGTTGTCACGGGTGGTCGTTTCCCGGAAATAATCAGCCTTAAACAGAAAATCCTGGTTGGTAAAAGTGAACCAGTGCTGCATAGCCAAATCATATTGCCAATTACGGTATTTGATACCATAAGCGCCCTGAATAGTGGTAATGACCGGCCAGAATTTTTGATGCCGGACAAAAGCCCCGCCCTGCAGAACCACACCTTCAACCCGGTTAAAATGGGGGCGTGAAAAAAAATCAACTACCTGGAATTCCGTCAGGGGATCATCATCGATCTTGTTATATCCGAACTGCGCCCGGGAATCGGCAATAAACAAAACCAGGAACGCTGCGGTCAATAACAGGTGAAGGTAAGGCGCCCGGTTTTGCAAAAATTGTTCAAGGTTATTTTTTATTGTCGACACGTTGGAATTTGCCCGTAATTAAAACAGACCAGGTATTTTCTGTCAGGTTATAAACACTATCCGTAATTATAAACTGTTAAATTAAAAGACAATTACTCTGCTTTATTATGGCCAGGTATGAAGTATTTTCCATGCCATTTATCGGTTAACATGGTTTTTACCGACATGGCCCTTGCCAGACAACCGGTTTTCAGCTCAATAAACTGTGGTTTGTAAGCTGCTGGTTTACAGGTTATGCAGCACTTTATACAGGATCACTTCGCTGCCATGATCGTGGAACTGGTATTTTACATCGTCCATAAGGGTTTTAACTATGAATATGCCCCGTCCGCTGTCCTTGAAAATATTTTCCGGTTCCACCGGGTTGGCTATATCATCGGGAATAAAACCCTGACCTTCATCACGTATATGAATTCTGATAAATTTGTCTGAATAGATAAATTTGATAAAAACTTTTTTGTGTTTGTTTTTTTTGTTCCCATGGATAATAGCATTGGCAACAACTTCGGTAACGGCAATTCCCAGGTTATCACGATCATCTTCTTTCAGGCCGAGTTTTTTGGCCAGCTTGTCCGTTTCCATTTCCACTTTATGGATTTGTACCGGATCACTGGGAATGACCATTTCCAGAACATGTTCTTTATGCAAACTCACAAAGCCTTTTAACTTTTTCCAATTCATGGGAAAGCGGTCCTGTTTAGTAAAATGTCATTTTACACGGCGATGCCTGGATAATTATTTTGCATTATGTTTTTACTTAATATAATAAAAAATCTTAAATATCCATTAAAGAAAGTTAAGAGTTTTATATAAAAAATGCCATACCTAACTTGGATTTTTAAAAAACCCAGTTCAATAATAGTTGAATATTATTGATATAGTATTTTTCACCATCCTGAGGTTTAACTCTGTAACGAATGGCATCGAATACAAACCGCAGCCGGGGCGTTGGTGAATAGAACAATCGCAATACCGGGCCCTGGCTGGTGTAAACCCCGGTGGCGGTTTTCTTTTCCAGGCCGGTGCTGTTCAGCTCATGCCGCCATTCCTGACGGAAAAAGCATGAATAACCCGGGCCAATACGAAAGCCGGGAGTGGGTTGATAATTCCAGATAAAGTGAATCCACTGGTTACGCCGGGTTGCCAATACCCGTTCCGTCCACTCATCCCATGAAAGCTGGCCGTTTTCTTCCAGTTGCAGGCGATAGTCAAAAGACAGGGTGGAATTATGGGTTACCTGGAATTGCAGAGAATCGTCCATCGAGAATTTACGAAACACAAAACTCTTGGTTTGGACGCTTTTATCTTCAAAATCATAATCGACATAATTTGCCAGCACTTCAAAAGCCTGGGTGAATTTGAATGTTTTTACCGGGGTATAATTAACAGAAGGCCGCAGCAGGAAAATACGATTCCAGTTGTTATCGGCGCTACGTTCGCCAAAGATATAAACAAGATGATATAAATTAACGCTCGCCTGCAATTCTCCCCGCAGAACCGGACTAAAACGATGCACGCCGATCAGTCGGGAGTTGAAGCGTAATTCATCGCGGTCGTCAAAATTGCTGGTATCCGGAGTATCGTATTGAAATTTACTGATGGAAATATAGCTGTACAGGGAATCTTTTTTTGTTACCGGCGTACTGAGACCGGCGACCATCATCAGGCGGCTGCTTTCATTATCCGGGGTAATAAATGCCGTACGCCCTGAAAAAGGCGAACTGGTATCTGTATCGATATCGTATGATTGTTTTTGCGTCCACCAGGACAATTGCAGTTGTGATTTAAGTCGGTTGCGGCGCAGGTAAAAAAGCGCATCCTGGCTTAGCCGTTGATCGCTGCGGTTGCGCCGTTTCTCTTCAATATTATCCACACTGGATAATATTTGGACATCCTTGAAATACAGGCCGCTGTTCAATTGTATATTCAGGTTTCGGGATATATTGTAGAATAAAACATTATCGAGTCCTTTAACATTTTCCCGCAGGCTTTCAATATTGCCACTCGTGGAAGTGTAATTATCCCGCCGTTGGTTGGTGGTCAATAACCGCAGGGAATCGGAAGTGCCTGGAGCAAATTCCCGGTACATAGTGTATTGTATATTCAGGTCTTTGTTTTGCCGTTGTGAAAATTGATCCTGCCCCAGCAGAACATTTAAATTGTTTTCATATTTTTCCCACGCGAATTTCTCGGCCGAGGCTTCAAAATAATAGTTATATCCCTTATCATCGCGGCTAAAGCGTGAATCCCATTTCGGCCCGGCTTGAGCAAAAAAACGCAGGTTGGGCAGAGGCGTATATTCGATACCGAAATTGCCATGATGGGTGCGGATATCGTTGTTAAAACCGGATTGCCTGTCCATGAATAAAAGTGAGGAAAGTCTGGAATGAAGGGTAACCGTGGGCAGCAGGGAATAACCCAGTTTAAAATTTAAATTTTGGTCATCTTTCCATTTATCATTGTCCGAGGATAATTTTAGCATGGATGAAGTGAATTTCTCGTTCAACAGCACCTGCCAGCGGTTGTTGATGACCTGCATGGTAGTGAAATTATAATTCCAGATATAGGTATTAAATTCCTGCCTGAAACCAATTTCATTGTTATTCCCCGGCATAGCGGTAATGGGGCCGGAGTCCTCAGGTTCGGAATACGCCGCAGCAAATAATATAAAAATTAAAACAAGAGCATGTCTCTGGAACAGTTTATTAATTTTAATACCGGTCAATTATATCACCATGCCTA
This sequence comes from bacterium, assembly GCA_029561455.1. Classification (GTDB taxonomy): domain Bacteria; phylum Zhuqueibacterota; class Zhuqueibacteria; order Residuimicrobiales; family Krinioviventaceae; genus Fontivivens. The sequence goes on from JAKQIY010000029.1 coordinate 10,243, forward strand.
ATTATTTTTGAATCCGGTCATCAGGTTTTATATAATAAAAATGCCAAGCGCTAAAAGTGCATTGGCATTGGTATATCAATAATATAAACCTTGACTATAATAACAGAAATATTCAATTAATGCAAATTACACTCCGGCAACGAACCGTTCATCTGACCCTGATAACCACCTCATCCGCGGCCGCCATTCCCAGTTTTCTGGCTTCCAGTTCCAGGCGGTTCAGATCAATGGGCTCGGTAAGACGTTGTATTTCGGACCTGGTATAATCATTGCGTTGTTTCGCCAGATCGATTTGTTTTTGTATTTGCCTGCTTTCCTGTTTCAGGCTGTACAACTTGATAAATCCGGTTTTTCCAAAAATAAAAGAAAAAATAATGCAGATAAATATTTCCCAAAACAGGCATACCGGTTTGAGACATGGTTTTGTAAATTTTACTAATTTGCTCAAATTGCTCATGTGCAATGCCTTTATTGACATAAAAACGGTAAGCACCTCAAAGCCGGGTAGGGCTTTGAGGTGGATACAATTATAGTCCTTTTATTATGGACAAACCTGCGAATTTGGCAATTTCGCCCAGGTTTTCTTCAATGCGCAATAGCTGGTTGTATTTGCAAATTCGGTCGGTGCGGCATGCCGAGCCGGTTTTGATCTGGCCGGCATTGGTGGCAACCACGATGTCGGATATGGTGCTGTCTTCAGTTTCGCCGGATCTGTGTGAAACAACTGCCGTATAACCGGCGGTTTTCGCCATTTCAATAGCATCCAGGGTTTCGGTCAGGGTGCCGATTTGGTTCACTTTAATCAATATCGAGTTGGCAATACTCTTTTTAATACCCTGTTGCAGGCGTTTGGTATTGGTTACAAACAGGTCGTCGCCAACAATCTGGATTTTTTTGCCCAGTTTTTTGGTCATTAAATCCCAGCCGTCCCAATCATCTTCCGCCATACCATCTTCAATGGATTTAATGGGGTATTTGGCTACCAGGTCGGCATAATAATCAACCATCTCGGCGGGCGTTAACTCTCTGTTTTCGGAGGCAAGGATATATTTATTTTTTTCTTTATCAAAGAATTCACTGGAAGCGGGGTCGAGGGCGATAAATATTTCTTCACCGGCTTTATACCCGGCTTTTTCAATCGCCTGCATAATAACCTGCAAAGCTTCTTCGTTGGATTTCAGGTTCGGCGCAAAACCGCCTTCATCGCCAACCGCAGTATTGTAACCTTTGCCTTTTAATACGGATTTCAGATTATGGAAAATTTCCACGCCCATGCGCAGGGATTCGGCAAAGCAAGGTGCGCCGGCCGGTTGGACCATAAATTCCTGCAGATCGACATTATTATCGGCATGGCTGCCGCCATTGAGGATATTCATCATCGGCACCGGCAATACTTTGGCATTGGTGCCGCCAATATACTGGTAAAGCGGTAAACCCATAACTTCGGCAGCCGCTTTGCAGACGGCCAGTGAAACACCTAAAATAGCATTGGCGCCCAGTTTACCTTTATTGGGGGTGCCATCCAGATCGATCATGATCTTATCGATCAATACCTGGTCGGTGGCATCTTCGCCGATAATTTCGGGTTTGATAATTTCATTAACATTTTCAACCGCTTTTTGAACGCCTTTACCCATGTAACGATTGGCTTCTTTATCACGCAATTCAACGGCTTCATGTTCGCCGGTAGAAGCGCCTGATGGAACCGCAGCCCGTCCAATTACGCCGCTTTCGAGCGCTACATCAACTTCAATGGTCGGATTGCCGCGTGAATCCAGAATTTCCCGTGCAAATACATCTACTATCGTGGTCATTTTTCCTCCTGAATCATTTCAAACAGCTTGATATATGTTGAATATTTATTTTAAAATATAATATAATATGTTTTTTTAAAAAGAAAAATAATTATTTATAATACGATTGAGCGTATAACTAACAGGAAAAGAATGCTGCTCACTGCGCAAAACAAATTGACCATATCGTTATTGATCCATATATACCCGCCAATATGAACTGCCGGTTGCTGACAATGCCGGGTTTTTTCGGTAATTTTATTGCATACCTGGCACCGGTATTTTGCCTGGACGGTAGCGCCTAAAAAACTGTCCACAAAGCTGGCAAGTAAGCCGGCCAGCATAATTATAACAAATTCTTTATTGTCAATAATCCTTACCGAACTAGGCGGAGCGGTCAGCCAGCCGGTAATAACCAGCAGTAGCGAGCCGGCTGCGGCTCCTGCTGTTCCTATGAGGGTTATACCGCCGGAGGTTCCGGGAGGAACTGTTTTAAAATTAAGTATGGATACCGGTTTGGTCCGGGACAAGACGCCAATTTCCGTTGCCCAGGTATCTGCGGTAACCGCGGCGAGAGCGCCGAGAAAGAAAATGTAAAAAATATCCAGGTGATAATAATTCCAGGTCAAAACCAGCGCCCCGGCCAGACCGCCGTTGGCAAGCACCTGCCATAAATCTCTTTTACCGGTTTTTTCAAATATTGTGATCAGCTTTTGTTTATGGCCCTTGCCGATATTGGAAATCACGCTCGAAGTGATAAAAAAGGTCAGAATGGGTATTGTAAAAGCGAGGCGGCCGATGCCAAACACCACAACTCCCAGTAAAAACGCGCCAATCGCGCCGCCGGTATCCAGGAATTTGAACCGAAACGACATAATTGCCGCCAGCAGGGAAAGGATAATTCCCAGGGTGAAAAACAAGGCGTCGCCTGGCGTATGGTGAAAAAGATAGTGCATGGTAAAAGCGGCGCCCAGGGGAACAGTGAGGTTATCGGAACCATGCAGCGAAATAACCTCGCATGCGGTTGCGATGATCGCAACCAGGACCGCATACCAGATGACTTGCAGCGCCGTTAGCTGGATGGGTGTAAATTGCGGCAACGCCAGGGAACAGAGCGCTACTATCATAAATGTCGATACTAACATGGTTAACGACCCCTGCACGGATTTGGCTTCAAAACCAAATTCCAGGTGAATGGGATGTTTTACTCTTTCTCCAACCAGGGAAGCGAGGGCATCGGCAATGGCCATGATTAACATGGCCGTGACCAGGATCAGTTTGTCGTTATCCCATAATAAAACCACCAGGATAACAAAGGAAAGCGGGTAAAAGACAGTGCCATACGAGTGTCGTTTGGTGCCGTGCATCCCCCTGAAAAGATTTTTGCGAATGGCTACAAAATCGAGGATGGTGAACAACGTGCCCAGGATCAGCATCGGCCACATCGATTGCAGCGCAAATGGGGTCAGCGAAACCAGAATCCCTGTGAATACATGCACAAATTTACGCGACGCCTCGGGCTGCCAATGAAATAATTTCCTGAATATTTCTGCAATCAATACCAGGGAAAACAACGCGATGAAAAATAACCCAAGGTAAGTCCAGTCAGATTTAATCATTGATCCTGTCTCTTGTTTGGAGTAACGTACCTGTTGATTGTGAGTGACACATTTCAGCAATGTAGCATGTGACCCCGGTTTTGTAATCGGGAACCGTTTTGCGGGCGAACAAGGTCATAGTATCAACTCCGGCCTGTTTTGACAAAATGCAAAAAAACTATTATTTTACTTGACAGAGAATCGCTTGTGGTACTCGCGGCAATTTTTCCCCAAGTTATCCACATTTGTATTTGGATTAATTTGGGCATCTGGTTTCAATTTTGTAAGTACAATCCAATATCTGCTTAATATTTCAGCATTAACATGAAATTTACACTAGAAATCTACTCGTTAATTTTTGCGTATTGATTTGTTAAATATTTGTTTATTAATAACTTGTAATATTATAAAAATGTTTTCTAAGTTACTAATTTTCAAGCTAGTTATCTCTAAATTTTTTTTAAATGAAATTGACTGTCTGTTTGTGCTTGTAATTTTAATATGAAAAATTGTTGGTAACTTTTTCACAAGTTATCCACATTGGATAACTTACTATATTTTTTGAAAATTATCTAAAATTTCCAACCGGCAGGTCAGTCATGTTTTTTTTCTTTAAAATAATCTATAACACGTTGCAGGATTTCATCCAGTTGTACGCGCGGTTTATATCCGATCGCGTTGTATGCTTTGCTTAAATCCGGTTTGCGGATGCGCATATCTTCAAAGCCTTCTTCGTACGCTTCATCGTATGGAATGTAGACGATTTGTGATGCAGAACCGGTCATGGCTATAATCTTTGCCGCCAGGTCTTTGATGGTTATACCGACATCATTACCAATATTATAAACCTGGCCGACGGCTTGCGGGGTTGCCATTAATTTTATGGCTGCCATAACAACATCATCCACATAGGTAAAACAACGATATTGGTTGCCATCGCCGTAGACGGTGAGAGGTTTACCCTTTAACGCTTGCTGAACGAATCTCGGTATTACCATACCATAACGCCCGGTCTGGCGCGGGCCCACGGTGTTGAACAGACGCATGATCACCGTTTCCAGGTTACGTTCCTTGTAATAAGCCAGGGCCAGGAATTCATCGATGGCTTTGGAGCAGGAATAACTCCAGCGGCTTTTGGTGGTAGGACCGAGTACCCGATCCGCATCCTCTTTAAAGGGAACGGCTTCGCTTTTACCATATATTTCCGAAGTAGACGTAATTAACACTTTACGCAAATAACGATTCGCCAAACGCAGCACCACATCGGTACCCAGGATATTGCGTTCGATCGTTGCGACCGGACTTTTTACGATCAACTCTACGCCGACCGCCGCCGCCAGGTGATATATAACATCGCATTCACTCACCAGGCGATCCATGACCGTTTCATTCAGTACCGTTTCGATAACAAGACTAAAGTTGTTATTATTACGCAGATGGTTTATATTTTCCAGCCGGCCGGTGGACAGATCATCGATTACGCACACTTTATCGCCACAAGCCAGTAATTTCTCCGCCAGGTGCGAACCGATAAATCCGGCCCCGCCCGTTATTAAAACTCTCACATTAACCTCCTGTTCACCATATCAATTAAAACTAGCAGTTATTTTACAGCTTTTTTATTATTGCGGCGGCCGATCATGATTAGCTGGGTGATCAGAATGTACATGATCACTGCCTGAACAAGAATGATGATGCAGCCGGCCAGGGACAAATATGGCAGCAGAATTGCGGCGCTGCCGATACAAAAACAAACCAGGTAAATAAATATCACCGCGGCCCGGTGTCCCATACCCAGGTCCAGCAGCCGGTGCGAGAAATGGCATTTATCGCCAATAAATAAAGGTCTTCCTTCCCGCCACCGGATAAACATTACAGAAAAAGTATCATATAGCGGAATACTAAGAATCAAGATCGGCATTAAAACCGGGATAATGCCGACGCTGGTATGAACCACATAAGAACCCATAACCGTCAGCGAGCCAAACATAAAACCGAGGAATAAACTGCCGCTGTCGCCCATAAATAATTTGGACGGGTGAAAATTATAAAGCAGAAAACCCAAACAGGCGCCGGCCAGGGCCATTAAGATAAAAGCAAAAAATACCTGTCCCTGTAACACGGCAACGGTAAAAAATACAAACGCGGCGATTATTGAAACCCCGGCGGTCAAGCCATCCATATTATCCAGCAGGTTGAATCCGTTGGTGATACCCACTATCCAGATGGTGGTTATGATAATATCCAGCGCTTGTCCGGGCATGAAATCGGTGCGCACCCCGAATATCGCTACCAGCAGGGCGACCAGGAACTGGATGAAAAATTTGAGTTTATAGGACAATTTTTCTTTGAAAATATCATCCAGCAGACCCAGTAAATGGATCAAAAATCCGCCGCCGAGGATGACGATCAGGCGCGGCAGCACATTATTCAGCAACGGAAAGATCCTGACGATGGATTGCAAATGCTGTTGAACGAATGGCTGGGTGAATAATAAATAGAAGCCGATTATATTGCCGACAATCGTTATAAAAAAACCGCCGAAAATTCCAACTCCGCCCATCAGCGGTTTGGCGGAAAGATGTACTTTACGCTGGCCGGGTTTATCAACCACATTCCATTTTAATGCCGCTTTGATGATTAGTGGTATCAGCAGGGCTGAAATGACAAAGGCTTGCGTAAAGACCAGGCCATATAGTAAATATCTCAATCCTGAGCACTCCTTTTATTTTGTAACAAACTGGTTAAAATCTGTTCCAGTTCCAGGGCTTTTTGTTTGCGGGAATAGTGTTTTACCACCATAGCGCGACCGGCTTGTCCCATTTGTTTGCATAATGCCGGGTCTGTTTTCAGGCGCAAAATCGCCTGCGCCATTTGGTCGGTATTTTCCGGTTCCACGAAAATACCGGCACCGGCGGTTTCCAGAACGAGGCGTGCTTCGCCGTCCACACTCAAAATAACCGGTCTTTCACAGGCCAGGCAATCGAACATTTTAGACGGAAGGGCGCCGAGGAACAGGTTGTTTTTCTTCAACGGCACCAGGCAGCAATCCGCCGCGGAAATATAGTCCGGAATTGCTTCCCTGGCTACTTCGTTCATCAGGGTCAGGTTGGTCAATGCTTTATCTTGCTGTAATTTTTGCACACTAGCCTTGACCGGTCCTTCGCCGATAAATACAAAATGAATTTCTGGATTTGTTGTAAATTTTTCCACCAGGGTAACCAGTTGTTCCATACCCTGGGCTATGCCAAAGATACCGGCATATAAAACCACAAACTTGTCCTGCCACCCCAGGGTGGTTTTCAGCGCCGGGCCGCGGTTGCAGAACAAGTCCGTATTGGCGCCATTTTGCACCAGGTGAACCCCGCTATAACCGCGCCGGGCGAGTCGCGCTTTGATACCGCCGGTAACAGCGACAATCGCGGCGGCCTGGCGGTAATAATAATTTTCCAGCTTTTCCGCCCATTTGATCATCCGGGGATTGGAGAGTTCGCCCAGTTCCACTGCCGATTCCGGCCACAGATCGCGGACTTCAAATACAAATTTGGCATTTTTCAGCCGGCTCAGCCATAATCCGGCCACGCCGACAAAGAAAGGCGGCGAGGTAGTATATACAATATCGAATGGCCCTTTGATAAACGAGCCGAACAAACTTGCCGAAAGCATAAAACTCAGATACAAACCCATGCGGGTGAAAAAATTTTTATTCGGCCGGGCGTAAACCCAGGTGCGGAATATGTGTATACCCTGCCATACACTGTGTTCCACCAGTTTGCCCTTGTATCGGGGGGGAATTATGCCTTTGGGGTGATTGGGGAACTCGGTCAGGACGACCACCTCGTGACCAAGTTTAGCCAGATTGGTAACCATTTCAACGGCGCGGGTTTGCGTAGCGCCGATCTCCGGCGGAAAGTACTGGGAGATATAGAGAATTCTCATACTTGTTTCACGCCTCCGGGTTTGAAATAAGAACCGGCCAGGATTGCCGCATAGATTGCATAGGAGATGCTTGTGGACATGGCGGAACCCGGCAAACCCAGTTTGGGAATAAGCAGAATGTTTAAAATGATATTAACCGCCAGGGCTATGAGCGGCGCAATGACTGTGATCCGTGGAAAACCGCGCGCCCACAAGGCGATATTAATAATTTTTGCCCCGGTCATCAGCACAGCGCCGGGTAGCAGCCACATCAGGGCAGGCGCCGAGGCGGAGAAATCTTTTTTAAAGAGCAAGATAATTAAATCCCGCCCAAAAAACATCATGGACAGGGAAAATAAAATACTGATTGACAAGACAAATGTCAATACTTTGAGAGTCAATGCCCGGTTTTTTACCTGGTTATCGCCGGTAATTTTGGGAAAGATCACATTTCCGGAGGTGTTGGCTAGTTTTTGCAATAGCTCGGCGATCAGCACGGCGATAGAATACAAACCGGCCGCCCCGACGCCGAGAAAGATATTAATAAGAATAATGTCGATGCGAAACAGTAAAAACAGGGAAATATGCGATACTGTGGCTTTAGCGCCGGCATCCCAGCTCTGCCGGGCTATTTGTTTGTTGGTAGCAAAGCCTTTTTCCTGTTTCCTGAACTGGATGACAATAGCAATTAATACGATCAGTATCGACCAGGTATAATTCAACAGAACGGCGGCGGAGGTGACGACGCCAAACTTTAGTATCAATAAATTGGCGACAAGATATATCAGAAAGGGCAGGGCCAGGAAAATGTTGTAACGGTTATAATCCTGCCGGCCCAGAAAGATAGCGCTAATGCTGCGTACTGCCATCAGGAACGGCACAACCGAGAAAGAGATAAAAACCAGGGTGTGCGACAAACCGGGGAATAACAGCCGTACCAACGGGTAACCTAGCAGTCCCACCGCCAATAAAATTATGGCCATTACACTGTTATAAACAACCAGGTTGCCGAACAGCGATGGCACATTGCGTTTATCTTTGCTGGTAAGATAAGTGTTGGCGCGGCACAACCCGTCGCCAAACACCAGGCTGAGTATGGTAACAATGGTCATACCGAGCGAGTATTCGCCCCGGCCCTCGACTCCCAGTGAACGGGTGATTATTATACTATTGATAAAACCGACAATGATGACAACGCCTTCGGCTAGAAAGCTGGTGGTAAATATGCGCAGCAAGGACATGTGTGGTTGATTGATTCCTGTTTAAACAGAGTTCTGTTATATAAAGTATTAAATTTACTGGATTTTTTTGGCAATTCAAAATTATTTGTGCCCCCGGCAACGATTAACTGTCGACCCAAACACAGGAGATAGACGGCGGGAAGCCCCTGCAAAAAGTAGGGGCAAAGCATTTTGATCGGGGCTGTATCAAAAGCCTTTATTGTTCTATTTTTTTCAGGAAATGATTACCTGGAAAATGTGGCACACCTTAATGCAAATTCCACAAAAACAAAGCGATATTCCAATGTATAGATTGAAAGTTTATAGCGAAAAAATTGCGCAGGTGTACTACACTTTCCCGATCAAGACCTTTTGATACAGCCCCGTAAAAGAGACAGGAGCTGCGCCCCTGTAATGGCCCGGGAAGGCCAAGCCTTCCCGGTATTTCCGCACCAGGGTACAACCCCGGCGCGATCAGAATTTCTTTATAGCAGACTCGTGCCCCAGGTGGACCACACTGAATTGCCGCCGGGCCGCAGGCCCGACCTACTCAATTCCTATAACAGATCGAACCGGGTTTCACAACCCGGTTCGTACAATGATATGGGATTTCCAATCCCGTGCATTTATGACGCGCTAAACGAGCCGGCACAACCTTGTTTTATTACCAGGGTTAGAAACCCTGGTCCATTTCCCGCACCGGGATGGGAATCCCGGCGCGATCAAGGCTACAAGATGGGTAGACACGCAGGTCTGCCCATACTGAACAGCTAGCGCAACAGCAGCATTTTTCTGGTCAATTGCTGCTTATCGGTTGACAACCGATAGAAATAGACGCCCGAAGGAACCGGCAAGCCCGCGGAATCGCGGCCATTCCAGGAAAGGTGGTGAATCCCGGCGGCCCTGGCGTCGTTAAGCAATGTGGTTACCTGCTGGCCTAGACTGTTATAAACTTCAACCTGCACCCGTTCCGCTTGTGGCAGAGCAAAGGAAATGACCGTTTCCGGGTTAAAAGGATTGGGATGATTCTGAAGCAATGCCAGGGTAACCGGTAAACCGGTCGGTTTATTTGTGTCGATACCGGTCAATATGGAATCAACAGCGATCAGTATATCATCGATATACCAGCCGTCATAAACATCGGCGGCGTCGCTTTTCAGGTTGAAACGAACCTGCACTGACTGATTACCCGGCTGGCAGTAAGACGTTAAATCGACAACGCTGCGCTGCCAGTCCCACGAGGATTCGCCGGTAAAAGCGGCCAGGGTGCGCCAAGCGTTGTTATTATTGCGGGCCTGCACCAGCGCGCTGTCGCCATTGGCCAGAATGGAGATATGATAAAATTCCAAAAAGGCGCTTTGCCGTCCGGCCAGGTTCAAGGTCTGCTCCAGGGTGAGAATATTTTCCGCATTACTTTCATAATAAGCTATGGGACTGTCGGTGATGCTGAAATCACCGCTATGCGCCCAGAAATAAGGCTGCCAACTGTTACCGGTATGCCAGTTACGTATAATGCTTTCAAAACCTTCCCGGTAGGCAACGTGTTGTGAATAAATGTTGAGCGAAAAAGAAGCACTACCGGCCGGTAAACCATTGATAAAAAACCGGGCGGTCAGATCTACCGCTCCCAGGCCGCAGGTGGAATCGACCCGGATAGTAAAATGGGTAATTCCCGCAGTTTTGGTTTGCAGGTAGGCCATACTGCCATAATCAACTGATTTATTCACAATATCGATATTAAAATCATGCGATGTTAATTCAACAGAGAGATTGGGCACGGCGCTGCCGGAGCTTTTAATATGCAAATCCAGATCAAAGCCTTCCCCGGCTTCCGGGTTGCCGTCGCCGTCGCCTGCAGCTTCGTCATCTATGGTATAATCAACAATTGTAAAAGGCTGGTACGTGGAAAGCTGATCTTTGTTCAGTATTTTATTGGCCGGGTCGATAGTAACCTGCCCCACGGTAACCGGTAAACGCACCTGTAAACTGTGCGCCGGCCCGTTCATCATAAAAGCCAGGGTCGTATCGTATTCCCCATATCGGACGCCGATTTCAAGCGGCATAGTAAATAACAATGAATCTTCGCGGGCCTGTTTTACGACCACATTCAGTACATAATCACCTTCGCCGGTGGGCACACAGGACCATGAATGATCGTACAGCGGGTAACCGGGGCCATAGATCCATTCGTTGAAAAACCAGTCCAAATCCTGCGCGCTAATTTCTTCCACAACATTGATAAAATCCGGGGTAGTAACGCTGCTGTGTGCAAACCGTTGTCCGTATTCCAACAGAGTGGCAAAGAATAAACTGTCGCCGATGACATTGCGCAGCATGTGCAAAACGCAGCCGGCTTTTTCATACGAATGCACCCCCCACATCACCTGCGGATCATAGATCGGGAAATCGCCTTCGGTATTGAGACCACTGAAATAAGCGCTCATGTGTCCCCGCACCTGCTCATCGTACCTGTCCTTGCCGTGATATTTTTCCATGAACAACGCTTCGGCGTAGGTGGCAAAGCCCTCGTTCAGCCAAATATCGCGCCAGTCGCCCGGCGATAACCAGTCCCCCCACCAGTGATGCGCCAGTTCATGGGCAATAAGATCGTCATACGTGTGTGAAGCCGAGACGACGTATTCCGGGTAGGCGATACAGGTTTGGTGTTCCATTGCGCCTTCCGGCGTAACTGCATAGCCGACTTTATCGTAGGGGTAAGCGCCGAACAATTCCGAATAAATAGTAACCATGGCCGGCACCCTGTCGAAATGCACAACCGATTTGGCTGAATCCTTGTGAGTTGCATAGATCACTACCGGCAAGGTATCGTTAACGGTGGTTTCGATGAGCGCATAATCGCGCATGGCGAGGCAAACCAGGTAGGTGGCCATGGGATGCTCCTCTACCCAACGGAATGTGGCGGTGGAATCGGCGCCGTTAAACTGTTGCGCGTTTTCCACCAGGCGGCCATTGGAGGCGAGGTACTTGTCATGAGGGACGGTAAAGGTCATGTCGAAAGTGGCCTTGTCCCATGGCACATCATGACAGGGCAGCCAGTGGCGGGTCATAGAGATATATGACGTATTCAACCCCGCGCCCAGAGTAAAAGCATTATTATCACCATAGAAATAAAAGCCGCCCCAGCTCTGCGCGCCGGGTTCGGCAACCGGACGGCCATGATAATATATGGTTGTGTGCAGGGTTTCCGCAGCCGCATAAACTTTATCCAGGGTTACTTGCACTATACGGCCAATTTGAATAAAGGGTAAGGACTGAGCGCCGGAAAAAACGCTATCGACGGTCAAGGCAACCAGATCAAGTTCCAGTTGTTCGAGTCCTGAAACCAGGCTGGCGGCGTCGATAGCGACTTTGCCGAAAACCTGCTGCTGTTCAGGGTCGATACCGAGTTCCAGCCGGTAATGCAGGGCATCCCAGGTATCGGTGGCCGGAGCGATCAGTTTGTTCACAACCGGATGTCGCGACTGTTTTTCCAACTGGCGAACAGTCAGGGTGTCGCTGTTTACCGCCGACATTGTTTGTCCGGTAATACACAAAACCAGGCATAACAGCGCAAGGACAGGCTTTTTCATCTTTATTCCTGTTTTTAGGTAGTAAAATTAATCCATATCCAATTCATGACTTGAGCCGTATTCGGGAATAACCACGTCCCAATTGAACCGGCTGCGGATCTTTTCCGCGAGTGAAGCCGAAGCCTCGGGCTCGCCATGCACAATAAAAGTCTTTTTCGGTGGGCGGTTAAAGCCCATCAACCAGGCGAGGATCTCGTTGTAATCGGCATGACCTGAATAGCCGGTGATCTTTTCAATATGGGCTTTGATGGGAATCTCCTGACCATGAATTTTAACGGTCGGATTACCTTGCTCAATCGTACGTCCGCGGGTACCTTCCGCCTGGTAACCGATTAGCAGAATAGTATTTTTGGGATTTGGCAACCTGATTTCCAGGTGATGCAGAATACGACCGCCGGTGGCCATGCCGCTGGCGGATAGTATAATAGCGTTTTTGGAAATCTCGTTGATCATCATAGATTGTTCGCGGGTGCGGGCAATGTGCAAATTCTTTGGTTGAAAAATATCCTTATCGCTTAATGTTAGAATACGGGAAGGCAGGTTGAAATCCGCCTGGTGTTTATCAAACACATCGGTAGTTTTGATTGCCATCGGTGAATCGACGTATACCGGCAGCGCCGGAATTTTTCCCGCTTCTTCCAGTTCGCGCAACACATACAGCAGCGTTTGGGTTCTACCGACCGCAAAGGAGGGGATCACCAGCACGCCGCCGCGTTCTACGCTGGCATTTACAACCCGTGCAAGTTCTACGGCAGGATCGCCGTCATCGTGCAAGCGGTCGCCATAGGTGGATTCGAGCACCAGGTAATCGACATTAAAAACCTGGGTGGGGTCGCGCAACACGGTGCTACGGGGCCGGCCCATATCGCCGCTGAACAAAATCTTGCGGGTATTGCTGCTGTCGCTGGTTTTAAATTCCACAAACGATGAACCGAGTATATGCCCGGCATCCTTGAATTTTACGCGGATGCCATCTTCAATGAAATAATCTTCACCATAGAATTTCGGTTGGAACAGGGTGAGAGCTTGTTCAGCGTCGGCAGTTGTAAATAGCGGCAGGGCGGGACTGTGTTTGGAATAGCCTTTTTTGTTTGCCCAAAACGCGTCTTCTTCCTGCAGGTGTGCGCTGTCCATGAGCAGTATATTACATAAATCGCGGGTGGCGTGGGTACAGTGCACCGGGCCGCGATAGCCGTCCTTAACCAGGCGGGGGAAAAAACCGCTGTGATCGATATGGGCATGGGTTAAAAAGACCCGGTTAATTTCCTTTACGGGGACCGGAAAGGGTTCCCAGTTTTTCTGGCGGTTTTCCTTCTTACCCTGGAACATACCGCAATCGACAAGATAGTTGTTATTATTCAATTGTAAAAAATGACGGGAGCCAGTTACCGTGCCGGTGGCGCCATAGAATGTGAGTTGTGACATAATCTTTCTCCGTTTTAAAGTTTTAGCATATTAAGGTTTTTTGAGGACATTTTCCAGTAAAAAATTTTCTGTCTGGTATTCAAGTACGAACCCGGTTAATTTATCCGGTGTTAAAAAAGTGGTTAATTCAAGAAAAAATTTAATCTACAAGTAAATTTATAGTGGATTTTGTCGGGGAAAAATCGTAATATAAATATTTGGTAATAATATGAAAATGTGAATCCTAGCGATAACTGTAATAAATCCGGTTAATCATCTACAGGAGTAAGAAAATATGGCTGGTGAAAATTTTGTAATTGGTATTGATTATGGAACAGATTCCGTGCGTTCAATTATTGTTGACGCCGCTGACGGTCGGGAAATTGCCAGTGCGGTTCATTATTATCAACGCTGGAAAAGCGGCAAGTATTGTGACGCACAAAAAAATCAATTCCGGCAACACCCGTTGGATTATATTGAAGGTTTGGAAGTCACTGTTAAAAAAGCATTAGCAGATTCGCCCGCAGGTACTGCCGCTCGCGTGCGCGGTATTACAATCGATACTACCGGTTCCACACCGGTCGCTGTCGATAAAAACGGCGTACCCCTGGCGCTGACTCCGGACTTTGAAGGTGATCCCGATGCCATGTTTGTACTGTGGAAGGACCATACCGCCGTACAGGAAGCCGCAGAAATCAATCAGGTTGCCAAAACCTGGGGCGGAGTCGATTATACCCAATTTGTTGGTGGCATTTATTCTTCCGAGTGGTTCTGGGCAAAAATTTTGCATGTCCTGCGGAGTAATAAAAAGGTCCGTGAGGCAGCATTTTCCTGGGTGGAACATTGCGACTGGATACCGGCGCTGCTGACCGGTGATCAAAATCCGTTAACCCTGAAACGCAGCCGTTGCGCCGCTGGTCATAAAGCTTTATGGCATGAATCCTTTGACGGCCTGCCGTCGGAAGAATTTCTTGTCGCTCTTGATCCGTTATTAAAAGGCTTGCGTGCCAGGTTGTTTCGTGAAACCTTTACATGCGATGTGGCGGCCGGCAAGTTATCGGCAGAATGGGCCAAACGGCTGGGGCTACATACGGATGTTGTCGTCGGAGCCGGCGCGTTCGACGCTCACCTGGGCGCCCTGGGTGGCGAGATCACGCCTTATTTCCTCAGTAAAGTCATCGGCACCTCCACCTGTGATATGCTGGTAGCGCCTTTGGCAGATATGGGCGATAAATTGGTGCACGGTATTTGCGGCCAGGTTGACGGCTCCATCATCCCCGGTATGCTGGGTATGGAAGCCGGGCAATCCGCTTTTGGCGATATCTATGCCTGGTTCAGGAACCTGTTGCTGTGGCCGGTGGAAACACTCGTTCAACAATCAACCGTTATCGGTCGGGACGTTAAAGACCGGCTGCTTGCCGAAACCGGCGAGAAGATCATTCCCGAACTTTCAAAACTGGCTGAACGTATACCGCCGTCAGAGTCTGCCATTGTCGCATTGGACTGGATGAACGGACGCAGAACCCCGGACGCCAACCAGATGCTCAAAGGCGCTATTACCGGTTTGAACCTGGGTTCCGATGCCCCCAAGATCTTTCGCGCCCTGGTTGAAGCTACGGCTTTTGGCGCTAAAAAGATCGTCGACCGGTTCCTTTCCGAAGGCGTGGAAATCAAAGGCGTTATTGCTCTGGGCGGCATTCCGAAAAAGTCGCCATTTATCATGCAGGTATTGGCCGATGTTTTGAATATGCCGATCCGCGTGGCGCGGTGTGAACAAGCCGTAGCCCTGGGCAGCGCCATGGCAGCCGCCACCGCTGCGGGATTGTATAAAACCATTGAAAAAGCCCAGCACGCTATGGGCAACGGTTTTGAAAAAGAGTATCGACCAAAACCGGATAACGTCGGTCATTATGATAAATTGTATAAACAATATTCCGGACTGGGCAGTTTTATTGAAACAAACATGTAAAGTGAGGCGAGTCATATAATGAGTGATTACCAGGAATTAAAAGAACTGGCGTGGAAAAGCAACCTCGAACTACCAAAGCATGGACTGGTTAAATTTACGTTTGGAAACGTGAGCGCCATTGACCGCAGTAAGGGAGTTATAGCTATCAAGCCTAGCGGCGTTCCTTATGAAAAATTAACAGTTGATGATATGGTGGTTGTCGATTTGCAGAATAATATTGTACAAGGCAAGCTGCGGCCTTCATCGGATACCAAAACCCATTTGGAACTGTACAGGAATTTTAAAGAGATAGGTGGAGTCTGTCATACTCATTCCACCTTTGCCACCGCCTGGGCACAGGCCATAAAACCCATTCCGATTTTCGGCACTACCCACGCCGATCATTTGACCGACAATGTGCCCTGTACGCCCGAGTTAGCGGATGTGCTGGTCGGAGGAGATTATGAACAGGAAATCGGGCGGTTGATTTTGCAGGTATTTGAATTTCTATCGTACCAGGATGCCGAAATGGTACTGGTGGCATCGCACGGGCCGTTTACCTGGGGCAGTACAGCGGAAAAGGCGGTATATAACAGCGTTATTCTGGAGGAACTGGCCAAGATGGCAATGTTAACCTTGTCCATCAATCCGGAGACCCCGCGTTTAAAAAATGCACTGATCAACAAACACTATCAGCGCAAACATGGCAGAAATGCCTATTATGGTCAAAATTCACATGTTTATTAAACTAGAATATTTACCGAGATCATTTCAAGGAGTAGGATTATGAAGAATATTCCGGAAGTAAAATTGGGTGTGATCGCTGTTAGTCGTGATTGCTTTCCAATTGAATTGTCACAAAAACGGCGTGCGGCGGTTGTGCAGGCCTGTAATAAAAAGGCTATACCGGTTGTCGAATTGAAAACAACAATTGAAAATGAAAAAGATGTTTTAAAAGCTCAACAGGAGATCAAGAACAGCAATATTAATGCGCTGCTTGTTTATCTTGGTAATTTTGGCCCGGAAGGTCCGGAAACCATTCTGGCGCAACAATTCGATGGCCCGGTAATGTTTGCGGCAGCGGCTGAAGAAACCGGCAATGATCTGATCAATGGCCGCGGCGACGCTTATTGCGGTATGCTGAAT
Source organism: bacterium (assembly GCA_029561455.1). Lineage (GTDB taxonomy): Bacteria > Zhuqueibacterota > Zhuqueibacteria > Residuimicrobiales > Krinioviventaceae > Fontivivens. Next base: position 26,860 of record JAKQIY010000029.1, read on the forward strand.
GCCTCCTATAATATTGGCCTGCGTAAATTACGCCCCTATATCCCGGAATATCCGGTTGGTACCGCGGATGAGGTAGCGGAAATGATTCGCGTTTTTATGCCCACTGCCCGTATTATGTTGGGTTTGAAAAAACTGAAAATTTTTGCCTTTGGGCCCCGTCCCCAGGATTTTCTCGCCTGCAATGCGCCGATCAAGGCGTTGTATGATCTGGGTGTAGAGATCATGGAAAACAGCGAACTGGATCTGTACGATATATACCAGTCCGCCAAAGGCAACCCCAATGTTAAAGCCATTGCCGCTGATATGGCTAAAGAACTTGGCGTCGGCAACAAATACCCGGATATACTGGATAAACTTGCGCAATACGAAGCGGGGCTGGCTGATTTTATGGAAAAGAATCTGGGCGCTTCCCAATATGGCGTTTTTGCCAACAAGTGCTGGCCGGCATTTGAAAAATTCTTTGGATTTGTGCCCTGTTACGTCAACTCGCGGTTTGCATCGCGCGGTATTCCAATATCGTGCGAAGTGGATATCTATGGCGCGTTAAGTGAATATATTGCCGCCTGCGCCACCCAAATGCCGCCCACGCTGCTGGATATTAATAATACCGTACCTTATGATATGTTTAAAGAAGCCGGCGCCCTGGTAGCCGATTATAAACCCAACGACCTGTTCATGGGCTTTCATTGCGGTAACACACCTGCGGCTTGTATGGTTAGTCCGGCCATGAAATACCAGTTGATCATGCATCGTTTAATGGAGCCGGGGCAGGATCCGAATATTACCCGCGGCACCCTCGAAGGTCAAATCCGTCCTGGCGATATTACCATTTTCCGTCTGCAATCAACGGCGGAAACCGAGTTAAAGGCATACCTGGCGGAAGGTCAGGTGCTTGATCTGAACCCGAAATCTTTTGGCGGCATCGGTGTATTTGCCATACCGGAAATGGGCCGTTTCTATCGCCATGTGCTGGTCGAAAAACGCTTCCCGCATCATACGGCCATTGCGTTCCAGCATTGCGGCAAAGCCCTGTTTGAAGCTCTCAAAATGATGGGCGTGCCGGATATTTCTTTCAATTTACCCAAAGGTTTGTATTACAAAAGCGAGAACCCGTTTTAAATATTCTAAAATGAAAGTAGTTAATGACGCGGTTATCCTGCCACGGATAACCGCGTTTAAATTCAAGTGCTCTGTTTATCCCCAGAAATTATTATTCTAGTGTTGAGGTTTGCTCATGGACAGGCTTTTCCGACTGGCGTTATTGATACTAATTATAAATTCTTTTCTGTTTGCCGGCGATCAACCGGCGAATACCGCGCAAGCAGCAGCTTTTACCTCCTCAAACCTGCCTGTTGTGGTGATCACTACCGAAAAGGGACAGGGCATTCCCGATGAGCCGAAAATAACCGCGCGACTGGGTATAATCTATAACGGCGAAGGCCGGCGTAATAACCTGTCCGATCCTTACAATTATTACGACGGTGTGATTGGCATTGAAGTGCGCGGCAATGCCTCGCAGTATTTATTTGACAAAAAGCCCTGGACCTTTGAAACCAGGGATGAGAACGGCGATAATCTGAATGTCGAACTTTTGGAAATGCCGAAGGAAAACGACTGGATTCTAAACGCCGCTTATATCGACAAGACTTTTATTCGCGACCCGCTGGCGTATCACATGTCCCGGATCATGGGCCGCTGGGCCAGCCGCACCATGCATTGTGAAGTGGTGTTGAATGGTGTTTACCAGGGCTTGTATATTTTAATGGAATCCATAAAACCGGATAAAAACCGGCTCAATATTGCCAAAATGGACTCGACCGATATCAACGGTGAAAATGTGACCGGCGGCTATATCTATGAAGTCGCCCAGGGAGAAGAAACTTTTGGCGAACGTCGTTGCTTTAAATATCCCAAAGCGCAAGATATCCGTCCGGAACAGGTTGCCTATATTAAAAAGTATGACGATGATTTTCGCCGGGTCATGCGCCGCTCCGACTATAACGATCCTGTTAAAGGCTATCCCGCCTGGATCGATGTGGATTCATTTATTGATGAAATTCTCGTTCAGGAAGCCTGCCGTAATTCCGACGCCTATGGCTGGAGCAGCCATTTCTACAAAGACCGTTCCGGCAAGTTGTGCGCCGGGCCGGCATGGGATTTTGACCAGGCGCTTTCCAATTCCACCTTTAATAACGGCTGGGAAACCACCCATTGGATCATCGAAAATAATTATCCCGAATTTTTGTGGGATCACCCGGAATTCTGGAAAAAATTGTTTAACGATTACGAGTTCAAATGCCGGCTGGCCGGGCGCTGGTTTGCCTTGCGGCGCGGGCCCTGGCAAACGAGCGAATTGCTGCAATATGTTGATAGCCTGGCTACGGTTCTGAACGAAGCGCAGCAACGCAATTTCGAGAAATGGCCCATACTGGGTGTGGAAATCTGGCGTAGTACACCCGGCGTAGAAGAACGCAACACCTATAAAAAAGAAGTGGATTATATGAAAACGTGGTTTGTGCAGCGCCTGACGTGGATGGATGAGCAACTCGAAGAGTTTGATACCGCCGTTTACGATAAAGAACCGCTACGGTTGACAAGTGATTATGCCCTGGCCGTGTACCCGAATCCCTTTCGTTCGCATACCACCCTCAGTTACACATTACCGGCGTCGGCAGTATGCCGAGTTGGCGTTTATAATGTGCTGGGACAGGAAATATTCACCTCTGCGGAACAACAGTTACCCGCCGGGCCACGCCGGGTCATCTGGAACGGATACGACAAGTTGAACCGTCCGGTTGCCAGCGGCATTTATTTTTATGTGCTGTTTGTTGATAATCTAATTGCCGCCCGCTACAAAATGTTGAAATTTTGAGCCGCCGTCGTCGCGCATAAACCGGCTGCCGCCGTGAAAAACCAACGGATATACCATGCAAGCAGCAGTTTTGACAGGTATTCGAAAAATTGCACTGTGCACCATAGCGGCTCCGCCGCCGCTGCAGGCGCACGAGGTATTGCTACGGGTGATGACCGCCGGGGTGTGCGGCTCGGATCGCCATTATTTTACCGCCGGCAGAATAGGGGAGCAGGCAGTTACTTTTCCTTTTATCATTGGTCATGAATGCGCCGCGCTGGTGGAACAGACCGGGGCGGCGGTAACACAGTTGCGCACCGGCGACCGGGTAGCGGTCGATCCGGCGGTTAGCTGCGGCGATTGCGACCAGTGCCGGGCCGGGCGTCCCCATACCTGCCGCAACCTGTTGTTCCTGGGGTGTCCGGGACAATTACCGGGCTGTTTTGCCGAATATATCGTCATGCCGGAGCGGAATTGTTATCCTTTACCCGCGCATGTCAGCTATGCGCAGGGCGTGCTGGCCGAACCCCTGGCTATTGCGATCTATGCCCTCGATTTTATGGACCCACGCCCCGGTCAATCTATTGCCATTCTCGGCGCCGGGCCGATCGGTTTGTGCGTGCTGGCGGCGGCGCAGGCGCGGGGTATGGAGCAAATTTATGTAACCGATATTGTTAACGAGCGGATCAAGGCTGCACAACAGGCCGGGGCGGTGTGGACGGGCAATCCCCATATAATTGATATTGTGCAGGAATTATTACATCAGGGCGTTCAGCCGGATGCGGTTTTTGAATGCTGCGGCAGCGGGGAGGCGCTGCAACAGGCTATACAAATTTTAAAGCCCGGCGGCAAGCTCATCATCATCGGCATACCGAACGAAGCGCGCATCGCTTTTAATATTCATACCCTGCGCCGCAAAGAGATCACTATAATCAATGTGCGCCGCCAGAACAAAACCACTGCGGCGGCGGTGCAGTTACTGGCCCAGGGCCGGGTCAACCTGGATTTTTTGCTAACGCACCGCTTCCCCCTGGCGGAAGCGCAAGCGGCGTTAGACCAGGTGAGCGACTATAAAGACGGGGTGATCAAGGCGATTATTGATGTGAATAGCTCCCGGTAGATAGCTATCAGTTGTCAGCTATCAGCTAACAGTTCAAATCCATCAAACGGAATGATAAAATTCAGATTTCGGGTTGCTGAATTCGTACAGCCAAAACCGGTTCTTCCGGTAAAATTAAAATCATGTGAAAGTTGTCATTACACCCCTGGGATAATAATATTATACGCGCAATCTAGGGTATAATAGTGTGAAAATAAGTCTTATTTCGCCAGTCAATGAATTAGATAAAAATTTTGTTTAATATTAATATTGAATGAGTACCTCAATTGTTATTACAAATCTTGTAAAAAAGCTTCTTAACCTTTCAGCGATTCTACATGTTCACGCAGCCATTTGACAAGAGTTGGATAATTGAAATGTCCCGTATTAAATAAATTTATAAAAAATTTAAATGCTTCTTCATTGTCACAGCTAATAAAGTAACCGTTAATCCTTAAAAATGTATCTGTTGCAAAAAAAGCAATACGTTTATTACCATCTAAAAACGGGTGATTCATTGCAAGACTTTCCATTAGCGCCGCAGCTTCTTCATATATATCATTATAATATCCACTTTGAGGACGCATCACTGCCGATTCTAAATTATCAATATCTCTTATTCCCGGCGAGCCGCCAAATTCATCAAACAGTTTTTGATGAATAAATAATATTTCCTGAACAGTTAAATATCTTTTCATTGCGCCAGCAATTCACCGAGTTTTCTGTTTTTTCGAATGCTTGCTTTTAAATGGGTAATTAATTCCGGGTCCATGCTCTCCTCCCCGGTATGAATAACATTTTCAGGGAGTTTTAGTTCGAATGGAAAACCTTTGTATTCTTCAATTAAACTATAAAAGATATTTATTGCTTCGGAATGATTCAAGCCCATTTTTTTTAATATCTTGGCGACATTTTCTTTCTTTTGGGGACTTATAACAGCTCTTACTGTCGATGTTTTATTCATAACAAAAAATCCTTAAATTGGTGAACCATTATAATAATATAGCCATATTATGGCTATATGTCAATATGATAAATTATATAACTTTAATTGTACATTAGTCAGCAGGGAATAGGAGTATCTCCGGAAGTACTGTGTCAGGTAAAGTAGATTTGTTGTGGCGTGAAAGGTCATTGCACACCACAATAGATTTTTAGAATACCAAAGTCGTAATCCCTTTGGGCGGGGCCGAGCCTTTCAGCACCCGGTCGTCCACCCACATCTGGTAAATGCGCTCCGCGTCGCTGAGGTTAAGTATAACCACCGCTACCGTGTCGTCGGGATTGATGAATGCCGTGGCAATAAAATCATCGCTGTTGGAGGTACAGGCAATACGTTTGGCGCCGGTCTTGATGAACCGCGAAAAATGTCCGTAATAATAATAGGGCGGATTAAAAGAGAGCTCGCCGGTTTGGGTATCGATCTCTACGATGCTGCCGCCGCCCAGGCCACCCGCATGACGCGGCGCCTTGTTCTCATCCATCAGCATGTTCCAAAAGGTCCAGCCGACAGTCCAGTTATTCAGATCCATGATCATGTTCCTGGCAATGTTCACGCCGGTACGCCAGTCGCCGCCCATACCGGCTTCGGTATACAGCAGCTTTTTATCCGGAAAAGCGTCGTGCACCATGCGCACATTGTCGAAATGATCGCCCACATAATAGTGGAATGCCGTGCCCCATACATACTGCGCAGCTTGAGGATCGTCGTAAACCACTTCAGCGCGCTGGTACATGATGCCGCGGTTGTGATCCCAGATCATCAGTTTCAAATCGCCCAGGCCGCTTTTCTTTAATGTCGGCCCAAGATAATCGCGCACAAAATCGCGCTCTTCCGCAGCAGTAAATACACACGATTCCCATACCTGCACAGCCATCGGTTCGTTTTGCACGGTGAGTCCCCAAATGGGAATGCCCTCTTGTTGATATGCTTTCACATATTTTACAAAATAATCGGCCCAGGTTTGAAAATACTCCGGTTTCAGCTTGCCGCCGTGTTTCATTTCACCGTTGGTTTTCATCCACGGCGGGGGACTCCAGGGCGAGGCGTAAATTTTCAACTTGCCGCCAGTGGCTGCCAGGGCCTTTTTTATAAGCGGCAGCCGGTATTTACGGTCATGCTCGATGGAGAAATGTTTCAGTTCCTTGTCCCCGGTCACGTCATCGTATGTGTACATTTCATCGGAATAATCGCAGCTATGGATCGTGGTGCGGCACAGGGTATAGCCGTTGCCTTCAACAGGGTCGAAACAGGCGGTAATGAATTCATCCTGTTGTGCGGGTGTCAGTTTGGCAAAGTTGATGGCCGTAGCATCGGTGAATGCCCCGCCAAAGCCTTCGATGGTTTGAAAGGTTTTGTCCAGATCGATCATGATCGTCGGATAGTTTTCATCGGGCTGCTCCAGCGGTTCAAAGGCGCGAAAGCCGTGATCGGCTAACCGGTCATCACCGCTTTGTGAGGTTATATAAACGCGGGCTTCTTTAAAATCGTTGGTTTTTGCAGTTCCCTGGTTAAAGAGGAAGAAAAACAGTAAACAAATTCCTAGTAATCCTGCGAGAAATCTTGAACCGTGTATTGGCGATGTTTTCATGCAAACCTCCGGAAATTAAGAATATTGCCGTATAGATTAAACCGGCGAGTTAATTTTTAACAGTGGGTCTATCCAGTTTGAAACGCACCCCGAACATCGAGGTGATGACCAGAGGCGCGCCGGGAATGACAGACCATTGCAGTTCGGCGGTATCATTGAGCCGGTGTAGAAATTCCAGTTCAAGCGCCGTTGCATAAAACCGATATTGCCAGCCTTTATAAATACGGTCGCCATAAAATTCATCCTCCTCGTATTCCGCAAACCTGTGCCAGTCCCGCCTGAAACTGAAAATGGGGCCGATTCCCACGTTCAGCCGATTGCGGCCTTTGAAGAATTGTATTCTGGGACCGGCATGGAGGCAACCCGCCGTCAGGAATGCACAATCTTTGTAGAGTGTTGTCGTGAACCGGAAAAAGAATCTATTATTGAAGCGGTAATCAAGATTTGCTGCCGCGCCTACCGACAGAACCAGGTAGGCTTTTTTATCGAGTTTCAATGGATACACCTGTGGGGCATTCCCGCCATCGGGATGCCAGGTGAGACCCAGGTATTGCACCGAAACCAGCCAGGGGGAATCGGCGCCGGTCGTTTCTATCCTGGTTTGCGACCAGGCCGCCGGGGGACATAACAATGCGAACAGCAGGAGCAGCGCCGGTTTGAAATAATGTTTATTGATCAGCATTTGTTCATATAGCCTTTCATTATCACGATATTGGTAAATGGTTACAAAACCAAGCCGAACTCTATATAAAACCACGGATTCACAAACGAGCGCCATTTGCTACATAATATATTAACAGGGAAAACGCGTACAAACACTTTAAATAATCAAAGACTGGCTTGAAATGTTTTATTTAACTTATAATTAGTCAATTTTCCATGCAATATGCAAGAGAAATTTTTATGGCAAAAGACTACCCCTGGTGGTATTAATATCACTATTGCCGGATACATTCGGCGAGAAATGTTCCCCGGTATTCAGCCCTGATTATGGTTTCTGGGCGGCAATGAAATAACCGGCGATTCTGTCATAAAAATAATCGGTTTCAAGAATTCGAAATCCGGCGCGGATTGTCAAATCATCCAGTTCCGGACTTTTATACCTGGTGATATGTAACGGTATTATGCCCAGTTTGGTAAGCAGAAAAACCAGGCTAAAAGAAGTTTTCATCCCCAAAGCCATTTCAGCGCCGAGGCAAGGTGTGGATGTGATGAGCGTTCCTCCCGGTTTTAATAACTCTTTGCACCGGAGCATCACTTTATCGGGATTTTCCAAACCATGTAATACATTAAAAGCCAGAATGATGTTGAACGATTCTTTTTTATATCTCTCATCAAAAAGAGTTGCCTGTTCAAAGTGGATGTTGTTGATTTTGCGATGCTCGGCTTTGATTTTTGCCAACCCGAGCATTTTATCAGAAATATCAATTGCCTGGATTCTTTGCACCCGGTCGGCTATTTCACAGCACACTTTACCGGTGCCGCAGGCAAAATCCATGACAATAGCGTCCTTGTGCAGATATTTTTGGGTATTGGCAATCATTCTGGCATAGCCCCGGGCAAAAGGCTCTTCATTCTTATCAAAGTTTTTTGCCGTATAGTCCCAAAATTTTTTTGATCTGTCCATTTTCCCTCTGTGTGTTAAGGTATAAGGTCGCATTTTATGTATATAAGCGGAGAGGCTCAGCACAAGCATAACAGGCTAAACCCTGTGCTGTTTTTCGTTGCCGGTATCCACATGCACTTGCTGAGAATAGCTTGTTAACACTTCCAGAATATTCGCACAACCTCCCTTACAAATAAACGCGGCATGGTCATCAACAGTTGCAAATTTTTGACCGGTAATTTTGGAACACTCAAATTCATAACCGGAACTTGACAGAAATTTTTCTACAAGCTGTTGCGCCGTTATGCTTTTATATTCTACTTTAACACCCATTTGGCTGTTTTGCAACTCCCCGAGCCAAATAGCCGCGCCTAACGCCCCGCAGGCGCCGCCGCATAGACCGATGCCGCCCGCCAGTCCCGCAGCCATCACTGTGTGCAGGGGAGAGGCGCCCAGCCTTTGCGCCAACACAGCCGCACAACTGACCGGGGCGGCTGGCGCCTGTATATCACCGTCGGTCAATACGATATTAATCTGCTCACCGGCTTGCGGAGCATATTTTGCCGCCATGCAATAACATTTTATAGCGCCGCCCTGAAGGAAAAAATAGGTCAGCATCCGGTTTATTGTGGAGGAATTATTAATATGGGTTATATCATAACAATCAATTGTGTGGTAACAGCCGCGGAAGGTTTCGGCTGCTTTCTGCGCGGCAAGTATAGCCCTGGATTCCGCCTGTGCTCCCGCGTCATAAAGCCGATACGCCTGCGCGCCGGCGGCCAGCGCCGCGCCCCAGATCATCCCGCATTGATAGCCGTTCTGCATAATACCGCCCGCCAGCGGGGTGGTGGCATGTTCCTCCAACGGCAACGGCTGCCCAAAGGCGCGATCGAGTACGTTACATAGCGTTTCAGAACACGTACCAACCTTTATAAAGGTACGGACAGTTTGTAAAGCTGAGATGCTGTTTTTCATTAATACGAAATTGGTTATATGGATAGTATTATGTGATTTACGAATCTATTAAGGAAAAGGTTTCAGGTATAATGAAAATCCATCCCCGCAATCAGACCCGGGCGAGGAATTCCAGGCTTTCCGGATAGTCATAATTTGCAAACTGGTTTTGCAGGGATACTTCACTTTCCCGATCCATACCTTTGGATAAAGTTATGGAGTGTTAAATGTTTTTCAAAATACCGGGAAACCCTATGATGATATATAATGCTTTAATATAAACCCGATATTTTTTTTTCGCCGCTTTACAGGTCCGGCCTGCACAATTACTTGACCAGCATCATTTTATTGATCTGATAAAAACCATTCGCCGCTAGCTTGCAGAAATAAATTCCTGAACCGTAATGGCTGCCATACCAATATACTGAATAAGAGCCGGCAGGAGATGACGAATTGACCAGTGTCTCCACGAGTTCGCCATTTATATTGTAAATGGCAAGCGTTACAAATGCCGGTATGGATAATTCGTATTGTATAGTTGTAACCGGATTAAAAGGATTTGGCATGTTTTGCAACAACCTGAATGCTTGTACTGTGTTATCCGCTGGTTCTTTAATCTTTGACGGCGTTTTCCCGGTACTTAAAAAAACATTGTCAATATATACATCACTGATTGCACCGCCAATATCAAAGCCGAACCGCGCGGCAATGTCCGTTGCATCCTGCATGGTAAAAGTAAGCGTATATGTTTGTTTTTTATTGGAGAGACGAACAAGGTCATTGCCGCTATAAACAGTCCAGGGGTCGGCATTTTTTCCAACAAAAGCAAAAATATCTCTGGAAGTGGAGGCGTAAGCGTCAAAGGACAAGGTATATCCTTTGCCATTTTCAATGCTGACCCCGGCTTGTCCCACATGTACATCCCAGGTGTTTACGCCGCCATTGCGGATGGTGACTTTTAATTCGCCATTTTCTACAGCGAAACTGGCATCGGCAGGCAGGAACGTATTGGTATTCCAGCTATCCAGACCGGCTGAAAAATCGGCATTGATTACCTGGTTTGTATTCGAGGTTTGTGGACCTATAAGTGAAAAATCATCCAGGTAGAATTTGCCAGTATTACCGCCGGCATCCACATTAAATGAGACCGGCACATTGGCAGGCGCTGTAAAGTTCATATCGAATTGCTGCCAGGTATCCGTAACGGATATGGTCTTACTCACATACAAGTAATTGTTCGCTGTATTGATAATAGCTATATTCACATTGGCCGGGACGCCGTCCTTTCGCGCCCAGAGACCGGCGGAGTAATTTTTTCCGGAATTTACGTAAATACTCCGTTGGGCGATCTGCACATCCCAGGGATTCACACCGGGTGTTTTGATTTCAGCCAGGTAACAGGAATTACCGGAATGCGGATTATCGGTTGTTAAAGAAAAAGAGTTTTCATTAGGTTGTGGGGTAACATATTGCCAATATTTAACGCCCTTTTCAAATCCCGGGTTTTTTACAAGATTATCCGATACTGTAACGGTGCTGTTAATAGTTACTGTACCATCACCGGTCGTCACCTCCACCGTTACATCGCCGCCAAATAACCCCCAATCGACAGATATTTGCCGGGTATTCTGTCCGGCAGTGATTTGCGCTCCGTTGGGAACAGTCCAGGAGTAACTGGCCCCGGCAGGACCTGGAATTGTGTAATGAATATTTTTACTGTTTGCAACGACATAGTCTTCCCCTGCAATGACCAGGTCGCTGGTATTTTGGTAGACTCGCACATAATCCACCTGCATAACGCCGGGAAACACTGTAGAAGCATCGGGATTACCGGCCCAACCGCCGCCGACGCCTATAGCCAGTAACAGATAGAATGGCTGGTCAAACGGCCATCCCCGGAAACCGCTATGATCGTTGCTATAGGTATAGTATTTTTCCTCATCGACGTAAAAATCAATTTTTTCCGGCGTCCATTCCACGGCATAGATATGAAATGCAGTTTCCGAGTCCGATATTTTAATGCTGCTGCCGGCCGGCGTCATTGACCCGGTATAATAACTGTATTGCCAGCAATGGCAGGTACCGAAAATTCTGTCCTGGTTGGTCGGGTGTTCCATAATGTCGATTTCCCCGCAAGTGGGCCAGTATCCATATAATTCGTCCTCGGCCAGCATCCAGAATGCCGGGACAAAGCCCGTCGTTTGCGGCAATTTCATTCGGGCTTCTATCCGGCCATAGCGCCAATAAAATTTGTTTTGGGTTTTAAGTAGCGCCGATGTGTAATTATATCCCTGATAGGATTCTTCATGAGCGAAAATATTCAGCATGCCATCCACAATTTGAGCATTTTCAACTCGATCTGTATAATAATGCAGGGTTTCATAGGTTGGCCCGGTTTCAAAGCCCCAGGTGTTCTGATCAATTGCCGGGTCTGCAAATTCATCGGCCCAAACCAATTGCCAATCCTGAGCGAATATTCTATTGGGAAAAAATATCAGGACAAGAATGAATACAACCTTTGCCGGCAATATGCACATTAACGAGGATTTCATGGCATATCCTCCCAAATTGTATAATACCAAAAAAAGTGATTACCTTTTTCCTGGTTTACTAACAATTTTTTGATGAATAAAATTCAGAAATTTATTTTTCACCTGTGCTGGGAAAAATAAAAAATATATGATTATCATCTAAAGATTATAATAATACCCGCAAAGGTTGTAACCTGTTGTTTATTCAGGAAGATATTCAAAAGTATCAATCACCTGAGTATTTAATGATCTCGCCCTGGTTAGTTAACGCCCAGCCATGACTCCTGTCGATAAAGAATAAATCCCTTATAAACCCTTCATTTTGTGATTTGTATTGTTCACTCCAGGTTTTCCCGCCATCACAGGTATTATATATGGTTACCGGGTCGGTCATCCATCCCTGCAGGGCATCGGCAAAGTAGAGATCATCGAACGACATCCCCGACAGTGAGCATAAGGATTGCCAGGTTGCACCGGCGTTATGGGTGATATATACAACGACGCTGTCATGGATCGCTGAACTCAGAGCCCAATCTTCAACAAACCAGCCGGTATTTTCATTTATAAAGAAAACACTCCCGGTCCAGTGCGCCGGAAGATCCACAGTTTGCCAGGAACTACCGCCGTCGCCGGATTTTTGTATATTATTATCAAATGTTTTCATAGCAAAGGCTATCGGTTTATATTTGAAATTCACAAACGAATATCCCCACTCATCAAAATCATAGACCAATTGCCAGCTACTACCGGCGTTCTCAGAACAAAAGATCTCGCCATGATTGGATATAAAATAGATGTTCCGGTCGTTATCCGCATGAATACTGCTAAACAGAGTCGCGCTGTCGCTTGCAATTGTTACCGGCGTCCAGGTCTCGCCGCCGTCGCCGGTTTTCAGCAGTGTTTTGTTATAACCGGCAACGAAACCTTTATTGCTATCTCTAAAGTAAATTGAATACAACCTGTCATGGACGCCGCTTTCCTGGTTAACCCAGTTATAACCGCCATTAATGGTTTTTTTAATAACGCCGTTTTCCCCGAATATCCAGCCTGTTGTAGAATTGAAAAAATAAATACCGTTAAAACCGGCGCCGGCATTGGCAATCACATGCCATGACCCTGTAACAGGCTGATTGGATAAAGGCGATTTTTCTTTTTCACAACCGCCGGTTGCCAGCATTATAAAGGCAATAACAAGGAACACTGGATTCAGTTTTTTCATCTTGAAATCTCCTTTCCTCTCCCCGCACAATTGCGGTTTTGAAATAGTTAGATCATACAAGAAAAAGTATTTACTCTAAACTGCCTGTTATGGCATACCAATTACTACCGATTATCAAGAAAATCGTTGCAAATATAAATGATCGCCCGTGTGATAATAAAGAACCGTCAATTCCTCTTTTGCCTGGTTTGTCGGCAAATTTTAATTTACTGTTCCACTATCGTAATAATTAAATAAATATTTGCCACATTTGCAAGGGGAAAATGAATATTTCGGGAAAATTTCAGGTATTCTGAAAAGAGATAATTTATAAAATAATTGAGGCCAGGACTTGGTTAAATCCGTAAATAAGCAGAATAAATACGGGAAAGGATAGTAATTTGCTATTGTTCCTGTTCCTGTTCTAATCCCCGCAAATACATAAATATTCCCTTTTTATAAAAAGAGGCAAAATCAATTTTAAAATCTTGCATTCCATATTGCTCAAGCGTTTGCAGCTGCATGGCATTGTATTGGGTCATTGGCCAGGCGCCAGCCAGCAGCGCCTGGTGAAAGAGAATAAAGTCATGGCATTGGAATGCGTCAAGCGCGGGGAGGGCTTGTTGCAATACCGGGATCACAGCCCCGATCCGCTCGTGCAGGGCAAGCTTGGTGCGTCTGTAAATTTCCGGCGAAAGGTTTTTTTCCAGGGAGAGCGCCAGCAGCGGCGCCAACTCCAGCAATCGCTTTTGCCGGCACAGGATTGCGGTCCATTTTGCAGCAAAGGATTCCGGTGTTTCCGGTCGGGTAAAAGCCACGGTCACATGCTGCGCCCAGGTATCAATATCGGCCATGAACAGCGCCAGAAAAATCTCTTCCCGGGTTTTAAAATAACGGTACAGGTTTGAGCGGGTAAATTTCGCTTCCCTGGCGATCATTAACATGGTTACATGCTCATACGGCACGTTATGAAAAACCCGTCCGGCCGCATCGAGGATCGCGTTTACCCGCTGCCCGATCTGTTCATCGTTCCTGGCACGCTGCCAACTGCACTTGCACATGGATTTATACCGCCACTTTGATCAATTTATCAAACCAGCGATCACATAGAATTCGCCGCATAAACAAAAGTGTGCCGGCAAAACTCCCGGCGGCGTAGCGGGTTTTGGGTTTACGCGCCGTAACCGCTTTTACAATGACCCGTGCAATAACGGCGGGACCGGTAAAATTTTGATTGGCGTACCTTTTTTCCAAGCCTTTAGCCATCTTGTTGGCTGCACCTGCATAAGCGCCGTTTCCGGAGGTCTTGAGCAGGTTTTCCGCAGCTATGGAGCCCCATTCGGTAATGATGACCCCCGGTTCGATGATGATCACATCGATGCCGAACTCGGCCGTTTCTACCCGCAGACAATCGGACCAGCCTTCCAGGGCATGTTTGGTGGCATGATACCAGCCGCCAAAGCCGGTATATATTTTGCCGCCTATGGATGAAATACTGACAATCTTTCCATAACGGTTTTGCCGCATTGCCGGTAGAACCAGTTGCGTTATGCGCGCCAGGCCGAAAACATTCACTTCAAACTGGCGGCGGGCTTCGGCGAGCGGCACCTCCTCGATGGCGCCATAAGAGCCATAACCGGCGTTATTAATGAGAATATCAATTGCGCCTTCTTTTTCAAGAATTGTATTAATAGTGGTGACGATTGATTTTTCATCGGTTACATCCATTTTTACAATATGAGCGCCTGATGCTTCAATATCTTGCATGATCTCTACCCGGCGCGCGGCTGCATATACTTTGACCCCGGCTTTTAGCAGCAGTTCCACTGTTGCTTTACCAATTCCCGATGATGCGCCGGTTACCAGCGCGGTTTTCCCTTGCAGCGATGCCATTTGTATCTCCTTCATGTTATATAAAAGACATTGTGTCTCTAATATAAGGAACATTGTGTCTCTTGTCAAGAGATATTTTCTGATGGCGCTGTGTAATACGGATTTTTTTAGGGGCAAAGCACTGCTTAAATTATTATCATGCCTGTAATATTACTTGCCGTTCTTTAATAAAGCTACATCTTCAATGGCATCGTCAATGGTCACAATATCCGGGCGGAAGCTGCTGTTATCAAGCACAGCGCTTGCAAAAGCGTCATACGATGTTTCATCCAGATCTTTTACCGTCCAATTTTTAGTTTTTCCTTCTTTGCTGGCAGTGATCACCAGTTTACCGTTCTCCCACGCCTGGGTAAGCCGCCAGCCCTGGTCGGTTATCATGTAAAAAATGTCGATGTGTTCACGGGCATTGCCCAATGGATCAAACACCTCCAGGTCGGCCGCCCAGGTAATAAACAGATGCGCCGAGCCATTGTCAACGAAATCGACCTTCATAAACTCGGTATCGTTACATTTGAGATTAGCATGAGCATAATTGTCGGAGAAAAAAGTTGTTTTGGTAACCGGGCGTCCCATAAGGTATTTGGCCAGGTTCAGATTATGGATCATGGCGTCCATGAATGGCCCGCCGTTCCTGGCCGGATCGGTCGCCCAGTCATTCCAGGTTGGATAATGATGCAGCCAGTCCTGTTTGTAAAGCGCCAGCTTGCCGATTTCCCCGCCGCCCAAAATTGCTTTCAACTGTTGGGCGCCGGCGTTGCCGGTTCTGCCATAAAAAACTCCGCACCGTACTTGATTGCCGATAGCTTTTTTTATCGCCGCACACTCTAACACCGTTGGGGCAAGCGGTTTGGTCAGGATTATATGTTTGCCCGCCCGGGCAGCTTTTTCAACCAGTGGTAACCGCGCCCAGGGTGGAACGAAAATGCAGACAATATCTACCTGCTGGTCGGCAAAAATCGCCTCTGCCGAATCGGTAATCTCGCCGCCAATTTGGGATTGCAATTTGACAGCCTGCTCTGTACGGAGATCATAAAGGCTTTTCACCAGCACGTGTTTACTTTTGACGATAGGCGCAGCTTCCCAGCGTTGCACCAGGTCGCCACAGCCGATTATACCCATGTTCAATTGTTTAACCATTTTTTCCTCCCTTGTAGGCGTTGATTACCGTATCCAGAAATTTGTTGTTCTCTTCCCTGATGACCATGCGTTGTGCATCGGCTTCGAACCATTCGATAGTATGTCTGATCCCGATCTTGAATGGAATGGTAGCTACATAGCCCGGCACAAAAGTTTTGATTTTTGAATTATCAAAGATCGCGCTTACCGCTTTGTCGCCAAATAAATTGCCCCGCATCCAGCCTTGTCCGATCTTGTCGGCAACCTCGCAAATAAAATCTGAAGGAATGTGCACTAGATTAGCCTCGACGCCAATGACATCAGCAAACGTCTGGTAGATCTGGTTCCAGGTAAGCAGTTCATCCGAGGTGATATGAAAAGCGTGACCGATAGCCTGTTGATGCCCCAGCAAACCGACAAAACCTTTGGCAAAATCCCGGGCATGAGTTATAGTCCACAGGGAAGAACCGTCGCCGTGAACGATAATCGGTTTGCCTTTTTTCATGCGGTCGATGATCGTATAGTCGTCCCAACTACCAATGGCTACCGGGATAACCGTGTCAAAAGTTAGAGAAGGGCGGACGATGGTAATGGGAAAGCCCTCATCACGATAAGCGCGGTTCAGACGTTCTTCGCAGGCAATTTTATCGCGGGAATAATCCCAGTAAGGATTTGCCAACGGCGTCGATTCCGTAATAACCGGATGAGATAACGGTTTCTGATAGGCTGATGCAGAACTGATGAAAATATATTGAGCGGTTTTACCGGCAAACAATTGAATATCCCTGTTGATATCTGCTTCTTTAAAAGCTATCCAGTTAACCACAACATCCCACTTTTGCTCGCCAAGTACTTTTTTTATCATCTCCGGTTTTGAGATATCGCCGACGATTGTATTAACATCCGGAATATCCACTTTTCTGTTGCCGCGGTTCAGCAAATACAGATCAATACCCCGGCTGACCGCCAGGCGGCTGACGGCGGAACTAATGTTACCTGTGCCGCCTATAAATAATACTTTCATTGGTCTTCTCCTTCGTTTTCTATAATATATTGTCTGTGATTATTTTTTACATGATACAGGGATGGAGCAATACGTACTATTTTGGGCACCGCCGCTGATGCACCGGCGCAATCGATCAGCAGTTTTGCGGCCTGTTGTCCAAGCGATTCCCAATCGATGCCGACAACTGTTGTTTCAAAATCCGGAAAAAACAATTTCCCGGTGAGAATATCTTGTACCGGTTTTAACGACCAGTCCTCAAAATGAACAATATCCAGGTTCCTGATAAAAGCCGGCATCTCTAATTCACCAGGTAACGGATATAACAATGACAGGCTGATGAAACTGTTATCGATAAATAGTGCTGTCGGCGGGTCGTTCAACCCTGAAAACTCTTTAACCAGCTGCCTGACCGGAGCCCAGCCTTTCTCTCCCTGGGTGGCCCTCAGCGATTTTACCAATTGCTCATCAAACAGTATATCGTTATCCGCCAGGGCGGTTTGGTAGCCGGCAAATTTTTTATTGGAATTGATTGCCGCTAATCCTGCCAACCACCTGACGATCGCTATCCGCTTATGACCTTTATTGAGCAGATGTTTGGTCGCTGTATAGGCGCCAATAAAGCTATCCAGAACGACCGCGTTATAGTTATTATTCTCCGTGTCATAGCCAATTTGAACAATGGGTATTTGGGCTTGGTGAAACATTTTACAGGCCTGGTTTAAAAATGGGGCATCGGTATTGAGCAAAACCCCGCCCGGTTTATGGTGAATAATCGTTTCAAGCTGTTCTATCGTCGGCGAGGAACTTATAAATTCAACATGCAGGATTAAACGTTGTTCTTCAAAAACCCTTTGAATGCCGCAAAGCTGTTCCAGTACGTTTTGGGTCTTGCCGGCCTTTTCAATTCTTGGCAGATCAACAATAAAATAAAAAGGATTTCTGGCGTATTTGGGGCGATATTCATTTTCTTCCAAAAGAGCCAGGATCTGGTTGCGTCGCTGTTCGGAAATCCGTCCTTTACCGTTGAGTACCTGCGACACCATGGCCGGCGATACATTAACTTGAGCGGCAACTTGTTTAAGCGATAACCGATTTGATTTCCTGTACATAATCTTTCCTTTATAAAACATTTTGATAAATTTAAGATAAATTATTTACCAGTCAAGTTCTTTTTTATATAGATGTAAAACATGGCTCATGATGCAATTTATGCATGATACTCATTTATTTGATTTTAATGATTTTAAATATTAACATGATCAATTTTATAATTATTAAAACTTATTGCCAGTGAATTAGGTGATTAATTTAAAATTAATATTTTATCATATTGTATCCTCATTTTTGATCTCCTGATGAGGAACGAGAGCGGTCAGGAAGCTCCGATTCCTTTAAGCAGTTATTTTAATATGATCTTTGCATTTCAAAGCAGAGATTTTGTACAAGCGGGTTCACAATCGCGACAGACTGTGTGAAAACACCTGTAAAAGCCAGATGGTTAGCGCTTGCATGTTGCACTGATTCAACCGGAGTTGGAGTACAGTCCCTTTATGGACTGTGGGCTGCCGCAGGCAGCCTCGAAGTATTTTATTGCTTTAATAAAACATATAGTTGCCAAATATTTTGTTTATATGTAATGTTCGGTAAGCTTTTCTTATTACTGATGATATTCGAACCTTCGGCCCGACGCATCGCAATAAGGCGATGCACTCCACTTTTTTCAACAATATTTTTAGTTTTCACATAGTCTGGGGAGATTGGAAACCGGAAGCAATGTAATGTTATTAAAAAATTGGCTAACTTATATTTTATACTGCAAGGCAATAATTAAAGCTTTCACTTTACAGGATGAAAAGGGTTTTCGGTCATCATAATTCAGAAATTATCAATCGGTTGGGAACTTTTCATCGGCATGATAGTGTTTAAGGTAGACAATTAATATAAAATCAAATCGAGAAAAAATGCCGTTCGCCTTTTTTTGTCGTCAAGGGGAAATTTTTATACACGAAAGAATAATCACCCTGCCCATAGGTCACCCAAAGTTAGCTGCACAAAAAATACAGAAATCTCCCGGAACCAAGCTGTTTAAAATAAAATCAGTCAAGACGTATCCCATCGATTATGCGGATGCAACACGGGTTGTTTCGACTGAGTTGTATGAGAATGTCATTCCCATACTTTCCGAACCTGCGCAATATATGGCTGATTACCCTGTGATTCTTCACGGCTATTTATACTGGCGCGACGACATACTAATGCCATTATTTCCATTTTACACACGTTATGGCAGTGAAATAGTCGGCAATGAATGTGATATCAACAAGTGTTGTCCGAAGGCTACTGTAGTACCGGGGTTGGTAATACATGGCATCGGTGAAACAATACTGATCCAAATGCGACAAGCTGATTGCATTAATGTGGTATATTGTTATAACTAACTGGAATATTAATAATTTAAAATGGACAGCTTGTTTACTTTTTCAGTTTTACACATACTGAATATAACTCAATTTATGAACTCATGACCACAAAACGAGAACATGGCTCGATTGCGACACTAAATTACATTAACAGGAGGCTGCATGAAGAATCAATTATCACGTCGTAAATTTCTAAAAAATGCTACGTTGGCGCTGGGCGCCGCTGCCATGACCAATCCGCTTGTCACTGGATTGGCTGGGGTAGCAGGGAAGAACAACATTTTAAACTCCATTGAAAACCGGCAAGATCTGCCCCAGGTATTATTTACTCCAGATATTAGTTCGAATGGGTTGTTAAATATTTATTCGCAGCTCACCTTAAATAGACAATTAACCGGCAAAGTAGCCGTCAAGTTGCATTCTGGCGAGCCTGGTGGTCACTATTACCCTGACCCGAACCTTATTAAAGACCTGGTGCAAACGGTTAACGGGACGATTGTCGAGTGTAATACGGCCTATGGCGGAGGCCGCTCGTCAGCGACAGCACACAAAAAAGTGTTAGCTGATCATGGCTTTACCGCTATTGCATCCACAGATGTCATGGATGAAGAAGGTTCTATAAGCCTGCCATTTCCAAATGGCAAAAATATCACAGAGGATCTTGTCGGTTCGCATTTTACAAATTACGATTCTTTCCTGATTCTTTCCCATTTCAAGGGCCATGCCATGGGAGGTTTTGGCGGCGCAATAAAAAATATGTCCATTGGTATTGCCTCCAAATCTGGCAAGTGTTGGATCCATACGGCCGGTAAAAGCAAGACAAGCATGTGGGGTGGCGCACAGGATCCCTTTCTGGAATCTATGGCGGAAGCCGCCGGGGCTGTAATAAATAGTTTGCAAGATCGGGTTTTGTATATCAGTCTCATGAATAACTTGTCTATTGATTGCGATTGTGATAGCAGTCCCGCTAAACCGGAACTGGAAGATATAGGAATTCTTGCCTCACTTGATCCGGTGGCATTGGATAAAGCCTGTGTCGACCTGATCTATGCGTCCGATCCGCAAAAAAGCGCCTCTTTACGACAACGTATGGAGTCATTACATGGCATTCATACTCTCGATCATGCTGTTACACTCGGATTGGGTAGTCAGAATTATCAATTAATTGAGCTTACTCCATCGTCTGTAGAGACTTATAAAAATCATGGTATTGCCGCTAATTTTACATTAAATTCAGCATACCCTAATCCGTTTAATTCCGGTACAACACTTTCTTATTCCCTGAACTCGGCTGCATTTGTCGACTTGTCTATCTATAATGTCAATGGGCAATTGGTTGATCAAATTTGCCGGGAAAATCAAACTTCCGGGTACCATTCATATAAATGGAGTCCCAGGACAACGAGCACAAGTATGTATTTTATTAAATTAACTGTGGACAATTATACCGATACAAAGCGTTGTATTTGTTTAAAATAATGCAAAGCAATAAAGTTGCAGTTATACTGTATACAGGTTAATATTGAGGTCATCAATTATAAACGAATGACCTCAATAAAAATCCGGTTCATATATTTTAGGTAACAATTGTTTAATGATAGATGGAATTAATAATACCGGCTAAAAACTAGTCCTCAACTATTATTTCGGGAACGGCTGATCCGTAACCAGCGCCTGCCAGGCTTTGGCAATGCGCTCCGTCGGTAGCCAGGTGGTGGGATGGTTCGGGATTTCGTTGTCGCCGATTTCTGTAATCATCCCGGTTTTGAGATCGCCCAGGTAACCGGATTTTTGGTCTATAGCCCGTAACGGCAGCGCCTCTGACGACCCGGCGTTGGCAGAGAGACGCAGGGGCAGGACTTCGGCAAAAAATATCAGGCTCATTTCCAGCGAGCGGCTAATTTCATGACCGGCTTCCGGTTCCTGCGCCAGCGCCCACAACGCTCCGGCGCGGCGGTTGATGGCAAACAGGCCTTTGATCGTATCGTTACGAAACTCAATGTCTTTACCACCGATGAACAACATGCCCGGCACATTCCGCGCCGCTTTGGACAGTAGCGCTGAATAATAGATGCCGCCCTTGTTAACGACAAAGGCGATAACCCGCTCCGGCTGCCACGCTACGAACTCGTAATTAAACTCACCGCCGGCGGACATGCCCCACAACAGCAGCGGCGCAGTGGCCAATTCGACATGCCCGGATTGTTTGGCAAAGGAGGTCAGCGCATCCAGTAAAGCCTGACCGGAGCCTTGCGAGACATCGGCGTATTCCTCGATAAAGCCCTGCTCGTGTGGTTTGTCTGTAAAATAACAGCCCACCAGCGCCAGGGTGTGTTGGACGGCAAAAGTTTGCCACACGGAATCCTCCACCATTGGCCTGCCATCGCCATTGGAGCCGGTTAAAAGGATGATGGTGCCGTGTAGCGGTCCGGTGTTATTGGCATACCACAAGCGAAATTCGGCTTTGTCATAGTTGGCGCCCGGCGGCGCTGAATACTCAAAAGTAACGCCCCTGATTGGCTGAGAGTGCTCAACAGGGAAAAGAACCCCGGCATACACTAAGCACAGGATTATAATTATATTGAATTTTATAACGGTCATATTTTTCTATTACGGCAATGAGTCAGGTATTTATTCAAGACAAGCCGGCAGCATACCCAGAAACGGCAGACAGAGATCATAATTTAGCTGATAATAATTTGCACCGAGGTTTATTTTTTCATAATACTCATCCCGGTGATCTTGATAATATTTTTCCGAGGGAATTTTCCAAAATTTTTCGCCCAGGATTTGACATAAAAACCATTTTTCCAACAAACGCCCGCCGCGGCCGTTACCGTCCAGGAACGGGTGAATATGTGCAAACATTAAATGCAGGAGGGATGCGTGATAAAAAGCCTCTGCAACGGTTAGCTCCGCATTTATTAAAAAGTCTATCCCTGCAAATAATTCCTGCATTTTTGCTACAATAAATTCAGGTTCAATAGCTTGATATACCTGACCCCTGTGACTCAATACCTGTTCATGCTCAATCCGATACCGACCGCGCTGACTTTTAATGAGCAAGGTTTTGGAATATAAAGCATGACATTCCAGAAAGGTGGTTTCATCCAGTTTATTCAATTGTGCGTATTCGTAAGCCTTGAAAAGATGATCTATCTCGGTAACTTCTATCGGCGGTCGGGATTTTTGTGGTATGCGTTTGTAATTGATAAAAGTATCAAGATCAACCATATTATCTTCAATATTTGCCGAATAAACTGCTGAGGATTGTGTAGCGTATCCAAGCTCCATTTTTTGTTCATTAGACATAAAGTCGCGAACCAGATTCCCGATTTTATGACCAATGAGCTTTTGATACTCTGCAAGATATTTTTTATCTGTGACTTGCATATTCATCGTCCTGTTTTAATGTTAACCGGTGTTCTGTCTAATAAAACAATTTACTAGCTGTTTTCTGTTTAGAATAACCGCGCCTGACGAACAAATATTCAATTATATACTATATGTAATAAAGTTTGTGGAGACAAGCAAGAAGTATTTTACAATTTCCCTGAAGAAACCTGCCATTCTGTTTCCGAAAGAGCGCGCGGGGGAGATATCTTGTCCTGATAAAAAAGTTTTTTACAAAAACAAACAGTATTTCTCCCTGCGGCCGCAAGGGCATACCGGAATAGACCGGACGATAGGTATGCCCTGTAAATTAACGTTTACTTTTTATCATCCCTTGGTAATAAATTCCAGTATCTCTTTACCAAAAGCCAGGCATTCATCGCGTTTGAGATTGTCGTAATCTTCCATGCCGGCCATCATTTGCGCGGTTTGCGGGTCCATCAGGGCTTTGGTGATCCTGCCCAGGAACACATGTTTGGGGACGCTATTGACCCCGCAGAGCTTGGCCAAATGATTGTCGATTAATGCGGTGATCTGTTCCGGGCCGATCGGCTGCTTCATGTTGCCGCACACCGCAAACACGCCCCGCACCTTGCTGCTTAATGCCGCCTGGTTTTTATTCAGATACTCCTGCAGTTCCGGCGAGGTTGCCGCCATGCGAATGGCGCCGCCGACAATGATTTGCTCGAATCCCGTCAAGTCCGGATTCTCGCGGACGTCAAAAACATTGGCAATGCCGCCCATGCCCTCGCATATCCACACTGCGGCGTCGCGGGCGCTGCCGCACCAGGTGCTGTAGAGCACGGCGATTTTTTTGTCCGACGGCGCGGGATAGTACTTGAGCGCCCAGGCGTTTTTTATCAGGGCCAGAGTTCCCACTCCGGTCAATCCTGCTTTGAAAAACTGTCTTCTGTCCATTTTTACTCTTCTCCCTTGATGAGTGTTATTATTACTACATTCCGGGGTGCAGATGAGTTGCTCATTGCGCCCCGGCGGTTTGCAGCAGATCTTTTATATATTGAATCGTTTTATCCGGGTGATCCTGGTGGATGTAATGGCTGCCGGTTAATTCAACATGTTTCGAGTTCTTGTGGCCTTTAATTATTTTTTTATGATATTTGTACCATTCCCAGGCAGAGGCCGAAATCAGGATAACGGGTATCTGCTCCGGTATTTTAAGATTACGCATATATTCCATATTCGGCAAAAATTCTTCCCATTCCTGTTGCTGTCCCCTGGGACGGCTTCGGTAAACCTCGTCGCCGCCTTTTTTGTATTCCTGTAATTCTTTAGCAGACATTTGATACCACCATGCCTCTGCGGCGGGATCGAGCAGTAACAGACCTTTTACCTGTTCAGGATGTTGGCTGATGTAATATCGGGTTATGAATCCGCCCAAAGAATGACCGACAAAAACGTATGGAGGGTGAATATTTTCATAGTTCAACAGATCGTGCAATTCCTTTACATGGTTGGGCAAGGTGCGCGGCGTTGTTGCTGAATCGGATTTGCCGATGCCGGGCCGGTCATACAGGAAAACCTTGGCGATTTTGGCAATCGAGTCCGGAATGCTCTGCCAGTTTTCGATGCTGTCGGACATGCCGCTTTCAAATACTACCGTAATATTGCCTTGCCCCATTTCTTTGACGCGGTATTTTTGGCTATCGACAGTTACGTACTTTTCATGGGCATAAAGCCAGGATGCTATAACTAAAAGCGCAAGTAAACATGTTCGTTTCATAGAGCCCCTTTATAAAAAACATATCTCAGGTTTGAGGAAATTTCCCAATAACCGGAATTGAACCCATGCCGACATTTGCTGATTATCGGGAGTAAATTTAAAAGTGCTTAAGCCGCTACTGCTATTTGACAATAACCGTCACCCTGAAAGTCTTTTCCGGCGGGTTATCCGGCTCAAACGGGCGGTGATAGATAAACTGCAGGTCATTTTGCCCTTTGCCAACGGCGGTAAAGCGGAACGTGAACATACCGGGCGAGCCGACATAACCGGGTTCGGTATGATCTGCATGATACTCATAATCCCCGTTTTGGCGGATTACGGTGGAATCGGCCATCTGCGCTTCCCACAAATAACCGGTGGTGGGATTTCCTCGCAGATTAACTGTAAAGGTATCTCCCTTGTGCAATTGTACGGAACTGCCGTTCTTTTCTTCGGTTACAACCAGGCTATTATTCAGATTTTGTTTACAGGCAATAAAAAACGCCGGCAGAATGGTAATGACTAGCAACAGGCGCAGCATTAAAATATCATTTCTGTTTTACAGAGTTTTCATACCTAAAAAGTCCATGGCACAATATTGGTCCAAACATGTGTGGCTACAAAATAACCATACAACAGCAGAATGATCACCGCTTCGATGCGGTTGAGTTTGGCGCGGGTGGTGATGAATATTTGCACGATAATTCCCGCCAGGATCAGAAAAGTTATATCGATGTTAATGACGCGGGCGTCGGCAATGGCGAGGGGGCGGATCAGGCAGCAGACGCCCAAAATGCCCATGGCGGTGAAAATGTTGGAAGAATAGATCTCGCCCATGCTGATCTCGGCTTTTTTCCTGAATGTGGCCGATACCGCTATTGCCATCTCCGGCAGCGAGGTACCGAATGCGAACAGGATGGCGCCGAGCAGCAGGTCGGGCATGCCCAGGTGTTGAGCCAGGGCCTGACCGTGATCGAGGCTGAATTTGGCGCCGAACACCACACCCGCTATTGCCGCGCCTTCAATAACCAGCGCGCGCCACAGCGGGGTTTTGATGGCTGCGTGCGGCTCGTCATGACCCCCGGCGCGCATATCGCGCAGTACCGAAATGACATAGGGCACATACAGTCCGATCAGGATCAATCCATCAATGCGGCTCAGTTCCATATCCAATGCCAGCAGCAGAATAACCACAGTTGATAATATCATCCAACTGCTTTCGCGGTCGCGGATTTCCTGGCGCATGTTGATCGGCGCAATCAATGCGCAGATCGCGGTGACCAGGGTGAGGGTGACGAAATTAGAACCGACTATGTTCCCAAGTGCAATTTCCGCGTTGCCGTTATATGCCGAGATCGCCGAAACGGACAGCTCGGGCAGTGAGGAGAAAACGCTCACCCCTAATATGGTTACCGTCAGTTCATTGACGCCCAACCGCCGGGCAATGACCGGTATATTGCGAACAACCAGTTCCGAGCACAGCCATAACAGCGCAATGCCGATGATAAATAAAAGCAGATGAACGACCATGCAGGACTCCTGTTGCGTATAGTTACCGGTTATTTATCATGTAATTGGTTTGGTTTTTTGTGTACAAGAACCCGACGAACTCTAAAAGATCTTTGCTGAGGGCCATCTGGTTTTAATAATATAGGAATATAATAACAAATAATACAAATTTCAAATAAACTTGTTTTGAATCAGTCGAACCGGCCATTTACATTTATATAAAGGTTATGACTTTTTACCGTTATCGGTATGGCGCTTATTTTTTCCCACGGACTTGTTTTATTGCCGCTTTAATATCCTTTTTTGTGAGACCTGCTTGTTTTGCTTGTTCGCGGGCCTGACGCAGTAACACTCCAATTTTAAACGTTTCATATCCCTCGTCAAATCGTTTTGCAAAATCCGGACTGGCATTTTTGCGTTTTTGAATAAATTTATCCAAATCATCCAAAATTATCTCTCTTTGGAATTACTCTATGCCGGCATTGGCATAGAAAAACTCCGATCATAGTTTATCATATTCTTCCGGTTCAACATCCGGTATGTGTGCTATCGCTTTTGCAAATTTATCAACATTTGCTCGTTGCGCGCGTTTTTCCATAATGACTTTTGTGGCGCATGCCGATTCATATTCGGCAATGGCTTTTAATTCGCTTTGCTTCTCATAATGGGCCAGAACACGTTTTACACGCTTTTCATCCCACCCTTTGGGTTATTTGCTTTGATGTATTTTTTTCATGATATTGATAAATGCAGTTTTTTACCAACTGCATCCAGGTAACTCTTTAATGTTGAAAGGCGCATATCTTCGGAATGGTTTTCTATCCTGGATATGGCGGACTTTTTTGTATTGAGTTTTTGCGCCAGTTCCTCCTGGGTTATGCCGGCTTGCTCGCGGGCCTGACGCAGTAATACGCCAATTTTAAACGTTTCATATCCTTCGTCAAATCGTTTTGCAAAATCCGGACTGGCATTTTTTCGTTTTTGAATATATTTATCCAAATCATCCATTTTATTTCCTTTCAAGGTAATCTTTTTTACGCTGCTGTGCGATTTGTATCTCTTTTCCCGGCGTCTTTTGGCTTTTCTTAACAAAGGCATTGGTTAATACCAGGAATTTATTTTTTACAAAAAACCCCAATATGCGAATGCTTTTATTTCCGGCATTGATTCTAATCTCCCAAAGATCATCGGTGTTGACCAATTTTTTAAAATATTCTTTGGGAACCATAGTCAATTCTTTGATTATTTTGAATACCCATAATACTTTTTCTATTTGCTTGTCATTTAGAGAATCAAGAAATTCTTCAACAGGACAATGCCCGTTTACTGTACGATAGAATATTATTTCTCTCATAGCACAAGTTAACAAATATGTGAACAATATGCAAGAAATTTTTGAACACAAAATCACAAAGAATAATAACCCACTTGGTGTCTTTGTGGCTTGGTGGCTGATTTATCAGAACAGCCAGTTGAATGTAAAATGTGCTACGCACCTGGCAGCTGTTGCTTTTGGAAAGTAATATAACCCAAGTTATGTTTCATTATTATAAATTTACACGACGACAAGGTGCGTAGCACTTTACATGTCAGCTCTTTTCCGCAGCGGCTTGGAGATAGCCCAGTCCCTCATCCAGCGATTTTTGCAGCATCTTTTGCATGGGCTTGTTTAAGAGTTTCACCAGCCAGCCGTCCCACGATTCCGCAGTGTGCACAACCGTAACGCTGTCCTGCGGGGTGAGTCGCCAGACATGGATGGCGTTTATGCCCAACATTTTGCCGCTCCAACTGATAAAATACGGCGGCTGCGCCTGTTGAATGGTCGAGGTGATTTTGGCGGAATCGGCCTGCCATTTGAAAACAGTACCAGGCGTTACCGGGCCATTAATTGTCATTGCCTGCACAGCGGGATTCCAGTCGCGCCAGCGCGCAAAATCCGTCAATATATTCCAAACGCTGTTTGCATCGGCGGCAATGGTTATGGTGGCGGACGCCGCCGCCGCGGCGTTGGCATTGATGGTTGTATAATCCATAGCGTTCATCTCCGTTCCCCGGTTTGGTTCAAAAACGACTCGTACTAGTAAAACAAGTAAAAGTAACACTGCCGCACCCGGCAGCAGCAGTAAAAGCGTGCGTCGTGATGTCATAGTTCCTCCCGTTATCTCTGTTATCGGCCACAGCGCTGTGTGCAGCGCAGTGGTAATATTATGGTTTAAACAGGAAGAATATAACAGCTACAACCGCAAAAAAAATCCCGTCGGGGGGGTTGGGGGTGGGATAATATATCCGGGGAAATGAAACAGAATATGCTAAGTAACTAGGAAAACCCACAGAATTTCGCCGGGATGGGGGATTTAGTATTATTAATAAATAATGAGAAATAGATTATAATATTCAGGGTTTAATTGATTCTATACATATCATAGCTGTGCGAGATAAATCAGGATTTCGACCAGATGATCCAATTGAAGGTTGCATTGTGATTTTTTGAGATACATTTGGTTCATCATAAATCATATAATCAAGAGAACTAACCTCAAAATCGGTTACTGATGCTTGTTCTTTGTGCGCGTTTAAGATACCTTCTCTCAAAAGTTTTGTGTCAGGAACCTCACCTCTGTCAATAATTTGGAGAACACCCCCTGAACGTAGTAATTTATCAGCAAGTACATAAACTTGATTTTGAACGCGTAACCGATAGTCAAAACTTGATTTAATCTTTAAATTAAAAAGATTTTCACATTCATTTCTTAAATGATGAGTACCAATAAGCCAGATTGTTATTGCATCAAAGCATTGTATGCTCATTAGAAAAGATAATAAATCATCGTCACTTAATAATATATCCGATTCAATTAAATTGATACTTGAGGTTTCAAACAGCTTTCCTGATTCTACCCCCAATAAATACTTGTTATTGGTTTTCGGAATAACATGCATTCTATTAATAATTGAAACCTTTAAGCCCTTTGAACGAAGATTTTGTGCAGTAATATTTATACATTCTAAATTTTCCTCTAGGGATAGAATTGTTATTTCCTCAGAATTTAAAATGGAAAGTATAGCAAGTAAACCACTCCCATCACCACAACCAATATCTAAAATACGTTGGGGAGAATAAGCTTTCAGACGTGTAGCCATCCAATTATAACATCCTTGAGATGCATTATAAGCAGCATTTCTTTGCCAATTTTGGCAATATATTTTATGTGCTACATCAACACGTTTTTCGGGGGGCGCTAAATCAATTTCATAATGGCAGTGTTTATATTTTAAACCACTACCGCACCAACATTGATCATTTCTTCCGATTTTCATTTATAAATTTTATAATTTTCCACTTATGGTAGAAATTTTAGATTAAATATAATTTTTTTTCTAATATGTTTGGTTTTATAACTAATTAAGTTCTTTATTAGATTTTTCTTTTAATTCTTCTAATACTACTTTAGCTAATTTTCTAATGCTATCTGATTCATATTGATCATTTGCAATACCTTGTACTACTAGAATAATTGAATTAATTGAATCAGGGTTCGATGCCTGTGAGAGATTTCGTAATGCCAATTCACGTTGAAAAATTTCAGTTGAATGTAAAGCAGCATATGATAATGCTATTAAATATATATTCCATGTTAATTCAACTAAATCATGACGTACATTTTTAATTAACTCTGAATTATTTGAACTTAACCATTTATTAATCTGGAAGAGCATGTTTACAACACGTTCCAGATTTTTTATACCTTTTTTATTTTTTTCTAGGCGTGGAAATTCCCATTTTAAATATTTTTGCTTGCAATAACGCCATAATAAAGGTATCAAAATCCATAAGGACAATGATATATCTTTAAATAACTGCCATATCAATTCCCAATCATTACTTTCAATTAACATCCTGCTCCTTAATTTGTTTATTTTTATTCTTTACTATTAGCAAAACAAGTTTCTATTAAATTTGCAAAATCAGAAGGGGGACATTTTGTTTTTTGAATTATTGTAACAAGAGGTAAATTTCTTAACTTATTTATAGTTTTTTCATGATTCACATTTGTTAAAACGAAGATGGGAGTGTTTGGGCAGATTTTTCTTATGTCTTCAAATAGAAACAGACCTGTATCTAGTCCTTCTCGTGTGTTTACATGTTTATATTTTTCTCCGGGTGAAATCATTATATCTAAAATTATTGTAAAAATTTTTACTTTTTCATTTTGTATAAATTCGAAAGCACTATCTGGTTCTAAAAATTGGATAACTTTGAAGTCTTTTTGTTTTAATGCTATAATGTAGTATTTCATAGGTAATTTATCATCATCAATTAATACAATAAGTTTTTCCATTAATTACACTCCTTTATTAATTGTTAAAGGTTGAAATCTCAATGAATTGGGTAATGAAATTGTAAATTCAGTAGGCCATTTATTATTAGTTAACCTTACATCACCACCATGCGCCTCTACAATTTGCCTTACAATCCACAAACCTAATCCTTGTCCGGTTACATCTATTTTTTCGGCATCTGGTCCTCTGACCCCTTCTTCAAAAATTACTTCTTCTAAATCTTTGTCAATACCAATCCCCCAATCTTTAAATACTATTGTTAGTGTAACTTCATCACCTTCTATCATAACTTGAAATGCTTTAGCATCATCATAAGCATATTTAATTGAATTAATTAAAAGATTAAATATTACCTGTTGAAATAAATTTCTATCAATCCATAAAGGGGGGAAATTTTGTAGTGATTCTTTTGTATAATTAATATTTAATGATGAAAATCCACGTTCATCAAGGAGTACCTTGGATTGTCTTATTGCGGAAGCAATCACATCTCTTAAAATGAAGGTCTGTTTTGGATTAATATTAATTTTATGTTCAGTATATCTCAATGTATTTGCTTTGTCAATCAAAATACTCATTAAATCACTCCAAGACCATATATCTCCTGCATAATCATAAGTGAAAAAATTTTTATATCCTGGTGTTTTTAGTATAAAATCAGCTGCTCCTCTGATGGCGACTATTGGCACTTTTAATTCATGAGTTAGTTTACCCAATTCTTTTACTCTTTTAATTTTTATATTATGGCGAGATAGAACAATAGATAAAACATCTATAATATCAATAAATGTATCAATATAAAATTGTGATATATTTTTTAAGTCATTTTTCAAGCTTATACAAATTAGACCACCTATAATTTTATTCTTAATATCGACAAATGGAAAACCAATTATATTAATATTAGTTAATTTATATGATGAATCAGCAATAATTTCATTAAAAAGATTATCTATATTGCATTTTATTAATTGATCTGAAATATCTATAATTTTAAATTTTTCGTTATATTTACAATTTTTATTGAATAATTTCATAAAATACTTACAAAATATTTCAAAATTTTGTGTCCCTTTAAATATTTTTCTATCAAAAATTTGTATTCTATTAATTTCATATTCTTTCTTGTGTTCTTTTAATTCAAACATCAAATAAGCTTTAATATCAGGAAGAGTGTTTGCTATAGCTTCATCAAGTGTTTTCCAGAATTCTTCAGGTTCCTCACTCAAGTGATCACCTTTATTAGATAATTCTTTTGACATTAAATGAATGTGTACACGCCTTGCTGCTTCAGCTTTGGCTAAATGAATGTCTCTTAATAATTCTTCTATTGTTCTTCCATATTCAATAAACTTTTTGAAACGTTCTAATAACATTTCGATATTAATTTTTTTATTCTTTTCTTCCTCTATTAGATTTAACAATTTATCTTTTTTTATATTATTATTTTTTATTTTGGGAACCTTTTTTATTGCTGCAATTATTTCTTCTATTTGATTACTTTTTGAAGGTAACTCTTGAGTCTGTATATTTTTTAATGGTGCCCATACGACATTTTTTTTATATTTTTTAAGTTCTTTATTCCAATCATCAGGATTTTCTGTAACTATCACTTGTCCACCATATATTATACCTATTAATAAATCTTGAACAAAAATAGGATAAGTCATTTCCCAAAGATTTAAATGGCAATGGAATAATTTAGGCTCAGTCCACTCTTTATTATAGTATTTGAGAGTTATTTCAATATCACATTGTTTACAAATTTTTTCATATTTTGGTTTGTCTTGACGAAAACAGTAACAAATTGGCGAGTTTAATCGCATTTCTTCTTTTCTATCTTTCAATTCAAGCCATTTAACTGTATCAAATGTAGCAGGTAAGATTTTTGAATAATAAACGGTTAATGAAGTTTGTAGAGGGAAACGATAGCTATCCAACAGCCTTTTTAGAATGTCCTGATTAATTATTTCAAAAATATAAATTGGTTGTGTTTTTTCAAAAAACGATTTATTTTCTAACATATAAACATTTCCCATTTTTGAAAAAAATTAATAAAATATATAGTTTTAATCTCTTCGGGGTAAAATCCCAAAAGCTTGTTTCGGATATAAAATAAATTAACAATTGAAATCTCATAACTTGCTGTGAAGTGTTTAAATCATTTTTTCTTTTTTTACTTCATCCGTAATATCAACCTCACCTGTCATAAAGTTATCTTGGTTTTGATAGTTATTTTCTGAAAGGAAAGATATAAATTGTTCAAGTGTTTTCTTCATTGAATTATTGATTTTTAATTTATTTTCTTCTTTTATAACTAAGCCATCAGTAATCATTTTTCCAATAATATATAAAGTTTTATCGATTCTTCTTTTATAGAATATGGGTTTAATATCAGTTCTGTGAGCAAAATCTTGATATTTTCTCTCTTTCTTTTCTTTGATTATAGCATATTTATAACGCAAATTTAAAACCTTTTCACTTGTGATATTTATTTTCATAATATTAAGAATTGCGATATCTTCTTCAATAAATCGGTTAAAAATTGCATCATCCATTTTATTGTAAGAGTATTTTGGATCAACTTTAAAATAGTTAACTAATTTTTTTCGTTTTTTCTTATTTATTTTTTCAGTAATAGCTATGATTAAAATTATTATTATTACAACCATAAATATTAAAATAAGTGTATACCCAAAACCCCTCACTAGTTGAACTAGTATGCCTCCTGAAAATACAATAGAAATGAATGATTCAGTTTCTTTAATTTCCTCTTTATTTAAAACTTGTATAGATTTAATACCCGCGATTTTTCCTATTGGTTGGATTGAAGGTGATGTTTCTAAATTATATTTTATTATTACTTTTAAGATAAAATATTCTGAGGGTTCTAAAATTATATTGGAAAAAGTAACTTTATTTGATGAATCAGAAAATATTTTTAAATTATCTTTCAAATATTGATTAGAAGTTTCATAAATTTCTGGTTTTTTTAAAAGAATTCCATCTGTTATGCAAAACCCTAATGGATCATTATCATCATAAAAAGTCTTTAGGATATCAGTATTCCCAACATTTATTACTCTAAAAGAAATAATTCTTACATTTTCATTTGTTGCTTTTAAACTTTTGCCATCATACAAAATATCAAATTGACTTGCATCCGCTTTTATATCTAGAATATTTGTATTGGATATTATTTCATAATGTAATTTAGTATTCCTTTGTTGAATAAAATAAGAGTAAATTGTAATAATTGCGCCTATAAATCCGACAAAAGAAACAAAAAAAATTATAAACTTACTCCAAAATATTTTTTTTGATATGCTCATATTTTCATTTTTATTTATTCTAGGCAACATAGTATTAATTTTCATAACAATAATAAAATCAAAGATTGTATTTGGGGTAATATATGTTTTTTTACTTCAAAAGAAAAAGTGTCTTAATAAATATCTTTTAATATGGAGTTTAGTATTGCTTGTTTTATAAATGTTAAATTATTAAAGAGTTGCAAATTTTTAAAAATCCTTTCCAAACTCCCACCCACCTCTTTACATCATATAATATACAAAAAATCCCGCCGTACCCGTGTCCTTAGAATCCATATCATAATGGCGCTGAAATTAAAGAAATTTTACGGAAATATGCAAGAACTATTTTAATTTTCCCCAGGAAAATTCAACTTTTTTTAAAAAAATTCTGCTTGGTAAGTACAATTCCCCAATTTCCGGCTAACACACTTCCTCCAACAACCCCGCCCCTCACCCCAGCCTCTTCACCAGCGCGGTTTCGTCGCAGTCCGGGAATTTGGGGCAGTGGATGCAGTCTTTCCAGATCTTGTGCGGCAGGTCTTTCTTGTCCGCCAGGGTAAAGCCGAGCTTGACGAAAAAGTCCGGCTTGTAGGTAAGCGTAAACACCTGCGGCAGTTCCAGGCTGCGGGCTTCGTCGAGCAGGGTTTCCACAATGCGGCGGCCCAGGCCCCGGCCCTGCTTGTCCGGCGCAATCGCCAGGGAGCGCACCTCCGCCAGGTCGCTCCAGATAATCGACAGCGCGCCCACGCCAGCCACTTTGTGCTCCTGCTCGATCACCACAAAATCGCGCAGCACGCTGTATACCTGCACCGGTGTGCGCGGCAGCATTTCGCCCTTTTGCGCGTAATAGTTGATCAGATCGACTATCTCGGGCACATCTTTGATTTTGGCTTTTCGTATCATGTCGTTGTTTCCAGCGCTGATAATGCGGCTTTGAACTTGCCGGTAAATTCATCGATATGTTTATTCGCCACGATCAACGGCGGCAGCAGGCGCACGGCGTTGCTGCCGGTCTTGCAGATCAGCAGTCCCTGCCTGTAACACGCGGCAATCAGTTGCGCCGGATCAATGGTCAGTTCGACGCCGATCATCAGTCCCAGTCCCCGCACCTCTTTGATGGCCGGGAATTGGGCTTGCAGGGCGCGCAGTTTGTTCTGCAAATAGCCGCTTTTTTCGTTGATGGCGGCCAGGAATTGCGACGCGGCGATGCGCTGTAAAATATCCAGGGCCACGCGGGTGGTCAGCGGGCCGCCGCCAAAGGTGCAGCCGTGGTCGCCGGGCTTGATGGCCGCGGCGATTTTGTCCTTGAGCAACACCGCGCCCAGCGGCAGGCCGCCGGCGATGGGTTTGGCGTAGGTGGCAAGATCCGGCTCGACGCCGAAATGCTCATACGCGCAAAACTTGCCGGTGCGGCCGAATCCGCACTGCACTTCATCCAATACCAGCAGCAGGTTACGGTCGTCGCACAGCTTGCGCAGGCCCTGCATAAATTCTGCAGTGGCGGGATAAATGCCGCCTTCGCCCTGCACCGGCTCGGCAATGATGGCGCAGGTCTGGTCGTTGACCAGCTTTTGTACGGATTCCAGGTTGTTGAATTCGGCAAACGCAAAGCCCGGCAGCATGGGCCCGAAATTGTCCTGCAATTTCGTTTGTCCCGTTGCAGAGAGCGCGCCGTAGGTGCGGCCGTGAAAAGACTTGGTGAACGAGATGATCTGCATACACTCCGGCCCGCGGTTTAGTGTTGCCCACTTGCGGCAAAACTTGATGGCGGCTTCGTTGGCTTCCGTGCCGCTGTTGCAAAAGAATACCTTGTCCGCAAAGGTGCGCTCGGTCAGGAACTGTGCCAGCAATACCTGGGGTTCGTTATGGTAGAGGTTGGAGCAATGCCACAGTTTGGCGGCCTGCTCGTGCAGAACCTGCATAGTGCGCTCGTCGCCATAGCCAAAAGCGTTAACGGCGATCCCGGCGACAAAATCGAGGTATTCCTTGCCGTCGGCGTCATACAGGTACATGCCCTTGCCGTGGGTCAAAACAAAATCGGGCCGGGCATAGTTGCCCAGCAGTACATTATTTTTTAGTTCGATCAATTCTTGTGTATTCATGGCTCTCACAGGTGAATGGTTGTGCCGGAGGCGGTTGCGTGAGTTAGATTGTTCTTTAAAGTGTCGGGACCCTGCCAGCAGGTGATGTGCACACGCGCAACGCCGCCGTGCAGCGCGGCAAACGCGGATTCCATTTTCGCCACCATGCCGTCTTTAATAACGCCCTGGCGGATGAGTTGTTCCGCATCGGACATGGACAGGGAGGCCAGTAATTGTTCGCCGGATTTAACGCCGGGGACGTCCGTGAAATACAGCAGATCCGTGCAACCGGCGCCGATGGCCAGGGCTGCGGCGGCGCTGTCCGCATTGACGTTATAGCTGTTACCGGATTCGTCGGCGGAGATGGGGGAGACCACCGGCGTTAGCCCCTGCCGCCATGCCTGCCAGACCACATCCGGGTTGACCTTTTTGATCTGCCCGACATAGCCGTATTGTTGTCCCTGGCGGGCAATCGGCTCGGCGATGAGTAAACCGCCGCTTTTACCGGACAGGCACAGGCAGGAGAGCCCGCCTTCTTCAAGGTAAGCGGTGATGCGGCTGTTGATAGCGCCGGACAGTACCTGTTCGACAATGGCAATGTCTTCGCGTTCGGTGACGCGGATGCCGTCGATAAATTTTGTGGGACGGTTGGCCTGTTTGAGGGCGTTGGTGATTTCCGCGCCGCCGCCGTGCACAATGATCACCGCAGTATCGGCAAGGGCTTTGATAGCCTCGGCCAGTTGCAGGTAGCTGCTTTTATCGTCAAAGGCGCGTCCGCCTATTTTAATCAGTAATTTCGTGTTCATGTCAGTAAGCCGCTCTCCTCCGGCAGGCCCAGCATTATGTTCATGTTTTGAATGGCTTGGGAACTGGCGCCTTTGCCCAGGTTGTCGATTGCGGAAAAGAGAATGATTGTTTTACCGCCAGGGGCTTCCGCGCCGAGGAAGCAGTAATTGCTGTTGGCGGCCATTTTCATAGAGGGATAATCTTCCTGCAGGACATGCACAAACGGTTCGCTGGTATAGGCGTCTTTTAAAACCTGCAACACCTGCGCTTTGTCCATAACGGTTTTGGTCTGTACGTATATTGTGGACAGCATGCCGCGCGTTATGGGCGTTAAATGCGGCGTGAAAATGATGTCTGCCTTTTGGCCGCTGAAATTTTGTAAATGCGTCTCCATTTCGCCGACGTGTCTGTGCCGGCGTCCCGCCTTGTAGGGGGATAGATTCTCGTTGACGGATACGAAATGCGTGGTTTTGGTAGGACTTTTGCCCGCGCCGGAAACGCCCGATTTGGAATCGACAATGATGGCCGCATCGGCAAGCAGTCCCGCTTTGAGGAACGGCAATACCGCAAGCTGCACGCTGGTGGGGTAGCAGCCGGGGTTGCCGACGATGGCGGCGGATCTGATTTTGTCCCGGTTCCACTCCGGCAGGCCATAGACCGACCGGTCGAGCAGGTCGGGAGCGGGATGCTCCATGCCGTACCAGGCTTTATAGACCGCCGGGTCGCTGAAGCGAAAATCCGCGCCCAGGTCAACGACTTTAATATTTTTTGCCACAAACGCGCGCGCCAGGGGAGCGGACTCGCCGGCCGGCAGGCACAGGAATACCAGGTCCACCGCCCGGGCAGCGGCCTGCTGCGCGGTGATCAATTGCAGGTCTTTATAGAGCGGCATGTGCGGGTAGACGCTTGCCAGCGAGGCCCCGGCTTCTTTTTCCGAGGTAACGAATGCTACTTCCGCCTGCGGATGCAGCGCCAGGCAGCGCAGCAGTTCTTCGCCAGTGTAGCCGGTGGCGCCGATAATGCCGATTTGCTTTTTATTGCTCATCAGGAGTTCTTTTCCACATTGTTCTTTTGTTCAAGGAATTGCGACAGTTCACGTGATTTTTGCGTGGCGATCTCGACGGCGCGGATGAGCATGGGGCGCAGGCCGCTCTCTTCCAGTTCCTTGATCGCTTTGATGGTGGTGCCGCCGGGGGTGGTCACCTGGTCTTTGAGCACCGCGGGGTGAACACCGGTCTCTTTGACCAGCTTGGCCGAACCCAGCACGGTTTGCGCCGCCAGGCGGATAGAGACGTCGCGGGGCAGTCCCATCATGACGCCGCCGTCGGTGAGCGCTTCGATGACCATATAGATATAGGCCGGGCCGCTGCCGCTCAGGCCGGTGATGGTATCCATCAGCGATTCGCTGACGATCTCGACCGTACCTACCGCGCCGAGAATGGCCTGGGCTATGTCCTTGTGGATGGTTTTGGCAAAAGAGCCGAGGCAGATGCCGGCCGCGCCTTCATCCACCACCGCGGGAATGTTGGGCATGGCGCGGATGACGGGGTTGTTCTT
The DNA here is from genome assembly GCA_029561455.1 of bacterium. Classification (GTDB taxonomy): domain Bacteria; phylum Zhuqueibacterota; class Zhuqueibacteria; order Residuimicrobiales; family Krinioviventaceae; genus Fontivivens. The sequence goes on from JAKQIY010000029.1 coordinate 64,826, forward strand.
GCCGATGAATCTTTCGATGGTTTTAGTGGTAATACCGGCCAAAATCGAAATGATGAGCTGCTCGGAACGAATGGTGTCTTTGATGTCGGTCAGCAGGTCGCTGATCGCCTGTGGTTTGACGCAAAAGACGATGACATCGGCAAAAGCCACCGCTTTTATGTTGTCGGTGGTAGTGGTTACTTTCCATTTATTTGCGATGAATTGCAAACGATCTTCGCGCGTGTCGGTGGCGATGATGTTTTCGGGATTGGTGAGGTTGGCTTTGAGCAGCCCGCCGAGCAGGGCTTCGCCCATGTTGCCGACGCCGATAAAGGCGATTTTTCTGCTGAACAGCATAGTTACTCCGGTGTTTGTTTAGAGTTAATAATCATAAATTTTAATTTGTTTGTATACCGGACGGATGTCCGGTTGTATCGTCCGCACCGGATGAATATCCGGCGCGATCAGATTCTCACGTATGATAATCCGCGTTGATGGTAATATAATCATGCGTCAGATCGCAGGTGAACACGGTGGCTGATTCCTGCCCGGCGCCGAGTCCGGCATAGATGCGGATTTCTTCCTGTTGCTGCGCGGCGCGCATCTTGTCCTGGTCGTAGGCAATAGCTGAGCCGTTTTCGGCAACGGTAATGCCGGCGAATTGAATATGAAAATGATCGGCATCAACCTGCACACCGCTGGCGCCGATGGCCTGCACGACCCGGCCCCAGTTGGGGTCCTGGCCGAATATCGCGGTCTTGACCAGCGCGGAATTGGCGATGGCTTTGGCCGCCTTTTCCGCCTCGGCGTGGGACTGCGCCTGATCTACAGTAACCGTAACCAGTTTGGTTGCGCCTTCGCCGTCGCGGGCGATTTTTTTGGTCATTGCAATGGCCAGGGCGTTGAGGGCGTTTTTAAAAATTTGGTAATCGCTGTTGGCCGCGGTGATTTTTTTATTTTTAGCCTGACCGTTGGCAAATAAAAAGATACAGTCGTTGGTGCTCATCTCGCCGTCGATAGTGAGCATGTTAAAAGACACACTGACCGCCTCTCTCAGGGCGGCGAGTAAAAGCGGTTGTTCAATAGCAACATCGCTGGTCATGACACAGATCATAGTCGCCATATTGGGATTGATCATACCGCTGCCTTTGGCAATGGCGCCGATACTGCATGACTTGCCGTCCAGTTCAAAACTAACGACCAGATGCTTGGGTCGGGTATCGGTAGTCATAATGGCGCGCAGGGCATCCATACCGCCGTCGTACGATAGCGCCGCGCCGGCTTGCGGCATGGCGTCGCGGATCAACTGCATGGGCAAATGGTGGCCAATCACGCCGGTGCTGGCCACATACACCAGCGCCGGGTCGATGTGCAGTTCTGCGGCGGCCAGGGCGGCCATTTCCCGGCTGTCGGCCAGGCCCTGCTGACCGGTACAGGCGTTGGCGTTGCCGCTGTTGATGACGATGGCCTGACCGCGGCCGGTTTCGGCTTTTTCGCGGTCGATTATTATGCAAGAGGCCGGCACCCGGTTCGTGGTGAACATGGCGGCCACGCTGCATGGGGTATCGCTGGCGATCAGCGCCAGGTCCGGCCCGGTTTGTTTGATAAAGCAATGCACCCCGGAGGCTTTAAAACCCTGCGGGGTGGTGATGGAACCTTCGGTAATTGTCAACTCGTTATTCATTATAGGGTAAACCTGCAAAGATCAAATTGGTAATATTGGTTAATTCTTGTTCACTTCTTTTTTCATCAGCAGCCAGGTAATGCGGTCAACCAGAGCCTGCCAGCTTGCCTCGATGATGTTTTCGGAAACACCTACGGTGCCCCACGTCATATCGCCGGCTTGCGATTCGATATACACCCGCACTTTGGCGGCCGTGCCTTCGGTGCTGTCCAAAACCCGCACTTTATAGTCGATCAGGTACATATCTTTGAGAGCGGGGTAAAAATGTTCCAGGGCTTTACGCAGCGCACAGTCCAGCGCATCGACCGGGCCGTGACCCTCGGCGGCGGTATGTTCGACCGTGCCGTTCACTTTGACTTTGACCACCGCTTCGGAATAGATCGAGCTTTCCTCGTGTTTGTCGACGATCACCCGCGCGCTTTCCAGTTCAAAATAATTACGATACTGGCCGGTGGATTTGTGGATGAGGATTTCGAACGAACCGTCGGCGCCTTCGTACTGGTAGCCGAGGTTTTCCATTTCTTTCAGTTTGTCCACAATACCTTTAACGACTTCCTGGCTGCTGGACAGATCCAAACCCAATTCTTCAGCTTTTTGCAGAATATTACTTTGTCCGGACTGGTCGGATATGAGTACCCGCTGTTTGTTGCCGATGACCGTCGGGTCTATATGTTCGTAGGTACGGCGGTTGCGGCGCACGGCGCTGACATGGATGCCACCCTTGTGGGCAAAAGCGCTATTGCCGACAAACGGCATTTCTTCGCGGTGCGGCATATTGGCCATTTCGCTGATGTAACGGGACAGCAGGGTCAGTTCCTGTACTTTAAGATTTTTGTTCACCTGCACCGGCATCTTTAAAGCGGCATTGGCAATAATGGAGCATAAATTGGCATTGCCACAGCGTTCGCCATAACCGTTAAAGGTGCCCTGAATGTGCATAACGCCCTGTTCCAGGGCGATAAGGGAGTTGGCTACGGCGACATCGCCGTCATTGTGGGCATGTATGCCGAGTTTTGTTTCCGGGAACAGTTTTTGAATATTTTCAATCACTTCTTTTACCCGCCATGGCAGGGTGCCGCCGTTGGTATCACACAGCACCAGGCAATCCGCGCCGGCTGCTTCCGCAATTTGCAGGGTGAGGATGGCATAATCCGGGTTGTCTCTGTAACCGTCAAAAAAGTGTTCGGCGTCATAAATCACTTCCTTGCCGTTATCTTTGAGATAAGCAATGGAATCCCTGATGAGTTCCAGATTGATTTCCAAAGTGGTGCGCAAGCCTTCGGTAACATGCAGATCCCAGGTTTTGCCGAAAATGGTAACCACCGGGGTTTTGGCGGCCAGCAGCAACTGGATATTTTCATCCTCGGTTACTTTAGCCTTGACGCGCCGGGTGCTGCCGAACGCCGCCAGTTTGGCGTGTTTCCATTCTATATCCATAGCGCGGGTAAAGAACTGCATATCTTTGGGATTCGAACCCGGCCAGCCGCCTTCAATATAATCCATGCCGAAATCATCCAGGCGTTTGGCGATTTTGATTTTATCTTCCGCAGAAAACAGAATGCCTTCACTTTGTGAACCATCGCGCAGGGTGGTGTCATAGAGTACGAGTCGACCCGGCATTATGCGCCTCCATTCAAGTTAATGTTTATGGACTTAGAGCCCGTTAGCCACCAGGTCTCCCACCTCGGTGGTTGAGTAACCCATTTTACCGGCCGCCAGGCTTTTCAGCTTGTTGGCGGTAACGTTCATAACGGATTTTTCGATAGCCTGGGCAGCGGTGGTTTCGCCAAGATGATCCAGCATCATTGCCCCGGAACAGATCGCCGCCAGCGGGTTGATGACATTTTTATTCGTGTACTTGGGCGCTGAACCGCCGATGGGCTCGAACATGCTCACGCCTTCGGGGTTGAGGTTGCCGCCGGCGGCAATGCCCATACCACCCTGGGTAATAGCGCCGAGGTCGGTAATAATATCGCCAAACATGTTGCCGGTAACGATTACGTCGAACCATTCCGGATTCTTAACCATCCACATACAGGTAGCGTCCACATGATAGTATTCGCGTTTAATATCGGGATAGTCTTTTTCGCCGATTTCATGGAAGGCCCGTTCCCACAGGTCATACACGTATGTCAGCACATTGGTCTTGCCGCACAGGGCCAGGGTTTTCTTTTTGTTCCGTTTGCGGGTGTATTCAAACGCATAACGCAGGCAGCGTTCCACCTGGAAGCGGTTGTAAACCATGCTTTGAATCGCTACCTCGCTCGGAGTGCCTTTCATGGTTACGCCGCCGATGCCGGTATAAACATCGCCGGTGTTCTCGCGCACCACCACGTAATCGATATGCTCCGGGCCTTTATCTTTAAGAGGGGTTTCCACGCCGGGATAGAGTTTAACCGGGCGCAGGTTGATGTATTGATCCAGTTCAAAACGCAGGCGCAGCAGAATACCTTTTTCCAGAATTCCGGGTTTGACGTCCGGATGGCCGATGGCGCCGAGAAAGATAGCATCGAATTTTCTGAGTTCATCCGCGGCGGAGTTGGGCAGCACTTCGCCGGTGCGGATATAGCGATCGCCGCCAAAATCAAAGGTTTGATATTCGAGTTTAAAGTTATATGCTTTTGCGGCAGCATCGAGTACTTTAACACCTTCACGCACAACTTCCGGGCCGGTGCCGTCTCCCGGTAATACGGCTATTTTATAACTTTTCACAGTATATCCTTTCAGTTAAACCCTGGTCCGGCAACCGGAACTCCGGGTCATGGTTTTTATAATTCAGCTTTAGTACTATTAGACTGACTTTCCTTATTCTGGATTTGCAGGCTTTTATTTACCGCATTCAAATAAGCGCGAATACTGGCTTCAATAATATCGGTGCTGGCGCCGCGGCCTAAAAATTTATTGCCGTTATTGGCAACCCGCACCAGCACTTCGCCAATGGCATCCTTGCCGCCGGTGACGCCGCGCAGCGAGTATTCCGTCAGCTTGAGCGGCACCTGGATGATCCGGTCGATGGCCTTGAATGCCGCGTCGATCGGCCCGTCGCCTACAGAGGCTTCCTGGATGCTTTTATCCTGGTAATTCAAAACAATCGTCGCCGTGGGAATGGCCTTGTTGCCGCTGAGAATGTGAAAATACTCCAGGCGGTAGGCATCCTTGTCGTCCGCATTTTCATCACCTACCAACGCCATCAGGTCTTCATCAAACACTTCTTTCTTTTTATCGGCAATTTCCAAAAAACGATCGTAAATGTGATTCAATTCATCCTGGCTTAACTGGTAACCCAGTTCGGTCAACCGCTGCTTTAAACCATGCCGGCCGGAATGCCGGCCCAGCACGATCTTGCTGGCGTCCAAACCGACTTCTTTGGGCGTCATGATCTCATAGGTACTGGCATCTTTGATCATCGCATCCTGATGTATGCCGGACTCGTGCGCAAAGGCATTGGCGCCGACTATGGCTTTGTTCGGCTGCACCGGTATACCCATCAGCGTGCTGACCATGCGGCTGGTATTGATGATCTCCCTGGTGTTGATGTTGACGGTTTTGTTATAATAACCTGCCCGGGTCTTTAAAGACATCACCACTTCTTCCAGGGAAGCATTACCGGCCCGTTCGCCAATGCCGTTAATGGTCAATTCAGCTTGCCCTGCACCGTTGCGAATCCCGGCCAGGGTGTTGGCAACCGCCAGACCCAGGTCGTTATGACAATGCACGCTGATGATGGCTTTATCGATGTTCGGTACAGTATTAAAAATTTCCCGTATCAGCGCACCGAATTCATCCGGATTGGAATAACCGACCGTGTCGGGAACATTGATTGTCGTTGCCCCGGATTTGATGGCCGCTTCGATAATACGGAACAAAAATTCCTTGCCGGTACGCGATGAATCTTCCGGGGAAAATTCAATATCGTCAAAATAGCTTTTGGCGCGTTTCACCCCGGCAATGGCCATTTGCAGCACTTCATCTTCCGATTTTCTGAATTTTTTCTCCAGGTGAATTTTGGATGTCGCTACAAAAGTATGAATGCGTGGTTTTTCCGCGCCTTTAAGGGCCTCGGCCGCTTTATCGATATCCAGGTCTACGCAGCGGGCCAGGGCGGCTATGACCGGACCCTTTACTTCATTGGCGATTATTTTTGTTGCATTAAACTGGGCTTCCGATGATACCGGAAAACCAGCTTCTATAATATCCACATTCAAACGCGCCAGTTGATGGGCTATCGCCACTTTTTCAGGCACGCCCAGGCTGGCACCGGGACACTGTTCACCATCACGTAACGTGGTGTCGAATACCAGAACGCGATTTTTATCCATAATAACCTCGGTTATTTTTTAATCCAACTCATCATCCCGCGCAGTTGTACACCGACTTGTTCAAGTTGTGAAGCTGCCAGTAACCGGCGGAGTCCTTTAAAGTATGGGGCTTTGGCCCGATTTTCCAGGATCCATTCCGTTGCGAATGCGCCGGTTTGAATATCGGTCAGCAATTTTTTCATAGCTTTTCTGCTCTCTTCGCCAATCACCAATGGTCCTTTGGCAAGACCGCCGTATTCAGCCGTATCGCTTACGGAATAGTACATCCGGGATAGACCGCCTTCATAGATCAGGTCGACGATGAGTTTTAGCTCGTGCAGGCATTCGAAATAAGCGATTTCCGGTTGATAACCGGCTTCAACCAGGGTATTGAATCCGGCACGGATCAGTTCGGAAACGCCGCCGCAGAGTACGGCTTGTTCGCCAAACAGGTCGGTTTCAGTCTCTTCTTTAAAGGTAGTTTCAATAACGCCGGCGCGGGTGCCGCCAATGCCTTTGGAATAAGCCAGGGCAATGTCTTTGGCCTTACCGGAAGCGTCCTGAAAAATAGCAATCAAATTTGGCACGCCTTTACCTTCCTGGTAAACCCGGCGAACCAGGTGACCGGGGCCTTTGGGCGCAATCATGATCACATCGACAAAATCCGGCGGCTGGATTTGATTGTAATGAATGTTAAATCCGTGTGCAAATGCCAGCACATCGCCTTTTTTCAGGTTGGGCAGAATATCATTTTCGTAAACCATAGGCTGGATCTGATCCGGCACCAGGATCATAATAATGTCGGCTTGTTTGGCGGCTTCCTGGTTTAATATCACTTTCACTCCGGCTTTTTCCGCTTCTTTAATATCGGGATTCCCGGCATTCAGGCCGACAACGACATCGACGCCGCTTTCTTTGAGATTGAGGGCATGGGCATGGCCCTGGCTGCCATAACCGATGATGGCTACTTTTTTGTTCTTTAGCAGGTTTAAATCCGCATCCTGGTCGTAATACAATTTCATGATAAAATCTCCAAGTTAGTATTAAAATTTGATTTATTTTAAAATTCACTGTTGGAATCGCGCAGCATGGCGATGGTGCCAGAGCGGGCGATTTCTTTGATGCCATAGGGACGTAGCGTTTCGATAAAGGCATTGATCTTTGCTTCGCTGCTGCACAGTTCCAGCGTCATAGTCTTGGCGCTGATATCTACCACCTTGGCGCCAAAGATTGTGAGTAGTTGTGAAATTTCACTTCTTTTAGCTGCCAGAGCGGTAACTTTGATCAGTACAAGGTCACGACTGATATAATAGTTTTTGGTCACATCGGTAACCCGGATGACATCGATTAGTTTATTCAACTGTTTGTTGACTTGTTCAATAACATCATCGTTGCCGCGTACTACCAGGGTCATAAGAGAAGTGGCATTCGGTTCGGGTTTTCCGACCGATATGGTTTCAATATTGAAACCCCTGGCGCTGAAAAGTCCGGCTATACGCGCCAGAACCCCGGCATTGTTTTCTACTTCAAGATTAATTATATGTCTCATCAGGCAATACCTCTTATCATTTCGTTCAGTGGCGCACCAGCCGGCACCATCGGATATACATTTTCTTCCGCTTCTATGGCAAACTCTACAATAACCGGGCCCGGCGTTTCCAGCATTTTTTTCAACGTTGGCACAACTTGCTCCTCTTTATCTGCGTACAGGCCGGTGGCGCCATAAGCTTCTGCCAGTTTTACAAAATTGGGTACATATTTGGCCGGGCAGGACTCTTCTGTTTGGTTGCAATGTTCCGGGCATTGGGCATTCTTTAACAGGCAGGTGGAAGAGAACCGCCGGTCATAAAAAATTGCTTGCCATTGTCTTACCATGCCGAGGGAGTGATTATTAAGAATGACTATCTTGACAGGTATCTGGTATAACACCGCAGTTGCCAATTCCTGAATGTTCATCTGAATACTGCCGTCTCCAGCTATATCGATAACAATTTTATCGGGACAGGCAACCTGGGCGCCAATGGCGGCGGGAAAACCGTAACCCATCGTTCCCAAACCGCCGGAGGATAAAAAGGTGCGGGGATTGATAAAGTTGTAAAACTGGGCGGTCCACATCTGGTTCTGTCCAACTTCGGTGGTAATAACAGCTTTGCGTTCCGTCAGTTCCGCAACCTGTTCAATAACATACTGCGGTTTGATGTGGCCGTTTTTCTTGTAACGCAGCGGGTGATTCTTTTTCCAGGTATAAATCGTTTCCAGCCATTCTTTATTTTCTTTGGGCTCGACGATTTTATTCAGCTCCTGTAAAACATGTTTAATGTCGCCGACCACCGGGATATCAACTTCGACATTTTTACGAATTGACGTGGGATCGATATCGATATGGATAATATGCGCATTGGGGGCAAATTTATCTACTTTACCGGTGATCCGGTCATCAAAACGCGCGCCGATAGCAATCAACAAGTCCGCCTCCTGGATTGCATAATTGGCATATTCGGTGCCATGCATGCCCAGCATTTTAAGGGCATTTTTCTCGGTTTCAGGATAAATTCCCAACCCCATCAGGGTTGTGGTAACCGGGGCATTGATTATTTTCGCCAACTCGCGCAATTCCTGGCTGGCATCGCTACTGATGACACCGCCGCCGGCATAGATGACCGTTTTTTTGCTGTCGGCTATAGCCTTGGCGACTTTGACGATTTGTGGCTGATGACCTTTCATGGTCGGTTTGTAACTGGGAATTTCAATTTTATCCGGATACGGTAAGGTGGTTGAAGCCCGTTGTACATCTTTGGGAATATCGACCAAAACCGGCCCGGGCCTGCCGGTACGGGCAATATAAAAAGCTAATTTGAGGATACGCGGCAAATCATTAATATTGCTGACCAGGTAATTGTGTTTGGTGATCGGCCGACTGATGCCGACAATATCCACTTCCTGAAAGGCGTCATTCCCGATCAATTGTGTGGGCACCTGACCGGTAATAGCGACCACCGGTATGGAATCCATGTGGGCTGTGGCCAGGCCGGTAACCAGGTTGGTCGCGCCGGGGCCGGATGTGGCCAGACAGACGCCTACTTCTCCGGAAGCCCGCGCAAAACCGTCGGCGGCGTGGGCGGCGCCTTGTTCATGCCGGGTTAAATAGAACGGAATATCCGATTTATACAGGGCGTCAAAAATATCCAGAACCTGCCCGCCGGGATATCCAAAAACCGCGCGTACTTTTTCCTGTTTCAGCGCGTGGATGATCATTTCTGCACCAGTCATAGGATCCTTTCTTTTATATTATTTAAATCACTCATTTTTTGTTTAAAATTTGCTAATGCAAATAGTAACACAACTGCCTGTTGAGTGAAGAGGAAAATCCAGTTATTCTGTAATCTTTTTCTGAATTGAGAGATTTTTTAAGAGATTTGGGTGGCGATTTCCTCTTGCACCTATTATTACCTTAGCGAACGGAGCAAGAGGTTAATAATAGCGATAGGCAATCGCACCAGGCGCACAACACGCACACCTAGCAATAGCAGATTGGATAGTAGTACGTTTAGCAAAGGCAAGCGGAAGCATAATACACCATTGCCGGCAGTCATATTAACCGGAATTTGTGCAGTGTAGTGTTGATTCAAAAAAGGCGCTTCCATTTTTTTCCTGTACAAAGATTGTTAAGCCTATAATTTAAGCAAAAATATGAAAATGTCAATAAAAAAGTTACCAGTTATGAAGAAAATTCATTTTTTTATTGAACCTTGGTTCTTTCAGTAGTTTTTAACAAGGGTATTGTGTTTTTTAGTTATTATCGGTAATTTACCAGGTAATTAAACTGAATATATTCTGTTTGAAAACAGGTTAACCAGGGTGTTGCAGGAATGAAGATAGTCATTGCGCCGGATTCTTTTAAAGACAGTTTATCGGCAATTTCAGTTTGTGAAATAATCCGTAAAAGTATACTAACCGTTGTGCCCGGCGCGGTTGTTGAGAGTATACCTGTGGCGGATGGCGGCGAAGGTACGGCGCAGATTATGGCGGCGGCAACCGGCGGCAAGCTCGTTCCGTGCTGCGTTACCGGGCCGCTTGGCGATCCGGTTCAGGCGCACTGGGCGCTGCTTGGCGATGGTGAGACCGCCGTTATTGAAATGGCTGCCGCTTCCGGTTTACCGCTTGTGCCGATGGATCAACGAAATCCATTACATACCACTACCTACGGTACAGGGCAGCTTATCCTCGATGCCGTACAGACCGGCTGTAACAAGATCATCGTGGCTATCGGCGGCTCGGCAACCACCGATTTTGGAACCGGCATGGCGCAAGCGCTGGGCGTGCGTTTTATTGATGCTCATGGCGCTGAGATAAAAGAATATATGCGCGGCGGATTAATGGGGAATGTAGCAAGTATAGATATGACCAGCCTGGCCGCAGAATTACACAATGTACAAATCTCCGTCGCCTGCGACGTTACCAATCCGTTGTTAGGCGAGCGGGGCGCGGTGCGCGTCTATTCGCCGCAAAAAGGCGCTTCCCCGACCGATTGTGATGTGCTGGAACATAATATGGCGCATATTTCAGCGCTGGCTGCCGGCGCCCTGCGCGATGTGCGGGCTTTACCGGGCGCCGGCGCCGCCGGTGGATTGGGCGGCGGCTTGATGGCTTTTTTGAACGCCGATTTACGTCCCGGTGTGGAACTAGTGCTGGAAACCGTGGGCTTTATGGAACGTATAAAGGATGCGGATCTGATCATCACCGGCGAAGGAAAAATCGATACGCAAACTGTTTTCGGCAAAACCGTTGCCGGAGTATGTAAAGCGGCGCAATTACAGCACATTCCGGTTATTGCCGTTGCCGGCAGTGTGGACGCTTCGTACGCCGCGCTGCGTGAACTCGGTTTAACGGCTTGTTTTTCGCTGTGCAACCGGCCGATGACGCTTGAAACCGCTATTGATAATGCCGAAAATTTGTTGTATAATGTAACCTGTGAAATTGTGCAGGTTTTTTTTCACAGTTTTAATAAAAGCATGGAAGAAAAATCGATTAACATTGTTTAATAAAAAACACTAGTCCCAAAGGGCTTGAACAAGATGTTATTAATACCGGAGGGTAAATGAACAAAGATATTACGCGACGACGTTTTATTGCTTCAGGCGCAACCGGCGCCGCTGCGGCGCTGGGATTGCCGCTAATGATGCAATCAACTATGGAAAGGGCGCTGGCAATGCCGGATAATACAAATTTAACCTTGGCCGATTATTTGAACCGCTTTGGCATAACGGAACAAATGCTCAATGAGATCATTGCCGTGGGTTTATCGCGCGGCGGCGATTATTGCGATGTTTATTTTCAGCATACCATCGGCAATTATGTGGAACTGGAAGATAATGCCGTTAACCGCGCTTCAACCCAGGTCGATTTGGGCATGGGCGTGCGGGTGCTGTTGGGCGATCAGACCGGCTATTCCTTTACCGAAGAACTGACCCTGGAGGCGATGAAACAGGCGGCCAAGACCGCCGCCAATATTGCCGCTTCCGGTTTAAAAGCGGGGCCGGCGCAATTAAAGCTGCATGAAACCCCCAATTATTATCCCATTCAAAAAAAGTGGGAAGATGTGGCCATCGATAAAAAGATCCCCATGTTATATACAATCAATGACAATGTGTTTACGCTGGATAAGCGGATCATAAAAAATAATATTTATTTGTCGGATGAATCCACCTGGATTCTGCTGGCAACCTCCACCGGGCGCATAGCCTGCGATTACCGGCCACTAACGCGCCTGGGCGTTTCCTGCACCGCTGAAGAAAACGGGCGCCGTGAACAAAACGGTTATAACCTGTCCGGGCGTTACGGGTATGAATTTTATGGAGCGGACAAGCTCGACCTGCTGGCTACCGAAGCGGTTAAACGCACCGTCGATCTGTTTGCGGCGGTTAAACCGGAAGCCGGGGAAATGCCGGTGGTGCTTGGCGCCGGCGGCTCGGGAATTCTACTCCACGAAGCCATCGGTCATGGCATGGAAGCGGACTATAACCGTAAAAAGGTATCCATATTTGCCGACAAGATCAACAAACCGGTGGCGGAGAGTTTTGTGAATATTATCGATGACGGAACCAATCCCAACGTGCGCGGCTCCCTGAATGTGGATGATGAAGGTAACGATACCCAAAAGACCGTATTGGTGGAAAACGGAATTTTACGCAGTTATTTGCATGACCACCTGAGCTCGCAGTATTATAATGTAGCGCCCACCGGCAGCGGCCGGCGGGAATCTTTCCGCTATGCGCCGTTACCGCGTATGCGCAATACCTATATGCAGGCCGGTCCGCATACCCGTGATGAAATAATTGCCAGCGTTAAAAAAGGCTTGTACGCCCAGTCGTTCACCAACGGCCAGGTTATGATCGGCGCCGGGGATTTTACTTTCTATGTCAAATCCGGTTATTTGATCGAAGACGGCAAACTGACCAAACCGGTCAAGGATGTGAATATTATCGGCAACGGCCCCAATGTGTTGCGTGATATTGTCATGGTCGGCAACGATTTTGAAATGGATAAGGGCGGCTGGGTGTGCGGTAAACAGGGACAAGGTGTGCCGGTATCGCTCGGTTTACCTACAATCAAAGTTTCCAAAATTACAGTTGGCGGAGTCAATTCTTGAAATTTACCATAACAGGATGAAAATATGAGCAAAGACGGTTTAAATCTTGCAAAATGGGCAATAGACAAGGCATTAAAATGCGGCGCCAACCAGGCGGCTGTTGCCATTTCCAACCAGCGGGACATTGAAGTGGATTTCCGGGATCGCAAAATGGAAAAATTACAGGAATCTACCCAGAATTCCCTTGCCCTGCGGATTTTTGTCGATAAAAAATATTCACGACATTCAACCTGCGATATGCGCAAGGAATCACTGGAGAAATTTATTCAGGATGCCGTAGCCATGACCAGGTATTTAACACCGGACGAATATCGGTCGTTACCGGATCCCAAATATTATCCGCAGAAAACTAATATCGATCTGGATATAAATGATAAAAAGTATTCCGCAATCGAAACCGAAGACCGGGTGAAAATTGCCGCCGCCATCGAACAAGCGGCGCTGGCGCAAAGCGACAAGATCATTACCGCCTCTGCGGGGTATAGCGATACCCATTACCAGGTTTTCAGAATGCACAGCAACGGCTTTGCCGGGCAGACGGAAGGAACCGCTTTCAGCAGCTACGCCCAGGTAACTGTGAATGACCCCAATGGCGGGCGGCCATCGGACTGGGAAGGCGGCGATACCCGTTACTATAATGAGCTGCCGCCGGTTGAAGAAATCGGTAAAAACGCGGTTCAGCGCGCTCTCAGCCGGATCGGACAAAAGAAAATCGCATCCGGGTTGTATACCATGATCGTCGATAACCGGGTGGCTGCGCGTTTGTTGTCTATGCTCACTTCTGCAATTACCGGGCAAGCATTACAGCAAAAAAGCACCTACCTCGACGGCATGTTGAACAAACCAATTGCCGCTGATAAATTAACGGTAATTGAAGACCCGTTCATCAAACGCGGTGCCTCTTCCCGCATCTATGACGGCGAGGGTTTGGCCGCCAGAAAAAGGACGATCATTGAAAAAGGAGTATTAAAAGAATACCTGATCGATGATTATTACGGCAAAAAAATGGGTATTGCGCCCAATTCCGGTTCGCTGAGTAATGTTGTTTTTGAATATGGCGCCGAATCCCAAACAAGTATGATTAAAAGCGTAAAAAAAGGAATTATTGTCAACAGTTTTATTGGCGGTAATTCCAATACCACAACCGGCGATTTTTCTTTTGGAATTATCGGTCAACTTGTGGAAAATGGTGAAATTATTATGCCGGTTAATGAAATGAATATCTCAGGCAATGGCAAAGAATTCTGGCAAAAACTGACGGTTATGGGTAACGATCCCTATCCTTACTCATCAGTTAAAATACCGACCCTGTTGTTCGAGGATGTTCAATTTAGCGGCATCTGATGCTACCAGACCGGGTCGGCCACCAGCCCCGGAAATACGGAACAGGTTACGCAAAACATACCTTTTGCAGGTATTTTTCTGATTAATTTATTTATTGGTATCAGGATCATTGAATTTGTTTAAAAAAATCTCAACAACTGTGCTAGCGGGAATATGGATTTTATATATCCTGCTGGAAATATTTGTATGGCAAATCAGTTTTCGCGCTTCTCTTTTCCATGATAATGCAGTGGTGGAAATAATTGCCAATGTTCTGAATGATACGATCTGGATACCATTAGCTTTGATATTACCGTTTTATCTTGCTGTTATTGCCACCAAAGTAACCAAGTTTTGGTACATCAAAACAGGTTTTATACTGATCGGGTTCGTTCTGTTCTTTATTGCCTTGTGGAATTTACCGTTATATTTTCAATATATGATCTACCTGCTGGTGCCATTTTTTGCCCTGGTTGTTTATTATATAATTACCTTTCGTAAATTCAAATATAATATCATATTTTTCAGCCTGGCATTATTGGGTATGATCTTGAATTACAAGGGACAATTAGTACATGGTACCCCCGATTTTTTATTCGAAGGCAAAAGCCAACTGCATTTTATTCTTGACCTTATAATAATTCTTTAATTTTCTTAGATTGATGTTGGATAAAATAATTCTTAACGCTTTTGCCAATTTGTAATATACGAAAC
>JAKQIY010000048.1 GCA_029561455.1 bacterium
TGAAAGTAGCTCAGATTCTACCGGACCCGGAGTACAGTCCCTTTATGGACTGTGGGCCGCCGCAGGCGGCCTCGAATCAATTTATTGTTTTAATAAAAACATATAGTTAAATGGCATGGAGCATATATGTAATAATCAGTAAGGTTTTCATGTTACAGATGATATTGGGGCCTTCGGCCCAACGCATCGCATAAAGGCGATGCACTCCACTTTTTACAGTAATATTTTTGGTTTTCACACAGTCTCTGAACCCCGGTGTGCATGAAACGTGAGGGCTGCGCCCTCATCAATTAAAAAATCCGGTTTGGCAAAGGTAATTATCCGCAGATGTCGCAGATAGACGCAGATAAAAATTTTTGCAGGGGGCTGTATTAATACCCCCAATAAGAAAAAGAGGTTCCAGGATAGAGTAAAAAAATACCTTTCATGTCATTCCGAGGAGCGAAGCGACGAGGAATCTTTTGTATTAAAAATATTGTAAAAACAAGATTTCTCGCTTCGCTCGAAATGACAAGTTTGTTTTGTGTGCTTTAGCAGATTAAATGACTTTTCTCAAATTGGGGTTTTTGAAACAGCCCCTGGTCTATATCAGAGCCATAATGCAACATTGCACAAGCTTGGGTCTATTAAAATTTGTTGATAAAACCCGGTTAAAGCGTTTCGGTTTTATCCAGATTCAGACCCGGATAAAGCAAAATGATTTACTTCCGACTATATACCATACTATATAAACAAAAAAAGCGAATCCGTGGATTCGCTTTTTTTAATATAAATACAGTGACTATTAAAAATACATTTCCCGGTAATCTTTAATATCCGCTTTCTTTTTCACATCTTCATACCATTGGCCAAAAATCTGTTGTTTGTAGCGGGCTGCCAATTGTAATTTCAGGTCTTCTTTCTGGCTTTCAAATTCCTGCATATTCATTTCCTGCTTGTCCACTACCTGCAACAGGTAATAACCGCGCGCGCCTTTAACAGGTTGGGAAAAATCACCCAATTTCAAAGCAAATGCGGTTCCGACAAATTCCGGTTCCTTGCCGATCTTGGGAACATAACCGCCCATAGCAAACAGATCAGATTCCTGCACGGACAAACTGTCCTGCGCGGCGGCCTGGTCAAAAGGCATTCCGGCTTTGATATTATCACAGGCTTTTTGAGCATGTTCGCGGGCGTTTTCCATGCTCTTGTCGTTCTTGATAGCATTAACAATTTCGCCCTTGACATCTTCAAGCTTCTTTACATGTTCAGGCTGAACTTCCGCCAGGGCTGCGACCAGGAAACCCTGTTCCAGGTTGAACACCTGGCTGATATCGCCGACATCGCTTCTCCAGGCAAAATTATTCACCCGCGTCTCCATGCCGATACCCGGTATATATGCGCCTTTTTCAAAGGGAGCGGTCTGGCTAACGGTGAGGCTTTCGGCAGCTACCACAGTTTTCAAACCGTTTTCTTTGCCAAATTCTGCAATATATTCCGCTTCTTCGCGCAAGGCTTCGCGCGTTGCCGGCGACGGCTCTATCTTTAACAGAATATGACTTGCCTTAACCTGGTCTTCGCCATTCTCTTTCTTTTTATCATAAACCTTGATGATATGCAACCCAAACTGGGTCGCTACCGGGCCGACCACTTCTCCCTTTTTAGCGGCAAAGGCAGCGTCGGCAAAGGGTTTAACCATAGCAGTGCTGTTGAAATAACCCAAATCACCGCCTTTTTCCGCAGAGCCGGCATCCTGAGAATGGAGAGTTGCCAATTCTTCAAAACTTGCGCCATTCTTTAACTGTTCCAGGATATCCTGCGCTTGTTCGATGGTGGACTGCGAGTCTGCAGGAGTAGCTTTTAATTCCAGCAGCACATAATCGAGTAGACGTTTTTCAACAACTTTATAGTCATCTTTATGGGCATTATAATACGCGGTAATTTCCTGCTCGGTCGGTTCGGCTACCGCTTTGTTGAATAAAGCGACATTATAGAATACATAATTCACTTTGACTTTACTGTTGGTTTTCATAAACTCGAGCTGAGCATCGGCATCGGTAACCACATGGGTCTCGCTGAGCAGGTTGGCCAGTTTTTGCATGGGCAGGGACGAACGCAAATATCGTTCTACTTCCAGCCAAAACTGGTCGGCAGAGGGGTTATTCAGAGCGGCCTGGTACCGGGCCATATCAAACTGGCCGGTAAGGGAATCCTGGAATGCCTCATTGCTCTTTAGAATATCCGGGGGATTGTTGAAAATTTCTTCAGTCAATTCAGAATCAGTTGTTTTCAGATTCAGGTTCTCCAAAGCGTCTTTGATCAGCAATTGCTGCACAAGCCCCTCAAATACGCGGTTTTCAAGCTGGTTTAGCTGATATCCTTCCGGGTCGGTTCCGTACTGCTCGCGATAAGCCGCCAGTTCATTCTGGTATTGCTCATTATACTGATCCAGAGTAATATCATCGCCGTTCACAGTAGCAATAACGCCGCGATGGGCGCCGCCGGACTTGAAACCGCCCATACCCCAGTCAATAATAATTGTTAACATGAATGCTACTACCAGGATCATCAACATGACCTTGGTGTTTTCGCGCATTCGGTTCATAATAGCCATAAAATTAACCTCACGTAAATATATAAAGTAAAAATTAATTGCAAAAAAACATCAATAAAGTTAAGACGATAAAGAAAAAAATGCAAGGTATTTCTTTACTATGTTCATATTTTTTAATAAATAACTTGACAATACACGCACAGAGTCGGCGTTTTCTCAAATTAGAAAAAACGAATACTTGCGTAAAAAAAATGTTTTAATTACTGGATACTGTTCAAATTTTTAGCACTAATTGCCTTGCCCGGCAGGTTAATAATTTTAATTGTAATCCTGCTTTCTGATTTTTATATTGCTTGTCGTCCGTTTAGTCAGAAAGTGTATTTATGTGTTATACCCTCAATCGGATCGTGATTTGTTTGATAATGTTAAAACTTTCTCTTATGCTCAAAGTTGAGGGAAAATCACATAAAGCGTTAACTGCCCCGGAACCCATTGATATTATGATAAAAAATTAACCCACTGGAGGAATGCAATGAGAAACAGTACAATTTTTTGCAACACTATGCTGCTTGTTACCAGTCTTTTATTATTTATTGCTGTCGCCGGCAGCGCCCAGAATTTTCGTATGACGCCCAATGATACCCTGGTTTCCCCGCGTATCTTGCCGGACAACAAGGTACAATTCAGCATCTATGCGCCGGAAGCCAAAGCGGTGCTGCTGGGCGGCTCCGACATACCCGATTTGATGCAAAACAATAAACTGACCAAAAATGCAGACGGTGTATGGACGTTGCAATTTGGCCCTGTTGCCCCAGGCGCTTATCGATATAATTTCAATGTTGACGGGTTGTCCGTAACCGATCCGCGCAATACATCAATCAGTGAATCCAACAGTAATGTATGGAGCCTGTTGTATGTACCGGGCGCGGACTTTATGGATACTCATAAAGTCCGGCATGGCGCGATAGCAGAGATAACCTATTTTTCCAAAACCCTGAATAAATTCCGCCGTATGCACATCTACACGCCGCCCGGTTATGAAATTGGCAGTGAAAAATATCCTGTATTCTATTTACTGCATGGCGCCGGTGATTGCGACGATTCCTGGTCAACCGTTGGCCGCGCCGGGTTTATTCTCGATAATCTGATCGCCGCGCAAAAAGCCAAACCAATGATCGTAGTTATGCCGGCCGGACACACCGGGCCGTTCCTTTGGGGCCGCCGCGGCAGCGATGGCGCCCGTCCCCCGGTTGATGAATTTTTACTCGATTTCACCAACGACATATTGCCTTATACGGAAACCCACTACCGCGTATTGACAGATCGTCAGCATCGCGCTATTGCCGGGCTTTCTATGGGCGGCTCTCATACCCTCAACATTGCCATACCGCACATGGAACTGTTTGCCTGGATCGGTGTGTACAGCTCCGGAATTTTTGGCATAACCGGCGGTAATAACCAATTCGGCAATGCCGGGCAGAGTTGGGAAGATGAACACAAACAGGAATTGAGTAATACCGAATTGATCAAAGGCATCAAACTGTTCTGGTTTGCCACCGGCAAGGATGATTTCTTGGTCGAAACCACCCGCGCTACCGTGGATATGTTCAAAAAACATGGTTTCAACCCGGTTTACAAAGAAACCACCGGCGCCCATACCTGGATTAACTGGCAATTATATCTGAACGAATTTGCGTCGCTGTTATTTCAATAACTAACTCTTTTTTACCGGGCAGGGAGTCAATATTCCCTGCCCGGTGTGCGGCGTTTTGACCGGTGTAACCAGGGGAAACCGGTTGCTTTATTGTTTCTACATCAGAAAAAAAGCCAGATACTATCCAGATATTTATTTAAAAACCAATTTAAGTAATATAAAAGTTAACAAACAAGTAGAATATCTTGAACTTTTTATCATAAAACACAATAAATACAGTATAAATCGCAGAAAAAATAAAATTAACTATTGCAATATTATCAAAAATTATTATATATTTAAAAATTAAGGTAATAACTTTTATCATACTCATTCGTCTTATAGTTAATATTACTTTATATAAAAATAGTAAACACAAAAAGTTAATAACAAAATCGTACACTTCTGGTTCCCAATCTCCCGATTGGGAACCCGCTTGTACAAAATCTCTGATTTGAAAGGCAAAGACCATAATAAAAATAACTGCTTGAAAGGAATTGGAGATTCCTGACCTCTCTCGTGCCTTATCAGGAGATTAAGAACGAGGAGAAAAGTTAATCACAAAATCGTAATTGGTTTAATATAAGAAATATGGCATAAAAATTGATATATTATAAGTGGAATATTTTGCTTTCCTTGCCTCACATGACATGATTTTTAAGGTTATTTTAATGGACAGAGATTTTCAACCTAGCGGTTAGAGCAAACAGGTTGTTAATAAACGAAAGCGCTTTTCTTTTAACGAATTACCGACCACCAGATAAAAAAATATTTTTATACGCGGTAGTTCCTGTATACCGGTAACAACCAGAAACCTGCGCTGGTTCATAACAGGTCATTTTAGCAAAAAACATAACTGTAAAGGATCACGACCATGATACGAAAATTCCCATTTCTATCCTTTTCAAGTGTTTTGCTGTTATTCCTCCAGATCAATCTAGTCTTCGCGCAGAAAAAAGCTCTTGAAGAGTTGCTGAACATGAGCCTGGAAGAGCTATCCAATATCCAGGTGATAACTGCCTCCAAAATCCCTCAAAATATAGAAACCGTGCCCGCCACAGTCCGGGTGATAACGACAGAGCAGATCGCCAATAACGGCTACCTGACCCTTGAAGAAGCGCTTGCTGATCTGCCCGGCATGCAATTCCGCAACATAAACGGCTTTAACAGTTATGTTTTTATGCGCGGAGTACCCAGCCAAAACAACCTCATTCTGGTGCTGGTTGACGGCATACAGATCAATGAACTGAATTCCGGCGGATTTTACGGCGGCGGACAATACAATCTCCAAAACGTTGACCGGATTGAAATTGTCTATGGCCCGGCATCGGCGCTATATGGCACCAATGCCGTTTCCGGTATCGTCAATATTATTACTAAATCTCCCCAAACCCATACAGGCCTGGATCTGTATGCACTATACGGCACTTTTAATACGGTCAACGCCGGTTTTAATTATGGGCAATGGTCGAATGAGCGAGACCTGGGCTGGCGGATTTCCGGTATGTTCAAAACCACGCAAAAAGCCAATCTCAAAGGCGCTGCCGGTGATAATAACTGGTCCGATAACATGGAGAATTTTGAGGACGATTATTCCATTGACGCCAGGTTAACCTGGCGCCGCTTTGACTGGGGATTAAATTATCAAAACAAGCAGACTTCGACAGCCACATATAACAAAGCCATTGGTACTCATTACCTCGATACGGATACATACTGGAACATTCGTTTTATCAATTCCTGGCTCAGGCACAATATCGAGATCAATAAAAAGATCAGCATTGTTACCCAGGCTTATTATCGCAATTCTACGGTGATGGATAATTCCGTTCTGATTGTTACAGACACATCGCAAGTTGGGTATTACCGGCCCAATCAGCTTGCAGGCATTGAAAACCTCGTAAATTATAATCCGACCCCAAAATCTCAGTTTATTGCAGGGATCGTATATGAATATGAAGAACTGGCGCATGGTTATTCGAACACATCCAGTCCCGCACCCAATATTCGCCCGCTCAGGCCGCCCAAACCGGATATGGATGAAAATACTTTATTCAGTATTTATGGACAATACCGCTACAAGATCTATAATTCATTAAAACTGTATGCCGGCGCCCGCTTTGATAACAGCAGTATTTATGACCAGGTAGTAACGCCCCGGTTAGGGTTGGTATTTAATAAAAATCATTACACCGGCAAATTACTCTACACCGAAGCATTCCGGGCGCCCAAAGCCTGGGACTATACCGACGGTGTAGGCAATCCAAACCTCAAACCGGAAGAGATCAGTTCCCTGGAATTTTATTCCGCATATAATTTCAAGCCAACAATGCGGGTAGATATTTCTGTGTTTAGGAATTTTATTTCCAATAAACTGGTCAAAGAGAATACACAGAATTCCTGGCGCTGGATCAATTATGGCGAATTGCACACCAACGGCTTGGAACTGACCCTGGAATATGAAAAACAGCCGCTGCAAACCTGGTGCAATTACTCATTAAACCGCTCACTTGATGAAAACGATGCATTCATTCCCGAAATCAGCAAACATCAGTTTAATGCAGGATTGCATTACCGTATCACACAAAAATTACGTTTTACAGTAAACGGCCATTATTACGGAGAAAGAAAGAATCCCCGTGTTATTCAGTCCACCGGCAGCGATATGATTAAAGCAGCGCTGGTTATGAATGCCTCCCTCGCCTGGCTGCTGAATGACCAACTGGAAATCCGTTTGTTCGGTAAAAATATTCTGGATGCTGAATACTATCACACTTCAAACTTGCCTCCGGACCGCTATCGACAGCCGCAGCGCAGTTTAACAGTTCAGGCCAATGTTCATTATTAGAAAAGCAATACTGACCAGAAATTACGGTAGCATTAAATGAAAATGAAATTATTAACAATTGTATTCATCATTACGGGTTCCCTGGCCATCACTAGTGCAGCGCCTATGCAAAACCAGGATTATACCAACAATATAAAAGCGGCATTTATATATAATTTTACCAAATATCTGAGTTGGGCCGAACAGGATTACCCGGTCTTTACCATAGGCGTCATCGGTAACAGCGCTATCATCCCCCCGTTACAGGAAATCGCTCAGCAACGCCGGGTTGAACAAAAAGAAATTATAATTAAACAATATCAGGATGCAGCGCATATTGACCAATGTGATATACTATTCATTCCCGAATCAGGCAAAAATCAATTGACGGAAATAACTGCCAGGCTGCAAGGTAAAAACACTTTACTCATTAGTGAAATTAATGGCGCACTGGCTGATGGAGTGATGATCAATTTTTTAAACATTGAAGAGACCATCAAGTTTGAAATTAATTTAAAGGCGATGAATGAGATGAATTTTCATCCCAGTTCACAGCTTTTAAAAGTAGCCGTTCGGGTTATTGAATAGGAGGACGACCAATGAAACATGGAAAATATTTTTCCATAAAAAACAAATTGATCCTCATTCAATTGTTGACCACCTTTTCCGTACTGTTATTTTATAGTCTATTCCATATATTACGTGATTCCCGTTTTTATATGGATTCAGCAAAACGGGAACTCTATTCCATGACGGAATTGCTTGGCTCTAACTGTATCTCCGCCCTGCATTTTATCGACCGGCAAACGGCAGGTAACATTCTTGCTACGCTAGCGGTTCAGGAACAAGTTTTCAATGCCTGGATCTTTGATGCTGAAAACAACCTGTTTGCCGAATATCATAAACCGGGTCATGAAAATCAAAGTCCGGTAGCGTTATTATCAGATTCAATAATCGTGCAAAATGAAGATATGACTATAATAAAGCCGGTTCAGGATGATGGCGAGGTAATCGGCTATATATCCATTCGTTACAGCTTGCAGAGCTATAAACAGATCATTGCGAAAAGTAAGACCAATTCCCTGGTCATTTTTTTCATCGGTATGGGCGCCGCTTTGTTGCTGGCGGTGGTTACGCAAAGAACAATTTCCAATCCCATATTAAAATTACTGGCGAATATGAAAAAAATTTCCGAGACCGGAGATTATTCAATTCGCCCGACAAAGGAGCGGGATGATGAAATCGGTTCGCTTGCGGATGGTGTGAGCGAAATGCTCTCGCAGATACAACTCCGCGAGGAGGAAAGAAACCGGTTCGACCGCGCCCTGCAGGAAAGCGAAGAAAAATATCGCAACGTTGTGGAACGGGCTAATGACGGGATCATCATTTTACAGGATGGCGTTTTCAAGTATGTTAATCCCAGCCTGTTAGAAATGGCGGAATGTTCGGAACAGGATTTACTCGGCATTCCCTTTTCACGGTTTGTGCCGCCGGAAGAATTATCAAAAATCGTAGCTAATTTTAACAAGCGCATGGCGGGAGAACCGGTGCCAACCATGTATGAAACACGCTTTTTGACCAGCAAGGGTAAAACCGTCGATGCCGAAGTAAATGCCGGTTATATCACATTTGAAGGTAAACCTGCGGACCTGGTGATGATACGCAATATTACGGAAAGAAAGATCATCGAACAGGAACTTGAAAAGCACAAGGAACGGCTCGAAGATATGGTAGCCGAACGGACGGCGCAATTAGAGGCGGCCAACGAGCGCTTGCTGGAACTGGATCGCATGAAATCCATGTTCCTGGCTTCCATGAGCCACGAGTTACGCACGCCGCTGAATTCTATTATTGGCTTTACCGGCCTGCTGCTTATGGAGTTGGCCGGCGGTCTAAATCCAGAACAAAAAAAACAACTGGAAATGGTGAAAAGCAGTTCTTCGCATTTGCTGGAGTTGATCAATGATATTCTGGATATTTCTAAAATCGAATCGGGCAAGGTGGTCCTGGCTATTGAAAGTTTTGATTTGCTGGATGTCGTCCATGAGGCGCTGACTGCCATACAACCTTTGGCTGCAAATAAAGGGTTAAAAGTATTAAGTTCAGGAGCACATAAAATCAGGATAACCAGCGACCGGCGCCGGGTCAAACAAATATTAATGAATCTGGCCGGAAATTCAGTCAAATTCACCGAACAGGGCTATATCGAAATGACGGTTAATACCGAAAATCAGCAAACAGTAACAATAAATGTTAAAGATACCGGCATTGGCATTACAGAGAAGGATTTGGAAAGATTATTCCATCCCTTCCAGCAAATAGATATGACATCAACCAAAAAATATGAAGGCACCGGTTTGGGGTTATATCTTACTAAAAAACTGGCCATACTATTACAGGGCGATATATCTGTAATCAGCCAATATGGCAAAGGCAGCACATTCTCGATTTCATTGCCGGTAGAGTGGAAAGAGGAGTTGAGTAATGAAAAAAATTTTAATTATTGAAGACAATGAAAAAAATTTGTACCTGCTGCGCTTTCTTATCGAAAAACTCGGCCACCAGGTCATAGAAGCCCGCGACGGACAGGCCGGCGTTGATACTGCCGTTGCCGAAAAACCGGATATCATTTTAATGGATATACAGCTGCCGGTTATGGACGGCTATGAAACCACCCGGCAAATTCGTAAAATGGCTGAATTTAAAGATACTCCAATTATCGCCATCACCTCTTATGCCATGGTTGGCGACCGGGAAAAAACACTCGCCGCCGGCTGTACAGACTATATTGAAAAACCGATCCAACCGGAAAGTTTTATTAAGCACATTCAAAAATATTTTTAAAGGAACCGGTATGAAAATTCTCATAGTCGATGATATGAAAGAAAACCTTTTGCTGCTCAATACGCTGTTAACCGGTTTTAGGCATACGGTTGTCCAGGCAATGAACGGCCAGGAGGCATTACAAAAGCTGAAAAACGACTCTTTTGATATGATCGTATCCGATATACTCATGCCGGTGATGGACGGTTACGAGCTTTGTCAAAAATGTAAAAGCGACCCTGACTTACACCAAATTCTTTTTATATTTTATACCGCGACCTATACGGATAAGGAAGATGAAAAGTATGCAATGCAACTGGGCGCCGACCGGTTTTTGATCAAGCCAATGGATCCCGGAGATTTTATGACGGCAATACGCAGTGTTGCGCAAAAAGCCGAACAGCATAAAATCCCTCACCGGGAACCGGCAATTTCGGACATTGAGACAATAAAAAAACACCGCGACCGGCTTTTGAATAAACTCGGTAAAAAAGTTGATGAACTGAATATTGAAATTAGTGAACGAAAGAAAGCGGAAGAAAAATATTGGCAATTAATTGAATCGACGCCTCATGCGATCATGATCCACAGTGATGGTAAAATTATTTATTCTAACCAGGCCGGGTTCCGCTTACTGGAAGTTGATAATGGTAAAAAACTTGTCGGCAGAAATTTGCTTGATTTCATACATTCTGACTATCATGAGCAATTTAAGGAAAAGACTGAATTATTGCTCACCGGAGCGACTCTGTCAAAATCTTGTCATGGACAATTCTTAACTATAAATGGAACGAGTATTGATGTTGAAGTAACCTGTTTACCAACCATTTATAATGGCAAGACAGCTATTCAATTGATCATTTGGGATATTACTGAACAAAAAAAAGCTGAAAATATTCTGCGTAATAATGAAGCGCAACAGGCAATTGCCATGAAAATTGCCAAACTGGGGTATTGGGAATACGATGCAGTAAACAAAATATTCACCTTTAATGATGCCTTTTATTCGATCTATCATACTACAGCGGAAAAAGAGGGCGGTTTTACCATGCCTGCTCTACAATATTTTAAAAAATTTATTCACCCTGATGACCGGCGCCTGGTCGAAAATACCATGAACGAGTTTTTGCAAACAGGCAATACAGAAAAAAGTTATCAGTTTGAACACCGGATCATCTATTCAACCGGAGAGACCGGAACTATCACCGTGCATTTCAATATCATCAAAGACCAGCAAGGCCGCATCGTCAAACTGCTTGGCGCCAACCAGGATATAAGCGAACGTAAAAAGATTGAAAGCTCCTTACAGGAAAGCGAGGAACGCTATCGTATGATCGCCGATCACGTCGGCGATGTGGTTTGGCAACTGGATCCGACTTTACATTTTGTTTATGTCAGTCCGGCTGTGCAGCATGTATTGGGGTATACAATAGAAGAGACTCTGGGAGAACTGGTAACCGACTATCTGAATGAAGATGAAATGCAAAAAATGAAACAAGTGATCCAGAAGCGGATGACTTCTCCCCTCACTCCGCCCACTCCAACCCAATATAAAATGAAACATAAAGATGGACATTGGGTGGATGTTGAAGTTGTTTCTTCTCCTGTGTTTACCAAAAATGGTCAATTTTCCGGTTTTGCCGGGATTACCAGGGATATTACCGAACGCAAACGGGGGGAAAAGGCGCTTGAAGCGGCCAACCAACGCCTGAGAATTTTGCACCGCATCACTGAAACAGTGCACAAGAGCCTGGAATTAAATGTTATTTTTAGTTCCATAACCCAAGCAGTTGTTACCGAAATGGGCTTTTCAACAGCAATTGTAGTCACTCTTGATGCAGATGGAGAAATTTATCGTGTGCGGTCACTAATTTCCTCTAAAAAGTATATGGCGCAAATAGATAAATTAATGGGGCACCCGTTTAAAAATCTGTCATTCCCTGCCAATCGCATTATCAAAGCAGCCCAAAATACCACTGCAACCGGGGAAATGATCATCAAAAGCCGTCTCTATCACATAGCCTGTCCGCCGTTTAAAAAAATTGTTTGTGAACAGATGCAAAAACTCAGCGACAGTAAAAGCTACATCCTCGCGCCCCTGGTGCTTTCCGGAAAAACCTTGGGGGCATTGGTCGTTTCCAGCCCCAAAACAATAAATGAATTACAAGATGCCGACCTGGAAATGCTTGGTACGTTTGCCTCTACAGCTGTTCAGGCAATTGCCAATGCCGGGTTACTCGCGGAAACCAATAAAGCCAAAGAGCAAATCCAGGACAATTTAGAGGAAAAAGAGGTGCTGTTACGTGAATTATATCACCGCACCAAAAACAACATGCAGGTTATTGCTTCCATGCTGCGTATTCATGCCAGCCGCTTGAAGGATGAAAATCTCAAACGTATTTGCTATGATGTGGAAAATAAAATACTATCTATGGCAATTGTGCATCAAAAATTATACGAATCACAAAACTTGTCGCACCTGAATTTGAAAGAGTATTTTAACAATTTGCTGGAACTGCTGGCAAACAGTTTTGCCGCCGACCACATAAAATTCACCCTTGAAGGCGATGATGTTAAAGTATTGATCGATACCGCCATCCCCTGCGGCTTGATCCTCAATGAGTTGATCACCAATTCAATCAAGCATGCCTTTCCGGACAATCGTGAGGGAGAAATAAAAGTCAGATTATACCTGACCCGTAAAAATGAATTGGTCATACAAGTTGCCGATAACGGCGCCGGTTTGCCGCCGGGCTTTAATTTTAAAAAGGATATGCGATTGGGGTTGGAATCTGTAATTGTACTGGTGGAACACCAGTTACAAGGCAAGATCAATTTTAAAAACCATAACGGCTTGTATTGCAAAATTGTATTGAAAGAAGAATTGTATCAACCGAGAATATAATATGAACAACAAAATCAAAGTATTGATAGCAGAAGATGAAGCAATAACCGCGATGAGTTTGAAAATTGATCTGGAATGTCACGGTATTGCGGCCTTGCCGCCGGTTGCGACCGGTAAGGATGCCGTACATCTGGCCTGTAAAGAAAAACCCGATCTTATTTTAATGGATATTCGCCTTAATGAAGATATGGACGGTATTGAAGCCGCTGCAGAAATATTAAAGCATCACAACATTCCGATTATTTTTATGACCGGCTTTACCACCGATACTATAAAAAAACGCGCTATAAAATTGCACCCACTCGATTTCCTCGAAAAACCCTTGGATATGAACAGAGTAAAGCAGCTCATAGACAACATATCTTTAGAAGAGAATACGCTGTAAATAAATATTACACCTGTTTTCCGGGGGAAAAGTATTTCTGTATAGCAACACTTACCGACACTATTTTTATATTGACTGTGAATTGAATCAGCACATACTTTGCTAAAAAATTAATTTTAATCTTGAATTTTTCAGCAATTATTTGTTTATTAGAATCAGTTAAATAATATTTTGATTTGAACAAATTTCATTAACCCTGATTCTGATGTTGCTGAATCACCAGGCACCCGCTGTAAAATCTGATTACTATTGTAACACCAATCATCACGGAGGAAAAATGTCAAGAGTAAAATTTTTAATTGTTTGTTTGCTTTTTATTGTTAATTACAGTTACAGCCAATCCCCATCCTTTAGGACCTTTATGAATCCGGTCATACCGGGCGATCACCCGGATTGTACGCTATCAAAATTTGGCGACGATTTTTACACAACCGGGTCGTCATTCAATCCCACCCCGGTCATCTATCATTCAACCGACCTGGTGCACTGGGAAGCCATAGCGCAGCCGGTTTCGCCGTCATGGAGTTTGTATGGCGATGCCCCGGCCGGCGGCTGCTGGGGAGGTCACCTGGTTTACTATAATAATAAATACTGGCATTTTTTTGGGAAAAATGCCATCATGTACTATGTTACCGCCAATGATCCGGCCGGGCCATGGAGCCATCCCCCGGTGGCCTTGACTTGTCCGCCGGAGCTTCCCGGTTTGGGTATGGATAATTCAATTTTCATCGATGATGATAATTCCTGGTATCTGCTGGTGAAAAACGGCCAGTCTGTAAACTGGATCGTACAACTGGGAGATGACGGTCAACCGTACGGAGCACTCTACAACCTGAGTTGGCTCAATCCGGCGCCGGGCTATCCCTACAGTTGGGCGGAAGGCCCGGTAATGTGGAAATACAAGGGTTACTATTATTACTGTTTTGCCATAAATCTGGCCGGGGGACAAAAGGTAATGCGCAGCGCCACCCTGACCGAAGATCAGTCCTCATGGGAAATGCTGGGTGACTTTTTTAATGAATCCGATCCGAAAAAATCATCCGCAATTTTCCAGGGACCAAATCACAGTTCCTCTGCTATAATGCTGGAAGATAGCACCTGGTGGGTTATTTATCATGCCAACGCCAAGGCCGGTTCCAATGAATGGCATGGCATTGGCCGCCAGGGATTGATCAGTCAGGTGCGGTATAATGAAGCTGGCAAACCCACCGCCGATTATTGTACCAACGAGCCGCACACTGCCCCGGCTTTACCCAGCAGCGGCATCCCCTGGATGGTGCCGAAATCGGATTTCTTTACCGCTGAGAAACTGAATCCCGAATGGTCTTTTCTTGGTTACACCCCGGATGGCACCTATTCTCTTACCGCTCGGCCCGGCTGGTTCAGGCTATCGCCCAAAGGCAAGGAAAATACCATTATTAAAAATGATGCCGAACATAATTATTCGCTCATAACCCGGGTGGATTTCAATGCTGCCGCTACAGCAGACCAGGCCGGTTTGTGGATATTTAACGGCCCGCAAACCCTGTTCGTCAAACTCTACAGCACGGTTAACACCGCCGGCAATAAAGTGATAGCGTTCAGTTTTGACGCTACCTATTATGAAACGCCGAACACGGCCGGTAATATTGTCTGGCTCAGGCTGATCCGCATCAATCATGTTGTATACGGGTATTTCAGCGCCGATGGTGTCACCTGGTCTCCGGTAGGCGAAAGCATTAATGTTGCATCAATGGATAAAGAACATCCTAATTTTAATGACTTTACGGGTAACCGCCAGGGTATCTATGTCAAAGGTAGCCCCGCTGATTTCGATCTGTATATCTACCGGGACGCCTACTCGCCCATCCTCGCCGAATGTCCCGCCAATCAGTATGGGGTTACAGCATCAACGAAAAAAGACGGCATCAGGATCCTGGATAATATCCACAATACCGACTGGGCCTTGTATGCCGGCATGGAATTTGGCAATAACGAATATGTAAAAACCCCGGCCATGCTTGAAGTGATTGCTTCGAGCGATGCAAACGGCGGCCTGATAGAAGTATGGCTCGACTCTCTAGATACCGGTACCAAGGTCGGTGAATGCGTCATTACCGGCACCGGCAGTATGAAAACATTCAAAACATTTACAGGAACAGTCGCTCCCATAACCGGGCGGCATGATGTGTATTTAAAATTCACCGGCACAGGAGAGGACAAGCTATTCCAGCTAAAATGGCTGCGCTTTTTAACCGAAAGCGAAGTTGCCACCTCTTTAGGGGAAAATCAACCCCCGAAACGACCGATTGAAAACTCTTTGCAGCAGAACTATCCCAATCCCTTTAATCCGACAACCGAGATTAATTTCTCGATAGCCGAACCATCCTTCGTTTCCCTCAAGGTTTTTAATTTATTAGGGAAAGAAATAAATGAACTGGCCGGTAAAAGCTATACCGCAGGACGGCATTCGGTAACGTTCGACGCCTCAAACCTTGCCAGTGGTATCTATTTTTATAAATTAAACACCGGACATTTTTTGCAAACTAGAAAGATGTTCCTGGTAAGATAATTATTATATAGAGAAAAATACTACTTGTACAAAGTATCTTTACGTTGTCATATCTATATCACACAAAAATATTGGAACAAGGGGGTGCACCCCCTTGTTCTGATATACGGATAATGAAGTTTTCTGTATTTTAAAAAGTCATTTCCCGGGAGAAGAAAATATGCCGCATACAGAAATTGAAAAAGTCCTGCGTTTCGGCATGACCGGAGTAATGGTCAACATGGCCGGGGTACTACTCTCCGGGCCATTGGGACTTTTAGTGGTAACACAAACACACCCGCAGCCTGCCTGGCAGGACGCCCGGCTGTTTCTGGAATATTATCACCCGGTGCAAACCCTGCCGTTCTTTGCCGGCATTGCCCTGGTGCTGGGATATGTTATGATGATAGCGGCAATTCACCTGGTTGCCGCCAAACCACAGCGGCCATTAACCCTGACTGCTGCAATGCTCACCGCGGCGTTTGCCACGCTTATTTTCTTTAACTATATTAACCAGACCACCTTTGTTCCGGCGCTGGTTAAAAATTATCAACCGGATTATGACCCGTTAATCGCGGCGTTCTCGTTCTCGAATCCCAATTCATTATGCTGGGCTATAGAAATGTGGGGTTATGCGCTGCTTGGACTCGCCACCTGGTTTGCCGCGCCGGTTTTCAAGCGTACAAAATGCGAAAAAATCACCGCCTGGCTGATGATCTCCAATGGGGTGATCAGCATTGCCGGGGTTGTTTTTGTATCCGGCAACCTGGCCTGGGTGTTCACCCCGGCAGGGCTGGCGAGCTATGCAGTCTGGAATGCGCTGGTTTTTGTCATGGCGGTGTTTATTTATATTTCATTCCGGCAACGCGCAACTGCTTTACAAGCTGAAAATAACTCAACAAGGCCGGCAACACCACCTGAAAATAATTGAAAAACCAACGGGATTTTATGATCGAACCGCAAACATTCCGCGCAGTTATTGAAGAAGGCAGCCATGGCGGCGCCTATGTAACGATCCCTTTTGATGTAGAGAAATTATACGGACAAAAACGGGTTCCGGTTAAAGCATTCATCGACAGCGAGCCGTACCGCGGCTC
Organism: bacterium; assembly: GCA_029561455.1. Lineage (GTDB taxonomy): Bacteria > Zhuqueibacterota > Zhuqueibacteria > Residuimicrobiales > Krinioviventaceae > Fontivivens. Next base: position 16,794 of record JAKQIY010000048.1, read on the forward strand.
GTTGGTGCGCATGGGCGGGCCGGCTCATATTTTGGGGATATTGAGAGGCATACGGGACAAGATCGGCAAAGACATTGGCGATGAAGTAGAGATCATACTGGAACATGACATCGAACCGCGCCGGGTTACGGTGCCGGCGGATCTTAAAGCCGCGTTGGTTGGCGAACCCGAAGCGGAGACTGCCTTTACCCAGCTTTCTTACACCCATCGAAAAGAGTATGTGCAGTGGATCGAGGAAGCCAAACGTCCGGCCACCCGCGTGGAACGGATCAACAAAACGATTGCGATGCTGAAAAAGGGTTGAATTTCTTTATTGTAGAAAAACCCCGTAAAGGATTAAAATAACCGGTCAACAGGCACCCTGGTTTTATTCGATTATTGTTTCTTTAATACTCGTTTCTCTAATAATAAAAACCTTTTACATCCACCCTGCCCCTTTGATCAAACTTGATTCCCTCCATTTCCAGCAATTTGCGCTTCATTGCCGGGCCGCCCTGGTACTCGCCGGTTGATCCGTCCGAACGAACGGCGCGGTGACAGGGAATAATAAGCGGAAACGGATTGGTAGCCAGCGCTGTGCCAACAGCCCGGCCGGCCCCGGCATGGCCGATATGCGCGGCAATGCGCGCATAACTGCTCACTTGGCCGCGTGGAATGGCGTGCTCAGCGCGCAGTACTTTTTGCTGAAAAGGTGAGCATAAATCCAGCCTTATGCAGTCGAGGGAAAATGTAATCTCCCCGCCGTTTAAAAAAGCGACCAATTGCCCGGCAACATCATCAATATCTACACAAGATGATATAGCGATATTGGGATAAAGACTTGTTACCGCCTGTCCCGCCGGGACTCCCGGCCTGGAAAGGATGCCTCGGACAATCACGGGCCGCCCGTCGGTTTCATTCCACAATAAGGCATATTGCCCAAACGGCGTATCACAATAATGGCAAAAAAACAGGGCATTGGGAATAATTGGCATAATCATTTTCCATTTTTATAAAAACCTGTTATCGGCTTTTTTTGTACGGGACTGCTGTTTGTTCTTTTCCAGCCAACCGCAGCGGCTGCGTAGCACGTGGTCAAACTCTTTGACAAACGGTTTAATATCCAACAACGGGGTGCCGTCCAGCATATCCACACCGGAGACGGACAATAAAGCGCCTGCAATTTTCAACAATTTTACTACTGAAATGCCGATGGCATTGGGCCGTTTGGGCGCGCGGGTAGCAAACACTCCATGCGGAACGTCATCCATAAATGGCGTTACACACAGGGAAAACCCGACAGAACGGTTAAAATGATATAACAGGATGATATGCGAAAAACCGTCCAGATCCAGCAATCCTTCCAGATATTCACTATAAACTTCAACAGTCCCGATTATTCCCTGAGCCCCGCCGGGCTGGATCGGCGTTCCCTCGCGGGTTTTATGTGGGGTATGAATGATTCCTATTGGACTGTAACTGACGATTTGATCCGTCATTTCTCTCTTCTCAAGTCGTATTACTGTTTATTCTTTCCGGCACAGAACGGCGCCACCTGCGCCGGGTGAATGTGAATGGTTTTCCACACCTTGCCGGTAATGTAAGGCTCATGATCCAGCCATTGTTTTTGCATGGCCTCGCGGGACGGGAAATCGCACACGATCATCGACCCGGCCATTACCCCGGCATCATTCAAAATAGCGCTGGCGTAGAGCCACTCGCCGCGCTCGTACATAGCCAACGCCCCCTGCAAATGGGCCTGGCGCGCCGCCAGTCGCCGGTCCAGCGCACCGGCATCGGTATCGTCATAAGCGATGATAAGGAATTGCATGGTTTTCTCCTCGATCTTGATTATTAACAAGGATACGGTAATGATACCCAGGGAACCGTAATGACCATTTTTTTATGCCCGACGGTTTCATACTGCGTGCATTTAATCCTTTCCCTGCCCAGGTACAAAGTTACCTGCATGGTCGGTTTGCACTTAAAAGTAACGCCCTGTAAATCATTGGGCGTTACCTGGTACGAATTATTTAGGACAGACAATTGAGGTTCAATGAATATATCTGCCTGGTTGCCATTAGTTATTATCTTGTAATTTATATTACGACTTACTTCATAGTATTTCAACAGCCGCGCGGTGGTGGTGACCAGCAGAATTTTATCCTTATGCAAAGCGGACAGGTATTCCAGGCTCCGGCGTACCTCTGCCGGTATGCCGGTTTGGATGTTCAATCCATCGCAAATATGAGTATACAGGACTAAATACCCCTGGTTTGCGATCAGCCGATGCAGATATTTAGGATCAAGCTGCCGCGCCAGGTCCGGCAAATTTGTGGTACTCTTGCCGCCCCAGGGATTGATCCATCTCTGGAATTCCCAAATTCGGGAGCCGTCCTGCAGAGTGGTTTGCCACATCAAACGGTTTTGCAGGTCAAAGGGCGATTCAGGCAGGTTGCGATATTTTGTATAACGCAGCGCTTTTTGCAGGTTGTTCTTGAAATAAACACCCGGATTGTTGGCAGCATCCTGACCTAGAATATGCGTGGTTTTGCCGAGTCCGAAATAACGAATGCCATATTCCTTGACAAGATTGAAATGATATTCCGGCGCCGAGGGGACAGCGCCAAAGAATGTGGGCCAATAACCGATATTTTGGGTATTGCGTTTATTGCCATGATTGACCCAGACCGGTAATTTGACGCCTAGTTTTTCCAGTTCGTCCAAAGCGGCAAGGGCGTGTTCCCGTTTAAATCCGCCCTCGTTAAAATTACCAAAAGTATGCAGGGTATCGATATGACCGGATTGCATCAATTCCACCAGGCGGGCGGTATATGTATTTCGCTCTTTTCCCGTGCCGTTAAACCAGGAAACCTGTGGAGTAGTGGTATTGTTATAAAACCAGATGCTGTTAGCCGTCTCAAGTGCCAGTCCCTTGCCGATAGGAGTCTGCCGGTCGCTGTTCAAATAATCCATCATGGTGGTATAGCACTCACCGGAACAGGTATTATCCAGGTCGCTGTTTATAGCCATTGCGGCTTGAAAAGGCCAGGGGAATTTTCTTAATTTAATATCCGGCATAATCCCCTGCCCTATTTCCTGTAAGCTTTAACGGTAGCCGGAATACCCACGGCTATGGCGTTTTCCGGTATATCGTGGGTGACCACGGCGTTGGCGCCAATGACCGCGCCGTTACCGATGGTTACACCGGGCAGTACTATGGCCTGCGCGCCAATGTACACATCAGAGCCGATGATGACATCTTTTTCCGTGGCTTCCTGTTCGATATAGGGTATACCTTTTTTAAAGCCATGATTGGAGGCGGTGATAAAGGCGCCGGGACCAATGCCGGTATAATCACCGATGCGGATCACCGATTTTTCACCGGCCATTAAATAGGCATGGCGCTGAATGATAACGTTCTCACCCAGAAAAATATTTTCCGGAAAGGCAAACACAGCATTCGGACGAATGCCTGTGCCCTTGCCCAGCTTGCCAAAATTAATAATACCCCAGACATTATCATTCAGAAACATGACGATGAGATGCTTTAACTGCAACCACAGGTGTTTGGAGGTGAATATACGGATATATTTAAAACGTTTTGCCATAAGGTTCTCCAATTTGTCGGTTGCCAGACTGTCCGCCAGGTTCATTAAAACATAGCACTACACTTCCTGACTCGCAATTGACCCAGTTACCTGGCAGGGGTGAGATCAATTCATTAATATATTGAATATAGTTCTCTTTTTGTAGATCATCAACAAAATTATTACGATTCAGATAGAATAATTTATAAAATTCAATAAATCAATCAAAAAGTGGTGTTAATCTTAAATCAAAAGGAGCAGCTGGTGGAATATTATCAGAATTTGGAAGAGGAGCTGGGGGTTGTATTGGTTGGGGTAACTCTAAATTATCAATAAACTCTTGAGTAATTGTAAAACCTGTATCTTCATTGCTAAAATCCGTAATATTTTCAAAATTACTATTAATAATATGTAGTGGTAAAAATAATAAAAATGTAATTGAACTTATTGAAATAAATGGTATTAATAAGTTATTCAAAAATAATTGTAATATATTAAATAAAAAACCTGCATTAATTATCATATCACTATTTGTATTATCATATTTATAATAATTACTCCTTATTTTGCTAATTTTTTTCAATTCTCTCTTAACTAATTTTTTTTCTTTAGTATAAACCTTGTTTAAAATAATCGCTGCCCAAAAATTATTAGCATTTTGTTGACAATAATAATATAAATAATTATTAGTTTCCATTATAATGTTTCGTTAAAATTAATGATTGATGTTAAATTATTATAAGCTAACCATTGTTCAAAAAGTAAGAAAAGTTCTGAATTAATTTGTTTATTTTTATTATCAACTATTACTTGAATATTTTCTGCATTTTTAAACTCATCTTTATTTTCATTCAATGCTAGTAATAAATTAGGAAATCGATTTGTCTCATATAATATACTAAGTGGTTCTCCGCTTTTAATTAAATATATTACATCACTGTTATAAGACTTCGAAAACATAACTATTAACATATCATTAGGTAATTCTGATGTAAATCCCGAACCATTGGCAACATCTCTAAACTCGAATAAACTTGAAAAAGAACTTTGTGAATTATTAAAATTTTGATTTACTCCAAATACTATTGATGCAATAATAAAAACGTATGATAATAATGTAAATAAGTCAACTAATGTCTCAAAATTATCCTCACTTGTGTAATCTTCTTTTAATTCATTTTTAGAAAAAAAATGATTATTATTTTTATATTTCACTTATTCTTTTCTCCTGTATTGAAATTAAAAATAATAATATCTATTTTTGAAAATATTGAATTGTTCAATTTTTGCAATATTATGGATACAATTCGTATTATTAAGCCAATAAAAGTAGAAACCATAGCAATTTGAATTGACTCAAAAAAAATGTTTAAATTTTGGACTTCCCTAATTATTGGATTTAAACCTACGATTAGTGATGAAATTGTTAGTAAGAAACCCATTGCTGGTCCAAGAATTTGTAAAAACTTATATCTAATTTCATTTTCCATGTAAAGTTCAGTTAATTTTATTTTTACTAATTCAATATTATTATATTTTAAATATATTTTGTTTATGTATTTTTCTAGTGAACTTCTTTTCCAATTATACCACATTTTAATTATTAATTCATTAATTAATATAAAAGTATATAATGAAAAAAAAGTTAAAATAAAATTTCCAATTGGTTCATTAAATTTTAGTAAAACATTTGAAATAGTTTTTGTAATATAATGTCTATTTGAAAACTCTTTATTTTTTGAAAAGAAATTGTTTTGGTAAAAACTTTTTAAGTTTTGTTTTTCGTTATCAATATATATTTTTGTTATTTTTAAATTATTGAAATCATTAAAATTTAGAGTTATTCTTTGTTTGGCATAATCATTTTTTAATATTTCCGCAGATAATAAATTTTCAATAATACAAGAATTTAATTTTTGCTCAACTTTTTTTGAATTAATATCTATACCAATTCCTTTTGTTGTTAATACGGGATACATTGAATAACTTTTAATAAAAACATTATTGTTAAAAAATATTTCACACGTATTGAATGTTTTTTTGATCTCAATCTGAAAAGAATTCGAACGTCCCTTTATTAAAATCGAAGGATTAAAATTGGGTAAATAAATAATAATTATTGATGTAATAAAAATTGAAATCATTAAGTAAAGTGTATTTTTTAAACTTATCCTTTTTAAAAGGAAATTGATTATAGTTTTTAATGACATCTTTTAACCCTTTAAAAATATTTGACATTTATTTTAAAATTTAAAATAAAAAAACAAAATATTGCCCAATAAACAGTTAATATCATGCTTTTATTTACATCTTTTCCCCAAATTATTTAGTTTCGTTTTTAAATAATACAAAGAATAAAAATAAAAATCAACAAATTATTAAAATAAAATATTTAAATTTTTCCCCTCTTCCCCACCACAATCCCCTTTTGCCGCTCTTTGCCGGACAGGGTCTTTTCCACAAACAACTTTTCGCCTGTGAATGGATTCTGCTCCGTATAGTACATGAGACTGGAATACGTGGAGGGCGTGGGCGTAAAGATCTGCACCTGCTCCGGCGCTATGGCCAACTGCCGCGAGGCGTACTCTTTTAACGCGGCCATCTCTTTGTCCGTGCAGCCGGGATGAGCGGCGATGAAATAATAAGTGAGGTATTGCTCCTTGCCGGCTTCTTGTGTATATTTCTGAAACAGCTCTTTAAATTTGCGCAAGGAAGCGGAACCGGGTTTGCCCATCAACGCCAGCACCCGGTCGTCGGTATGCTCCGGGGCGATTTTCATTTGTCCCGATGTATGGTGACAGACCACCTGGCGCAGGTATTCCGCGCCATGCTGCCGGTCATCCAGCGCCAGGTCATAGCGCAGCCCGGAGGCGACAAATACTTTTCTGACGCCCTCTATTCTTTGCAGTTCTTTTAAAAGTTGGGTCAGCGGCTGATGATTGGGACGCAGGGAGATGCAGGTCTGCGGGTAAATACAGCGTTTGTCCGTACACTCGCCGGATTTGAGTTTTTTGGCGCATTCAAAGCCGTACATATTGGCGGTGGGGCCGCCGACATCGGCAATCACGCCTTTAAAATTTTTATCACCAGTAAAATTTTTCGCTTCATTTAGAATAGACTGCTTGCTGCGGCTGGTCACGGTGCGGCCCTGGTGTACGGCAATGGCGCAAAAGTTACATTCACCATAGCAGCCGCGGTGCGTGGTGATCGAAAAGCGAATCGTATCCAGCGCCCGCACCTTGCCGCGCGCCAGTTCGGCGGGATGTGCTTCGCGCTCGTAATCCAGTTCGTAATACGAGTCCAGTTCCGCCGTAGTGGGATGCGTCTGCGGCGGATTCTGCACCAGGTAGCGGTCGCCGGTTAACTGGCATAATCCTTTGGCTGTCAGCGGATCGTTATTGCGGTAGAACTGGTGGAACATGGATATGAACGCCTGCTTATCGGCAACACATTCGGAGTAAGAGGGTAATTCTATATAATCCGCCGGTTTTTCTTTGGCAATAGTGCACAAGCCGCGAATCGAATCGACCGGTCGGTTTGTTTTCAGACATTCCGCCAGTTCCAGCACCGCTTTTTCAGCCATGCCGTACAGCAGGTAATCAGCTTTGGCGTCGAACAAAATGGAACGGCGGATTTTATTATCCCAAAAATCATAATGCGCCACCCGGCGCAGGCTGGCTTCGATGCCGCCCAGTACAATGGGCCTGGTGTTCTTGAAAAACCTGCGGATGAGGTTAGCATAGACAATCACGGCGCGGTCCGGGCGACGGTCATTAACGCCGCCGGGAGTATAATCATCCTGGTTGCGCCATTTATTCGAGGCCGTATAATTGGCAACCATGGAATCCACACTGCCGCCGCTGACCCCCCAGAACAGTTCAGGCTCACCCAGGCGCATAATATCATCCGGTGAATTCACATCCGGCTGGGCTATAATGCCTACCCGGTATCCGCGCGCGGCCAGCAGCTTGCCGATCACCGCCACGCCGATAAAGGGGCTGTCGATATAGCTATCCCCGGTAACCAGGATAACATCCAGCTTGTTCCAGCCCAGTTTTAATGCTTCAGCTTTGGTTACAGGTAGATACATAGTTGTTTATAGATAATATTATGATCAGAAATAATTTATTTACAAGAATGTACACTTTTTACGGCTGAATTGAAAGCAAAAGATAGAGTCCCCATTGATTTTACGGCATATTACTCAATACCGGCAAGCAGCGCCTGCCGGTATCATAAAAATTGTCCTATTTCAATTTTAACCCGGAAAAACCGAGAAAGGCAATAGCCATCAGTCCCGCCATAACAAAGGCAATGGGAATGCCGCGCAGGGGTTTGGGTATATCGGCCAGTTCCAGCTTTTCGCGTATTCCGGCCATTAATATCAGGGCCACAGTAAATCCCAGTCCACCGGACAAGCCATGCACAACGCTTTGAATAAAATTATACTTTAAATCGATATTCAGCAGCGACACGCCGAGGATGGCGCAATTGGTAGTGATTAACGGCAAATAGATGCCCAGCGCTTTGTACAGGGCGGGACTGGTTTTCTGGATCACCATTTCCACAAACTGCACCAGGGCGGCAATAACCAGAATAAAAGCGATTGTCTTTAAAAAGGTCAAATCGGGGGGGGTAGCAAGAGAAAAAACCCTGTAAAATAAATTGGCCGGTACCGGTTCGAACAGGTAAAAATCTATCAGCCAGGTTACGGCCGAGGCCAGGGTCATTACAAAGGTTACCGCTGTTCCCATGCCAATGGCAGAATCGATTTGTTTGGAGACGCCGATATAGGGACAGGTGCCGAGAAAACGGGCAAAGATAAAATTATTAATAAAAATTGAACTGATTGCCAGAATGAATAAACTTTTTAATTCCATTTTATCCTCAAACTAAAATCGAAAACTAATTACGCTGCCGTTTGGCTTCAAGCCAGTTAAAAAATCCAAGTACCAATCCAATAGTGATAAACGCGCCCGGGGGCAGAATCATAATCAGCATCGGCTCAAAACTGGTGCCCAGAATGGGGTATCCCAGCAAACTGCCGCTGCCGAGGATTTCACGAATTACGCCCAATAACACGAGGGCAAATGTAAAACCGATGCCCATTCCCAGGCCGTCCAGAGCAGACAGCCAGACACTATTCTTGCCGGCAAAAGCCTCCGCCCGTGCCAGGATAATACAATTTACTACAATCAAAGGGACGAAAATACCGAGTGATTTATGAATTGCCGGTAAAAATCCAGCCATTGATAGATCAACCATAGTAACAAAAGTAGCAATGACAACAATATAGATACAAATTCTGATTTTTGCCGGGACAATTTTGCGGATCATCGAAATAATAACATTTGAAAAGATCAACACAAAAGTGGCAGCCGCGCCCATACCCAGGCCATTAATGATCGAAGTGCTTACCGCCAGGGTTGGGCATAAGCCAATAACCTGCCTGAATATCGGGTTTTCCGCGTATATTCCTTTAGTTAACTCTTTAAATGCAGACATGCTTGCCTCAATATAACATATTAAAATTAATTATCAGTTTTTATAATTGTCAGCATATCTTCGTAACCGAAGACAATTGAATTGGTCAACGCCCGCGAAGAAATAGTTGCGCCGGTAATGCTTTGAATTTCGCCGCCGTCCTTGTCCACCGCCAAACTTGCCGGAAACTTGCCGATAAACTGTTGCAAAAACCAGGGTTCTTTATCGCCATACTTGATCTGGTTTACTTTGGTGCCCAAACCCGGCGTTTCGGCCTGGTACATTACTTTCAGGCCAATTATACTTCCGGCGGTGTCGACGCCCACAATAGATTCAATGGTACTTGAATAGCCATCCCCTTTAGCCACAAATGCATACCCTACCAGGGTAGTTTTGGTGGTATCGGTATATGCTTTAAACAACTGTAAATTTTTATCATTGGTAATTTCAGTAACAGTCTTAATATCCGCTCCGGGCAGGGCGCTGATTTTGGCTAAATCCAGGGCTTCCTGTTTTTTTGCCTCGATGCGCGGTTTGGTAACGGAATAAATAGCCGCCAGCGAAGTGGCTGCAATAATATTGATCAAAAATAGCAGTCCGCCTAATTTTAATATATCTTTCATTTCTTTATCGTTCCTCCAAACACCCTGGGTTTTGTCCAGCGGTCCAGCAGGGGGGTTAGTAAATTCATAAGTAAAATTGAATAAGAAACACCTTCCGGGTATCCACCGATCTGCCGGATTAAAACGGTGAGCGCGCCGCAGCCGACGCCAAAGATAATCCGTCCCCAAAATGTGGAAGGCGAAGTAACCATATCCGTAGCCATAAAAAATGCGCCGAGAATCAAGCCGCCGGAAAAGATATGAAAAATAACATACCCGGTGAACAGGCCCTCCTTGCCGCCGAAAATCCAGCTTAACAGGGCAACAGTGGCAATGTAGGTAAAGGGAATTTTCCAGCCGATATAACGCTTGTAGAGAAGAAATGCCGCGCCGATCAACAATAAAAACACCGAGGTTTCGCCCAAACAGCCACCCACATTTCCCCAGAACAAATTGCCGATAGAGCCGGATAATTCAATCCAGGCCTGTTTGGCTTCATTAACCCGTTCCAATGGGAATTGGGATGAATTTTGTAAAATGCCTTTACAGGCTTTTAGCACATTCAGCGGGGTGGCGCCGGTAATTACATCGATGCCGGAAATCGTGCCGTTGCGCGGGGCCAGACTGAAATTTGTCATGTGGGTAGGCCACGAAGCCAGCAGAAATGCCCGGCCCAGCAACGCCGGGTTCATGGGATTGAATCCCAGGCCGCCGAAAATAAACTTGCCAATAGCTATGGCAAATACTGAACCGATTGCCGGCATCCACAGCGGTACCTGGGCGGAAACGTTGAATGTCAGCAGCAAACCGGTCAATAAAGCGCTGCCGTCGCTGATGGTCATGGGCTTTTTGGTCAGTTTACAGAGTACGGCTTCGGTGGCAAGCGCGGAAACAATGCCGATGATTATCAGCCATAACGCCCGTAAACCAAAGAAATAAACCGCGCCCGCTGCCGCCGGTAATAATGCTATGGATACGGAATACATTATTTTCGGAACGGATTCATGGTCAAAAATATGCGGCGAACTGGAGACAAAATATTTCTTTTCCATCAATAATTACTCTTTAGATATATGTTATTGCCGGACTCTTCTCTCAACCGGCCTTTTTCATGGATTTAATAACCTGGGACTTGCCATATTTTATCAGATGCACAAGATTGATATGCGCCGGGCAAACATAAGCGCAGGAGCCACATTCGATACAATCCAAAATATTATGCTTTTTAGCGGCGTCGAAATATTCAGCCTTGACATACGCGCCCAGCATTTTCGGTAGCAAGCCCATCGGGCACACATCGATACAACGCGCGCAAGAAATACATACCGATTCTTTGAATCTCCGGCTGTCATGTTCATTCAGAACCAATAGTCCCGAAGTACCTTTGATAACTGGCGCTTCAAGTGAGGATTGTGCCAAACCCATCATGGGGCCGCCCATAATGATCTTGCCGGTATCCTCCGCCAGGCCGCCGCAAAATTCAAAAAGATAAGAAAACGGTGTGCCGATGCGGGTGAGTACATTTTTTGTCTCTTTAACGCCTTTGCCGGTAACGGTTACTACCCGCTCTATCAGGGGTTGCCGGAAGGCAATCGCATCGTAAACTGCCGCGGCAGTACCGACGTTTTGCACAACACAACCGACATCCATCGGTAAACGTCCTGCCGGAACAGTGCGTCCGGTGATGGCTTTGATAAGCTGTTTTTCAGCACCCTGCGGGTATTTAACATGCAGCGGGACAACCGCATAGGGCAAACCCGATTTGGCGATCAATCCCTGCATGATGCGGATGGCGTCCGGCTTGTTCTTTTCAATGCCGATATATGCCTTTTTCACACCGAGGATCTTGACCAGTAACTGCATGCCCGAGACGATCTTTTCTGCCTGTTCCAACATCAGGCGATGATCGGACGTCAAATACGGTTCACACTCGACGCCGTTGATGATCAATATTTCAATGGTCTTGTCCGGTGGGGGGCTTAGTTTAACATGGGTGGGGAAAGTAGCTCCTCCCAAACCGGCTAATCCGGCGGATTGAACGCGCGCCAGCATCTCTTTTTTATCCAGGTTTAAATAATCGTCCTGGTAAGCAATGTCGGGGACACGGTTATCCTGCCCGTCGCTTTCGATAACAATCGACAACACCGGGGCGCCCAATGGATGCGGCCGCATTTCCACTGCCGTTACCGTACCGGAGATAGAGGCATGTGAAGGCACGGAGACAAAACCGCCGCTCTCGGTTACCGGCTGCCCGGAAAGCACCTGGTCGCCTTTTTGTACAATGGGCTTTGAAGGCGCGCCGATGTGCTGTTGCACCGGGATTACTACAAACGGCGGCAGCGGGCATTTTTCAATGGCTTTTTGATCCGTACCCTTTTTACTATCAGGTGGATGTATGCCGCCGGAAAAAGATTTCGATTTCAAAAATCCCAAAATCACTCCGAAATTTAATTATTTGTAAAAATTATATATTTGCCAAGGCTGGATGTTACAATTTATGGAGGGTTTGGATAAAAGTTTATTTATAATTTTTTCAACTCTTTAATAAATTCTTCTTTGGCCTGAAAGTTTTTATATACCGAAGCAAATCTTACATAGGCTACTTCATCCAATTCCTTCAACGCATCCATAACCATTTCGCCAACTTTTTGCGACTTTACTTCTTCCAGTCCCTGATCGCGTAAATCATATTCAATTTTTGTTATGATCTGTTCGATGGAGGTTACTGAAACAGGTCTTTTAATACAGGCGACCTGAATACTTTTGAATAATTTTTTTCTGTCAAACTCTTCCCGCCGGCTATCCTGTTTAATGATCATCAGCGGGAATTCATCAATTTGCTCACTGGTAGTGAAGCGCCGTTTACATTTAATACACTCCCGGCGGCGGCGGATCATCTGGCCGCCGTCGCGGGTGCGTGAATCTATCACCCTGGTATCGTGATAACTGCAAAACGGACATTTCATCTGACAAGCAGTCTCAATTTATTTATAAAACCAGCCCGAACTGCCATGCGGCGCGGGTAAATTTTACATTATACCCGATACAACGGAAAACGGTCGCACAATTCCTTGACCTGTTTTTTAACGTTGATCCTGATATTTTCATCATTTATATTCAACAATACTTTATCTATCAATTCCGCAATCAACCGCATTTCAGCTTCCTTCATACCTCGCGTAGTCATCGCCGGGGTGCCAACCCGAATACCGCTGGTAATGGCCGGGGTTTGGTCGTCAAAGGGAACCATGTTTTTATTAACGGTGATGCCGGCTTCTTCCAGAGCTTTTTCGCTGGCCTTGCCGGTCAAGCCATGGTTGCGCAGGTCGATCAGCATAACATGCGTATCGGTACCGCCGGAAACAATATGATAGCCGCGCTGCTGCAGGGCGCCGGCCAGGGCCTGGGCATTTTTGATTACCTGGCGCTGGTATTCGATAAAATCGGGCTGCAAGGCTTCTTTAAAGGCCACGGCTTTGGCGGCAATAACATGCATCAAGGGTCCGCCCTGGAAACCGGGGAAGACGTTGGAATCGACAATCTCTGAAAATTTCTTTAGACGTCCTTTAGCCGCAGTAATTCCCATATCGTTCTCGCCATCTTTGCCGATCAGGATCATGCCGCCGCGCGGGCCGCGCAGGGTTTTATGTGTTGTGGTTGTTACAATGTGGCAATGTTCAATGGGACTCTTGATCAAACCGGCAGCTATTAAACCGGCCGGATGAGCAATATCGGACATAAGACGGGCATTGATCTTGTCGGCAATCTGCCGGAAGGTTTTGTAATCAATTTCACGGGAATAGGCGCTGGCGCCGGTAATGATCAGCTTGGGGCGTTCGCGCAGGGCAATCTCTTCCACCTGGTTCATATCGATATAGCCGGTTTGATCCACGCCATAATGTACCATTTTGAAAAAACGACCGGAAAAATTCGCCGGACTGCCATGCGTTAAATGACCGCCATGCGATAAATTCATGCCCATTACGGTGTCGCCATAATTGATATAACTGAAATAAGCGGCCATGTTCGCCTGTGAACCGGAATGCGGCTGCACATTGGCATAATCAGCTTTGAATAACTGTTTGGCGCGTTCACGGGCCAAGTTTTCAACCACATCGACATACTCGCAACCGCCATAGTAGCGTTTTGCGGGGTATCCCTCTGCATATTTATTGGTCATAATCTGCCCCATAGCCTGCAACACCTGCAAGCTGACGAAATTCTCGGAAGCGATCAGTTCCAGTTTATCATTCTGGCGCTCTGTTTCGTGGATAATCGCCTGGAAAACATCCGGATCAAAATCATGTAATTGCATCAAATTATTCATTAAATATTACTTTCCGGTTAAATCATGAATTTTATCGACGCGTAATTTATGCCGTCCGCCTTCAAAGGAGGTCGATAAAAACTTGTCCACAATTTTTTTAGCTTCATCGGCAGTGGTCGTGCGTCCGCCTAACGCCAGGATATTGGCGTCGTTATGCTGCCGGGCTTTTTCCGCCATATATTCGTTACAACACAGGGCGGCGCGCACTCCTTTTATCTTGTTAGCGGTAATGGAAATGCCGATGCCTGTGCCGCAGACCAGAATACCAAACTCTTGTTCACCGGCAACGACACTTTTAGCAACTTTAACGGCAAAATCGGGATAGTCCACCCTGTCGGTATTATAGCAGCCCATATCGGTAACAGTAATGTTCCTGGATTGTAAATACTCTTTTACTTGTTCCTTTAATTCAAAACCGGCGTGATCTGAACCTAAAGCAATAGACATGAACTGCTCCAAAAGATATCTGAGAATTTATCAAGATAAGAATGGAGAGCAAGCGCTCTCCATTAGACACCTATCGGGGTATAAAAATCAATAAATCCATTTATAACAATCGAGTTCCGCTTTAGTTTTGTTGGGGAACATGAACTCATCTTGTTTGCTGGGAATATCAACTGCAATATAATTCATTTTATTTTTGGCCTGATCGGCAAATTGCGCATCATTTGCTGCCTGCCGGTATTCATCATAAGCCAACTTGTAAACCAGCTTGTCATCGATATTGACAACTTTTTTATCTCTTTGCCCAATACAGTCGTCGGCGGTTGCTTCAAAAATTGAACCTTTGACAATATGCGCATAACCGTAACTGCTGTTGATCTTAATAGCCGTATTAATTACGGTACGCGCTTTGGAGAACTGTTTCAGTTCCCGGTAACAGGCGGCCATTTCACTGATCACTTTGATATGATCGGCCTGAATTGCCAGGGCTTTTTCATAAGAAGCAATTGCTTCACGGTATTGTTCATTGTTCTGCAAGGCATTGCCAAGATACTCATGCGCACGGACATCATCCGGCTTTTTACCCAGATACATGGTGAATTTTTCTGCGGATTTTTTGTATTCGGCAATTTTAAAATACTGCTCACCCAGGGTGAACATTAAATTGGTATCTTCGCTGTTTTTGGTAAGAGCCTCTTCATTAGCAGCAATAATATCGTTTATATCGCCGCCGGTTGAA
Source organism: bacterium (assembly GCA_029561455.1). Taxonomy (GTDB): domain Bacteria; phylum Zhuqueibacterota; class Zhuqueibacteria; order Residuimicrobiales; family Krinioviventaceae; genus Fontivivens. The sequence continues at coordinate 31,959 of JAKQIY010000048.1, forward strand.
CCGATGAGTCTGGCATAGGTACCCTGGGCGTCAGCGTCCGCCGGATCGATCGCCACGATCTTTTTATAAGTTTCCAGTGCTTCATCGAGCCGGTTTTCAGCAATTAATAAAGTACCCAGAGATTTGTAATCTTCAACCTTGTTCGGATCGAGTTCAATAGTTTTCTGGTATTCTTCAATAGCTTCAGATTGTTCACCTTTTGCCGCCAGCAAATAGGCGCGCATTCTGTGATTATGTATTTTCTGCGGTGCACGTTCGGTTCCCAAAGCAAAAACCATCAGGGCGCTGTCCGGCACTTCCAGTTTCATATAAGACTGGCCCAGGAAAGTAAATACATCCTGGAACCGGTTGATGGTATCCAGATTGACCACTTTCCAAAACGGTTTAATGGCATCGCGGTAATTTTTATTTTTGTAATGCTCATTAGCTATACTGAAATTCAAATCCAGTTGATAAGTATAAGCCTTGAACAATGAATCCTGAATGGCTTTTTGACGTTCGGGACTGACTTGTACCTCTTGCCCGCCGGTGGTGGCGCAGCCGGTAAACAAACCAGAAACTGTTATTAATGCTGCGACCAATACAGCGATGACGATCAATCCTTTAAACCATTTCCCTTGCAAATTCACTGTGATACCTCCTCTTAAACATGAAACAAATAATTATTAAAAACTTAAAAAATCAAATGTAAAATGCAATTATAATAAAGTAAATTTTAGTTAAATATATGTTTAAATGCAAGATTTTTTTTAAGGTATTTATTAATGATGTCTCTGGAACCACAACTCCGAGCCGGTAATGCTGCCGGTGAAGCGAAACACAGTCTCATTATAATTTTTCGTATCGGCGCCGGCTCTTTTACCTGCTTCTATCGTCAGATCGACCCGGCCATAATTTCTATGGAACGGAAAACCGAGCCCGGCGCTGACAAATTGTTCTGCTACTGTATGACCGGAGAAATCGTGATAGGGCAAAACGGCATAATAATAACCAAACCGGTAGGAAATGCGGCGGTGGTAATTGGCCAGGGGGGCGTCGGTATCCTGGTATTCGAGGCCGGTGCTCACCCGCCAGTAATTTTTAAATTCATAATCGCGGATCTCGTGGTAATCTTGCCATAATTGATTGTAATAATCGAGAGCGACTAGTACTTTGGAAAACTTGCCGGCAGCGCCCAGTCCGTAACTCAAAGGATAATCCAGTTTGGTGGTAAACTGATCATATTGCTTGGAACTGCCCAGGGTGGTTTTATTATCCAGGTTCAGGCGGCTTTTACTCTTGAAAACCATACCCAGCGTCAGTTGAGGAGTTGCTTTAATCCAGGCGCCGCAATCATAACTCACGCCCCACAAGTGGCTGACGATTTCATCGGCAGCTTCAACATAAGAGCCATCGTCGAACTCGGTTTTCCATTCTTCATTAAATGTGCCGAAATTAAAATTGGCAGTGGCGCCAACTCTGATCCGGTCGTTAATCTTGTATTGCAAGCCCAAAGTGCCGGCGCTTAAGCCGCCATTGCCCCGCACCAGGCGTGTGTAATTTACATAGTAGGTGCTGTTATTGCTGGACAATGTATACTTGGAGGTGGTGAGAGATTTGACTGAAACCAGCAGCAACACCCGCTTTTGCACTGGCACTACAAAATAGAAACCTGAAGGATTACCATTCCGGGTAGTAACACTGTTTTCATTTTCTTTACTGCCGGTCATATCGTAACAGGCATTGACCGAAACAGTAGTTAAGCCATTAACATCAATTGCAGCAATATTCATAGAATTTACAGCAAACCGTTCAATCACCCCCAGGCCGGCGCCGCCCATACCCACAGCTTTGGGAGACACAAAATAATTTGGTAAACCCAGCCCCATGGCCGAATAGTAAGAATCACCAAAGGCATTGGGTAATAAACTAAAAATCATACAAACGGTTAAAATAATTATACGTATATTTTTATTGAATTTCATAGCCGATCCTGTAATTTTTTTACACATTCAACCTGTCTTTTAGATTTAATCTGAAAATCGTGATGAGGGTGGCAGTGAATAAGTTACCCGTAGTGTCGGGGCCAGGGTGCTATCGCCTATGCCCGAATAAAAGTTGATTTCAGATACATTAATCCCTGCATTATAAGGCAGCAAGACCAGACCTAAATTATCAATACCGCCGCTATTTTCACCCCAAAGCCATGCCTGGGCAAAAGAGACCATTTTTTTCATATCGGTTGCTGTGGTATATGAAAAGGCGTCATAATCTCCATAAGCATAGGTTGCCGGACTGGAACTGAGTGGATATAAAGTCATATCATCGGGGAGGCCGGTTGTATCGCTCAACACCGGGGATGCAGCGATCAGAATGCCGGATTCGGCGTATCCGCTCTTCTCTTTATTAATGTTCATGGTGAGCAGGGCATGATGAATAGTAGCTTCGGAGGGCAGGGACGACAGATCAAAATGGATTATAGAACTAAAACCGGAACCATTACCGACCCGTAGAAATTCGGGATTGTTTTGCAATTCATTTTCAGCTACCGGCGAGGTAAACTGCAGCACACTGGCATCCTGGTATACATTGACCGAGACGGTATCGAAGGTGGCATCGTTATTTTGCTGGATCAGGTTCAGGGTAATTAAACTTGTGCCGTTTTCAGAGGAATAAAACATTGTAACCAGATCGGTCTGGTCGGCGACTAGTAGAATTCCATAATTCGTATCGGAATCGATCCATTTATTGACCAGGCTGGTATCAATAGCGGCGCTGACTGTGGTAATAGTGTCCTGTGGGGAGCCTGTAAATGTGCCATAGCTGGTACCCGAATCATAACTGTTTTTGATCGTTTCCCAACTTACCAGGCTTTCCCAATCGTCTTCGTCTTCACCGCTAACCCAGGGTGCGGTAATTTTATAAATTGAGGCCTGAAAACTGGCGGCATTACCGCTTGATGAGTATTGTTTTAAATTTATTGTAGCGGCGGCAATCCGCATTGTATCAATATCGTCATCAAAAGCGGTAAAGCGTAACAAGAGATATGATTTTATATTATTAGTTTCACCTAACAACAACGTAGTTTCTGTGCCGGCCAATGGTGTCTTCCAAAAACTGGCAGTTTTGACTGCAGGAAATGATTTAACCACAACACTTCCTTTATTGCCGCGATCGATCATTTCATAAGCGCCAGGCAATGGTTTGTCAATTGTACAATTTGCAATGACCATTACTACCAAAGCCAGGGTTAAAACGATAAAATGTTTCATACTCTTTCCCGAATAATCCGTTTAGCTGATATTTTACTATTAATTCAGATCACAATCATTACCGCTTGTGACTATAGCTTTTACTGTTCAAGAAAACACAAGTTCCTTATAAATAAAAAATAGAGGCATTATTTTCATCCAGATGCTTGCGCTAAGGGGTAAAACAACAAACGCTTGCCTGAACCAGCACTGTTGCGATTAAAGCCATACCGACAAACTCTTACAAGGACATTGACCGGACAGGCATCGTAAAAAACTTTTATATCATCAACAGAATTTAAGTCACTCAATTGGATATTAATGATTAATATATAAAAAATTATGATAAAATCCAATTTCAAATTACCCGGAGAACATCTTTAGGCCAGGTCAAACACCGTACAGCGGGAACCGGTAAACAGGGGGGATTATAACAAAAAGGGCAACCTGGTGATTGCCCTTTAAATTATCTGAAAACCGGTGATCATTCCTTGTCCGGTTTTTCTTCCTTTTGCTCTTTATCCTCGGCCTTCTTTTCGCTCGCTTTGGCCTTGGCTTCGCGTTTCTGACGTTGTTTTTCCATCTTTTCCGCTTTAATGCCTTCATAGCCTACCAGCTCAAAAATGGCCATTTCTGCGCTATCGCCCTGACGCGGCCCGATTTTGACGATACGAGTATAGCCGCCTTGACGGTCGGAATACTTGGGAGCAATTTTTTCAAACAGTTCCTTGACCAGGTCTTTGTTATGGATGGTTTTCAACACTTGACGACGCGCCGCAATATCACCCTTTTTTGCAAAGGTAACGAGTCTTTCCACAGTTGACCGGGTTTCTTTGGCTTTCGGGGTTGTGGTAATGATACTCTTGTGAGTTAATAACTCAGATGCAAGATTAGCCAAAGTGGCTTTGCGGTGACTGGCAGTTCTGCCTAATTTTCTTCCAGCTTTTAAATGTCTCATTTAATCATTCCTTCAAACATATATTCACAATATCGGAAATCTATTCCACATTCTTTTTCAGATATTTGTCGACATCCATTCCGAAATGAAGACCTTTTTCTTCTAAAATTTTGTTCAATTCGGTAAGAGATTTGCGGCCAAAGTTCCTGAACTTGAGCATTTCCTGTTCATCGCGGCGCACCAGGTCGCCGATGGTTTTAATATCGGCGGCGATCAAACAGTTATGCGAACGCACCGAGAGTTCCAGTTCATCGACGCTCATATTAACCAGTTTGCGGATGCGCATGATCTCTTCATCAACTTCAGGGGTGTCTTCTTCTTCTGTTTCAACATCAAAGGTAATAAATAATTGAATATGATCTTTTAAAATTTTGCCGGCATAACTCAACGCGTCATCCGGGGTTATGCTGCCATCGGTGTTGATTTCCAGGATCAGCTTTTCATAATCGGTTCTCTGGCCGACGCGGGTGTTTTCAACACGATAAGTAACTTTGGTCACCGGGGTAAAAATCGAATCGATTGGAATGGTGCCAATTGGCATATCGGGCGACTTGTTCTCTTCAGCCGGTACATAACCACGACCACGACCAATGCGTAGTTCCAGATGGAAGTTGGCGTCTTCATTCAACGTGGCAATATGCAAATCCGGATTTAAAATTTCAAATTCTTTGGTATTTTTTTGAATCTCGTTAGCTGTAAAGTCTAGCGGGCCCTTTAAATCGAGAGCAACCCGGTCGGGACGTTTTTCGATCAGCTTAATTTTAACCTGTTTCAAATTTAAAACAAACTCGGATACATCTTCCTGCACGCCTTTGATTGTTGTGAACTCGTGTAAAATATTATCCACCCGAAAACTCGTAATCGCTGCGCCAGGAATGGAAGAAAGAAGTACACGTCGAAAGGCATTACCAATAGTCGTTCCAAAACCTCTTTCCAGGGGTTGCACAATGAAACGTCCATAGGTATTGCTATAAGTTGACTCATCCAGTTCAATGCTTTCCGGCATCTGAAAACTTGGTAAAGCCATATTATTACTCCATTATAATTATACAATAATTTAAAATTACTTGGAATACAACTCGACTACTAATTGCTCGTTAACATTAAACGGAATATTTTCTCTTGTCGGTTCTTCCAAAAATGTTCCCTTCATAGCAGCTTTGTCAAGGGACAACCAGGGAACGAGTTTACCTTCACGCACTTTTTTCATGGATTCATGAATGATATCCAGCTTGCGGCTTTTATCAGCAACACTGATCACATCGCCAACCTGCACCTGGTAAGAAGGGATATCCACAAGTTTATCATTAACCAGAAAATGCCGATGCCGAACCAATTGACGGGCAGTAGCGCGCGACGGGGCCAGGCCCAAGCGGTGGATAACATTATCTAGGCGGCATTCCAACATTTTTAACAAAATTTCACCGGTAATACCCTGAGCCCGGTCAGCTTTTTCAAAATAGTTATGAAATTGGCCTTCCAGCAATCCATACATCTTTTTAATTTTCTGCTTTTCTCGCAACTGCACAGAATATTCGGACTGCTTGAAACTTCTCTTTTGACCGTGCTGTCCTGGTGCATAACCCTTTTTCTCAAAAGTGCATTTATTTGTGCCGCATTTACTGCCTTTAAGAAAGAGCTGCATTCCTTCACGTCGACATATTTTACAGACAGCGTCTGTATATCTAGCCATATAAAAAAACCTCCTAAACAGATAACATGCTTGTTATCGAACCAAAAATTAACTAAAAATATTTCATAGCCAGGATTTAACCTGCCCAATCATACACGACGACGCTTTGGGGGGCGGCAGCCGTTATGCGGGATTGGTGTAACATCTTTAATGGCTGTAATCTCTAACCCGGAAGCCTGCAAAGAACGCACAGCAGCTTCGCGACCGGCGCCCGGTCCTTTTACCAGCACTTCAACCCGTTTCAAGCCCAAATCGATTGCTTCTTTGGCTGCAATTTCGGCAGCAGTTTGAGCCGCAAACGGAGTGCTTTTTCGTGAACCCTTGAAACCGGTGCGTCCGGCTGTGGACCACGATATTACATTTCCATATTGATCGGTTAAAGTTACATTGGTATTGTTAAAAGTAACCTTGATATGTGCGACACCGTTGGCTTCGACTTTTTCTTTCTTTTTGGTGCCCTTTTTTCTTGGATTAGCCAATTACCACCTCTTGAATAGTTTAAATTATTTAACTGCTGCTTTAGCAACACTTACGACATTTCTTTTTCCGCGACGGGTACGCGCATTGGTATGCGTTCTTTGACCACGACAGGGTAAATTCCTGCGGTGCCGCAGACCACGGTAACTCCCGATATCCATTAATCTTTTTACGTTCATGTGGATTTCACTGCGTAAAGCGCCTTCAACTTTGCAGGAATTCTGAATTTCGTCACGAATCTTGGAAACCTGGTCGGGGGTAATATCCCGGACGCGAATATTCGGGTCGATACCGGTTTTTTCTAAAATTCGCTTCGCAGTGGGCTGACCGATACCAGTGATATAGGTAAGCGCTACTTCAATCCTTTTATCGCGGGGCAAGTCTATTCCTGATATACGAGACAAGACAAACTCCTTCTTTCAATAATAGTTAATAATTATCCCTGACGTTGTTTATGCTTGGGATTTCGCTTGCATATAATGCGCACAACGCCTTTGCGCTTGACTATTTTACAATGCTCACAAATCTTTTTTACAGAAGCTCTTACTTTCATCGTCAATACCTGATTTATGATTATATTTCAGCCTTGATTATTTATAGCGATAGATAATTCTGCCGCGCGACAAGTCGTAAGGTGATAATTCTACTGTTACTTTATCGCCAGGCAGGATTTTTATAAAATGCATGCGCATCTTGCCGGATATATGTGCCAGTACAACATGGCCATTTTCCAGTTCTACCTTGAACGTAGCATTTGGCAATGTTTCCAGAATGGAACCGTCAATTTTTATAGAGGCTTCTTTTGGCATACCGGATAAAAACCTTTTAATTACCTGCGCTTAATATTTCTGCTTTATGACTACTTATTACAATATCATGTTCAAAATGTGCGGACGGAAGACCGTCAACTGTTACTACTGTCCATTCATCCGCTAATGTTCTTACTTCATATTTACCCATATTCACCATCGGCTCAATTGCAAAAACCATTCCAGGCTTCAGTCGCGGGCCCTGGTGGGGGTCACCATAATTGGGGATTTGCGGATCTTCATGCATTTCCTGGCCTATACCATGCCCTACCAAATCACGCACCACTGAAAACCCGGCGGCTTCAACATAGGATTGAATTGCATAACCTATATCTGAAAGCCGGTTGCCCTCGCGGGCGGCTTCAATGCCAATGTACAATGACTCCTGGGTAACCTGCATCAGGCGTTTTTTTTCTGCCGATACCTGGCCAACCGGGAAGGTTTTGGCGGCATCGCCAAAATAGCCATCCAGTTCTACGCCGATATCGATACTGACTAGTTCACCATTTTGCAGCTTGCGGTTTCCCGGTATTCCATGTACTACCTGGTCGTCTATAGATATACAGGAACTGGCCGGGTAACCGTGAAAACCTTTAAAAGCAGGCCGCGCATTATGCGACAGTATGAAATCTTCAATAACCATATTTAATTCCCCGGTGGTAACGCCGGGCTGAATTCGGGATTCGATCATTTGCAGCGCCATGGCAACTATTTGAGCGCTTTTACGTAATAACTTTATTTCCTGCGAATTCCTGATATGGATCATAACTGCTTAATGCGCTAGTTTCTTATATAATTCGATCAGCTCCGTTCTGACCTGCTCAACTGAACGGGCGCCATCGATAACGATCAGCTTGTCTTGCTTTTCATAGTAATTCTTCAGCGGTTCGGTTTTTTCTTTATAAACAACCAGGCGGTTGCGCACGGTTGCTTCTTTATCGTCATCCCGCTGAATAACCTTGCCGCCGCAAAATTTACATTCCATGCCAGCCGGCGGCGGATCGGTAAACATGTTATAATTATAACCACAGGAACTACATGTTCTGCGGCTGGTCAAACGTTTTACAATTTCATCTTCCTGCACATCGAAATAGATCACTGCTTTTATCGGGCTTTTGCTGCCCAACAGCTTGTCCAGGTTTTCGGCCTGGGTTATGGTGCGCGGAAAGCCATCCAGAATATACCCTTTACTGCAATCCGGTTGGTTGAAACGTTCTTTGATCAGATCGATAATAATCTCATCCGAAACCAGGCCGCCGGCGTCCATGATCGCTTTGGCTTTTTTACCCAGTTCGGTGCCGTCTTTAACAGCTTTGCGTAATATATCGCCGGTTGAAATTTGCGGTATGGAAAACTTTTCAGCAAGCACTGAAGCCTGTGTACCTTTTCCGCATCCCGGCGCGCCTAAAAATATTGTTTGCATATAATCGCCAAATCTCAAAAAATTAGAATCTACGGCGGCCTCTGATCTTGCCGCTTTTTAAAAATCCGTCATAGTGACGCATCAACAAATGTGATTCAACCTGCTGTAAAGTATCCAGGGCTACACCGACCACGATCAGCAGGGATGTGCCTCCATAAAAACTGGCAAAATCATAAGAAACATTTCCCCACTTGGTAACAAAGGATGGGAAAATAGCAATGATTGCCAGCATAATCGAGCCGGGCAGAGTGATGCGGGTTAAAATATTATCAATGAACTCGGACGTCTTTTTACCTGGTCGTACACCGGGAATAAAGCCGCCCTGTTTTTTCATATTATCGGCAACATCGACCGGATTGAAAGCGATAGCCGTATAAAAATATGTAAAGAAAACAATCATCAGCCCGTAAATAATCCAATATGCCCATGACTGGTAATCGAAAAGCATATTAAAAGAGGCTAAAAAGTCGTTGTTTGGGAAAAATTGCACAATTGTCTGCGGAACGAACAAAATAGATTGGGCAAAGATGATCGGCATAACTCCGGCGGTATTTACGCGCAGCGGGATATGCGTTCTTTGTCCGCCATAAACTTTGCGCCCGACAACCCGTTTGGCATATTGTACCGGTATCTTGCGGGTGCCCTGGGTCAACATAACCGTCCCGGCGATGGTGCCCACAAATATGGCCCACAGAATCAATTCAATAATTAACGGCCGGTTACCGCTGATTACCTGCTGAACCTCGTCAAAAATTGAGTTGGGGAAACGGGCAATAATACCGATAAAGATGATCAGGGAGATACCGTTGCCGATACCGCGTTCGGTAATTAATTCGCCCAGCCACATGATTACGACGGTTCCGCACGCCAAAGTCAACATGGTCATTAACCGAAACCCAAAACCCGGTTGCGGCACAACCAGTTGGCCGGTTATTGGAGAATAGCCGATAGATTCAAGAAACACACTAACGCCAAAACCCTGTAGCGCAGAGATGGCGACAGTTCCATAGCGGGTAAGCTGGGTGATCTTTTTTCGGCCTTGTTCGCCTTCGCGCTGTAATTTTTGAAAATAGGGAACAACAGCGCCTAACAACTGAATGATAATAGAAGCGGAGATGTAGGGCATAATACCGAGGGCGAAAACAGTTGCTCTTTTAAACGCGCCGCCGGCAAACAGGTCATACAGACCTAACAGACCCTGCTGGGCCTGGTTAAAGTATTCAAGCAGCGCTCCGGCATTAATACCGGGAACAGGTACATGCCCGCCGATACGGTATACAATCAGAATCAGGGCTGTAAATAATATTCTTTTTCTTAATTCAGGGATTTTGAAAATGCTTTGAATCTTCGCCATCATAGTATTGTGGCCCTCCCGCCGGCTGCTTCAATTTTTTCTTTAGCTGATTTACTAAAAGCATTCGCTGACACGGAAATTTTACCGGTGACAACACCATTCCCTAAAATCTTGACCGGTTTTTCAATATTTTTAATTAAACCCTTGTTCACCAAAACAGCCGGGGTAATTTCCTCGCTGGTTTTTAAAGCGTCAAGTTCACCAAGGTTAACAATCTGGAATTGAACTTTGGTGAAACTGAAAAAACCACGTTTGGGTAAACGGCGTTGAATCGGCATTTGGCCGCCTTCAAACCATAATCTGAATTTGGCGCCAGCCCGGGATTTCTGCCCGTTTTGTCCACGGCAAGATGTTTTGCCATGAGCGCCACCACGACCTACACGTTTACGGTTTTTTGTTGCACCAGGTGCATGTTGTAAATTTGATAAATCCATTGTCGCCTCAAATATCTCTTTAATTCCCGTTAACGGGAGGATTCATTATCTTATTCTTGATCAACTTTGACAAGATGTGAAATTCTGCTTATCATTCCACGGATTACCGGGGTATCGGCGCGTTCAACAGTCTTGTTTACTCGATTCAGACCCAAAGCAATTGCGGTATCTTTTTGATTCTTCAACCGTCCGACCGTGCTGCGTACCAGGGTAATTTTGATTTTTTTGGTTTTCTTTTGTGCCATGATTGTTTATCCTGAACGTCAAGTTTTATTGCAAAGTTTTTTGAATTTTGGGTTCTGTATTAAAAACACGCATGATCGGCAAGCCGCGTTTTCTGGCAATAGCCTGAACATCGAGCAACGATTCCAGGGCAACCAGGGTGGCTTTAACCACATTGTGCGGGTTGGCGGAACCGCGGCTTTTGGTCAATATATTTTTAATACCAACGGCTTCCATAATGGCGCGAACCGGACCGCCGGCAATTACGCCGGTACCGGGAGAAGCCGGTTTTAAGAATACGCGACCGGCGCCATACTTACCCTCAATTTCGTGAGTAATTGTACCGTTAATAACCGGGACACGGATCAGATTCTTTTTAGCGGATTCGGCGCCTTTGGAAATACAATCTGTCACTTCATTGGCTTTTCCTAACCCGATGCCAACATGTCCCTTGCCGTCGCCAACGACGACGATTGCATTAAAGCTGAACCGGCGTCCACCTTTAACTACTTTGGCTACGCGGTTAACATGGACTACCTTTTCGGTCAGGTCCAGTTCATTTGGATTTATTCTTACAAAACCCTTTTTTTTCATTTCTCACCTTTATATCAATTCTTTAGAATTTTAAACCGCCTTCACGAGCGCCTTCTGCAAGTGCTTTTACCCGACCGTGATATAAATAACCGGCGCGATCAAAGACCACTTTTGATATCTTTTTTTCCAAAGCCTGTTCTGCTAAAAATTTGCCGACCAGTTTTGCTTGATCTTTTTTAGTTTTGGCTTTTTTCAATTTTTCTGCCAGTTCTTTGCTAATACTGGAAACAGTCGTCAAAGTCTGCTGGGCAACATCATCTATGATCTGGGCATAAATCTGTTTGTTGCTGCGAAATACGACCAGACGAGGTCTTTCAGATGTACCGACGACGCTTTTACTAATGTGTTCGCGTCTGCGACTCCGTGCGAGAGCTTTTAATTTTGTCAGATCTGCCATAGTTATACTCTAATCATTTTTCTTTAATTAATAATTACTTTCCGGCTGTCTTTCCGGCTTTTTTACGAACCACTTCACCCACGTAACGAATACCTTTGCCTTTGTAAGGTTCAGGTCTGCGGAACGACCGTATTTTTGCCGCTACCTGGCCAACCAGGTCTTTTTCAATGCCTCGCACGACAATTATGTTATTTCCTTCAACAGCAATATCGATATTGGCCGGCGGTATAAATACTATCGGGTGCGAAAAACCGATTGAAAGAGTCAATTTTTTATTCTTAATTTCAGCCCGGAATCCTACGCCAACAATTTCAAGGCGTTTTTCAAAACCATCCTTAACGCCTTTGACAATATTAGCTACAAGACTGCGGTACAAACCATGCAGAGCGCGAAATTGCTTGCTTTCATCAGGCCGCGCCAGGGTTATAACGCCTTCTTCCATGGCGAATTTCATTTCCGGGTGCAAAGTAACAGACAATTCACCTTTTGGGCCTTTTGCTGTTACTACATTACCTGCATAGTTAACAGCAACTCCGGCAGGTAATTTGATTGGAAGTTTTCCAACTCGAGACACAATATTCTCCTAAACTATCTTTATGGGTTCACCAGACGTAGCACAGAATTTCGCCGCCAATACCTCTTTTTTTGGCCTCCTGACCAGTCATAATACCTTGCGAGGTAGTGAGGATTGCAATACCAAGGTTATTATAAACCCGCGGTATGAATTTTTTGCTGATGTATCGGCGATAACCAGGCGTACTTACTCTTTTCAAACCAGAAATCACTGATTGGTCATCCTCTGAATACTTTAAATAAATGCGAATTAAGGACTGTTTACCATCTTCAATGATTGTATGATTTTTTATATATGCTTCTTCCTGCAGAATACGCGTTAATTGTTTCTTCATATTCGAGGCAGGAATATCTACTTTCCGATGTTTTGCCCTACTCGCATTCCTTATTTGTGTCAGATAATCAGCGATGGGATCAGTTTTTGACATTTATTTTTCTCCCTAACAACCCTTAATCGTGTAAATGATTATACTATTGTTAAATTAACATTTTACCAGCTTGATTTAATGACGCCGGGAATTTTACCTTCCAGGGCCAGTTCACGGAAACATAAACGACAAATACCAAATTTGCGGTAATAGGCTCGTGGCCGACCACAACGGGAACAACGATTATATTTCCGTACTTTAAATTTCGGCTCTTTTTTTGCCTTTACGATCAATGCTTTCTTTGCCAAAACAACTCCTCACAAAATAATTTTATGATTTTTTAACAAACGGCATTCCGAATGCGCTTAACAGTTCGAATGCCTCTTCGTCTGTTTTCGCAGTTGTGACGATTGTAATATTAAAGCCTCTGATTTTCTCGATCTTGTCATAATCAATTTCCGGGAATACAATTTGTTCTTTGATTGAAAAATTGTAATTACCACGGCCATCAAATTTGATCGGCAAGCCGCGAAAATCACGTACGCGGGGGATGGCGATACTGATCAGCCGGTCCAGGAATTCGTACATATGATCGCGGCGCAAGGTTACACTGCAACCAATCGGCATTCCGGCGCGTAGTTTAAAATTTGAAATTGACTTTTTTGCACGTCTGATCACCGGTTTTTGACCGGCAATTTTGACAAGTTCTTCTACAGCGGCATCGACATTCTTTGCGTTTTCCGTACCTTCGCCGACTCCCATATTCAAGGAAATTTTTTCCAGTTTGGGAATTTGCGATACATTTTTATATGCAAATTTCTTTTGCAATTGAGGTACGACCTGGTTTTTATAGACGTCGATCAACCTTGGTTTATAAGCTTTTTCTGCCATTATTCTTGTTCCACCAACGTTAAATTAGATCTAGACGATCATTTCTCCACTTTTTTTACAGACACGAATCCGATTATTTCTCTTTTTTGTGTCATCATAAATCACTTTGAAACCCAAACGGGTTGGTACTCCGGTTTTCGGGCATAATACCATCACATTGGAGACGTGAATGGGAGCTTCTTTTTCCACAATTCCGCCTTTGGGGTTTTGCTGTGACGGCCGCGAGTGACGTTTAATAAAATGCACACCCTCGACAATGATTTGCTTTTTTTCCGGGTATACTTTGAGTACTTTACCTTTTTTGCCTTTGTAATTGCCAGCAATTACAACAACCTGATCATTTTTTCTAACACGCATGTGACAACCTGATTTTTTAATCAAATTTTAAGTAATTATAATACTTCCGGCGCCAAAGATACAATCTTCATAAATTCTTTTTCGCGTAACTCGCGGGCTACCGGTCCAAATATACGGCTGCCTTTGGGTTCCATGGCGTCATTTATCAAAACAGCGGCGTTTTCATCAAAGCGTATATAGGAACCGTCTTTACGACGACTTTCTTTTTTGGTACGCACGATCACCGCTTTGCTTTTTTCACCTTTTTTAATTGCTCCATTCGGTAAAGCTTGTTTTACGGAAACGATGATAATATCACCTAATGAAGCATAACGCCTTTTACTGCCGCCAAGTACTTTGATGCACATGACCTTTTTGGCGCCGGTATTATCGGCAACGTTTAATTTGCTATATTCCTGAATCATTGATTCAATCCTTATCTACGCAATTTCGGGATTTATTGAACTATTTTGCTTTTTCAATTATTTCCAGGAGACGCCATCTTTTCCGTTTACTCAATGGCCGGGTTTCCATTAACAGCACCGTATCTCCTTCATGGCTTTCATTTTTTTCATCGTGGGCCATAAACTTGGATGTTTTTTTTACATACTTTTTATAAAGCGGGTGTTTAATGTTGCGCTCAACCACGACAACCCGGCTTTTATCCATTTTATCTTTGGCAACTATACCCACTATTGTTTTTCTTTGACTTCTTTCTTCCACTTGGATCTCCAAATATTCAAAAAATTAGATTTTACTCATTTTTTGCTTCTGCGGCTTTTTCCCGCATTAATGTTTTGATGCGGGCAATATCTTTGCGTTTTGCCCGTAACAACATAGGGTTATCCAATTGATGGGTTGAATGTTGAATGCGCAGATTTTGCATTTCTTCGCGGGTATCGGCATAACGAATTTTCAACTCATCTAAAGGTAATTGCCGTAATTCTTCCATTTTCATTGTTTATTCTCCACTGTCTTCTGATGATACAAATTTGGTTTTCAGTGGCAGTTTAAAAGCAGCCAGACGAAACGCTTCACGCGCGGTCTCTTCGGTTACTCCGTCGATTTCAAACATGATCCGGCCCGGCTTGACAACTGATACCCAAAATTCAGGCGCGCCTTTACCTTTACCCATTCTGGTTTCGGCCGGTTTTTTGGTGACCGGTTTATCGGGGAATATACGAATCCATACTTTACCGGTCCTTTTTACAAACCTGGTCATGGCAATACGGGCGGCTTCAATCTGCCGGGCTGTGATCCAGTGCGGCTCCAACGCTTTCAAGCCATATTTGCCAAAGGCAACTCTGGAACCACGCACCGCAAGACCATTCATGCGACCACGATGGGCTTTTCTATATTTTACACGTTTTGGCATTAACATGAGTCAATTACTCCATATATTTAAAATAGATCATTCTGCCATTTCGCCGATAACTTCACCTCTGCAGATCCACACTTTGACGCCGATAGCGCCATAAGTGGTAAAGGCAGTGGTTTTGGCAAAATCAATATCTGCTCGCAAAGTATGCAGCGGGATTCTTCCGTTTTTGTATT
Source organism: bacterium (assembly GCA_029561455.1). Taxonomy (GTDB): domain Bacteria; phylum Zhuqueibacterota; class Zhuqueibacteria; order Residuimicrobiales; family Krinioviventaceae; genus Fontivivens. The sequence continues at coordinate 47,272 of JAKQIY010000048.1, forward strand.
GTTCGGTACGGGCCATTTCTGCGCCGCCCAAACGACCGGAACAACATATTCTTATCCCTTCAGCGCCCATCCGCATGGCAGACATCATAGCTTTTTTCATCGCGCGGCGGAATGAAATTTTACCGGTCAATTGATTGGCAATATTGCTGGCTACCAAAAAGGCGTCCAGTTCCGGTCGTTTAATTTCATTTATGTTCAATTGTATATCCATACCGGTTACGCGCTGTAATTCTTCTTTTAATTTATCAACTTCAGCGCCTTTACGACCGATGACGATACCCGGACGAGCCGTATGAATAGTTAGTGTGATCTGCTTGGGAGTTCTTTCAATTTCAATTCTGGATACGTTAGCTCTTTGCAGACGATTATTAACATATCGTCTCAAGATCAGATCTTCGCTTAACTTTTTATCGAATTTTTTTTCATCAAACCACTTGGAATCCCAAGTGCGTATTACGCCGAGTCGAAATCCTATCGGGTTGGTTTTTTGTCCCAAACTTTTCTCCTATACTAATTTGAATTATTTTTATCAGCCACAGTGACGGATATATGACATGTGCGTTTTCTGACGCGCGAAGCGCGGCCCATAGAAGCGGCGCGAAAACGCTTTAACATAAATCCACCATCTATGGACAATTCCTTGATGTACAGATCATCAGGAGAAATTTTTGTATCCTGGTTATTGATCAAATTTGCCACAGCCGAGCGAACCGCCTTTTCCAATGGTTCCGATGCAGCAGTATCATTAAAATGCAGCAGATTGATGGCTTCATTTATCTGTTTGCCGCGAACCAGTTTGGCTACACGCCTGACCTTATACGGTGACATGCGAATCCACTTCGCAATCGCCTTTGCTTCCATTTAATTCTCCAAAAGCTTTTTTAACTAGTAACTGTTTTTGATTTTTCAGCTTTAGCTTTATTTGCGTGTCCTCGATACGTACGGGTTGGAGAAAACTCACCTAATTTGTGTCCAACCATATTTTCGGAAATAAATACGGGAATGAATTTATTACCGTTATGTACCGCCAGGGTATGACCGATAAATTCCGGCGGTATTGTTGTTCTTCTGGACCAGGTTTTAACAACCTTTTTTTGATTTATACGATTCAAGTCTTCTACTTTAGCTAAAAGCTTTGCATCAATATAAGGACCTTTTTTCAGAGATCGTGCCATGTATTATATCCCGTTACTTTCTTCGTTTAACAATAAATGCGTCAGACGATTTTGTTTTACGTGTTTTATAACCTTTAGTCGGCTTGCCCCACGGGGTACAAGGGTGACGCCCTCCGGAGCTTTTACCTTCGCCTCCACCCATCGGGTGGTCAACCGGGTTCATTGCCACGCCGCGGCTTTGTGGACGGATGCCCAGCCAGCGGGCGCGACCGGCTTTGCCAATCGAAATATTCATGTGATCGGTATTGCCAACCTGGCCAATGGTAGCCATACATTCAACCCTGATCATGCGCACTTCACCGGAAGGCATTTTGATCTGGGCATAATTGCCTTCACGGGCAACTAATTGTGCTGATGAACCGGCGCCACGGGCAATTTGTCCGCCTTTGCCGGCTTTCATTTCTATATTATGAACGGCTGTGCCAAGCGGTATTTTTGCCAACGGCATAGTGTTACCAACTTTGATTTCCGGGGCAGCGCCGGCCATAAGTACATCACCGACTTTGATGCCGACCGGGGCAATGATATAACGTTTTTCGCCATCAGCGTAATTCAACAGAGCAATAAAAGCGCTGCGGTTCGGGTCGTATTGGATGGCAGCAACGCGGGCCGGGATCTCCAGCTTGTCGCGTTTAAAATCGATAATACGATACAACTGTTTATGGCCGCCGCCCTGGTGCCGCGCTGTTATCCGGCCGCGGTTATTGCGACCGCCATTCTTTTTGCGAGAAACAACGAGTGAGCGCACTATTTCGGTGCTGGTAATATCTTCAAAAGAATTTACACTTTTAAAGCGCTGACCCGGTGTTTTTGGTTTAAAAGTTTTTAAAGCCATTTATAATCTCCTAATCCCGGCTATCAATTCTTTGCGCCTTCAAAGAAATCAATGGAATCGCCGCTACGCAAGGTAACAATAGCTTTTTTCCAGTCGGAACGTTTGCCGTGGGTGATGCCGCGGCGGGTGTTCATCTTTTTTGATTTCCCTTTTACTATCGCCGTCTGTACACTATCGACAGTTACATCAAACTTTTTTTGTACGGCTTGTTTTATTTCAATCTTGTTGGCGTCTTTATAAACAACGAAAGAGTATTTACTTTTAGCTTCCTGTTGTTTTAAATTCTTTTCCGTCAAGATGGGTTTTACTAAAATTTCCTGGTCTTTTTTCATGACTATTTAACACCTTCCAATTTTTTAATTGCGCTTTCCATTACCAGTAAGGTTTTGCAATTAAGCAAATCGTAAACAGAAGCGTCTTGAGCCATCAAGATCTTTAAATTTTTAATGTTTCTTCCGGCCAGCAACATGGTGGAATCATAATCCGGCACTAAAACCAGGGTTTTATCATTATGCAATCCAAAACTTTTCAGCACAGAAAATACCTGGCGGGTTTTGGCGGTTTCGAGTTTAAAATCCTCAACAACCTTTATCTGTTCGTCTTTGCATTTGCCGGTCAATGCCGATGCTTTGGCTATAGATTTGATCTTTTTCGATACTTTATAAAAATATGGATGCGGCTGTGGGCCATGAACTTTACCGCCGCCTCGCCAGATCGGAGAGCGGCTGGAACCGGACCGCGCAGTACCACGTCCTTTTTGTTTCCACGGCTTTTTTCCACCACCGGAAACCATACTGCGTGTTTTTGTGGCTACCGTTCCCTGACGATTGTTGGTCAGGTACGATTGCACAGTCAGATATACCGCATGGTCATTAACCTCGGCGGCAAACATTTCATCTGATACATTAACTTTTCTGCCAGTGGCGACGCCATCTTTAGAATAAACTTCGAGTTCCATTATCTTTACTTTCTTATTAACACAATACCTTTGTTAGCTCCGGGAACGGCGCCCTTGATTATGATAATATTGTTTTCCAGATCGACTTTTAATATTTGCAAGCCGCGCACCGTTACATTTTGATTACCCATTTGACCCGCCATCCGCAAACCTTTGTAAACGCGTGACGGATAAGAAGAGGAACCTATAGATCCGGGAGCGCGTAACCTGTCGCTCTGTCCGTGTGTTACAGGGCCGCCATTGAAATGATGACGTTTAATAACGCCCTGAAAACCCTTACCTTTGCTGATACCGGTTACATTAACCCTGTCGCCGGTGGCGAAGGAATCAACTGTAATGGTATCGCCTGGTTTGAGGGGTTGATCGCTTTCCAGGTCCCGCATTTCTTTGAGCACCTCAACCGGGGCAATATTGAGTTTCGTAAACAATCCCTTTTGAGGTTTGGCCAGTTGTTTTTCTTTTTTCACACCAAAGCCAACCTGCACCGCGTTATAACCATGAGTTTCTTTAGTTTTAACTTCGGTAACTACACAAGGCCCGGCTTCGATTATGGTTGCCGCATTCGATTTACCGTTACTTTCAAAATAACGGGTCATGCCTATTTTTCTACCAATTATTGCTCGCATTGAATTTCCGAAAATGTTTAATGATCTTGTTTTTTAACGGGTCAAAAATTTCTTTACTGTTACCTGTAAAAGCTATCAGACCTTAATTTCCACATCCACACCGGCCGGTAATTCCAGTTTCATCAGAGCATCTACTGTTTTCGGTGTTGAATTCAGTATATCTACCAGACGTTTGTGAATACGGGTTTCAAACTGTTCACGCGATTTTTTATCAACATGCGGTGAACGCAATACTGTATAAACAGACCGGCACGTGGGCAGCGGTATTGGACCGGAAATCATTGCCCCGGTCTGTTTGGCAGTTTTGATAATCTTTTCGGTTGATTTGTCAATCAATCTGTGATCATATGCCTGAAGTTTTATACGAATCTTTTGACCCGACATTTATTATCTCCACATCTCAAATTATGCTAAAATTAATCGTTTATCTACTTTATAATTTTGGTTACAAAACCGGCGCCAACGGTACGACCGCCTTCGCGGATAGCAAAACGCAATCCTTCTTCCATAGCGATCTCGTTGATCAATTCGGCAGTTACGGTGATTTTGTCGCCGGGCATTACCATCTCTACGCCTTCCGGCAAGTCGATGGAACCGGTCACATCGGTTGTTCTGAAATAGAACTGTGGACGATAGCCGTTAAAGAATGGCGTATGACGGCCACCTTCTTCTTTGCCCAGTACGTACACTTCGCCGATAAACTTGGTGTGCGGGGTGATCGAGCCCGGTTTCGCGATAACCATACCGCGTTCCAGTTCTTCTTTGTCTACACCGCGTAACAGCAACCCGGCGTTATCACCAGCCTGGCCCTGATCCAGCAGCTTGCGGAACATTTCCAC
>JAKQIY010000056.1 GCA_029561455.1 bacterium
AATATGGAAAAATGAATAGCACTGCCCGGAGGAACATTATAAATATACGTGCCGTGCTGGTCCACATAAATACGATAACCGCCTTCGGTTCCTTTCACCGGATCGGTATTGTACTCCAGGTGGGTGGAGGGCAGTTCTATCACAGCTTCTTTCGCGGAACCATTTTTGATTGTATATATTTCGCAATACAGCGGCTGATCGGTGGAAGGAAAATATTCCCGGGTCAGTTCAAATCCATTGTCCGTTTTGCTTTGCACCTGTAAAATTCCATTCAATGTGATATTCTTCACTTTTTCCCCGGCGATCGGTTTACCATTGATCAATACCGTTTCAAATCCGTCCTGCGCAAAACGCCGGGTAAGGCTGGCATGGGTATTATTGGGAATGGTACGAAGCATGGGCCACACAAGGCTGCGGGTGGCATGAAAGGAGCCATCAGTCCCGACGCCATAACGAAGCACAACGGAGATCTGTTTGCCACTCATTTCGATATGATCATCATGCGCTTCCGGGTTATTGACCGTCCAGGTGATCGATCCGTCCTGATTCATTTGCCAGCGGCGGTAATCCTGCGAAAAAGAAGACAGCGGAATTAAAAAAAACCCTGGTAAAATGCAAGTCAATAGAAAGGCAAGGCGGAGGGTTCTGTTCATAAACGGGTTGCTTCGTTTACGGAAATTTTAAAAAATGACTTTAAAAACATGCCGGAGCAAATACGACAGGTTAATCTTCGTTCAGCCTGTCCTTTACATAGGTAATCTTCGTTTTACCATGTGGCGCCGGCCGGCCGTCTTTATCTACGTTGACAAAAACCAGTTTGTCGATAGTGAGCAGTTGCTCCCGGGTCAGTTTATTGCGTACTTCACAGCGCATAGTCAGGGAGGTGTTGCCAAAATGGGTAGCTACAATACCGATTTCAATAATATCGCCCTGTCGCGGGGCAGAAATAAAGTTGATTTCCGAAATATACTTGGTCACCACATGCGGATTTTCCAGCTGGATGATGGCATACAGGGCGGCTTCCTCATCGATCCATTGCAGTAATCGCCCGCCAAAGAGCGTATGATTGGGGTTCAGGTCCTCAGGTTTTACCCATTTGCGGGTATGAAAATTCATAGCAGCTTCCATACAATATGTATTTAAATGAAATGGACAGCCGCAAGTTACCGAAGAAAAATTTCATCCCATTGAATGGAATAGGATGGCCGGATAGAATAACTTGCAGTCAATCAGATGAAGGAATACCCGTTAATACTGGCTAATCTGGAGGATGAACTATCTCTCTACTTACCCGACCCGGAACAGGTAAAGACTGTTTATGAACAAAACCTGCTTGAGGATCAAAGGACCCCATTCCCATACTGGGCAAAAATCTGGGCCTCTTCGCTGGCCTTAACGTCCTACCTTAAAAAGAACCACGGTCTTGTAAATGGAAAACGGGTATTGGAAATCGGGGCCGGCATCGGGCTTCCCTCATTTAAATTCGCTTCGTTGGCAGAATCAGTTCTACTCAGTGATTATGAGCCAGCCGCCGTGCTGTTGATGAAAAAAAATATACAGCACCTGGGTTTGAAAAATGTCAACTCCATATACCTCGATTGGAACCAATTCCCGGAAGAGATTAAGGCGGATCTTGTTTTATTAAGTGATATCAACTACGCGCCGGAACAGTTTGAATCCTTGCTCTTGCTGATCAAAAAGCTGTTGGAACAAGGCGCCACAATTATAATCGCCACCCCGCAGCGGATAATGGCAGCGCCGTTTGTACAAGAGCTGGTGCCCTTTACAAAATACACTGAAGTGGAAATAATTCAGGAGTCCGGTGGATCAGTGGCAATCAGCATTCTGGTACTCAGTCAACCATAAATAGTACAGATTCAGATTTTCGGTAGACCAGTTAATTCAGCCCCCGGTATTCATTGGGAGTCATCCCGGTTTTCTGCTTAAACAGCCGGGTGAAATGCTGGGGATATTTAAAGCCCAGTTCAAAAGCAATATCACTGATCGACTTTCCGGCATCAGTCATTATATGTTTCGCTCTGTCAATGATCCTGACCTGGATATATTCCTGTGCGGATTTTCCGGTTTCCTTTTTGATGAGGTCGCCGAAATAATTCGCGGACAGGTGCAGGGCTTCTGCGCAGTAGGCAACGGAAGGCAGGCCGGTCTGCTGCGGTTGATCCGTGGTGAAATAGTCATTGAGGAGTTCCTCAAATCGTTCCAGTATTCCTTTATGGGCCTTATCCCGGGTGATAAACTGGCGGTCATAAAACCGGTTACAGTAATTCAGAAACAGTTCGATATTGGAAACAATCAGTTTCTTGCTGTGATGGTCAATAGACTGGTTCAGCTCAAACTCAATTTTTGAAAGACAATCCAGGATAATCTGTCTTTCTTTTTCGGACAGGTGCAGGGCTTCGCTGGACTGGTAACCAAAAAAGGAGTAATCCTGCATGTGTTTTCCGAGTGTAGTGCCATGAATCAAATCCGGATGAAACACCAGGCCATATCCTTTTGGCTGGTATACTTTCCCATCTGTTTCAAATTCCATTACCTGCCCGGGCGCTACAAATACCAGTGTACCTTCCTGGTAGTCGTAGTAATTACAACCGTACTTGATATCCCCGCATTTTACCTCCTTTAAAAAAACACAATACAGTCCGTAATTGATCTTTACAGATTTACGCCCATCCCAGGAACGGGGCTTTGCTTTTGAAAAATCAATCACACTGACCAGCGGGTGCAATGTTTCCTGATTATTCAGGGCATTGTAGTCGCGAACCGTATCAAATCTGTAAATATGTTCCATTATTCCCGGTTTATGGTAAGGTACAAAAATAATCACCTGAACGGCTTCTCTGTATCCCGGATGGGTCAATCAGTAAAACTGGTAGTAAAAACAGTAATTGGTATACAGGTCCGGCTGGAAATACGAACAACCTTTACGTGTAAAAACAGCCCTGTTACCGGAACCAGACAAATCTAAAATGCTTACCATGAAAAAAACAGTCATTATATTGGCCGCATTACTGTTAACCATTTCATTAACTGCCCAACAAAATACCGGATTAGTCAGCGAATCAGCTACTGTTGCCAAACCGGTCATTCGGACCAGCAGTGGATTATTGCGTGGTGTAACCCAGGAAGATGTTACTGTATTCAAGGGCATTCCTTATGCAGCGGCACCGGTTGGCGCTTTTCGCTGGCGGCCACCGCAACCATTTAAAACATGGAAGGGGATCCGGGAAGCAGATAAATTCTGTGCCGATTGTGCCCAGGCTGGTTTTCAACGTGGGGCTGATTCCATCTCCAGGTCTTCTTCTGAGGATTGCCTGTTCCTTAATATCTGGGCACCTGCGGGAACTAAAAAAGGGGCAAAATTACCTGTGATGGTATGGATTCATGGAGGAGCTTTCGTTTTCGGCAGCGGCGCTCATCCGGATTTTTCAGGAGAACAGTTCGCTAAAAAAGGAGTGATCCTTATAACATTTAACTACCGGCTGGGCCGTCTAGGCTTTTTTGCCTTCCCCGCTTTAAGCCAGGAATATCCGGAAGAATCAAAAGGCAATTATGGATACATGGATCAGATTGCCGCTCTTAAATGGGTACAAAAAAATATAGCTGCCTTCGGAGGAAACCCGGCCAATGTTACAATATTCGGTGAATCAGCAGGTGGCGTATCAGTGCATTCGCTACTTAGTATACCTGCCGCAAAGGGTCTTTTTCACAAAGCTATTATTCAGTCAGGTGGTGGACGTGATGGGGTGCTGACCGGCCGGCCAATACGTAAAGAAAATGCAGACCGTTACTATCCGGTATCGGCAGAAACGATCGGTATTAATTTTGCAAAAAGGTACAGCATTCAAGGTACGGATGCCGAAGCATTGACCAGGCTGAGAAATCTTACAGTTGCGCAGATCGTGGATGGTGGCCAGGAGAGTAATGGCCAGGGTGGTCCCGTCACCTATCCGGGACCCGTACAGGATGGTCAGTTGGTCGTTGAAACCGCTCAGGCTGCGTATCTGGCAGGCAGACAAGCAGGTGTTTCCCTTATTATCGGATCAAACAGTGCTGAAGTACCAGCGGGTTTTGTGAATGCCCGGACAAAAGAGGAATTATTTACTTTATTCGGAAAAATGAAAAATGAAGCGGCGGCCGTCCTGGATACGGGAGGAGATGCCGAATTTGCCCGACTGCTTACGATGGTAAACACGGATAAGGTCTGGGCAGAGCCAGCCAGGTTTACCGCCAGGTCATTTACCGATAAAAAGCAGAAGGCCTATATCTACCTGTTCTCCTATGTTTCAGCTCCTTTTCAATCAAGGATGCGGTTTGGTGCCGCGCATGCATCTGAAATCCCATATGTATTTAATACCCTGAGAGGGGTGAATGGTT